>NZ_BAFX01000107.1 GCF_000308815.1 Nocardia concava NBRC 100430
GTACTCGGGTGACCCGTTCTGCTTCACGATGGTCTGGTCCAGACTGCCCACCACCCAGGCGTATCCGGTGGTCGGGTTGGCCTCGAGGGTGACGATCAGGCCCTGCCCGCCGGCCAGCATGAGGTCCTTGCCGTCGGAGTCCGCGCCGACGGCCAGGGCCGGATGCGCGCCGGAGGTGGCCTGCACCGCGGTGGTGACCGCGACGCTGGTGGCCGATACCGGTTGCGCCTCATTCGGATTGGAGTGGCCGCAGGCGGTCACCGCCAGCCCGGCCAGCAACACCATCAGCGGCAGACGCACGCGCACGGATACTCCTTCGGATCGTGGCCGGACCGTCCCCTCGTCGGGGAACGACGTGCCGACCACGCTACCGACGGCGGGTCCGCTACGAGGGCAACGGCACGCGACGGATGCCGCCGTCGCGGGCGTCGGCCGCCTCGACCTCGTCGCGGGTAACGCCCAGGATGAACAGCACCGCGTCCAGGAACGGATGCGAGAGTGCGGCATCGGCGACCTCGCGCAGCGCCGGCTTGGCGTTGAAGGCGATGCCGAGCCCGGCCGCATTGAGCATGTCGATATCGTTCGCGCCGTCACCGACCGCGACGGTCTGCTCCATGGCCACGCCGGTCTCGGCCGCGAAGCGGCGCAGCGCAACGGCTTTCGCGGCCCGGTCCACGATCTCGCCCACGACCGCGCCGGTCAGCTTGCCGTCGCGGATCTCGAGGGTGTTGGCCTGCACGAAGTCCAGTTCCAGCTCGTGGGCCAGGGGTTCGATGACCTGGCGGAAACCGCCGGAGACGACGCCGCAGCGGAAACCCAGGCGGCGCAGGGTGCGAATGGTGGTGCGTGCGCCGGGGGTGAGTTCGATGCGCTCGGCGACCTCGTCGATGACCGAGGCGTCCAGCCCCGCGAGGGTGGCCACGCGCTGGCGCAGCGATTCGGAGAAGTCGAGCTCCCCGCGCATGGCGGCCTCGGTGACCTTGCGGACCTCGTCCTCGACACCGGCGTGCGCGGCCAGCATCTCGATGACCTCGCCCTGGATGAGGGTGGAGTCCACGTCGAACACGATGAGCCGCTTGGAACGTCGCGCGAGACCCGCGCGCTCGACCGCCACGTCCACGCTCTCCTTGGCCGCGACGGCGGACAGAGCGGTGCGCAGTTCGGTTTCGACCTCGGCGTCGCCCGACGGCACGGTGACCATGAGCTCGAGGCCGGTCACCGGGTAGTCCGCGATGCCGCGAATGGAGTCGATGTTCACCCGCTGCGCGGCAAGCTTGCGCGCGATGGCGCTGAAGGCGCGTGCGGTGACCGGCGAACCGAGCACCACGACCGCGTGGGTCGAGAGCTTCGCGCCCGAGACCGCGCTCGCGCCGATCGCCACGTCGACCTCCATACCGATGGAGGCCATGGCGTCCTCGAGCTGATCTTGCAGCGCCTCGGGATCGCTGGGACACGACACCAGCACGCCGAGGGTGAGCCGTCCCCGGATGACGACCTGTTCCACGTCCAGCAGGCTGACCGCGTTATTGGCCAGCGCGGCGAGAAGTACCGACGTGACGCCCGGCTTGTCGGGCCCGGTAACCGTGACCAGAACCGTCGTGTCAGACGAACTCAATCGATAACTCCCATCTCGCGAAACGCATCGTCCATGCCTGCGATGCGCTGCTCATTCTGTCAGAACGACAATGGCGGCCGTCTTTCGACGGCCGCCATTGCCAGGTAGATCACGCGTACTAGCCGGAAACCTTCTCCAGCTCGGCCACGTGGTGGGACTTGGAGCCCCAGCCCACATGGGCCTCGGCGCGCATGCGCTCGACCATGTGCGGGTAGTGCAGCTCGAACGCCGGACGCTCCGAACGGATGCGGGGCAGCTCGTAGAAGTTGTGCCGCGGCGGCGGGCACGAGGTGGCCCATTCCAGCGAGTTGCCGTAGCCCCACGGATCGTCGACGGTCACGACCTCGCCGTAGCGGTAGGACTTGAAGACGTTCCAGATGAACGGCAGCATCGACGAACCCAGGATGAAGGCACCGATCGTGGAGATGGTGTTCAGGGTGGTGAAGCCGTCGCTCGGCAGGTAGTCGGCGTACCGACGCGGCATACCCATGTTGCCCAGCCAGTGCTGCACCAGGAACGTGGTGTGGAAGCCGACGAAGGTGGCCCAGAAGTGCCACTTGCCCAGACGCTCGTCCATCATGCGGCCGGTCATCTTCGGGAACCAGAAGTAGATGCCCGCGAAGGTGGCGAACACGATGGTGCCGAAGAGCACGTAGTGGAAGTGCGCCACCACGAAGTAGGTGTCGGACACGTGGAAGTCGATCGGCGGGGCGGCCAGGATGACGCCCGACAGACCACCGAAGAGGAAGGTCACCAGGAAGCCGACCGACCAGAGCATCGGCGTCTCGAAGGTGAGCTGACCGCGCCACATGGTGCCGATCCAGTTGAAGAACTTCACACCGGTCGGGACCGCGATGAGGAAGGTCATGAACGAGAAGTACGGCAGCAGAACGGCGCCGGTCGCGTACATGTGGTGCGCCCACACCGCGATCGAGAGGGCCGCGATGCCGAGCGTCGCGTAGACCAGGGTGGTGTAACCGAAGATCGGCTTGCGGCTGAAGACCGGGAAGATCTCCGAGACGATGCCGAAGAACGGCAGCGCGATGATGTACACCTCGGGGTGGCCGAAGTACCAGAACAGGTGCTGGTAGAGCAGGACACCGCCATTGGCCGGGTCGTAGATGTGGCCGCCGAGGTGGCGGTCGTAGGCCAGGCCGAACAGCGCCGCGGTCAGCAGCGGGAAGGCCAGCAGCACCAGCACCGAGGTGACGGCGATGTTCCAGGTGAAGATCGGCATCCGGAACATGGTCATACCCGGGCAGCGCAGGCAGACCACGGTGGTGAGCATGTTGACGCCACCGAGGATGGTGCCCAGACCGGAGACGGCCAGACCCAGGATCCACAGGTCGGCGCCGACACCCGGCGAGTGCACGATGTCCGAGAGCGGGGTGTAGGCGGTCCAGCCGAAGTCGGCCGCGCCGCCGGGGGTGATGAAGCCCGCGGTCGCCATGGTGCCGCCGAACAGGTACAGCCAGTAGCTGAACGCGTTCAGACGCGGGAAGGCGACGTCAGGGGCGCCGATCTGCAGCGGCAGGATGATGTTGGCGAAGCCGAACACGATCGCGGTCGCGTAGAACAGCAGCATGATCGTGCCGTGCATGGTGAACAGCTGGTTGAACTGCTCGGGCGAGAGGAACTGCATACCCGGGCGAGCCAGCTCGGCGCGCATGAGCAGCGCCATGATGCCGCCCACGAGGAAGAAGGACATCGCGGTCACCAGGTACATGACGCCGAGAACCTTCGGGTCCGTCGTGGTGACCATCTTGTAGATGAACGAACCCTTCGGACCCGTCCTTTGCGGATAGGGCCGAGCCGCCTCCACAAGGCTGGCCGGCCGCGGTTCTACGGCTGTCACGAAACCTCCACAGGTATGCCATCGTTCGTACGCTGCTTCCGGCGTCCGGTTCGGCTTATGACGAACGACGGTTGGCTTGCGCTGTGACAGATCGTAAACCGTGTTCCGACGGCGCTCGCCACGGGTCCTACTCTGTGTCGTAATTGGGAGTCGCCGGGCACGGCTGTAGGCTGCCCCGCATGCCGGTGCGCGAGTCCGCTTCCACCCGAAACACGTTCGCCTCCACCTTTTCCCCTTTGCGTCATTTGCGCAGTGTGGGATTGGTCTCGGCCGCGACGCTGCTCACGGTGGGCCTAGCCGCGGGGTGCGCCAAGACCGATGACAACTCGGCGAACATCATCCGCACGACCACCAATATCGCGGGCGCGGGCGTCGTCGGCATCGAGCGCGACACCTCCAAGGCCTGCCCGCTGCCGAGCAACCCGGATTCGGCTTCCGGCACAAAGACTGTCAACCACGCCGCCGGCACCTCCGAGGTCCCCGCCGATCCCAAGCGCATCGTGGTGCTGTCCACCGCCGCGCTGGACGCCACCTGCGCGCTGGGCCTGTGGGAGCGCGTGGTCGGCGCGACCACCCTCGCCGGACCGGTCCCGCAGCCCGGGTACCTCGGCACCGGCGTGGTCACCATTCCCGCGGTCGGCCTGAACGAGAATCCGGATCCCGCGAAAATCGCGGAGCTGAAACCGGATCTGATCATCGGCCCCGCCGCCGACGGCAACCGCTACGACGCGTTGAAGGCCATCGCCCCCACCGTCCTGGTCGGCGACGAGAACGGCTGGCAGGCCACCTTCTCCGGCTTCGCCGAGGCCATGGACCGCAAGACCGCGGGCGCCAAGGCGCTCGACGACTACCGCACCGCCGCCAAGGACGCGGGCATCGCCGCCAACTCCTCCCTCACCCAGGCGTCGGTAATCCGCTTCGACCCCAACAGCATTCAGGTCCAGGGCGGCAACACCTTCGCCGCCCAGGTCCTCGGCGACGCGGGCGTCCAACGCCCCCAGCCCCAACGCGGCGACTCCTTCGCGGTGACCAGCCTGTCGACTCAGAACGACCGCAACAAGATCGAGGGCGACCTCATCTTCCTCATGTTCGACGGCCCCGACGGCCTGAAGTACGGCAAGTCCGTCATGAACAGCGACGACTGGAAAAAGCTCGGCGCGGTCACCGACCGCCGCGAATTCGCCGTCGAAGACGCCATCTGGCACGGCAGCGGCATCACCGCCGCCCGAGCCCTCCTCGACGACATGCGCCTCAACCTCAACGGCTACGTCGGCGATTGACAATGATCCCCGGAAACATACGGCCCCGAGCGAGATTCGCTCGGGGCCGTATGTCAACCGCAGCAACTGATTTCGCAACGGTCGGGGTAACTCACCGGGTACGTCCAAAATAGTTTCGGCATTCGACCGCCGGCACGGGTGCACGAATGTTTACGGCACCCGAGCCGTCCGCTGAAGGCCCGGAGAGGCGGGGGAGCTCAGAACTCCCAGTCTTCGTCTTCGGTGTTGACGGCCTTGCCGATGACGTAGCTGGAGCCGGAGCCGGAGAAGAAGTCGTGGTTCTCGTCTGCGTTGGGGGAAAGGGCCGAGAGGATGGCGGGGTTCACGTCGCACTCGTCCTTGGGGAACAGGCCCTCGTAGCCGAGGTTCATCAGGGCCTTGTTGGCGTTGTAGCGGAGGAACTTCTTGACGTCCTCGGTGAGGCCCACCTCGTCGTAGAGGTCCTGGGTGTATTCGACCTCGTTCTCGTAGAGCTCGAAGAGGAGCTCGAAGGTGTAGGACTTGAGCTCGTCGCGTTCGGCTTCGGAGAGGCGCTCGAGGCCCTTCTGGTACTTGTAGCCGATGTAGTAGCCGTGCACGGCCTCGTCGCGAATGATCAGGCGGATCATGTCGGCGGTGTTGGTGAGCTTGGCCCGCGAGGACCAGTGCATGGGCAGGTAGAAGCCGGAGTAGAAGAGGAACGACTCGAGCAGGGTGGAGGCGACCTTGCGCTTGAGCGGGTCGTCGCCGTTGTAGTACTCGAGCACGATCTCGGCCTTGCGCTGCAGGTTCCGGTTCTCCTCGGACCAGCGGAAGGCCTCGTCGATCTCACGGGTGGAGCACAGGGTCGAGAAGATCGAGCTGTAGCTCTTGGCGTGCACCGACTCCATGAAGGCGATATTGGTGAGCACCGCCTCCTCGTGCGGGGTGATCGCGTCCGGGATCAGGCTGACCGCGCCGACCGTGCCCTGGATGGTGTCCAGCAGGGTGAGACCGGTGAAGACCCGCATCGTGAGTTGCTTCTCATTGGCGGTCAACGTGTTCCAGGACGGGATGTCATTGGAGACCGGCACCTTTTCCGGCAACCAGAAGTTGCCGGTGAGCCGATCCCAGACCTCCGAGTCCTTCTCGTCCTGCACACGGTTCCAGTTGATCGCGGTTACTCGATCGATCAGCTTCACGCCCGTTCACACACCCTTCTCAGCTCACCGGACCCTGCGGAGTCTCATTGCCCTGAACACTACTACTGGTAGGTGACATCCTTGTGCAGCACAAGAAGTTGTGTCTTCACGTGTCTTCGCGTTGTCCTGGGACAACGCGGAAGGGATGTGGGCAAGCACGCCGCCGACTGCTGAAAATTACAGCGATGGGATCCGTCACAGCGAGCCGGGGTGCACGCGTGTCGCGCACACCCCGATTTGCCGATCAGATGCCGAGGACGAGCTTCGCGGTGGTGAAGTAGATGATCAGACCGGTCGCGTCGACCAGCGTGGTCACCATGGGCGCGGAGATGACCGCCGGATCGATGCGCAGCTTCTTCGCCATCAGCGGCATGGTGCCGCCGATGGTCGCCGCCCACCCGCAGATGATGATGAGCGCGACACCCACCACCACAGCGATTTTCGCGCCGACGAACAGCGAGCCGATCACCATGCCGACCACGGCCAGCATGCAGCCGAGCAGCAGGCCGACCCGGCATTCGCGCCAGATCACCTTGAACAGATCCGAGACCCGCACCTCGCCGACCGCGAGCGCGCGCACGCAGGTGGTCGCGGCCTGGGCGCCCACATTGCCGCCGGAGCCGATGAGCAGCGGAATGAACAGCGCCAGATGCGCGGCCTGTTCCAGGGTGGGCTCGAAGAAGTTGGTGACCGTGACCGTCAGCGTCGCCGCGACCAGCAGGAGCAGCAGCCACAGCGCGCGGTAGCGCGCCAGCTGGAACACGCCCGCGGCCATGTAGTGCCCCTGCCAGGGGGCGGTACCGGCCTGGCGCGCCATATCCTCGGAGTCGGCGGCCTCGATGACCTCGACCGCGTCGTCGATGGTGAGCAGCCCGACCAGTCGGTCCTCGCTGTCCACCACCGGCAGGTTGATCAGGTTGGCGCCCTGCATGAGTCGCGCCGCCTTCTCCGCCGAATCGGTGGCGCGCACCGAGACCGGTTCGGCCGCAACCAGTTCCGCGATCATGGTGTCGGGCGAGGAGAGCACGAGATCGCGCAGCTCGACCACGCCGATGAGGCGGCGGCCCGCGTCGACGACCGGCAGCGTGTAGACGGTCTCGGCGTTCGAGCCCTTGGCGCGCACCGTCTGCAGCGCCTGGGCGACGGGCAGATTCCGCGGCAGCGCAACGACTTCCGGCGTCATATAGAAACCGACCGACCCCTCGGGATAGCCGAGCAGGGTGGCGGTCATGCGCCGCTCGTGTGGGCTGAGCCCGGCCAACACCTTCTTGGCGACCTTGGCCGGAGCCTCGCGCAGCATGCGCGCGCGGTCGTCGGGATCCATCTCCTCGACCAGTTCCCGGAAGCTGTGATCGCGCAGTCCGCTCAAAATGCGCTGCTGGTCGACGGGTTCGAGTTCCTCGAACACGTCCAGCGCGCGGTCCTTGTCGAGCAGCCGGAAGGCCATGACCGCGGTGACGGAGTCCATGCGGGCCAGCTCATCGGCGATGACGTGGGGTGCGTGGTCGTCGAGCCACCGCATGGTGGGGGTCAGGTGATGGCAGTCGACGATGTCGCGCAGCGAATCACCGTGGGCGATGTCGCGCAGCGAATTCCCTTCGGCGCAGGGCACGTCGAGTACAGGAGCAACAGGGGGCAGATCTGTCTGCGTCATGGCGGGACCTCGGCCGGATGGCGAGTGAGAAGGCGGATGGATGCACAGGATCACACCGCGGGCATCGCTCCACCGCCGCCACGAAAAGATCTATCGACGGAACAAAAGGGCGATGCCACGCGGCCTTCGACTGGGAGGTTCACCACGCATGGACCTCACCCCCTCCGAAAGCCGCCGTCGACAGAACAACCTCATACAGCATACATAGGCTGCCCTAAACGCGCTCTAGCTGGCCGGTACTAACCGGTACTAACCGGTGGCGTGTGGGTGACACCTGCGCGAATGCACTCGACTGGACGGTCTGATCCGTGAGAAGGTCGATCAGGCTCGGTCAACGGGACAGTTTGCCGCCGAATCATTTTTCGATCATTTTCGGCTCAGCCGCACGCCACAGCCGTTGGGCAGTCGTCCGGAATGCCCTAGTCTCTGCCTCTGTGCGTGTTTTGGTGTTAGAGGACGATCACCAGCTCTGCCGTGAGGTAACCGATGGGTTGCGCTCGGCCGGGTTCGCCGTCGACCACGCCCAGAGCATCGCCGACGCGGATTTCAAGATCGCCATCAATCGTTACGACTGCCTGGTGGTGGACCGCGGCCTGCCCGACGGCGACGGCCTGGACCTGGTCTCCGGCGCCCGCAGTGCCGGGCACACGGTGCCCGCGCTCATGCTCACCGGCCGCGACGGCCTCGACGACCGGCTGGCCGGATTCGAGTCCGGCGCAGACGATTACCTCACCAAGCCCTTCGCCCTGCCGGAGCTGGTGATGCGGGTGCGCGCGCTGTGCCGCCGCCGCGAACAGCCCACCGCCTCGCGAATCGTGGTGGCGGACATCGATATCGACCTCATGCGCCGCCGGGTCACCCGCGGCGGGGTCATGCTCATGCTCACCCCGAAGGAGTTCGCGGTCCTGGAACTCATGGCCACCCGGCGCGGCAGCGTGGTCACCCGCACCGATCTCATCGAATGCTGCTGGGACGAAATGGCCGAGCCCGCTTCGAATGTGGTGGACGCGGTGGTCGCCAAGCTGCGGCGCAAGCTCGGGGAGCCGAATGTGATCGAGACCGTGCGCGGGACCGGATTCCTGATCGCCGGCGGGATCTCGTGAGCGCGCATCGCTCCCCCGCCGTGGCCCGGCTGCGGCGGGCCAGCTGGGTCATGACCGCGCTGGTCACCGTGATCACCGCGGCCGCCGTGCTGATCTTCGGCTTCGTGGCCGCCACCATCGACGCACACGCGCGCGAGACCCGCGCCAACGATCAGGTCGAGCGGGTGTCGGACGGACTGGCGCGCGCCATCCAGCACGACGAGAAGCAGTCGCTGGACCTGTCGACGGTCATCGACGATCCCCTGGCCAAGGGCTCGGTGGCGGTCGTGGTGGCGGTGCGCAAACCGGGTGAGCCGTGGAAGCAGGCCCACACCTATCAGCGCTCGCTCATGCCCGACGACGCCCAGATCGCCACGCTCGCAACGCAGATCGAGGATCACGCGGACGGGCTGATCTATCAGGGCAACCGCTACACCGGCACCGATATCACCGGCCGCGCGGTCACGGTGGCGGGCAGCCCGGTGTTCTGGAACGACTGGGACAATATCGTCGTCATCCTGGCCGGGACCGAGGCCATGGCCGACGCCGGGCAGCATCAGAACCTGGTGTGGGAGTTGCTGATCGGCGGCAGCCTGCTGGTGCTGCTGTCCGCGGCCGCGACCTATCTGCTGTCCAGCCGCAGCCAGCGCCAGGCACTGCGGCTGCTCGACGAGCACGAGCAGTTCCTGGGCGACGCCGCGCACGAATTGCGTACGCCGCTCACCACTTTGAAGCTGCTCACCGAATCCAAGCCGAAGCCCGACGAGGTGCAGCAGACCCTCGCCGAGGCCCGCCGCCTCGCGGATCGCATGGCGCGCTTGGTGACCGGGCTGCTCGCCCGTGCGCGCATGCAGTCCGGCATCGCCGAACCCGAGCGCACCATGCTGCGCCTGGATCAGCTCGCCGAGGCCGTGGCCGAGGAAGCCGGAGACCCGCGCATCGTGGTCACCGCGCACCCCAGCGTCGTGGTCGGCGACCCGCAGCTGCTCGGCCTCGCCATCCGGAACATGTTGGAAAACGGCCTCACCCACGGCGCGGTCAACCGTGCCGCCCCCGTCGAGGTGCACGTCGCCGAGGGCCGCGTCAGCATCCGCGACCACGGCCCGGGCGTCGACCCGGTCATGTCCGCCAGCCCCTTCAACCGCGGCGCCGCCGGCCGAACCGGCCGCAACGGCATCGGCCTGGCCCTGGTCGCCTGGGTCGCCGAGGCCCACGGCGGCAACGCCTCCATCGAACCCGCGGCCGGCGGCGGCACCATCGCCACCCTCTGGCTCCCGCCCGCCGACATCACGACAGGAGTTCCCGCCGGCCGGTGATCGGCCCCCACACGCCGATGAGCGCGACCATCACCAGCAGCGCGACGGTGATGACGGTGAACACCGTGCCCGGACCGCGGTGGTCCAGCAGCGGCAGCAGCAGGAACGGCTGAATCGCCGTGGACAGCTTGGACAGCGAGTAGGTCGCCCCCGACGCCGTACCGCGCACGCTGGTCGGGAACGACTCCGGCAGATAGGTGTGAATCGCGTCGGAGAACACATTGCTGGCCAGCGTGAACAGGCCGCCCGACAACAGGATCAGCGGCACCGCGGTGGCGAAACCGAAGACCAGGCCGAAGACCGCCATCAACGCGGCGCTGGCCATCACCAGGTATTTCCGTTCGATGCGCTCGATCAGCGGAATGGCGAGCAGGGAGCCGAGCGGATAACCGAGGTAGGTGATCGCGAGGTACCCGAGGGAGTTCACGACGGTGAATCCCTTGTGCTGCAACACCAGAACGGCCAGCGTGCCGAAACCGTAGTAGCCGAACACCTGCAGGATCATCACCCCGGAGAACAGCGCGGTGCGGCCGCGGAAGGGCTTGCGCAGAATCTCGGTGAACGGCACCCGCTCCCGGGTCTGCCCCGCCTCCCAGTGCGGCGACTCCGGCATGTGGCGGCGCGCCACGAACACCAGTCCCGCGCCGAGACCGCCGAGCACGAACAGCCAGCGCCAGCCGTCGATGCCGAAGGGGTGCAATGGAACCAGCCAGCGGGCCAGGAAGCCGACGGACGGGACCGCCAGGAAGCCGATCGTGTAGGCGGTGGCGATCATGCGGCCGCGCACCCGCGCGGGCATGGTCTCGGAGAGGTAGGTGTCCGACACCGTCATCTCCGCGCCGATGCCCAATCCCGCCAGCGCCCGGGTCGCCATGAGGAACCAGACGTTCGGGCTGAACGCGCCCAGCAGGGTGAAGCCCGCGTACAGGCCGATGTTCACCATGAACATGCGGCGGCGGCCGAAGACGTCGGAGAGCCGTCCGATCACCAGCGCGCCCAGGAACTGGCCCGCGAACGCCGAGGCGAGAATCCCGCTGAGCTGATAGGTCGACAGGTGCAGCTGCTGCTTGAGGACGCCGGTGACGGTGCCCGCCAGGAACAATTCGTACAGGTCGAAGAACAATCCCATGCCCACCAGGGCGACCAGCTTGTAATGCACCGGGCCCAGCGGCTGTTCGTCCAGCCGCAGGGAGGGGGTGGATCGCGTGTCGCGAGAGTCACCGTATGTGGTCATCGGACACACATAGCACTTTCGCCGGACAGCGAGCCATGGTTGTGATCACCATAGAGGAGTGGATGTCGTGGGGACCGGGCTCGAATCGTTGACGATGGTGCGGCACGGGGAGAGTACGGCCAATGCCGCTCCTTATACGGGGGCGGCGGAATTCATCAGCGGCACAAGGGATGCCGATGTGCCGTTGACGGAGAAGGGGGCCGGGCAGGCGGCTGCCGTGGGGAAGCGGCTGGCCGAGATCGCGCCGGGGTTCGATCTGGTGCTGTGCTCGCCGTATGTTCGGACTCGGGAGACCGCGCGGATCGCGCTCGAGGCGGTGGATGCGCCGACGCCGCGGTTCGATGAGCGGCTGCGGGATCGGGAGAACGGAATTCTGTTCGGGCTCACCAGGTCCGGGATCATGCTGCGGTATCCGCGGGAGTATCGGGAGATGGGGAGGCTCGGCGGGTTCTACTACCGGCCGCCGGGCGGGGAGTCGTGGCCGGACGTGGCGCTGCGGCTGCGGGCGGTGCTGCGGGAAATGCACGGGCACGTGCTGGTTTTCACGCACGATATCGCGATTGTGTTGACCCGCTATCTGTTCGGGGAGCTGGCGGAGGCGCAGTTGAGCGCGCAGACCACGGCGCAGGTGCGCAATGCGTCGATAACCCGATGGGAGCGAATGGACTCCGGCGATGCGATGCGGCTGACCGTGTACAACGACGCCTCGCACCTGGACTAGACGCTACTTCGGCCGCGTCGGATCCACCGAGCCCAACGCCCACTCCGCGCCCTCGGGCCAGTCGGTGCCGCGCGGCGGTTCCGGGTCGTATTGGATGCCGCGGCGGACCCAGCGGGCGCGCTCGTCACCGGCGAGGCGCTGGACCAGGTACAGGGCCATGTCGGTTCCGGCGGAGACGCCCGAGGAGGTGACGATGTCGCCGGAGTCGACGTAGCGGGCGTCGGGGCGCACCCGGATGGTCGGGTCGAGTTCGGCGAGCACGTCGAGGGAGCGCCAGTGGGTGGTGGCCGGGCGGTCCTTCAGCAGCCCGGCGGCGGCCAGGACCAGCGAGCCGGTGCACACGCTGGTGATCAGCGGCACCCGATCGCGTTGGGTCCGAACCCAATCCAGGACCTCGCGGTCGTGCACCATCGGCCGGGTGCCCTGTCCACCGGGGAATACAAGAACATCCATGGCGGGCGCGGTCTCGAACGAGTGGTCCGGTGTCACTTTCAAGCCCTTGGCACACCGCACGATCGCACCGGTGTGCGAGAAGGTGAACACCTCCCAGCCGTCCTCGGGCACCATGCGCGTCCAGAACGCCAGCACTTCCCAGGGCCCGGCGAAGTCGAGTTCCTCGACGCCGTCGAACAACAGAATCCCGATCCTGCGCGTCGCTTCGGCCATGCCCCGATGCTTCCATCCGGCAGCGATCGTTTGTCATGCGGGGTCCACCTGGCACATGTGAGAAGTCACAAGTCGGCCGGAAGGGCATTACTGTGCTTCACAGGAGGAATCGAACCGGCCGCTCGAATATGCGGCATGCGTTAGCGTTTCATGTCCCGGAAGGGGCACCACCCCGGGGGTCGAAGGGAGCACGGATGTCCGTGGAGATTCCGGCCCGGGCTGGGCTCACCGTGTCCGGCAGTCCGATATCGTCGCCGCTCAAGGATGTGCGCGGGCTCGCGCGGCACATGGTCGGGCATTTCGTCGAGACGGTCGCGCCGTGCGGGACGCTGCCCGGGGACGCGATTCACGGCGACGTCACCGCCATCACCCGGATCTGCCTGGAACTGGCGGTCGGCATGCTGGACGGGCGAGATATTCCGGAGAAGACCAAGCGTCTGGAGGAGGCCGCCGCGCAATGGGCGCGCGAGGGCATTCCGATCGACACCATCCATCACGCCATCCACGAGGGCTTCAAGATCGGCTCCGAACTGGTGATGGCCAATGCCATGTCGCGCCACCTCCGCCAGGAGACCGCCGACGGCGACGCGACGCTGGTGATCGCGGCCGCCGATATGGACAACATCATGGACGGCGCGAAACTGGTCGTGGAGCTGCTGGACCGGATGACCTCCGCGGTGGCCATGGCGTACGTGCGGGAACTGCGGTCGGTGGTGAGCGAACACCACACGGCCGTGCACACTCTGACCTCCGCGCTGCTGGGCGGGCACAGCACCTCGACCATGGCGCGCGAGTGCGGCATCGAGATCGCCGAGACGTATCACGTGCTGGCGCTGGCCATTCCGGATCATCCGGAGGAGCACTCCCCCACCGTGGACGGCGCGGTGGTGGCGCGGCGCAAGCTGCGGCGGGTGCAGGCGGAGCTGGCCACGCGGTATACCGACAAGGTGCTGTCGCTGCTGAGCGTGGACGGCGGGACGCTGCTGGTCCCGGCGACCGCGCTCGCCGAGGAGCAGCTCGACGAGCTGGTCGAACAGCTGTCGCGGGCCGCGCGGGTGCCGATCACGGCGACCATGGTTTCCGCTACGCCGCAACAGATTCCGGACGCCGCCGATCAGGCGCACGAACTGCTGGACATCGTGCACCGACTACGGCTGGTGCGCGGACTGTTCCGATTCGACGAACTGGCTTTGGAATACCAGCTGACCAGACCCGGTCCCGGCCGCGACCACCTGGGCTCGCTGCTGGACCCGCTCGACGAGCACGCGGAACTGCTGGAAACCCTGCAATCCCACATCAGCAACAACCTCAACCGTCAGCGCACCGCGCGAATGCTGCACGTGCACACCAACACCGTCGACTACCGCCTCAAGCGAATCGGGCAGCTGACCGGCTTCGACCCGACCCAGGCGTCGGGGCTGTGGTACCTGCGGTCCGCGCTGGTGGCGCGGACCTATCAGGCCGGATAGCACGTCAGCAGTTGGAGGGCGCGGGGTCGCCGCGGAAGCGGGCGTCGAGCCAGGTGAGTGCGGCCGGGAGACCCAGGACGGCGGCGGTCAGATGGTCGGGGACCGGTTCCTGCTCGGACCAGACCTGCGCGCCCGCCGCGCAGTAGCGGTGAATGGTATCGACGATCGCATCGACCGGGATCAAGCCGTCGATCGGTGAATGCCATTCGAAGACAGGCATGTTCGGGACGCCCTTGAACAGTTCGAGGCTGTTCTCCTCGACCACCGAACGGGCCGTCTGATCGCCGGTCATGACCGTCGTCTTGGCGATATCGAGTGCGCCCTGCCCCGCGCCCGCGGTCAGGATGTCATTGGTGCAGCTGTTGAGCAGCTTGTCGCGAATCGCCAGGCCGCGGTCGTTGAGCTGGTCGGTGAGCGGAAAGCGGTCGGGGTACTCGCGTTCCAGGCCCAGGCCCGCCGCGAGGGCCAGGCCGAAGACCGGATGCCGGTTCAGGCCGAGGGTTTCCAGCATGGAGACCAGGTTCATCGGGACGCCGCCCATGGCCGCGCCCGCGATGTGCAGGTCGGGGGCGTACGACGCGGCCAGCGCCGCGGCCCAGGCCGTGGCCATGCCGCCGCCCGAATAACCGGTCATGGCGACCGGGCTGTGCTCGACCTGCAACGCGGACACGTGCTGCGCCGCACGAATCCCGTCCAGGGTGATCTGCCCGCCGAGTTTGGCCGCGCCGTAGGCGAATCGGGGGCCGAGATGGTCGGGCAGGGCCACGGTCCAGCCGCGCTGTAGCAGGATGTTCCAGGCCGGGGCCTCACGGACCATGAGATTGGGGTCGGTGGTGTAGAGCACCCGGGACACCGCGCACTGCGCGCCCAGGCCGTTGATGATCTGCTGCAGCGACAGCAGCGGGGCATCCGGGCGGCGATTGCGCGGGGACAGCACGGTGGTGGTGGCCGCGATCGGCTTGCCCTCGGAACTGGTGGAGCGGAACTTGATCAGCGTGATCTCGGTGTCGGGGAAGATGGCCAGCGCGGGCATGGCGCGCACGGCCAGCACGTCACCGGGCTGGTGATCGGCGAGATCGGCGGGGGCGGCGTAGAAGGGGTCCGGATCCGGGGTGGGAAGCAGGGGTTGCGCGGCCGCGGAACCCGATGCGACGAGCCCGGAGGCGATCGTGAACAGCAGAGCGCCGATGACCGCGATCGGCACGCGTATCCTCATGCCGGGCAGCGTAGGAAGGTCCGCGCGGGTGGTCGAGAGGGACACGCCAACCTTCCGAACAGTCACAATCGCCGCGCGGGGACGATTGTGAGCGGTGGCAGACGGGCGGGGATCTCATTCGGGGGCAAGGTATTTGGACATTACATTTGGGGCACAGTCGTTTCTGTTCCACTGAGTAACAACTAAACTCGGTCGGCGCTTGTGACATATCCAAGCGCGATTCGTAACACCTTCTCAGCCAGGATATTCCGGTTACGTTCGGTCACAGAGATACTACTGAGGAGTAGCACATGACCGGCACCACCGAAGGCAAGGTCTTGTTCGACAGCGTGGGGGAGGCGCTCACCCACCGAGTCACCGTGTACCTCGGCGGGCCGGAGGACGGTGCCGAACTCACCATGGAATACGCGGCCACCTGGAGAGAGGCGTCCGATTTCACGGTGGCGGCGGTACATGCCGGACTGGCCGTGACAGTCGACGGACGCATCCGGCCGGGTCTGCGCCGACTACCGCGTTACGGTTTCCGGCATTGAAATAGCCCGAACCACAACCGATTCGGGCGGCTCCATCACCGCCCGAAGGCGGTCGCGAGGGTATCCCAGGCCGGGCCCAGCTGCGTGGAGAAATCCTCCCAGGCGTGAATGCCGGTCGGCTCGTAATGCACGGTGGCGGGAATTCGCAAGTCGCTCAGGCGTTTCGCGAAGGTCTCGGTGCAGATCCGGGCACCCGCCTCCAATGCCACACCGCCGCCCGCGGTTTGCAGGGCGGCCATCGTGTCCGATGCTCTCAGCACCTCGGCCAGGTCGAGCATCCCGGGGACGCCGGTGGCGGCCGAGAGATAGATGACGGTGCCGCGCAAGGCTTCCGCGCCCAGCGTGCTGTCGTGGGTCACCCAGTCGAAGGTGCCCAGCGGTCCCCACATCTTCACGACATTGCCGCCGCGCGAGGCCACCGTGAGCGCGGTGACCGCGCTGCCGGGTCCGTCGATGGTGGAGTAGCAGCCGCTCAATCCGGCCACGGCACGGTAGAAGCCGGGGTGGCGGTGGGCCAGCATCATCGCGCCCTGCGCGCCCATGGAGACGCCCGCGATGGCGCGGCGGCCGTCCGAATGCAGATACGGCTCGATGGCTCCGGGCAATTCGCCGGTGAGGAAGGTTTCCCAGCGGTTCCAGCCCAGGGCGACGTCGGGGCGCTGCCAGTCGGTGTACATGCTGCCGGTGGCGCCGGCGGGGAAGACCACATCGACCGGTTTGTCGGCGAAGAAGTCAGCGGCGTGGCCCTTGGTGAGCCAGTCCGAGACGCCTTCGGCATCGACGCCGTCGAGGAGGTAGAGGGTCGGGCGGGGTCCGTCGCCGGAGCCGTGCAGCACATCGAGGGTGACAGTGCGGCCCATGGCCTCCGACTCGACCTCGACCCGCTCCCAGCGCGGCCCGATCCGATCGGAATTGATAACGCTCGTGCGCAAGGCATTTCGGTCCGCCGTCGCGGTCACCGGCATGCTCGCGACCATCAGCAGTGCGGCCGCGACCACCGCCGTACGCCATATTCTGCTGTCCGACAAAGCAACTCCTGAAGCGGGCTTCATATCCGAAGAACCCACCGAGCGGCTGCGAGGAAATCCGCTCGGTGGGTGGTCTTCATTCAACAGTGCGAAAAGAGCAGACAGTCCTCGATGTGCGGGGGCAGGCGAGGACTCGGACTCACCTCCAAAACGCGTGTCCCAGTGCGGTTTCCGATTCCGAAATTGACCGCGCATTCTTTTCGGTCCAATACCGTGTTTCGATCCAATCTCGGAACCATCACGAGCGTAACCAGCGGCGGGCATCACACGGCAGATCCGGAAGCACCTTCTGGAGAGTTCACAATCGCGGCCGATCTACACGTGGGATTGACCACAGCAGCGGATGCCTCCACCCCGTTCCCCTGGTCGTCAATCCCCCGAAACATGCCATCAACCAAGCGTTTTCTCGCGACAAACCCGTTGACCTGCACGTTGAGGACCGACTAGGTTTGCGTCCGAGAGTTTGGTCTAGACCAACCGAGAGGATGCGCGCGTGCAGTCGATGGGATATCTGGCCCTGGCGATCTCCGTCTTCATGCACGCCGGCTGGAATGTCACCCTCGGCTGGATCCGCCGCAGCGACCGCCCGGTCTCCTCCACCGCCGACATGCTCATCGCGGGCGGCCTCCTCTTCCTCCCGATCGCCGTGGCCACCTGGCATTTCGAGCTCTACGCCCTCCCCTTCGCCGCCGCCTCGATCTGCTTCAGCACCATCTACTTCGCGCTGCTCGAAAAGGCTTATGCCACGGCCCCGGTCGGCGAGGTCTACCCCATCGTCCGAGGCAGCTCCCCCGTCCTGGTCATCACCGCCTCGGCCATCCTCGGCACCACCATCGGCTGGACCCGCTGGCTGGGCGTCGCCTTCATCACCTCCGGCGTCCTCATGATCGCCCTCTCCCGCGCCCAGCCCTCGGCCCCGGGCATCACCGGCGGCCGCCGCTCGGTTTTGTGGGGCCTCACAATCGGCATGTGCGTCGCCAGCTACACCATGTTCGACGGCGTCGGAGTCCAACACGCCTCCCCCATCGCCTACTTGATCACCGTCATGGGCGGCTCCGGCCTGGTCCTCAAAACCCGCGACCTCGCCCGAGGCACTCCCAACACCCTCACCCTCCGCGCGCTCCCCTTGACCGCCGCAGGTGGCACCGCGATGCTCGGCGCATTCGGGCTGACCCTGATCGCCATGACCCAACTGCCCCTCGCCGTCGTGGCCAGCGTCCGCGAATCCAGCATCGTCATCGGGGCATTGATGAGCAGACTGCTTCTGAACGAACGGATTTCACGTCAGGGGGCTTGTGGAATAGCCAGTGTTCTCACCGGGACAATCGTAATCGGATTGCCCGCGTGACGAATTCGTGATTATGCTTCTCAAATAGTCTGCAATACAGGACAATTCGGGTTCCCTGGCTGTTTGCGCTGCAGTAAAATGGAGGCATGACCACGGGTGGAGGTGTTTCCGGTAGCAGCACGATCGCCGACGCGATCGCAATGCTCGCCGCCGCCACCGACATCCTGCTCACCAATTCGTTCGGTGGGTTCTCCGATGACGAATTCGTCGAGTTCATGCAGGAATACGAGACCCGCAAGCGTGCCATGGCCGCCATCGACCACCGCATCGTGGGGGAAGTGCGGAACCGCAATCTGCCGGAGAAGGCCGGGTGGAAGAAGCGCACCGGCAAGTACCTCGAGCAGGTATTGCGTTTGGGGCATGCCGAGGCCGGTGCCCGCGTGAACGCTGCGGAATACCTCGGCGAACGCCAGGTCACCGGGCAGGTGCTGGAGCCGACCCTGGCGTGGGTCGCGGCCGCTCAGGAGCAGGGTCTGCTGTCGCCGGATCACGCGCGTCGGATCGTGAAGATCATGGGCCGCATCCCCGGAAAGACCCACCCGGAACTCGTGGGCAAGGCGGAAATGGAGTTGGCACACTTCGCCACCCGCTCCACCCCCGACGACCTCCCGAAGCTCGGGGACCGCATCCTGGGGTTCCTCGACCCCGACGGCCGCCTCGTCAGCGAGGACGACCGCCAAGCCCGGCGTGGCTTCGTGCTCGGTAAGCAGGGCGTGGACGGGATGAGCGATGTCTCCGGCCAGCTGACCCCGGCCGCGCGGGCGCTGCTGGATGCCGTCTTCGCCGACCTGGCCCAACCCGGCATGTGCAACCCCGACGACCCGCAAAGCCCGCAGCGCGCCAAGGGAATCGGTGCCGATGTCTTGCAGGCCGCCGCCCGCCGTGACACCCGCACCACCGCCCAGCGCCAGCACGATGCGCTGATCGCGCTGCTGCGCCCGGAGATGGGTCCGGCCAACCTCGGCCAACACCGCGGCCTGCCCGTCTCCACGATCATCACCATGTCGCTCGCTGAAGTGGAGGCCGCTGCCGGTGTCGCGACCACCGCCTCCGGTGGCACGGTCCCGATGGAAGAGGCGCTGCGCCTCGCCGAGCAGTCGCGCCCATTCCTGGCGATCTTCGACCACGCCGGTCGCCCTTTGCATTTCGGTCACTCCAAGGCCCACCGTCTCGCCAACGCCGACCAGCGCCGCGCGCTCATCGCCGCCGAGCGCGGCTGCACCCGCCCCGGCTGCGACGCCCCCGCCACCCTGTGCGCGGTCCATCACGTCACCGAGTGGGCCAAGGGCGGCCCTACCGACATCGAAAACTTGACTCTGGCTTGCGATTCCTGCCACTCGTTGATCGGGGAAGGCCCGGACAAGTGGAAGACGGTGGTGATGCCACCGGAATCCGAGCATGCCGGGCGCATCGGCTGGATCGCGCCTGCCTCGATCGACCCCTCCCAGACTCCGCAGGTGAATGACCGTCACCATGCCGGGGAGTTGAAAGCCGCCTCCCTCACCGGGATTCCCAAGCGGACGCGGAAGCGCCCGGCGGTCCGGTGCGGGTTACGTCCCTAATTCCCGTGGCAGCCTCACCAACAGGTGGGGCCCCGTGGGCTGCTTCCGAAACCGGCTGCTCGTGTCTCGCTGGCGTGCGCAAAGCACGGGGAAGCGTGGTCACCTCGCCTGCCCTACCGGACCGGGGCTGACGCCGGGCCGGGAGCCGCCACCCGCCGATCCCAGCCCACGGACTGCACGCATCACCTACTCGAAACAACACAACAAGAACCAAAACCCCCAGCACCAACGCTCATTGACAACTCCACAGGGTGCCAAGCTCCCCGCCCAGTCCCTCCCCGCCCGCCTGTTCGCCGAGCGGCACATCCTGGAGGGCCTTTGTCCGGTTCCTCCCTAATCCCGCCTCCAGGATGTGCCTCTCGACGACAGCAACCGGGCGAATCGGACACGCGACGGGCGTCTTTGAGTGTTCTTCCCCGGGCCGCTGCGCGCCCGAGCCTCGAGGAGGCTGGTCCCGCCACCGAGGTGCCCAACCCAGCCCCCTCCCCACCCCTCCTCCTGGCGTCTTTTGTCTTTTTCTTCTTTGTCTCTTCGTCTTTGGCTCTTCTATCTCTTCCCGAACCAATCGAGGGTCTGCCCATGCGGGCGCGCGAAGGCCACCGGCACACCGTTCGACGCGACCACGAGATGGACGTCCGCTACCCCGGGCGGAGTCTCCAGCCCACCGAAATCCACTACACCCGGAGACTCATTGGTGATCCAGTCACAGCCGAGGCTACGCATCATCTCGGGAACGGCCTGGCGGTCGGAGCGCGAAAGGTACAGCAGGACAGCGCTACCGAAGACTATGACCGGAATGTCCGGGGGCGCTTCCAGAATGAAGGCGGGGAGGCCGGTCAGTAGGTCGCCGCGGAGCAAGCGGGGTGGGTCCTTGCGGGCGATTTCGGCGGCATTGTGCAGGCGCTCCAAGCGGTTTCGCTGTTCGGGCCAGACCAGGGATTCGAGCCAGCGGACGTCCTCTGGGTCGGATACGTCGAGGGGGTTGAGGTCGATGCCTGCGCGGTAGACGACGTTCGGGAGTTCGGTGGGGATGGGTGGGTTGCCGGTGGTGGTGCAGTCGAGGACGACGGTCGACCGGCCGTCGTGAGGGTCGAGGATCGGGCCCTCGTCGTAGCGGTAGCTGTAGCGGTCGGGGTAGAGGCACAACCCGGCGGAGGTGCCGAATTCGATGAGCGCCACCGGGTTCGGGCCGTATTTCGCTAGCAGCGGGAGCAGGGCCGCGGTTCGCCCGACCTCGTTGGTTTGGGTTCGGCGGGTCATGGCGACGTCCTGCACCTCGGCCCAGTTGGTGATCAGGAAGTCCTTGAACTCCTCGAACGGACCGGGCGTCACCCCGAGGAAACGCGCCGCGCCGAGGATCAGGTTGGGCTGGCGCTTGTAGACGGGGAGGGCGTCGATCAGGGTGAGAAGTTCTGTGTCCTCGGCGATTCCGAGTGTCCAGGCTTCGTAGCACGGTGAGTAGCCCCGGACCTCGCGTTCGGCGAAGTTGCGGTAGCGGTCGGCGGTTTCCATGGCGGCTCCCGGCACTCGACGAGAAAGGGCGCCCGCGGCGGGTAGCCGGGACGCCCTTTATCGATACCACTCGTCAGAGCATGCAGCTCACGCAGCCCTCGACTTCGGTTCCCTCCAAAGCCATCTGGCGGATGCGGATGTAGTACAGCGTCTTGATGCCCTTGCGCCAGGCGTAGATCTGGGCGCGGTTGACATCGCGGGTGGTGGCGCTGTCCTTGAAGAACAGGGTCAGCGACAGGCCTTGGTCGACGTGCTGGGTGGCCGCCGCGTAGGTGTCGATGACCTTCTCGTAGCCGATGTCGTAGGCGTCCTCGAAGTATTCGAGGTTCTCATTGGTCAGGTAAGGGGCCGGGTAGTAGACGCGGCCGATCTTGCCTTCCTTGCGGATCTCGATCTTCGACGCGATCGGGTGAATCGAACTGGTCGAGTGGTTGATGTAGGAGATCGAACCGGTCGGGGGCACGGCCTGCAGGTTCTGGTTGTAGATGCCGTGCTTCATGACCAGGGCCTTGAGCTCGCGCCAGTCGTCCTGGGTGGGGATGTGGACGTTCGCGTCGGCGAAGATCTGCCGCACCCGCTCGGTCTTGGGCTCCCACACCTGCTCGGTGTACTTGTCGAAGAACTCGCCCGACGCGTACTTCGACTCGGGGAAGCCGCCGAAGTACGAACCCCGCTCCTGCGCGAGCAGATTCGAGGCGCGAATCGCGTGGTAGGCGATCGTGTAGAAGTAGATGTTGGTGAAGTCGATGCCCTCTTCGGAGCCGTAGTGGACGTGCTCACGCGCCAGGTAGCCGTGCAGGTTCATCTGGCCCAGGCCGATGGCGTGGGACTCGTTGTTGCCCTGCTCGATCGAGGGCACCGAGTAGATGTGGGTCTGATCCGACACCGCGGTCAGGGCGCGGATCGCGGTCTCCACCGTCTTGCCCAGATCCGGCGAGTCCATGGTCTTCGCGATGTTGAGCGAACCCAGGTTGCACGAGATGTCCTTGCCCACCTTGGCGTAGGACAGATCGTCGTTGAACTCCGAGGCGGTGGAGACCTGCAGGATCTCCGAGCACAGGTTGGAGTGGGTGATCTTGCCCGCGATCGGGTTGGCCCGGTTCACGGTGTCCTCGTACATGATGTACGGGTAGCCCGACTCGAACTGCAGCTCGGCGAGGGTCTGGAAGAACTCGCGAGCCTTGATCTTGGACTTGCGAATCCGCTTGTCGTCGACCATCTCGTAGTACTTCTCGGTCACGTTGATGTCGGCGAACGGCACCCCGTAGATGCGCTCGACGTCGTACGGCGAGAAGAGGTACATGTCCTCGTTCTTCTTCGCCAGCTCGAAGGTGATGTCCGGGATCACCACACCCAGCGAGAGCGTCTTGATGCGGATCTTCTCGTCCGCGTTCTCGCGCTTGGTGTCGAGGAACCGGTAGATGTCGGGGTGGTGCGCGTGCAGGTACACCGCGCCCGCGCCCTGGCGCGCGCCCAGCTGGTTGGCGTAGGAGAACGAGTCCTCCAGCAGCTTCATGATCGGGATGACGCCCGAGGACTGGTTCTCGATCTTCTTGATCGGCGCGCCGTGCTCACGAATATTGCTGAGCAGCAAGGCCACACCGCCGCCGCGCTTGGACAGCTGCAGGGCGGAGTTGATGGAGCGGCCGATGGACTCCATGTTGTCCTCGATGCGCAACAGGAAGCAGGACACCGGCTCGCCGCGCTGCTTCTTGCCCGAGTTGAGGAAGGTCGGGGTGGCCGGCTGGAAACGGCCGTCCATGATCTCGTCCACCAGTTCCGACGCCAGCTTCTCGTCACCGGCGGCCAGGGTCATGGCGACCAGACACACCCGGTCCTCGAAACGCTCCAGGTAGCGCTTGCCGTCGAAGGTCTTGAGCGTGTAGCTCGTGTAGTACTTGAACGCGCCGAGGAAGGTCGGGAAGCGGAACTTCTTGGCGTACGCCTGCTTGAACAGCCGCTTGGTGAAGTCGAAGCTGTACTGGTCGAGCACCTCGACCTCGTAGTAGTTCTCCTTGACCAGGTAGTCCAGCTTCTCCCGCAGGTTGTGGAAGAACACCGTGTTCTGGTTGACGTGCTGCAGGAAGTACTGGTGCGCGGCCTCACGATCCTTGTCGAACTGGATCTCGCCGTTGGGGCCGTACAGATTCAGCATCGCGTTGAGGGCGTGGTAGTCCATGCCCTCGGTGGTCGCGGAGTCGCCGCTGACGGGACGCTCTACGCGGGCAGTCTTTCCGACCGGTGCTGTTGTCGTTGCCAAAACAAGTCCAATCCCTCTCGGACGCGCGCGACGTCCTCGGCAGTTCCCATGAGTTCGAAGCGATACAGGTACGGGACCCCTGCCTTACGTGAGATCACTTCTCCCGCATAGCAGTACGTATCGCCGAAGTTCGTGTTGCCGCTCGCGATCACGCCGCGCAGCAGGGCGCGGTTGTGCGGATCGTTGAGGAACTTGGCCACCTGACGGGGGACGAATTCCTTGTCGGATCGCTGTCCACCCAAAACGTGCCGACCTCCCCCGTAGGTGGGGACGATCAGCACGTAGGGATCTTCGACGCGAAGCGAGTCGGCGGTATGAAGCGGTATGCGAACGGCGGGGATACCCAACCGCTCGACGAAGCGGTGCGTGTTCTCCGAAGCGCTCGAGAAGTAGACCAGATTCGGTGTCTCACCGGAGATCTCGGCCATCTTCCCTCCTTTCGATTCGGACGAACCTGCAGGAGGTGGCGGGTTATGCCACCGCGACCGCGTCGGCCAGAGACTTGATGCGGTCCGGGCGGAAGCCGGACCAGTGGTCGTCACCGGCGACGACGACGGGGGCCTGCAGGTAGCCCAGGGCCATGACGTAGTCGCGGGCTTCGGGGTTCTCGGAGATGTCGATGACGTCGTAGTCGACACCGGCCTTGTCGAGGGCGCGGTAGGTCGCGTTGCACTGGACACAAGCGGGCTTGGTGTAAACGGTGATGGTCATTGGTATCCCCTTCTCCTTGCCTTCGGTCCGTCGGCAGTGCACGGCTGAAACAAGATCCCTGTAGTAAGTGCGCAAACCCCTGGAAGCGGAACCGAAGCCCCAGCTCACTCGGTGAACTTCGAGGTGTTCGCCTAGTGGCCTTCCAGCTCCCAAGACACTACACCTAGTGGCCGACAGATTCATACAACACGACATGTTGCGACTCACAAAGGTGAAATTCCGGTGCCGTAAGTACCTGGACACTCGATTCGCAACTCGACACGACTGCGACGCACATCACAATTTGGACCTACAGTTCATTTCCAGCAAACACACCATCACCGCTGATCAACAGGCTTCTCACGAGTCACAGCAGGCTCGAGCGACCACCCGGTTTGCCGGGCCGCCGAGCCCCGCCCCCAATTTCAGGGGCCCCGCTCGGCTCGGCGTGTCGCGGCGTGTTCCAGCCGTCTAGCCGATCGTGAACGACGCGCCGTCGACCGGACCGGGCGCCAGCAATCGATTGGTGGCCGGAATGCCGTAGACCTGAGCGTCGTAGTCCGACAGCGGGCGGCCGTCGATGCTGATCTCGGTGAAGGTGATCGGCTGGAAGCCCGGCAGCGCAGCGTCGAGGTGACCCTCCACCACGATCTCCGCGGTCCGGGCTGGGACCGTCGAGGGCGCGACCGTGGTGCGCGTCCAGTGCGCGGTGCGGTTCTCCAGGGTCATGACGTAGTTCGCGCCGTCCCAGGTGACCGCGGAATGCATGGTGTCGCCGGGGTGGACCTCGACGTCGTCATAGCTCACGGGCGGGTCGGGATAGCCCTCCCACCATCCGTCGACTTCCTTGTCCGGCGTGCAGAGGCCGCGGAACATGCCGAGCGAACAGAGCCCGTTCGCGGCCGCCCCCAGGGCATTCGAGACCTTGGCCCCGGCGTTCATGACCGTCCCGGCCAGCCGCGGATCGGCGTAGGCCATCCCGGCGGCGAGCGTCTCGACCTGAAGTCCGGGCAGCGCCGCATACACGGCCGCGTCACTGGCGCACAGGGATTCGACGCCGGTCTGCATGAGCGGCAGCGCGACCTGGCCGTTGAGGCCCTGCGCGCCGTTCAGGCCCACCCACGGCACCACGCGCTGCAGTACGCCGGGGTCGAGGCAGTCGACCTCGGGCTGCACCCAGGTGGCGCTGACCTCCCGGAAATCACCCCGCACCACGTACCCGGCCCAGTTGCCCAGGTAGAGGCGGACATTGGCGGCACTCGCCCCGGAGATATCGGAGGTGCTCGCTTCGGCCGCCGCGTCGGCCGCGTTCACCACCACCGAGGCGGCGGAGACGGCCAGGGTGACCGCCATGAAACAACGGCTCCACGCAGAGTTGCCCGTTGGTAGCTTCATGGCTCGACGGTAGTCCCGAACGGTCCGGAAATGCGGCAGGCCACGGCCGAAAAGCCGTGGCCTTGCGCTGAATTCAGCGTGTGATCGCTGGGGTTTGTTACACGTTCGCCCGAGCGGCGGCGGTCTCCGCCAGCAGGCGCACGGTGGCGGCCAGCTGGGTGATGGCCTCGGCGTCGTCGGCCGGGTGGGTCTCGACGAAGCGCGAACCGATGGTGCCGAAGTGCAGCGACGCCTCCTTGACCACGTTCGCACCGGCCACACCCAGCGCCTTGACGGCGTCGTCGTGCGACCACTTGGCGGCGTTCGCGGAGATGGAGGCCGAGATGACGGCGGCCGGACGGTCCTTGAGCGCGCCCGCGCCGTAGGGGCGGGAGGCCCAGTCGATGCCGTTCTTCAGCACGGCCGGCAGCGTGCCGTTGTATTCGGGGGTGACGAAGAGGACGGCGTCGGAGGCGGCGACGGCGTCACGCAGCGCCTGCGCGGCGGCCGGGACCTTGCCCTCGGCGTCGATGTCCTCGTTGTAGAACGGGATGTCCCCGAGGCCCTCGTAGATGGCCAGCTCCACGCCCTCCGGAGCGGTCTTGACGGCGGCCTCGGCCAGACGGCGGTTGATCGACGCGGCGCGGAGGCTGCCGACCAGGACGAGAATGCGGGTCTGCGACATGATGATCACTCCAGTGGGTTACTGATTCAGCGGCGGAACTTTCGATAGACTGTAACCGGACCCCAGTCCGCTTACATTCCCGGGTAGGAGCACAACGGCTGTGACACGCGACACCCCCCGCGAAACCCCAGCGAGGCCACGCGACACCTCGAAGGGCGACGCCGTCGACCTGCCCAATATCTCCCTGTCCATCGAGCCCGTCGGCAATCAGCAGCCGCCGCCGCATTCGGTGCCGCTGCTCATGCCCGGCAGCTCGCACGAGCGCAGCGACGCCGCCCGCAACCGGCAGCTGCTGCTCGACGCCGCCGAGACACTGGTGCGCGAGCAGGGCGCGGACGCGGTCACCATGGACGCGGTCGCCAAGCTGGCGGGCGTGGGCAAGGGTACGGTGTTCCGCCGCTTCGGCAATCGGGCGGGGTTGATGCTGGCGCTGCTGGATCAGTCCGATCAGAAGCTGCAGTGGGCCTATATGTTCGGGCCGCCGCCGCTGGGGCCGGGCGGACCGCCGGTGGAACGGCTCATCGCCTTCGGCCGGGCGCGGCTGGCGCTGGTCGAGGTGGAGGGCGATGTCCGCCGCAATGCCGATATCGGCGGGCAGTACGCGGGGCCGCCCTACAACGTCGCGAAAACCCATGTGTCGCTGCTGCTCCGGCAGGCCGGGGCGCCCGGCGACATCTCGCTGACCGCGGATTCGCTGATGGCCACGCTGGACGCCGCGCTGGTGCTGCACCAGATCCGCGTGCTGCGCTACACGCTGGATCAGATCGGCGATCACTGGGCGATGCTGGTCCGGCAGGTGACCGCCCCGGCTCCCGAATAGTCCCGGTCCCCGAACAGCCGCCGAGGGCGCGTGGTGGCCGCCAAGTACAGTGTGGCCATGGGGAACCTGCGCGAAGAGATCATCGCCGAACTGGGCGTGCTGCCGACCATCGAACCGAAAATCGAAGTGCGGCGGCGCATCGACTTCCTCAAGGACTATCTGCGCTCCACGCCCGCCAAGGGCTTCGTGCTCGGCATCAGCGGCGGCCAGGACTCGACGCTCACCGGTCGCCTGTGCCAGCTGGCCGCCGAGGAGTTGCGCGCCGAGGGCCATGACGCCACCTTCGTGGCCGTGCGCCTCCCCTACGGCGTGCAGTTCGACGAGGAGGACGCGCAGATCGCCCTGCGGTTCATCCAGCCCGACCGCTCCGTCGTGGTGAACGTCAAGCCCAGCGCCGACGCGGCCGCGGGCGAGGCCGCCACCGGCATCCTGGAACTGCATCAGGAGCCGCAGCTGCGAGACTTCGTGCGCGGCAATATCAAAGCCCGCGAGCGCATGGTCCTGCAGTACGCCATCGCCGGACAGCTCAACCACCTCGTCGTCGGCACCGACCATGCCGCCGAGGCGGTCACCGGCTTCTTCACCAAGTTCGGCGACGGTGGCGTGGACATCACCCCGCTGACCGGTCTCACCAAGCGCCAGGGCGCGGCCCTGCTCCAGGAACTCGGCGCGCCGCCGAGCGTGTGGCAGAAGGTGCCGACCGCCGACCTAGAGGATGACCGCCCGTCGCTGCCCGACGAGGAAGCCTTGGGGCTCAAGTACTCCCAGATCGACGACTACCTCGAGGGCAAGCCCGTCGCCCCGGAGGTCGCCGAGAAGCTCGAGACGATCTTCCGCAATACCCGCCACAAGCGGACCGTCCCGGTGACCCCGCTCGACACCTGGTGGAAGTAGGCCCGGCAGCGGTCACGACGGCCCGCCATACCGGCTCAGCGTCGGCGGCTGGTCGGCGCACGGACGCGAAAAGCGTTTGCTGTCGCCGTGTCACGGTTTCTACGGTCGACGCGTGAACTTCGACGGCGATAACGGATGGGACAGTTCGGCCACCCTGGTGGACGACCGCTGGGTGGAGCGACGGCCGCGGCGGCCGGAGATCGACGCCCAACTGCTGCGGGAGACGCGGCTGCTGCCCTGGCTCGCACCGCGGCTCCCGCTGCCCGTGCCGATTCCGACCGTGGTCTCCGAATCACCGCTGGTGGTCCGGCACGCGCTGATTCCCGGCGAGCCCATCGACGCGTACACCCCGGAAAATGGGGAGGCCATCGGCCGCTTCGTCCGCGCCCTGCACGACGTCCCGCCCGCCGAGGCGGTGGCTCTGGGCCTGCCCGCGGCCGACCACACCCACCGCGAACGGGCCTGGGCCGACACCCGCTGCCGCCGGGAAGTTCTTCCGCTGCTTCCGGATTCGCTGACCGCGGCCGCCACCGCGCTACTGGACCGGATCCTGGAGTCCCCCGCCGACACCGTGGTCCACGCCGATCTGGGCCCCGACCATGTGCTCGCCGTGGCCGGACGGGTGAGCGGAATCATCGACTTCGGCGACGCCCATCTCGGCGACCGCGCGATCGACCTGGCCTGGTCGCTGTTCGGCACCTCGCCGGAATTCGCCGGGGCCGTCGCCGAGACCTACGGCGTCACACCGGAATTGCGCGCCCGCGCCGAGAACTGGCATGCGCTCGGGCCCTGGTTCGAGGTGCTGCGCGGGTTCGATGTCGACGAACCCGGCATGGTGCGCAGCGGCGTCGCCGGAGTGGTCGAGCGACTCCGCGCGGCCTGTCATCACTGAGCTTGTCTGTGCGGTGGTGGACGTTCATCGCGAATCTCGGCAGCTGATCGGCCCGTTAGTTCTTGTGCTGATCCGGCTCCTCGATGAGGCGGCGGTGGAGTTCGGCCGTCATCATGTGGATGGCTCGGGTGAGTTCGGTGTTGGTCTTGAGTTCGAGTTCCTGTTCCTGGAAGTCGTGATCGGCCTTGGCCTGCTGGAAGTCGGCCTGGCGGTTCTGGCCGATCATGACGAAGGTGGACAGGAAGATCGCCTCGAGCGAGACGACGAGGGTCAGCGTCGGCCACGGGCTGTCCTCGAAGAAGATCATCCACAGCGCGAAGCCGACCGCGTGGATGTAGACGAAGTGCATCGAGCCCGCGAACTTGGTGATCCAGTCCGCGACCCGCAGCTGCATGCTGGCGGCGCGCTGTTGCTGAACCTCGACGAAGGCGGGATGGCCCGGGGTCGGCGTAGGGGTCGGGTCGGTCGGTTGCGTCATTGCGGGGCGGTCTCCTGGCTGAGGCGTGCGGGGACCGGCCGAATGTTAGCGCGCGGCAGTGAAAATCGGATTCGACGCGGCGCGCCAGGACGCTAGCCGCCCGCGAAGGGCGGGAGCACGTCTACCCGCGGGGACAGCGTCGCGGTGGCGTCGCGGGTGAGTTCGTCACCGATGAGGTAGGCGCAGACCTTCAGCATCGGGTCGAGTTTGGGCCCGTAGGTGGCAGCGAGGGTGGTGCGCAGGTCGCCGACGGTGGCCCCGGACGGGAGGTCCAGGGTCTCCTTGTCCTTGCCGACCGCGTCCGCGATCGCGGCGAAATAGCGGACCTCAACCACCGATGGCTCCCATCGTTCGTTCGGGCGGGACGAAGCCGGCGGCGTCGATGCCGTGCCCGGCCGATTTGTTCCACATGGCGCCGCGCCAGAGTCCGGCGATATCGGCGTCGGTCGCGCCGGAGCGCAGGGCGGCGCGAATGTCGTACTCCTGATCGCTGAACAGGCAGGAGCGGATCCGGCCGTCGGCAGTCAGGCGGGTGCGGTCGCAGTCGCCGCAGAACTGGCGGGTCACCGAGGCGATGATGCCGACGGTGCCCGGGCCGCCGTCGACCTGCCAGCGCTCGGCGGGGGCGGAAGGATCCTCGCGGCCGACCTCGGTCAGGCTGAATCGCTTGCCGAGCACCTCGAGCAGTTCCTCGGCGGTGATCATGTTGGCGCGCGCCCACTCGTGGTCGGCGTCGAGCGGCATCTCCTCGATGAAGCGCAGTTCCGCGCCCTCGTCCAGACACCACTGCAGCAGATCGGCTGCGCCGTCCAGGGTTTCGCGCATGAGCACGGCATTCACCTTGAGCGGGGTGAGCCCGGCCGCGATGGCGGCGCGGATCCCGGCGAGCACCGAATCCAGGCGGTCGCGGCGGGTCAGGCGGTGGAAGCCATCGCGGTCCACGGTGTCGAGCGAGACATTGATGCGGCTCAGCCCGGCCTCGGCGAGCTTGCGGGCGCGGTGCTCGAGCCCGACGCCATTGCTGGTCATAGCCAGCGGCGTATCCGGCAGCGCGGCATGGCACCCGGCGATGATCTGCTCCAGATCGCGGCGCATGAGCGGTTCGCCGCCGGTGAATCGCACCTCGTGAACGCCGAGTTCGCGCACCGCGAGGGTGACCAGGCGGACGATCTCGTCGGTGGAGAGCAGCTCATCGGCCGGAATGGCCGGCAGGCCCTCCTCGGGCATGCAGTACGTGCAGCGCAGCGAGCACTTCTCGGTGATGGACACCCGCAGATCCCGCGCGACCCGGCCGAACCGGTCCAGCAGGAATGGCGTGTCCGGGCGGCCGTCCATAGCGGGCCGCCCGGTTCGCACAGCGGGCATGCCCATCGCGACCACGGTCATTCGACCATTATTGCCGGGTGCGCAAGCCTTTGTAGATTCGCACGAGCCGGGCCCGCCGATCGGCCGGTCACGAATCGGAGGTTCCACCCGCGTATAGGCTCACCAGCATGAGTTCCCGGCACGCGCTCGCCCCGGCCCGACCAGTCGACGACCACCGCCGGCGCATCGAGGATGCGCTGCGGCCGCTGGCCGACCGGATCGCCGAGCCGGTTCCGATGGATCAGGCGCTGGGCCGGCGGCTGGCCGTGGATGTGTATTCGCCCCTGGACCTGCCGGTATTCCGGAATTCGGCAATGGACGGGTACGCGGTGGCGGCCGAATCGGTGGCCATCGTGCCCGCCACGCTGCCGCTGATCGGCGTGGTGGCGGCCGGGAACACCGAGGCGGTGACGCTACCCGCGGGCGCGGCCGTGAAGGTGATGACCGGCGCGCCGGTGCCGCCGGGCGCGGACTGCGTGGTGCCGGTGGAGCACACCGACTCCGACGGCGTCACGGTGACGATCCGAACCAGCAGGGCGAGTGGCGATTTCGTGCGCGAGCCGGGCACCGACGTGCGGGCCGGACAGCTGCTGGCCGCCGCGGGCAAGCTGCTGCGGCCCCGCCACATCGCGGCACTGGCCGCGGTCGGGCTGGGTGAGCTGTCGGTGCTGCGCCGGGTGCGCGCCGCGGTCCTCACCACCGGCGACGAATTGCGGCCCGCCGGAGCCGTGCTGCTGCCCGGGCAGATCTTCAATTCCAATGGCATCGCGCTGGCGGCGGCGCTGGCCGACAACGGCGTCGAGGTGGTGTCGGTCGCGCATTCCACCGACGATCACGCCGAGTTCCGTATCCGGCTGGCCGAGGCGGTCGCGCAGGCCGATGTGGTGTTCACCTCCGGCGGCGTCTCCATGGGCGACTTCGAGGTGGTCAAGGAGGTGCTGGGCACGCAGGGCGGCGAATTCGGTTCGGTGGCAATGCAACCCGGCGGGCCGCAGGGCCTGAGCCTGGTGGACGGCGTGCCCGTGCTGAGCTTCCCCGGCAACCCGGTGAGCACCATGGTGTCCTTCGAGGTCTTCGCGCGCCCCATCCTGCGCGAGCTGGCCGGGCTGCCCGCGCTGCCGATTTCCGAACTGCCGCTGCTGGATTCGGTCCGCTCCCCCGCCGGGAAGCGACAGTTCCTGCGCGGCAAGCTCGCCGAGGACGGGGTCGCGCTGGTGTCGGGTCAGGGCTCGCATCTGATCGCGTCCATGGCCCAGGCCGATGTGCTCATCGATATCCCGGCCGCCGCCACCGAGGTGTCCGCGGGCACGATCGTCGCCGTCCGGCCCCTGTGAAAGGCTGTTGTGATGAGTGAGTTGTCGCATGTCGACCGTGAAGGTCGCGCCCGCATGGTCGACGTGAGCGCGAAGGCCGACACCGCCCGCATCGCGGTCGCCGCGGGCGAACTGCGGACCACCCCCGAGGTCATCCGGCTGGTCCGGGCCGACGATATGCCCAAGGCCGATGTGCTGAGCACCGCCCGCATCGCCGGGATCAATGGCGCGAAGAAGACCTCCGAGCTGATTCCGCTGTGCCATCAGCTGGCGTTGTCGTCGGTGAACGTGTCGTTCGGGTTCACCGAGGACTCCATAACCATCGAGGCGACGGCGAAGACCAAGGGGCCGACCGGCGTCGAGATGGAGGCGCTGACGGCGGTCGCGGTCGCGGGGCTCACGCTGCACGACATGGTGAAGGCCGTGGATCCGGCGGCCACGCTGAACGGGGTGCGACTGGTCACCAAAGAGGGTGGCAAGCACGGACATTGGGTGCGACCCGAGGCCGAGCAGCACCGGAAGCACCACCACGAGAAGCATGAAACCCCCGCCGCCGCACCGGCTTCCCTCGCGGGTGCGGGCCGCACGGCCGCGGTCGTGGTGGCCTCGACCGGTGTCGCCGCGGGCACCCGCACCGACACCACCGGCCCGGTCCTCGCGAAATGGCTTGCCGAGCAGGGTTTCTCGGTGCGCGGCCCGCTGGTATTCGCCGACGCCGACATCTCCTTCGGCCTCTCCGACGCCCTGGCGAGCGAACCCGATCTGGTGATCAGCACCGGCGGCACCGGGGCCTCCCCCACCGACGCCACCCCGGAAGCCACTCTGGCCCTTATCGATCGGGAGCTCCCCGGCGTCGCCGACGCCATCCGCCAGGCGGGCACCGCGAAGTTCCCCCTGGCCGCCCTGAGCCGCGGCGTGGCGGGCCTGGCCGGGCGCACCGTGATCGTCAATCTGCCCGGTTCGCCGGGCGGGGTGAAGGACGGCATTGCCGTGCTCACCCCGATTCTCGAACATCTGCTGGCCCAGGTGGCCGGAGGAGGCAACCATGAGTGAGCTGCTCGCTCGCATCAGCGATCACCCGCTGGACCCGGCCGAGGTGGAGAAGGCCGTGAGCGGCCCCGACCACGGCGGCATCGTGGTCTTCACCGGCAAGGTGCGCGATCACGATGGCGGCCAATCGGTCTCGTCGCTGGAGTACTCCGCGCACCCGCAGGCCGAACAGTTCCTGCGCAAGGTGTGCGAAGAGGTCGCCGCCTCCTCGGGCCTGCCGGTCGCCGCGGTCCACCGCATCGGCTCACTGACCATCGGTGATCTCGCGATCGTCGTGGCCGTCGCCGCCCCGCACCGCGCGGAGGCCTTCCAGACCTGCGCCGAACTGGTGGACCGCATCAAGCACGAGGTCCCGATCTGGAAGCGTCAGATGTTCGCCGACGGCCTCTCCGAATGGGTCAACGCCTGCGGATGATGCCGCGGACAAACCGAAGCCGTGGATCCGTACGGAATCCACGGCTTCGGCTTCCCCGATGAGGAGGGGGGATCAGGTGGCGGCGACCGCGTCGGGGGTGTCCGGCTCGGGGGCGGCGGGAGTGGCTGTGCCGCGGGCGTATTCGCCGAGTTTGGTGTGGTTGAACACCAGGTTGAGGGTGAAGGCCGTGATGGCGGCGAGGCTGATGCCGCTGTTGAGGATGATCTGGGCCGAGGACGGGAACTTCTCGAACATGCCCTTGGTCAGCACCGGCACCAGGCCGACGCCGATCGAGACGGCGATGATGCTGAGGTTCACCCGATCGGAGAGGTCGGCCTTGCGCAGGGTGTCGACGCCGATGACCGCGATGGTCGCGAACAGCACCAGGCCGACGCCGCCGACCACCGGCTGGGGCACGGCCGCGACCAGTGCGCCGAAGCGCGGCACCAGGCCCAGCAGCACCAGGATCGCGCCGCTCACCGCGGTCACGTAGCGGCTGAACACGCGGGTGTTGGCGAGCGCGCCGACATTCTGGTTGAAGATGGTGTCCGCGAACGAGTTCAGCACCCCGGCCAGGACGGCGGAGAGGCCGTCGCCGATGAGGCCGCGCGCCAGATCGCCACGGCTGACCGGCTTTCCGGTGATCTCGCCGATGGCCAGCATGCTGGCGGTGGACTCGGCGAAGATGACGGCCATGGCGATGGTCATGGCCACCACCGCGGTCACCGGGAAATGCGGTGCGCCGAAATGGAACGGGTGGGGCACGCCCAGCCAGGACGCCTTCGAGACACCGTCGAGCTTGATCAGGCCCATGGGGATGGAGATGACGATGCCGACGATGAGCGCGATCAGCACGCCCAGCTGAGACCACACGCCCCGGCCGAGCACCGTGCACACCAGCGCGACGACCAATACCGCTGCGGCCAGCGCGATCCGGGACGGCGAGGCGAAGGTCGCCGCCTTGGGATCGCTGCCGACGACCAGGCCGCCCGCCACCCCGATCAGCGAGATGCCGACCACCGTCAGCACGGTCCCGCTGACCAGCGGCGGGAAGAACCGCACCAGCGAGGCGAACGGCCACGCCAGCGCGATCCCGATCACGCCGCCCAGCAGCAGCGATCCGTACATGGCCTGGATCCCGTAGTCCTTGGTGATCAGGATCATCGGGCTCATGGCCACGAAGGTGGCGCCGGTGATGATCGGCAGCCGTGCGCCCGCGAACTTCCCCAGCCCGAGGCTCTGCACCATGGTGATGATGCCCGCCACCAGCAGGTCGGCGCTGATCAGCAGGGCCACGGTGGACTTGTCCAGGCCCGCGGCCGCGCCGAATACCAGCGGCACGGTGACGCATCCGGTGTACATGATCAGCACGTGCTGGATGCCGAACACCAGCAGCCGATGCCACGGCAGCCGCGTGTCGACGGGGTGAGGCGAAGTCATTGGCCCTGTCTTCCTTCCGGGTCAGTTGCTGGTCAGGCTAAGCGGCCGGTTGCGCGCGCGGCTTTGTCCAATTCGCCCAAACGCCGCCGGAATCGGGTACGGCGTTTTGTCTCCGAAACCAGTCGGTGCCGCGCCGGCGATGCGCGACAGTGATGCCATGACTGCTGAATCCGTTGGCCGGATCGTGCTCGGCCCGCACCAGTACGGGAAGGCCGAGAACCGGGTGGTGCGCATCTACCGCGATACCGACCGGCACGAGATTCGCGATCTCAATGTCTCCTCGTGCCTGCGCGGCGGATTCGACGAGGCGCATACGGTGGGCGACCAGGGCGCGGTGCTGCCCACGGATTCGCAGAAGCAGACCATCTACACCTACGCCAAGAGCCACGGCGACGGGAGCATCGAGGACTACGGGCTGGCGCTGGCCCGGCATTTCGTCGCGGATATCGCGCCGGTGGAGTCGGCGCGCATCGAGATCGAAGAGTATGCGTGGCAGCGGGTTCCGGTGCGCGGCAGCGAGCACGACCACACCTGGACGCGGATCGGGCCCGAGGTGCGGATCGCGGCGATCACCGTCGAAGGCGAGGGCGCGGACCGCCGGGAGTGGGTGATCGGCGGCGTCAAGGATCTGGTGATCCTCAAATCCACCGGATCGGAGTTCGCGGGCTTCCTGACCGACCCGTTCACCGTCCTCGAACCCGCCTACGACCGCATCCTGGCCACCAGCCTGATCGCCCGCTGGCGCTTCGCGACCCCGCCCGAGGACTGGGACGCCGCCTACCACGGGATTCGGGCCGCCATGGTCGAGACCTTCGCGACCTTGCACTCGAAGGCCCTGCAGCAGACGCTGTTCGAGATGGGCCGGGCCGCGCTGGAGGCGTACCCGTGCCTGGCGGAGGTCCGGCTGGCCGCTCCCAACAAACACCACTTCTCCTACGACATCGAACGATTCGGCGTCCCCAACAAGGGCGAGGTCTTCCACGCCGACGACCGCCCCTACGGCCTGATCCACGCGAGCGTGCTGCGCGAGGGCGCGCCCGATGCCGGAATCGCCTGGGACCCTTACACCGGAGCGGTCTGATCCAGCGTCGGCCCCTGGTCCAAGGTCCGTACCGCCAGGTACAGGTCCAGCCGATCGTCGAGCCGCCCCAGATCGCGCCCGGTGAGCTCCTCGATCCGGCCGATCCGATAGCGAACGGTATTGAGGTGCAGATGCATTCGATCCGCCGCCTGCCGCCACGAACCCTCGCAGCCGAGGAACACCGCCAGTGTGTCGAGCAGCCCGGCCCGGTGCCGCCGGTCGTAGTCCAGTACCGGTCCCAGCACCCGTTCGGCGAAACGCCGTTGCAGTCCACCGGGCACGGCGGTGAAAAGCCCGACCGCAGAATCGATATCGGCCACCCGCAGGCTCACGGGCGCGGTGTCGTCCCGTGCCGCGGTGGAGGCGGCCGCCGCGGCACCGATCGCGCCCGCGAGCGACTCGTCCCGCTGCCGGGCGCTCACGCCGATGGCGAGCCGGATGTCGGTGAGCCCGGCGGCGATTCGCCCGAAACGCCGGTTCACCTCGGCGGCGATCCCGTCCTGGGTGCCCACGGTCACGCCGATCAGCCGCCCCTCGCGATCTATCGAGGTGGCCAGGTCGGGCAGCACGTCGTGCAAGGCGGACCGCACCGCCAGCAGCCCGGCCGCCGAATCCGTCCAGCTCGAATCAGGCTGCTGCGGTTCAATTTCGACCCTGCCCGGATCGACAGAAGTCCCGGTCGTCATCCCGGCGTGAGTCCCCGTCGTCATCCCGGCGTGCTTTTGGCCGGGATCCACTCTGCGGCGTTGGATTCCGGCCAAAAGCACGCCGGAATGACGGGGAGCACTGTCGGTGGCGTGGATTTCACATACGACGGCGACCTCCGAGGTGCCGGGCCGTTCGGCGAACGGCGTCGGGAAGCGGTCGGCGAGTTCCCAATCCAGGTGCCTCCGGTCGGAGCGGCGCTGGCGGTACAGTTCGGCGACGGCGGCCAGGTCCGTGCCGAAGGGGTCGAGTTCGGGGACCGAGGGGCGGATCACCAGGTACCAGGCGGTGATTCGATCACCCGCGCCGACTTGGAGCACCCGCATCGCGCCGGTGGTCACGGCGGGCAGGCGGGGCGCGGTCAGGGCGGTGGCGATGATCCGGTCGATCTCGTCCTCGGCCAGGTCGGCGGTGCCCGCGACGACCGTGCCCGTCGCGGTCAGCAGCCAGGCCGAAACCTGCTGTTCCGCCGCGAAATCCGCGAGCAGCGTCTCGATATCGGCCCCGGCGGCGACCGCGGCCAGCAGCCGGCGCTGCCGGTCGGCCCGCGATTGCACACGCCGCCAGCGCACCTCGGCCGCCTGCTCGGCCAGGTATTCGATGATCCGGCTGAACGGGACGCTCTGCGGGGCGGACAGCAGCGGCAGGCCGTGACGTTCGCACGCCACGACCACATCATCGGGGACGTGGCCGTGCAGAGCCTGCCCGGCAACCACACCGGCGACTCCCGCGCCCGCGAGCAATCCCACGTAGCGATCGGAGTCGGCGGCCTCTTGCCGCCACACCAATCCCGTACACACCAGCGCTCCCGCTGTCACGAAGGGTCGCGGATCGGGCATATCGGTCGCGCAAACCCTGGAGACCGGACGATCCAACTCCCCCGCGTCTCCGTGCAGCAACCGCATGCGCAATTGCGGCGCATCGAGTAGATCCCGCACCCGCACGGCGCACCTCCCGTGGTCGGTCGAATAGTCCGTCACGGTAGAACCGGGTTATTTCCACTCGGTTTCAAGCATGCTGCGGCGGCCTCACACCGATCAGTAAGGTGGTCGCCGTGAGTCGGCGCATTCCTGTCCTGATCGTGGCCGGATTCCTCGGTGCCGGGAAGACGACCCTGCTCAACCGCCTGCTGCGCACCCGGAACACCCGGATCGGGGTGGTGGTCAACGACTTCGGGGCGGTCAATATCGACGCCATGCTGGTCGCTGGTCAGGTCGACGCCATGGTCTCGCTCGGCAACGGGTGCGTGTGCTGTGCCGTGGACGTCAGCGAACTGGACGATCTGTTCGACCGGCTGGCGCATCCCAAGCAGAAGATCGACGTCATCGTGGTGGAGGCCAGCGGACTGGCCGAGCCGCGCAATCTCATTCGCATGGTCGTGAACAGCGACAATCCGCGCATCCGGTACGGCGGGCTGGTCGAGGTGGTCGATGCCGAGCACTTCCGCGACAGCCGCGCGCTGCATCCGGAGCTCGGGACGCATCTGCGCATGGCGGATCTGGTGGTGCTGAACAAGTCCGATCGGGTCGAACCCGCCGCGCTGGAGCGGCTGCGGGCCGAGATCGCCGAGTCGGTCGGCCAGGTTCCGGTGTATCCGACCAGCCACGGGCGCATCGACCCGGGATTGCTGTTCGATGTGCCGAATCGGGAGGCGCATGCCCCGCGCGTCGGTGACCAGCTCAGCTTCGACGAGCTACTGCTGGACGACGACCACGAGCATGAGCACTGCCACGATGGTGACTGCCACGACCATCGGCATCTGCACGACGCCTACGACAGTGTCTCGTTCACTTCCGACACGGATCTCAATCCGCGCGAACTCATTGCGCTACTGGAGGACCCGCCCGTCGGCCTGTTCCGTGCCAAGGGCGTGCTCGCCTTCGCCGTCGCCGATGACCCGCGAAAGTTCGTCCTGCACATGGTCGGCCGCCACATCACCATCGAGCCCACTCAGTGGTCCCGTCACGAGCCCCGGGTCAGCAGCCTGGTCCTCATCGGCTCCGGTCTCGACCGCGACCTCGTCCTCGACCGGCTCGAGGCCACCGTCCACCGTGCCGACGACATCCTCGACGACCACGCCCTGCTCCCCATCTGGCGTTATGTCCTGACCGACGACGGGGTCGCCACCGACGACGACGCGCTTGTCGGCGAGGGCTGATTCGGCCTCGAACTCCGCGCGCAGCTCCGCCACCTCGGCGGCCAGCTCATCGCGCATCTGCTCGCGCTCGACCAGCGCGGCCCGCATGGTCTCCACGCTCTCGTTCATGGCGGCCAGCCGCTGATCCGCGCCCTTGAGCTGCCACTCCACCACGTCCCGGCGGCCCACCTCCGCGCTCGCGTAGCGCACCCACCCGACCACGTAGTCGACCCACTCCTGCTGCTTGGGCACGTCCTTGGGCGAATCGAACCCCTTGCGCTGCGCGGCCTTGGTGGACAGCACCAGTTCCGACCGCTTGCCCCGCCCCGGCGAATTCATCTCCGCCAGCGTCAACTTCCCCGCACTGGTCACCACCGCCATGAACCGGTACTTCCCGGCCAGATGCATGCGTAGCTCGGCATTGCCGCGCCCGTCGGAATCCATGGCCCCCAGCCACGGCCCCTCGGCCGCCTCGATGATCGCCGCCAGAATCTCCAACTGCCCCACACCGCGCCGCAACCGCGCCGCAGCCGTCCGCAGCGCCCCGGGCGTAGCCGTCATCTGATCCCAATGCATGCCCCGAACATATCCCCACCGCCCCGCGCCGCCGTGATTGACTGGCCGAGTGACCGCGCTACCGAATCATCCGAACATCGAACTCGCCGTCCGCTATCACGAAGCCGTCGCCGCCGGAGCCACCGGCCCCGACCTGGCCCGTTTCTTCCATCCCGATGCCGTCCACCACGAGCTGCCGAACGCCCTGCTGCCGAACGGGGCGACCCGGAATCTCGCCGAGATCCTCGACGCCGCCGAGCGGGGGCAGCAGGTGATCCGGGAGCAGCGGTTCGATATTCACAATGCCGCGGCCACCGGTGACCAGGTGGCCTTGGAAGTCACCTGGACCGGGGTGCTGGCGATTCCGCTGGGCGCGCTGGCGGCCGGGGACGAGATGCGGGCGGAGATCGCCACCTTCCTCACCATTCGCGACGGAGTGATTCTGTCCCAGCGCAATTACGACTGCTACGTCACGAAGTTCTGACCTAGGCGAATGATTCGCGCCTTACGCCTCGGGTGATCCGTGCCATAGCCTGGCGGGCGTGCGAGTAGTGGTTGCGAATCGTGGTGAGGTCGCGGTCCGGGTGGTGCGGACGGCGCGGGAGCTCGGGTACGAGACGGCGGTGCTCCACACCGCGGAGGATTACGGGAGTTTGGCGGTGCGGCTCGCGGATGCGGCGTACGTGCTGCCGGGGGATGGGGCCGCCGGATATCTGGACGTGGCGGCGGTGGCCATCGCCGCGGGCGCCTGCGGGCCGGGCGCATTGGTGCATCCCGGCTATGGGTTCCTCAGTGAGAGCGCGGAATTCGCGGCTGCTTGCGCGGACGCCGGGCTGACCTTCGTCGGGCCGTCGCCGGAGGTGCTGCGGATCTTCGGGGACAAGGTCGCGGCGCGGGAGGCCGCCGAGCGGGCGGGGGCGACGGTGTTGCCCGCGACCAAGGCGGGGGTATCGGCCGATGAGATCGCGGCATTCCTCGCCGACCATCCGACCGGCGTCATGGTGAAGGCGGCGGCCGGGGGCGGTGGCCGCGGCATGCGGACCGTGTTCGAGGCGGCGCAGGTGGCGGAGGTCGTGGAGCGCTGCCGGGCCGAGGCGCTGGCCGGGTTCGGGGATGACACCGTCTATGCCGAGACGTTGGTGACACGGGCGCGGCACATCGAGGTGCAGGTGGTGGCCGACGGTGTGAGCGCGGTGGCCCTGGGTGATCGCGACTGCAGTGTGCAGCGGCGGCGGCAGAAGCTCATCGAGGTCGCGCCCGCTCCGGATTTGGCCGCGGGCGTGCGGGATCGGGTGCAGCGGGAGGCGGTGCTGATCGCCGAGGCCGTCGGCTGCCGGGGTGTGATCACCGTGGAATTCCTGGTCGACGGCACGGATGTGTGGTTCCTGGAAGTGAATCCGCGACTGCAGGTGGAGCACACGGTGACCGAGGCGGTGACCGGAGTGGATCTGGTCGCGCTGCAGTTGGCCCTGGCGCGGGGCAAGTCGCTGGCGGAGCTGGAGTTGCCGAAGAGCGAGCCGCGCGGTTACGCCGTGCAGGCGCGGGTGAATGCCGAACTGCTGGCGGCCGATGGCTCGGTGCTGCCGAGCACGGGAGTGATCGATCGATTCGACGCGCCGACCGGAATGGGTGTGCGGGTCGATACGGCCGCGCAGGTGGGCATGCGGCAAGGAGTGCGGTTCGATTCACTGCTGGCGAAGATCATCGCGCACGCACCGTCGTATCCTGCTGCGCTGCAACGGTGTTCGGACGCGCTGGCCGAGACCGTCATCGGCGGTGTCGACACCAACCTGCACCTGCTGCGCGCCGTGCTGGCCGAATTGAGCGACGGCGCACCCGTGACCACCGATTGGTTCGAAGACCATCTGAACGAATTGCGTTCGCGAGCCGAGGGTTTCGAGGATCCGGCCCCGCCTCAGCCGGTCGAGCATGCCACCGCCCCGGCAGTCGAGCTGTCGGAAGACGAACAGGCTCTGCGCTCCCCCATGGGCGCGACGGTCGTCTCCCTGGCCGAGCCCGGCAGCATTCTCGCCGCCGGTGCCGAGGTCGCGGTGCTGGAGGCCATGAAGATGCAGCACGTGCTGCGCGCGACGGAACCGCTGCGGGTACTGCGGCACGCGGTCGCGCCCGGCGACGTGGTCGATCCGCACGCGGTGCTGGTCACCTGGGCGGCCGCGGATCACGACGGCGCGGCGGCGGAATCGACCGTGGTGGACCTGGATTCGGTGCGCGCCGACCTCGCCGAGGTGCGGACGCGGCACGAGACCACACTGGACGCCCAGCGCGCGACGGCCGTCGCCAAGCGGCATCGGCTGGGGCGGCGCACGGCCCGCGAGAACATCACCGACCTCGTCGATCCGGACAGCTTCGTGGAGTACGGCGCGCTGGCGGTCGCCGCGCAACGCAGCCGCCGCAGCCTCGAGGACCTGATCGCCAACACTCCCGCCGACGGCCTGATCGCGGGCGTCGCGACCATCAATGCCGATCGATTCGGACCGGACCGCACCCGCGCGCTGGTCATGTCCTACGACTATATGGTGCTGGCCGGGACCCAGGGCATGCGCAATCACGCCAAGACCGACCGCATGCTGGAACTGGCTCGCGAGCAACGGCTTCCGGTGGTGTTCTTCACCGAGGGCGGCGGGGGACGACCCGGCGACACCGATCACGGCGGCATCTCCGGGCTCGACGTCACCACCTTCCGCGCCATGGGCGCGCTGTCGGGGAAGGTGCCGCTGATCGGCATCGTCTCGGGCCGATGCTTCGCCGGAAACGCGGCGCTGCTGGGCATGTGCGATGTCGTGATCGCGACCCCGGACGCCAATATCGGCATGGGTGGACCGGCCATGATCGAGGGCGGCGGACTGGGCGTGTACGCGCCGGAGGACATCGGGCCCGTCGAGGTGCAGCGGCGCAATGGCGTGATCCACGTGGTCGCCGCCGACGAGGCCGAGGCGGTCGCGGTCGCCCGCCGGTACCTGTCGTATTTCCAAGGCGCGGAGACGGATTGGGAGGCCCCGGACCCGCGGCTGGCCCGGCACGTGGTGCCCGAGAACCGGCTGCACGCCTTCGACATTCGCGCCGCCATCGAATCGATCGTCGATGTGGGCTCGTTCCTGGAACTGCGCCGCGACTGGGGCGTCGGCATCGTCACCGGCCTGGTCCGCGTCGAGGGCCGCCCCTTCGGCCTGATCGCCAATGACTGCCACCACCTCGGCGGCGCGATCGACGCACCGGCCGCCGACAAGCTCTCGGCCTTCCTCCAACTGTGCGGCGCACACGGCCTGCCCATCGTCTCCCTCTGCGACACACCGGGATTCATGGTCGGCCCCGAAGCCGAGGAGCACGCCACCGTCACCAAGTTCAGCCGCCTGTTCATCGACGCCGCCGCCCTCGAGGTCCCCTTCGGCACCGTCATCCTCCGCAAGGGCTACGGCCTGGGCGCACAGGCCATGGCGGCGGGCTCCTTCCGCGCACCCCGCTTCGTGATCGCCTGGCCCACAGGTGAAATCGGCGGCATGGGCTTGGAAGGCGCGGTACGACTCGGCTTCGCCAAGGAACTCGCCGCCATTGAGGACCCAACCCAGCGCCAAGCCGCCTTCGACGCCCTGGTCAAGGCCGCCTACGACGCGGGCAAAGCCCTCACGGCCGCAACGGTTCTCGAACTCGACGACGTCATCGACCCCGCCGACACCCGCAAATGGATCCGAACTCTGCGTTGAGAACTGCCGCCCGTCATCCCGGACTGAGAACAGCTACTCGTCATCCCGGCATGCTTTTGGCCGGGATCCACACCCGCAGCTGTGGATTCCGGCCAAAAGCGCGCCGGAATGACGGGCGCCACACCTGACGCCTAACGCGACGGCCCGCGCATGCGCCGGTAGCACGCGTAGGCCAGGGTCAGCGCCGCGACGCCGCCCAGCGAACGACCGGCGCTCACATACCGGCGGCGACGCGATCCTCGCGCGCGGACCTGCAACCGTTCCTCGGTGAGGTCGGCGTAGCGGCTCGGCAGGAAGGTGTCGAAGTATTCGGAGACGAAGTTGTCCGTGCGCCGCACCGGTAATCCCATGTCCCGCATGAGCTCATCGATGTGATGGGACAGGTACGGGCCGAGGTAGTAGCCCTCCGGCCGCGCGGGCATTACCTCGCCCAGCCACTTGCCGACCCGCGTGATCTCGGCATGCATGTCGTCGACCTTCGGCAGCGTCAGCTCGCCGAGGAAGTGCTGGGACAGCCAGTGCGCCGAGATCTCCGCGCTCAGTTGGCAGGCGTCGGAGGAGCCGTAGCCGACGAAGCCGAGTCGTGGCAGGGTCGGCGGCAGGATATGCCGGTAGAGCTGGAAGCGGCCTTCGACCCGGACCGTCTTCTCCAGTTCGGGCGCAAGGAATTCCAGCTCCTGCCGCCAGCCCGTGGCGAAGATGACGACGTCGGCGTCGAGCCGCTTGCCGCCCGTCAGTTCGACCGTGGTCCCGCCGGGGAACGCCGCGATACTGTCCCGCCGCATGGTGATTCGCCCGCGCCGGGCCATCCGAAAGAATTCGTCGCTGACACCGAGGTTCTCGATGCCGGACGGCAGCGGCGCGTCGGGCCGCATGGCCTTCGGTGAGCGCAGCTGGAATCGCATGTAGGCCGACACCGCCCGCCAATACCGGTCGGTCATCTTCTTGCCCGGCCCGTGCAGGAACCGTTCGATCCGGCTCTGCCGGTGATAGCGAAAGAACGATTCGCTGAAGCGGTTCAGGATGATCCGGTCCGAGGGCGTCCCGCCCGGCAGGAACCGCGGCAGCATGGGATGCGGCTTGCGGAACACCAGCGTGCATTCCCGCGCGTGCTCTCCCGCGAACGCCGCGCAGTCGAGCGCCGACTTCCCGGCCCCGACCACGATCACCCGGCGGCCCTCGACCAGCGACGGGTCGATGGCCTGGCTCGAATGCAGCAGCACTCCCCCGAACTCGCCGCCGCCCTCGATATCCGGGATCTGCGGGGTGGAGAACACGCCGGCGCAGACCACCACGAAATCGAAGCGCAGATCCTCGACGCCGTCCGGGCCGACGACCTTCAGCTCGAACCCGTCGGCCACTTCGGACACCCGGATCACCTCGGTGGACAGGCGCAGGTAGGCCGTCAGCCCGAAGCGCTCCACGTACGAGGCGAGGTACTCGCGCACCTGCGCGGCACTGGGGAACACATCGGCCGACTCCGGATACGGATGATCGGAGTACGCGTAGGTGTCCCGGGAGTTGTTGGTGCGCAACCCCGGATAGGTGCGCGCCTCGATCCAGACGCCGCCGACCGCGTCCTCCTTGTCGAAGACGACGACCTCGAATCCGTCGTCCCGCATGACCTTCGCGGTCACCAACCCCGCGATACCCGCGCCGATGATTCCGACGCGCTTTCCCACCGCACTCGTCACGTCCGTTTTTCCCCTCTGGACCTGCACGTTTCGGGCCACACGCTACGGCAGCGCGGGGCCCGACGTACACGGCTCAGAGCGACTCGCCAAATGGCGATCAGTATGGGCGTGTCGTGATTTCTCGCCGAAATCGCTTAAACGGGACGAACTTACGACTGCTCGACCAGGCTCACAACCGGCTCCGCCTGGACCGGCAGCTCCGGGATGCGGGTGGCGCGGGCGTACACGGTCTCGCCCTCGGCCAGGTGCAGCGCCTCGGCGTCACCGCGCGTCACCTGCGCGGTGAACAGGTCACCGGTGGCCGCGTTGCGCAGTTCCACGCGAACCTCGAAGCCCAGGTGCACAACCCGCTCCACCGTCGCCCGGGTGACGCCCGCGGACTGCGCGGTCCCCTCGTGCGCGGCGAGCGCCATGCTCGGATCCCGCCCGACGCGAATGTCGTGCGGCCGCACCAGATGCCCGTTCAGCTTGGCCACCGCGCCCAGGAACGACATGACGAATTCATTGGCGGGCTTGTCGTACACGTCCTCCGGGCTGCCCACCTGCTCGATGCGCCCCTTGTTCATGACCGCGATCCGGTCGGCCACGTCGAGGGCCTCCTCCTGGTCGTGGGTGACCAGGACGGTGGTGACGTGCACCTCCTCGTGCAGCCGGCGCAGCCAGGTGCGCAGGTCCGCACGGACTTTGGCGTCCAGCGCGCCGAACGGCTCGTCCAGCAGCAGCACCTGCGGATCCACCGCTAGCGCGCGGGCCAGGGCCATGCGCTGACGCTGGCCGCCGGAAAGCTGTGCGGGATACCGGTGCTGGAAGCCGTCCAGGCCGACGATCTCGAGCAGGTCGTCGACCTTCTTCTTGATCTCGCCCTTGGGCCGCTTGCGGATCTTGAGCCCGAAGGCCACATTGTCGCGCACGGTCATGTGCTTGAACGCGGCGTAGTGCTGGAACACGAAGCCGATATCGCGCTTCTGCGGCGGCACATTGGTGACGTCGCGTCCGGCGATGGTGACGAGCCCGTTGTCCAGGTTCTCCAGGCCCGCGATCGAGCGCAGCAGCGTCGACTTGCCCGATCCGGACGGTCCCAGCAGCGCGGTCAGCTCGCCCGAGGGGATGTCGATGCTGACATTGTCGAGGGCGGCGAAGGTGCCGTAGCGCTTGTTCGCATTGGTCACGGTGATCATTTGGCAGTGCCCCGCTTGCGTTCGAGGAGGGTCATGAGCAGAAGAACAACGAGGGCGATGCCCATGAGCAGGGTCGCCGCGCAGTACGCGCCGAAGGTGTTGTGGTCGTTCACGTATCGGCCGTTCACCAGCAGCGTCAGCGTCTGGGACTTGCCGGGCAGGCCGGTGGACACCATGATCACCGCGCCGAACTCACCGAGCGCGCGGGCCACGGTCAGCACGATGCCGTAGGTCAGACCCCAGCGGATGGCCGGGAGCGTGATGCGCCAGAACGTCTGCCAGCCCGAGGCGCCCAGGGTGGCCGCGGCCTGCTCCTGATCGTCGCCGATCTCGTGCAGCACCGGCTCCACCTCGCGCACCACGAACGGCAGCGTCACGAAGATGGTCGCGATGACCATGCCCGGCAGATTGAAGATGATCTTCAGCCCGTGACTCTCCAGCCCGCCGAACCAGCCGTTGGCGCCCCACAGCAGAATCAGCGAAACACCAACCACCACAGGCGAAGTCGCCATAGGCAGATCCACCACGGCCTGCAGCAGGTTGCGGCCGGGGAACCGCCCGCGCACCAGCGCCAGCGCGATGATCACACCGAAGATCACGTTCACCGGCACCGTGATGGCCACGATCGTCAGGGTCAGGTTGAACGCGGACACCGCCGCGGGGGTCGAGATCGAGTCGATGAACGCGCCGATCCCGTTTTCGAAGGTGCGCCACAGGATGATGCCCAGCGGCACCACCAGCAGCACGAACAGATACGCCAGCGCGACCGTGCGCAGCGAAATCCTCGCCCAGGAACTGAGTTTCATCAGACGGCCTCCCGTTCCTTGCGCGCCAGACGGTCGGCCGTGACGCGCAGTACGAACAGGGTGACCAGCGAGATCGCCAGCAGCGCCACCGAGACCGCGGCGGCGTTCACCGGGCGGTCCACCTCGATCTGCTGCTGGATGTACTGCGAGGCCATCTGCGTCTTCTTCGGGATGCCGCCGCCGATCAGCACCACCGACCCGTATTCACCGATGGCGCGGGCGAAGGCCAGGCCCGAACCGCTCACGATGGCCGGGGCCAGCGTCGGCAGCACGATGGTCCGGAAGGTGGTCCAGTTGTCCGCGCCCAGCGACGCGGCCGCCTGCTCCACATCCCGGTCGGCCTCGATGAGCACCGGCTGCACCGAGCGCACCACGAACGGCAGCGTCACGAACGCCAGCGCCACCACCAGACCGGGCTGGGTGGCATTGAGGTGGATGTCGAACGGCGACTGCGGCCCGTACAGGGCGAGCAGCACGATGCTGGCCACGATGGTGGGCAGCGCGAAGGGCAGGTCGATGAGGCCGTTCACGAAGCCCTTGCCCGGGAACTCGTCCCGCACCAGCACCCAGGCGATGAGCGTGCCCATCACCACATTGATCAGCGTCACGACGACCGACACCAGGACGGTCACCTTCAGGGCGTCCAGCGCGGCGGGCGCGGTGACCGCGTCCCAGAAGCCGGACCAGCCGTCGTCGAAGGACTTGACGGTCAGCGCGGCCAGCGGCAGCAGCACGATGATGCTGAGCCACAGCACGGAGGTGCCGATGCCGAGCGGACCCACCGATCCGCTCACCTTCAGCCAGGACCGGAACCCGCCCCGACGCGCGGGCCGGGGCGGGTTGTCGTCTACCGAAACGCCGGGGTCGCGCACGACCCCGGCGTTCGAACTGCTGTCACTCACGGTTTCGAGTATCGCTTGTGTCGCAGGTCACTCGACTACTTGGTGGCCTTGTCGTAGATCTGGGCGACGGAACCGGTGTTCGGGGTGAACAGCTCCTTGTCGACGGCCTTCCAGCCACCCAGGTCCGCGATGGTGTACAGCTTCTGCGGGGTCGGGAAGCTCTTGGCGTTGTCGGCGGCCACCTTCGGGTCGACCGGACGGAAGCCGGCCTCGGCGAACGCCTTCTGCGCGTCGGCGGTGTACAGGAAGTCGCGGAACGCGGTGGCCTGCTTGAGGTTCTTGGCGTTCTTCAGCACCGCGACCGGGTTGTCGATGCGGAAGGTGGTGTCGGGCACGACGTGCTCGATCGGATCGCCCTTGGACTCGGAGAAGATGGCCTCGTTCTCGTAGCTGAGCAGCACGTCACCGGTGCCCTGCAGGAAGGTGTCGGTGGCCTCGCGACCCGACTTGGGCTGCACGTGCACGTGACCGATCAGCTGGCTCAGGTAGTCCAGACCGGCCTGCGGGTTCTTGCCGCCCTCGCTCTTGGCGGCGTAGGGGGCCAACAGGTTCCACTTGGCCGAGCCCGAGCTGAACGGGTTGGGGGTGACCACCTCGATGCCCGGCTTGAGCAGGTCGTCCCAGTTCTTGATGCCCTTCGGGTTGCCCTTGCGGACCGCGATGACCACCACCGAGCCGAACGGGACACCCTTGTTGGCGTCGGCGTTCCAGCTCGCGTCCACCTGGCCGGAGTCCACCAGGCGGGTGATGTCGGGCTCGACGGAGAAGCTCACGAAGTCGGCCTCCGCGCCGTCCTTGACCTTGCGGGACTGGTCGCCGGAGGCGCCGTAGGAGGCCTGGAACTGCACGCCCTTACCGGCATCGGTCTTGTTGAAGACCGGGGTCACCTTGTCGTAGGCGGCCTTGGCCACCGAGTAGGCGTACAGGTTGACGGTGCCGCCGCCGCTCGCGGCCGGGCCGGCGTCCTTGGTGTCGCTCGCGCCGCCGCTGCACGCGGTGAGCACGGTGGCCGCGACCGCGGTGAGTGCGACGGCGAAGGTAGATCGGCGGGAGAGACGGATATTGCGGGACATCGGCGTGGACCTTTCGAGCGAACCGCCGGGGGACTCTGTTGCCGGCGGAGAATGACGTACTGCCGTAGACCCGTCGCGAACACAGTCGTGACGGTGGCGCTCGGCCCGAAGGCCGCCGGGGACGGACACGAACTGCGAAAAGAATGCGCGCCAAGTCTACTCAGACGTGCAGCAGTGCCCTATCGGCCGTCAGCGACAGTGAATGTCGGCAACCGCGAGGCAGCCCACAGCGATCAACGCCAATTCATGGCGGACCCGGGGCAGAACACTCGACGACACGCGGCGACTTTAGCAGAGCTCCACGTCAGGCCGCTAATCCCCGGCGGGGTTTGGAATCGGCTCGAGCGCAACCCTGGCCGGAATCTCGGGCGCAACTCCGGCGAGAATTCGGCAGACTGGTCCGTGCGGCCACCGCCGCGCCTGCCTGCCGAACCACACGGGGGAAAAATTCCATGACCACACCCGCTCGACTCCGCCGGGAGTTTCCCGGTATTTCCACCCGCGCCTGGGAGCATCCCGCCGACCGCACCGCACTGGTCGGGCTGCGGCAGCTCAGCGGCTTCGACACCCTGCTGCGCACGCTCTCGGGGCTGTTGCAGGAACGCCAGCACCGGCTCATGTACCTGGCGACCGCGGTGCGGGTGGACGAGCGGCAGTTCAAGAACATTCACCAGCTGCGCGCGGACGCGGTGCGAATCCTGGACGCGGATCGCACGCCGGAGATGTTCGTGCTGCAGCAGCCCGAGGCCAATGCCTTCACCATCGGCATGGACCGGCCCTTCATCGTGCTCACCACCGGGCTGCTGGATCTGCTCGACCATGAGGAGCTGCGGTTCGTGGTCGGTCACGAGCTCGGGCACGCGCTCTCCGGGCACGCGGTCTACCGGACCATGCTCATGCATCTCATGCGGATCGCCGACAGCATCGGCTGGATGCCGGTGGGCGGCTGGGCCGTTCGCGCCATCATCGCGGCGCTGATGGAGTGGAGTCGCAAGTCCGAACTCTCCGGCGACCGGGCCGGACTGCTGGTCGGACAGGACGTCGAGGCGTCGGTGCGGGTCCACATGAAACTCGCGGGCGGGTCCCGGGTCGACCAGATGAGCCACGCGTCGTTCCTGGAACAGGCCGACGCCTACGACCGCGCGGGCGACCTGCGCGACGGCGTGCTCAAACTGCTGAACCTGGAATTGCAGACCCACCCGTTCTCGGTGCTGCGGGCGGCGGAACTGCGGCGCTGGATCGCCAGCGGCGACTACGACCGCATGCTCGACGGCCAGTACCCGCGCCGCGATCAGGACAAGAACGCCCGCATTTCCGAGGAGATCAAGCACGCGGCGCGGTCGTACAAGCAGAACTTCGAACAGTCCGAAGACCCCCTGATCCGCACCGTGCGCAACCTGGGCCGAGACTTCGGCGAAACGGTCGGCACGGTGGGCCAGGAAGTCAGCGAAACACTCTCGAAGCTGGGCAAACGAATTCGCGGATCCGACGACTGAGGAGGCGGGGTAATGGGGTCCGGGGGCTTAGCCCCCGTATCCCCTTCTCTGTAACCCGAAGGGTTACTCGTCCGCCTCCACAACGGGCGGGGTCTCGAAGATGTCGAGGAGCCACTCTTCGGTGGCGCTCTCGGCGTCTTCCTCGTCCGGGCGAATTCGGTTGCTCAATTTGACGCCCAGACCCAGCAGCTGGGCGGCCTTCACCATCTCGATGGCCTCGTCGGGCCCGCAGTAGTGGGTGGCGATCAGACGGGGCTCGTCGTCGAAGTCCTCGTCGGACAACAGCGTCTCCACTTCCAGACCTTCATCGGTTGTTGACATGGGTCTGCACAGTACGCGGAGAATTCGCCGCAGCGGTACCGAAAGCCGCTCAGCGAGTGAACAACCAGGCGACGACTACGAGAACAAGAAGTGCGATCAGGGCAAGCTGGACACGGGAGCGGGGCATCTCAGGCGGCTTCCTTCCGCATGGGTCGCGGCGACGTGGCGGGGATCGCGGCCTCGCGGGCGGCGACGCGGTCGCGGCCGGCGACCCGCAGCACCGTCCGCAGCACCCGGTCGAGCACATAGGCGATGGCCAGGCAGACCGGGATCATCGCGGCCAGCACCACCGCGAACTGGGGCACGAAGGGCAGACCCGCCACCCACAGTTCGACGCCGTCCCACCATCCTGCGATCGCATGCACGCCCCCAGCCTATGCCGACGTAGCGGTGGTGGACGATTCGGGCTATCCGGGCCGATCATGTGTGAATGGAGTCGTACGACGAACCGGAATCCTCGGACCGGCCGCTAGGCAGTGAGCTCGGCGTCACGCCCGCCGCCGATTTCAATGATCCTTCCCAGGTGGACGCCCCGCGCGACCCGCTGTTGCCCTCGGACCCCTCGATGGCCGACAACTTCCTGCCCTCCGCGACGGGTGGCATGCATCACTCGGTGTTTCCCCCCATCGACGACTACGCCTTCCTGTCCGACTGCGAGACCAACTGCCTCATCGCCCGCAACGGCTCGGTGGAGTGGATGTGCGTCCCGCGCCCGGACTCCGCCAGCATCTTCGGGGCCATGCTGGACCGCAGCGCCGGGCACTTCCGCATCGGCCCCTACGGCCGCAATGTGCCCGCCGCGCGCCGGTATCTGCCCGGCGGGCTGATCGTGGAGACCACCTGGCAGACCGAGACCGGGTGGCTCATCGTGCGCGACGCCCTGGTGCTGGGGCCGTGGCACAACAACCGATCCCGCAGCCGCACCCACAAGCGCACCCCGATGGACTGGGACGCCGAGCACATCCTGCTGCGCACGGTGAAGTGCGTGAACGGTGTGGTCGAGCTGGAGATGAGCTGCGAGCCCGCCTTCGACTACCACCGCGGCCCGGCCAGCTGGACCTACAGCGGCGATGTGTACGAACAGGCCAGTGCCACTTGCGATATCGAGGGCTGCCCGCCGCTGACCCTCACCACCAATCTGCGACTGGGCCTGGAGGGCCGGGAGGCGCGCGCCCGCACCCGCATGAAGGAGGGCGACGAGGTCTTCGTCGCGCTGTCCTGGTCGGATCTGCCGCCGCCGCGCACCTTCGACGAGGCGGCGGAGAAGATGTGGCAGACCACCGAGTGCTGGCGGCAGTGGGTCACGCTGGGGCGCTTCCCGGATCATCCGTGGCGCGGGTATCTGCAGCGCAGCGCCTTGACGTTGAAGGGCCTCACCTACGCGCCCACCGGCGCGCTGCTGGCCGCGGCCACCACCTCACTGCCGGAAACCCCCGGCGGCGAACGCAACTGGGACTACCGCTACACCTGGGTGCGCGACTCCAGCTTCGCGCTGTGGGGCCTCTATACCCTCGGGCTGGACCGTGAGGCCGACGACTTCTTCGCCTTCCTGCACGATGTCGCCACCGATGACAACGGGACTCCCGTTTCGCTGCAGGTCCTCTACGGCATCGGCGGCGAACGTGAGATCACCGAATCCGAGCTCACTCACCTCTACGGCTACGACGGCGCGCAGCCGGTGCGCATCGGCAACGGCGCTTACAACCAGGAGCAGCACGACATCTGGGGCACCATCCTGGATTCGGTTTACCTGCACGTGAAGTCGCGTCAGCAGGTGCCGGAGACGTTGTGGCCCATGCTGGAACGGCAGGTGGAGGCGGCGATCGAGAACTGGCGCAACCCGGATCGCGGCATCTGGGAGGTGCGCGGCGAGCCGCAGCACTTCACCTCGTCCAAGGTCATGTGCTGGGTGGCGCTGGATCGCGGCGCGAAATTGGCCGAGCTGCACGGGGAACTCGACTACGCCAAGAAGTGGCACGACATCGCCGACGAGATCCGCGCCGACATCCTGGACAACGGTGTCAACTCCGAGGGCGTGTTCACGCAGAGCTACGGCAGCGACACCCTGGATGCCTCACTGTTGCTGGTGGTGCTGACCCGCTTCCTGCCGCCCACCGATCACCGGGTGCGGGCCACGGTTCTGGCCATCGCCGACGACCTCACCGAGAACGGCCTGGTCCTGCGCTACCGCACCGACACCACCGACGACGGCCTGATGGGCGAGGAGGGCTCGTTCACCATCTGCTCGTTCTGGCTGGTGTCGGCACTGGTGGAAATCGGTGAGCTGCAACGCGCCCGGCAGCTGTGCGAGCGGCTGCTCGGATATGCCAGCCCGCTCAAGCTGTACGCGGAGGAGATCGACTCGCGGACCGGACGGCACCTGGGCAACTTCCCGCAGGCGTTCACCCACCTGGCGTTGATCAATGCCGTCATGCACGTGATCAGGGCCGAGGAATCGCGCAATACCGGCACCTTCCATCCGGCCCACCCGGGACGCTGACCCCGTCATCCCGCACACCAACCCCGTCATCCCGGCATGCTTTTGGCCGGGATCCACAGCAACAGCGTGGATTCCGGCCAAAAACGCGCCGGAATGACGGGGGCGGTCAGTACGAGGGGTTTTCGCCGATCGCGTCGGCGTGCTCGCGGATCTCGCGCAACCGCACCAGCGAGCGCTCGATCTCGGTGAGCCGCGCCTCGCGGCCCGCACCCGAGTGCACGGTCGCCGCCTCCTCGGCGGCCCGCAGCGAGGCGTCCACCGAACGCAGTGTGGCCGTGGCGATCTCGGTGAAGTGATCGCGCAGGCTGCGCTGCACCGCGCGCAGGCGGTAGCGGGACTCCTTGCTCACCTGGAAGATCACATCGTCCATGAGCCGGGCCACGGCGACCTTGGCCTCGGCCTGGCGGCGCTGGCGGCGGGCCTTGCGGTCGTCCCACAGTGCGTTCACACCCAGCAGCACGGCCGCACCACCGGAATACCAGTTCACCAGCGACATGTGCAGCAGGCTGGTGATCAAGCCGACCATGAGCAGGCCGCCGTAGGAGCCACGCAGGGCGGTCAGGATCTGCTGGGTGACACCGTGTTTGGCGCTGTCCAACTTGTCCAGCGCGGCCACCGGTTCCAGCACCGCGCCGACATCGCCGGGGTTGTCGAGCTTGAGATCCGGTGTGGGAATGCCGCTCTCGGGGAATTTCGCCGCCACCTGCTCGGCCAGTTCCACCGAGCGGTAGTGCGCGATGACGAAGTTCTCCTCGACCGCCTCGCAGATCTTGGCGTCCAGGTCCGCGCCGAAGTCGGCCCAGCCCTTGGCCGGATCGCCCTTCATGATGTCGGTCTCGGCGTCGCGGATGAGGCTGCGCAGCCGGTGCCGCAGATCGTGTTCGGTATCGGCCATCAGTTCGCCCGCGCCGTCGGCCAGGGTCACCTGCCAGTTGGCGGTGCGCTGGCGCAGCTGCTCGGCCTCCTCGCGGGTGCGGCGCAGCTGTTCGGTGATGACGGTGAGGCGGCGCGGATCCCGCAGCGTCTCGGCCTCACTGCGCAGCGCCAGCGCGAGATGGTCGGTGATGAGCCGGATATCGCGCACCGCGGCCTCCACGGCCACCGCGTCGGCGCGGCCCAGCACATGCGAGCGCAGGTGGTCGAGCAGTTGCGGCACACCGGATTCCAGATCCAGCTGCTGATCCCCGGACTGTGCGGCGTGCCCGTGCAACCGGGCCGAGGCCGGGGCGACGGCGAAGGCCAGCCCGGCGTCGTCGAGCAGCTTGCGGTCGTGCTGCTGCACCTCCGGCCACTGCGGATACTGGTCGATCTTGTTGAGTACGCAGACCACCGTCGGGCACACCTGGTGGATGCGCTGCAGCTGCTCGATCTGCGCCGGGGTGAACGGGGCCCGCGCGTCGGCGACGTAGAGCACCGCGTCCGCGGCGGCGATGAGCGACCAGGTGGACGGGGTGTCGGCGGGCGAGCCGGGCGCGTCGAGCACCACGAAGCCCTCCGCCAGCAAGGGACTGGGCTGCGAGAACTCGGCGCGGATCACCTCGCCGGAGGCCAATTCCGCCAGTGCCGCACGCGGATCCACGGCGGTGCGCTTGGCGCTGCCGCCCGGACCCATCGATACCAGCGTGGCACTGGCCTGCGGCCCGTACTCGGCGATCACCGGCACGCCCGGGCGGCCCTCGGTGGCGCTCACCTCGGCCCCGACCAGGCTGTTGACCAGCGTGCTCATGCCGCTCTTGGACTCGCCGACCACGACCAGCCGCACCCGGGGATCGGTCAGGCGCGCCCGGGCGATGCCGAGGCGTCCGGACAGATCCACCCGGCCGGAGGCGTGCGTCAGTTCGAGCAGTCGATCGACCAGCTCGACCAGCGGGCCCAGCGCATCGGGATTCTTCACCGCAACCTGATGATCAGCGGCGCTCACAGCAGCAGCATGGGATAGCCCGGATCCTGCGCCGGGGAGTGGTGGTGGTCGACGAGGGCGGCGTCGGTGAACGTGGCATCGGGCACCAGGCCGGTGTACAGGCCCGAATCGTGCACCAGGCCCGAATCGTGCAGGCCCAGCGCGTGCGCACCGGAGTCGGCCACGACCGGCTGCGCGTAGAGGTCACCCGAATCGTATTGGTCCGCTATGGGTTTCACCGGCGTCTGCACGTCGACGTGTGGCGGCGTGGTGAGCGGATGCACGGTCGGGGCCGGGGCCTGGGTGGTGGTCGGCGCGGGCGCGACCGACACGGTGGGCTGGTGCGTGGTCGCATCCGGAACGGTCGGCACCGTCGTCGGGACGGACACGTCCGGGGTCGGATGCGCCGGAGTGGTGACGGTCGGCTGATGGGTCGGCAGCACGTCGTCGCTCGGCACGGTGACCGGAGTCGTTGTGCCGCCGTGGGTTCCGGTGTCGTCACTCGGCTTGGCCGGCTTGGTGGTGACGTCGTCCTTGCCGGTGTTGGACGGCGGCGTGGCGGGCGTGGTCAGCGCGGTGCTGCCCGGCTTGGTGATATCGGTGTCCAGGCCGGGGATCTTGGTCGGGATGGTGGGCGCGGTGGTGAGCCCGGGCACCGGATCGATCTTGGCCGGGGTGCTCACGTGCGGCGCGGGCGTCGGCGCGGGGGTGACCGGCACGGACTTGTCCACCACGGTGGTCGGATGGTGGGGCGCGGTCGGCTCACCGCTGGCCAGCACCGGCTGCTTGCCGTGGTCGAACAGGGCGGGCGCGACGGCGGCGGGCGCGGTCAGCGGCGACGGGCCGGCGTGGGTCGAGAGCAGATTCGCGATCGGCTGGCTGGCGGCATCGGGCTGAATGGTGGTCTGCAGCGGCGTGACCGTCACCGGCTGGGCGACGGCCACCGGCGCGACCGCGACCGGGGCCACGGGGGCGACGGCGACCGGGGCCACGGGGGCGACCGGCGCGGGTGCGGCAACGGGCGTCGGCGCGGGGGTGAAGGCCGCGGGTGCGGCCGGAGCCGTCGGCGCGGGAGTGCCGAGCGACAGCGGAGCGGGTTGCGCGGCAACCGGACTCGGCGCGACGGACGAGGCCAGCGGCGAATTCGCGCCCGGCACAGTCGGACTGGCGGCGGGAGCGCCGGAAGTGTTCTGTCCCTTGAACGGTGTGCCCATGTTGTTGGGCGTCGAGGCGCCCGGCAGACTGGGCTGGCCGCCGCCGTTGGGCAGCGAGGTGTTCGTGGGAATGTGCGAAATGCCCTGTCCCAGTTGCTGACCGAAGGCGTCGAGCTGATGCCCGACCTGGCCGACGCCGACGTCGACCTTCAGATTCGAGTGGAACCACGCGCCGTCCAGGCCGACGTGCGCGTCGACGGACCAATCGGTGCCGATGAACAGGCCGGTGCCCTGCCCGCCCGCACCGCCGACGCCGTCGAAGGCGCCGCCGTGGTGGTCGGGCACGGGGCCCGGGGCGGGCGCGATGTGCGCGCCGGTCATATCGGGCAGGTGGAAACCGTTGGACGCGCCGGGTAGCTGAAAACCGTTGGCGGCGCCGGGTAGGTGGAAGCCGTCGGTGCCGCCGAGACCGGGCAGGCCGAAGGTCGGCTGCTGATCGGAGGCGGGCAGATGCGGCTCGGCCGGGGTCTCCTCGGCGGGCCGGTTGTTCTCCTCCAGCGGCAGACCGAACCCGGGGTGCGGGCCGTAGGTGGGCAGACCGCTCACACCGGTCCCGGCCTCGGGCAGACCGAGGCCGTGGAAACCGGAGTTCGAGGACTCGGGCTGCTGCGGGATCGACTCGAACGACATCGGCGAGAACCCGGCGTCGGTGCCGCGATGAACCTCGTCGAGGTGCGCGAAGGGCGCGTGCACCGGCGAGACGGGGGCCGGGCCGTGGTGCGGGGGCAGCGAATCCGGAGTCAGATCCGGGAAGGTGATGGTCGGGCTGGGCAGCTCGGGCTGCGGGTCGTTGACCTCGGACCAGCCCACATTCTTGGAGTCGTGGTCGATGGCCGGGGTGCCGCCGCGGCTGCCGCCCGCGGCGATCAGCGCGCCGCCGGTGACGTAGGCGCCTGCCCTGGCCACGCGCGCGACACCGTTGGCAATGTTGTAGGCGGCGTCCCCGCCGTTGTCATCGGCGTCGGAGGCGTCGTCGAAGGGCAGATCACGCGTCATCTGGGCTCCGCTCTCAGGGCTCCGGCGATCCGCCGCGCGGGGGACCACCGAACCGAACTCGTTCCACACCCTATTTCCGGATAACCGGTCTGTCACATCCACCAGGTCGGCAGCGGTGTGCACAGCGGTGCGTCACATAGCTTGTCACCCTGCATACCTGGACGGAAGCCCCATTTTCCGCCTGCATACCGAACCTCACGCCTGACCGGCGCGACGACAATTTCCGAACTCTAGATGCACTCATGCCCCGCTGTCGATAGACAGCGGGGCACGAGATCAGGGGTGAGGAGCGTTGCTGCGCCCCGCGTGCGAGCACCCACCCCACTCGTCCCGAGCAACCCACCCCATCCAGCACCGTGCCCCGCTGCCGACAGGCAGCGGGGCACGGGAGTATTCAGAGCTGGGCTCTATTTCTTCTTGCTGTCCGCGGACGAGTCCGTGGACAGCGCGGCGACGAAGGCTTCCTGCGGCACGTCGACGCGGCCGATCGTCTTCATGCGCTTCTTGCCTTCCTTCTGCTTCTCGAGCAGCTTGCGCTTACGGCTGATGTCACCGCCGTAGCACTTGGCGAGCACGTCCTTGCGGATCGCCCGAATGTTCTCGCGCGCAATGACCTTCGAGCCGATGGCCGCCTGGATCGGCACCTCGAACTGCTGCCGCGGGATGAGCTCGCGCAGCTTGGTGGTCATCTTGTGGCCGTAGGCCTGGGCGGCGTCCTTGTGCACGATGGCCGAGAAGGCGTCGACCGCCTCGCCCTGCAGCAGGATGTCCACCTTGACCAGGTCGGCCTGCTGCTCGCCGGCCTCCTCGTAGTCGAGCGAGGCGTAGCCGCGGGTGCGCGACTTCAGCGAGTCGAAGAAGTCGAAGATGATCTCCGCCATGGGCAGCGTGTACCGCATCTCCACGCGGGTCTCGGACAGGTAGTCCATGCCGAGCAGCTCACCGCGGCGGGACTGGCACAGCTCCATGATGGTGCCGACGAATTCGCTGGGCGCGATCACGGTGCACTTGGTGATCGGCTCGTAGATCTCACGCGACTTGCCCTCGGGCCAGAACGACGGGTTGGTGACGACGTGCTCGCTGCCGTCCTCCATGACCACGCGGTAGATCACGTTGGGCGCGGTGGAGATCAGGTCCAGGCCGAACTCGCGCTGCAACCGCTCGCGGGTGATCTCCATGTGCAGCAGACCCAGGAAGCCGCAACGGAATCCGAAGCCCAGCGCTACCGAGGTCTCCGGGACGTAGGTCAGCGCGGCATCGTTGAGCTGCAGCTTGTCCAGCGCGTCACGCAGATCCGGGTAGTCGGAGCCGTCGACCGGGTACAGACCGGAGTAGACCATCGGCCGCGGTTCCTGGTAGCCGGCCAGCGCCTGGGTCGCGCCGTCGCGCGCGGAGGTGACGGTGTCACCGACCTTGGACTGGCGGACGTCCTTCACACCGGTGATGAGGTAGCCCACCTCGCCGACGCCGAGGCCCTGGGTGGGCTTGGGTTCGGGCGAGACGATGCCGATCTCCAGCAGTTCGTGGGTCGCGCCGGTGGACATCATCTTGATCTTCTGGCGCGGGGTGAGCTTGCCGTCCACCACACGCACGTAGGTGACGACGCCGCGGTAGGTGTCGTAGACCGAGTCGAAGATCAGCGCACGCGCGGGCGCGTCGGCGTCGCCGACCGGCGACGGGATCTCCGCGATCACCTTGTTCAGCAGCTCGGGCACGCCGACGCCGGTCTTGCCCGACACCCGCAGCACGTCCTCGGGCTCGCAGCCCACGATGTGGGCGAGCTCGGCGGCGTAGCGGTCCGGGTCCGCGGCCGGGAGGTCGATCTTGTTGAGCACCGGGATGATGGTGAGATCGCGCTCCATGGCCAGGTACAGGTTGGCCAGGGTCTGCGCCTCGATGCCCTGCGCGGCGTCGACCAGCAGGATCGCGCCCTCACAGGCCTCGAGCGCGCGCGACACCTCGTAGGTGAAGTCGACGTGGCCGGGGGTGTCGATCAGGTGCAGGACGTAGTCCTCCCCGTCGACGTTCCACGGCAGCCGCACGTTCTGGGCCTTGATGGTGATGCCGCGTTCACGCTCGATATCCATGCGGTCCAGGTACTGGGCGCGCATGGCACGCTCCTCGACCACACCGGTGAGTTGCAGCATGCGGTCGGCCAGGGTCGATTTCCCGTGGTCGATGTGCGCGATGATGCAGAAGTTCCTGATCCGGGCGGGATCGGTGAACGTCTTGTCGGCGAAGCTGCTAATCGGAGTCACTCCTCGGCATGGCGAAACAGCGGCATGTCAACCAGCAAGTCTACGGTGCTGGACCGGATGTCCTCGCCCGGGCGCTCCTCAGGCGCGAACGACCCATCGGCGCAGGCGAATCCGGTGCGGATGAGATTCCGCCGGTCCGCCGTTAGGCTGCCGGACATGGCTGGCAGGTGGAACGCTCTGGGGAAGCAGTTGGGGATCGTGGCCAAAGAGCAGGGGACCCAGCTCGTGACCAACCAGGCCCCGAAGTTGATCGGCAAGGTGCGACAGTCCACGATGTGGGACCGCGCCCTGCGGGCGATGGGTACGCCGCGCCAAGGCCCCGGCGTCTCGGTCCGCCCCACCTCCTCGGCGGGTGTCCCCTCCCACGAACGCGCGCGCCAAATCGTCTACAGCCCGCAACTCGACGGCCGCGCCGATCCGGGCGAGATCGTCTGGACCTGGGTCCCCTACGAGGAGGACCCGAACAACGGCAAGGACCGCCCGGTTTTGGTCGTCGGCCGCGACGGCAAAACCCTCCTCGGCCTGATGCTCTCCTCCAACGCCGACCACGCCCACCACGACAACTGGGTAGGCATCGGCTCCGGCGCGTGGGACAGCGCCGGCCGCGACAGCTGGGTGCGATTGGATCGCGTCCTCGACGTACCCGAGATGGGCATCCGCCGCGAGGGCGCGATCCTGCCGCGCAAAACCTTCGACAAGGTGGCACATCGGCTCTGCGCCGAATACCACTGGCACTAGGCCTTTTTCAGCTCACCATGTTCCGCGAACGGCCGAAGAGCATGCCGTAGACCAGGGAGCCGAGGACGCCGCCGATCAGCGGGAAGACGAGGAAGACCCAGAGCTGGGCGGGGGCGCCATCCTGGTAGAAGGCGACCGCGAGGCTGCGGGCGGGGTTGACCGAGGTGTTGTCGACCGGGATCGAGATCAGGTGGATCACGGTGAGGGTCAAGCCGATCGAGAGGCCCGCGAGGGGGATGTCGGAGAGCTGGTCGGTGGAGGCCAGGACTACGAAGACCAGTAGGGCGGTGAGGAGGACCTCGACGGTGATGGCGGCGGCGAGGCCGTAGCCGTTGATGGTGATCTCGCCGAGCGTCAGCTTGGAGGGGCTGTGCGCGCCCCAACCGTTCGCTCCCAGACCGTCTTTGGCGCGGTCGTAGGAGGGCAGGTTCTTGGCGATGGCGTAGATGACCGCGCCCGCGGCCAGGCCGCCGATGATCTGGGCGATCCAGTAGGCCGCCGCCACCACGAGGTTCACCCGGCCCAGCAGCAGCTGGCCGACGGTGACCGCGGGGTTGACGTGGCAGCCGGAGATCGGGCCGATCGAGTACACCAGGAACAGCAGGGTGAGGCCGAAGGCCAGGGCCACGCCGAGCGCGCCGACCCGGCTGCCCGCCAGCACCGCGGTGCCGACACCGCCCAGGACCAGCACGAAGGTGCCCAGTGCCTCGGCGAATACCTTGCGCCCCAGGCTGGGCGGTTGCAGATCGGTGAGATCCTCGGCGACTTCCTGAGCTGTGGGGGACATCGGCTACCTTCCGCTTGCATGGATACCGCACCGACAGAGCAAGCGGCGCGAGCCGACGGTGTCCATCCGAACGAATGCTCAGGCCAGGCGCGTTATCTCCACCACGACCTCGAGATCGGTCGAGCCGCTCCCGCTGAAGATACCTTTCAAAGGGGGCACATCCGCGTAATCACGTCCGACACCGACTGATACGTGTTGCTCCGTCACGGGGATGTTGTTGGTCGGGTCGTAGCCCCACCACTGGCCGGTCCAGGCCTCCACCCAGGCGTGCATCTGCCCCGCCACGGTGTCGCCCACCTCGGCGGCGGGATCGGGATGCAGGTAGCCGGAGACGTAGCGGCTGGGAATCCCCATGCCGCGCAACAGCAGCAGGGTCAGGTGCGCGTAGTCCTGGCACACGCCTTGGCGTTCGGCGAACGCCTCCACCGCCGAGGTGTGCACCGAGGTGGTGCCGGCCAGGTAGTTCATCTCGCGGTGCACCCATTCCGCCGCGCGGACAACCGCTTTCGCGGGCGGTACGCCGCGCGACAGCTGCCGCGACACCGGGCCCAGCCGCCGTTCGCGCGGGACATACGAGGTGGGGTTCAGCAGTTCGTCGAAGCGGTCGGCGACGGCGTCGTCGCGTAGCTCTTCCCAGGACAGCTCCTCGGCGGGTCCGGCGAAGGGCTCGGTCTCGACCACCGACGCGCTGGTGACCTCCAATTCGGTGTGCGGGGCGTGCAAATCGAAGGCGGTCACCGCCGTCCCCCAGTAGTCGATGTACCGGTAGGACCGGGTGGAGGGCACGGTGTCGACGCGATTGAGGATCACGTTCTGCCTGCTGTCGGCGCGCGGCGTGAGCCGGGCCTCGTTGAACGACCGCATCACCGGCGCGTCGTAAACATATCCGGTCGTATGGACCACCCGCATGCGCCAGCTCATGCCAACTCCTCCACTCGCACGGAGTTGCGGCCGTGCAGACCGGTCCATGCCACCCACGATTCGGCGTGGAAGTACTGCAGCGCCACGGCCTCCCCCACCTCGCGGCAGGTCTGCTGCAGCCACAGCAGGCGGCTGGGCAGCTCCTCGAGCAGGTCCGGCGGCGGGATGAACTCGAGTTCGCTGCGCGCCCGCCCGAGCAGGCGGTGCGCCTCGTGCCGGGCGGCGAATCGGCTGTTGGGTCGCTGATCCAATTCCTGCAGGCAGGTCTCGGCCATGCGCAGCGAATGGAAGACCGAACGCGGGAAAAGCCGGTCCAGCAGAATGAATTCGGCGATCTGATTGGCGTCAAGCACGCCGCGATGGGTGCGCAGATAGGGATCGTGGGCTCCGGCCGACCGCAAGACCGTCACCCACGCCGGTGAGGAAGTGCGATCACCGGCGCGTGAATGCAACAGGCGCACAGTCATATCCACGCGTTCGATGGATCTGCCGAGCAGCAGGAATCGATATCCGTCGTCACGGCTCAGGGTGGAATCGGAGAGTCCGACGAACATGGCGGCCCGGTCGGTGATGTAGTGGCAGAATTCGTGCGGCCCCAGCGCCCGCGCCGCCCGCTCGGCGGCCGCCAAACCGTTGTAGGTGGCATTGAGGCACTCCCACATTTCGGTGGAGGTGACTTCCCTTGCGCCCCGGGCATTCTCGCGGGCGCGACTGATGGAATCGACGATCGAGCCGCCGTCGCGGCCGAAGGCCACCACCTCGGTGACCGACCAGACATCCCAATCCTGTTCCGGCTCGGGCGCTTCGATGCCCAATACCCGCAGCAGCACCCGCGAGGTCCGATCCGGATCGACCGTCGCGTCCTCGAGTAACTGATGCACGGCCACATCCAGAATGCGCGCCGTGTATTCGGCACGCTCGACATATCGGCCGATCCAGAACAGGGATTCGGCATTGCGCGCCAACATGATTCGACCACCTAACGCTGTAACCACCTGCCGAGCGCCATTGCTGCTGATGTTTCTCGAAATTGTTTACTGTTGTTGCTGATTGGTCCGGGTGGCGGAGGCTTCGCGGGACTGGTCGCGCTCGGGAGCGATCTGCAGTTCGCCGACCAGCTCCGAGCCCGCCAATTCCCGTTCCGCCACCGAGGTTCTCGGGGACAGCACCCAGGTGTCCTTGCTCCCGCCGCCCTGGCTGGAATTCACCACCAGCGAGTTCGCGGGCAGCGCCACCCGGGTCAGACCGCCGGGCAGCACGAAGATGTCATCGCCGTCATTGACCGCGAAGGGCCGCAGGTCCACATGCCTGGGCGCGAGCCGGCCGTCGATCTTGCTGGGCACCGTGGACAGCTGCACCACCGGTTGCGCGATCCAGCCGCGCGGATTGGCCCGCACCTTGCGCCGGGTCGACTCCAGCTCGCGCTGGCTGGCCGCCGGGCCGATCACGATGCCGTACCCGCCCGATCCCTCGACCGGCTTGATCACCAGTTCGGCCACCCGGTCGAGCACCTCGTCGCGCTCGGCGGGCTCCCAGCAGCGGTAGGAGTCCACGTTGGGCAGGATCGGCTTCTCGCCCAGGTAGTACTCGATGAAGGCGGGCACATAGGTATAGACGAGCTTGTCGTCGCCGACGCCGTTGCCGACCGCGTTGGCCAGCACCACCGTGCCCGCGCGGGCCGCGTTCAGGATCCCGGCGACCCCGAGCATGGAGTCCGGCCGGAACTGCATGGGATCGAGGAAGGTGTCGTCGATGCGCCGGTAGATGACGTCCACCTGCCGCTCCCCCGCGGTGGTGCGCATGTAGACGACGTTGTCGCGGCAGAACAGGTCCCGGCCCTCGACCAGTTCCACGCCCATCTGCCGGGCCAGCAGGGAATGCTCGAAGTAGGCGGAGTTGTAGACGCCGGGGGTGAGGACCACCACGGTCGGGTCGGCCTCGTTGGGCGCGGCGGCGGCCCTGAGGGCGCGCAGCAGATGGGTCGGATAGTCGCCGACAGCGCGCACCCGGTGCGAGGCGAACAGGTCCGGGAACACCCGCGCCATGGTGCGGCGGTTCTCCATGACGTAGGACACACCCGAGGGCGAGCGCAGATTGTCTTCCAGCACACGGAAATCCCCGTGCTCATCACGCACCAGATCGATACCGGCCACGTGGATGCGCACCCCGTTGGGCGGCACCAGGCCGGCGGCCTCGCGGTGGAAGTGGTCGCAGGAGGTGACCAGGCGCTTGGGGATCACCCGGTCGCGCAGGATGGTCTGCTCGCCGTAGACGTCGGCGAGGAAGGCCTCCAGCGCGCGCACCCGCTGTTTGATGCCGCGCTCGAGTTTGGTCCACTCCGTTGCGGCTATCACCCGGGGGACCAGGTCCAACGGAAAGGGGCGTTCCTGCCCGGACAGTGAGAAGGTGATGCCCTGATCGACGAAGGCGCGGGCCAGCGCCTCGGCGCGGGCGGCCAGATCCTGGGCGTCGATGGTCGCGAGGGCGTTGAAGATGCCCCGGTAGGGGGCACGGGGGCGGCCCGCGGGGTCGAACATCTCGTCGTAGGCCCGGTCATACCGACCGGCCTGATACCCAGCGAACACGCCTGATTTATCCGGTTTCGCGCGATCGATTCCGGCAGGGTTGGGGACAGTGGGGGCCGATGCGGTGGATCTGTCTGCCTTCGAGAGACCCGGAGCGGCGGGGGTCATGAAAAAATAGTCCATCACGCAGGGGCAACACGCAGTTGGACCGCGATAAATTTCTGGTTTCGGGCACGTAGCGGATAGGCCCGATTTCATACCTCGGTGCGTTGCCTGGTAACCTCGACGGTCGGTGCTGCAACTGCCCCTCTCGTAGTGCGCGCCCGAAGACTTTGCTCTGCCAAACGACATTGCATCCCGCATACACACCAAACGAAGGAACACGAGGAAACCGGCGTGGCCAACATCAAGTCCCAGATGAAGCGGATCCGCACCAACGAGCTTGCGCGTCAGCGTAACCAGTCGGTGAAGTCCGCGCTGCGCACCTCGATCCGCAAGTTCCGCGAGGCCGCCGCGGCGGGCGAGAAGGACAAGGCGCTCGAGCTGATGCAGTCCGCGAGCAAGAGCCTGGACAAGGCCGCCTCGAAGGGCGTCATCCACGCCAACCAGGCCGCCAACAAGAAGTCGGCGCTGTCGCTGGCTTTCAACAAGCTCGGCTGATTTTTCCCGGGTTACAACCGGATTCATGCTTTACACAGCCGCCGTGGCCACGATGACCACGGCGGCTTTTGTCGTACCCGGAGCGGCGGACTTGCCCTCGGGCGCGGTTCGCAGCAGGATGGCTGCGAACTGTTCGGGGGCTATCGGAAATCTGCACTGGGAGTGTTCTCTTGGCATCGCTACGTCGTGACAATCGTTCCTGGACCCGGGGCACGCTGGCGCTCAGCGTGGCCACGGTCGCGCTGACCGCGGGCATGGGGGTGGCAACCGCGCGACCCATCGGACCGTTCGAGGTGGGCGGTGCGATCGAGGTCGAGTACGACGCCGCGGGCGGGCCGGATTTCTTCGGTGATCCGACCACGCCGGAGACCGACGCGGCGGGCGGCGGCAAGAAGCAGGACTTCGCCAACAATGTGTCCATCTACTGGACCCCGGCCACCGACGCGCACGCCATCGGCGGCTCGATCCGCGACAAGTGGCGGGGCACCGGCTCCGAGGGCGGCACGCTGAAGTACCCGGTCACCGATGAGGGGCAGACCTCGAAGCCCGGTCGCTTCCAGCATTTCCAGGGCGGATCGATCTACTGGTCGGTGGGTTCGGGCACGCATGTGATCAGCGGCGTGATCCGCGACAAGTACTCCTCGGTCGGCTGGGAGTCGAGCCCGCTGGGCTTCCCCATCGCCGATGAGAACAAGACCAACAGCACCACCACCCACGAGCAGCTGTTCGAGGGCGGGGCCATCTACTCGACGCAGAAGACCGGCACCCACATCGTGTGGGGCGCGATCCGCGACGAGTGGGTGCGCAATGGCGCGCAGAACGGGCGCTACGGGTACCCGACCGGCGACGAGTACGACTACCAGGGCGGCAAGGCCCAGGACTTCCAGGGCGGCAAGGTCGTCTGGAAGCCTGAGTAAACGGCCCTATCCGGATAGAGCTGGTTGGATGGCCAGCTCTACGAGGTAATCAGCTCTACGAGGCGCTCTCGCGCAGGTCCAGAATGCGCGAGAGCGCGTGCTCGAGAGCGTAATTCGCGTCCGCGGCCTGGCCTTTGACGTCGGCGTTCAGCGACGCCACCACCTGCAGCGCCGCGCCGATCGACGCGCCGGTCCAGCCGCGCGCCTGGCCCTGCGCCTTCTTCACCTTCCACGGCGGCATGCCCAGATCCCCGGCCATCTTGAACGGGTCCCCGCGTCCGGCCGACCCGACCCGGGCGATGGTGTGCACCGAATCCGCCAGCGCGTCGGCCAGCAGCACGGCCGGAACGCCGCGGTCGATGGCCCACCGCATGGCCTCCATGGCCGCGGGCCGGTCCCCCGACACCGCCAGATCGGCCACATCGAACCCGGTCACCTCGGCCTTGCCCGAGTAGTACTGCCGCACCGCCGCGAGATCGACCTTGCCGCCGGTATCGGCCGCCAACTGTGAACTGGCGGCGGCCAATTCCCGCAGGTCGGAGCCGATCGCCTCGATCATCGCCTGCACCACGTCCGCCGACACCTTGACATTGGCGGCCCGAAACTCATTGCGCACGAATTCGATTCGCTCGCCCGCCTTGGTCAGCTTCGCACAGTTGTGCACCACCGCCCCGAGCTTCTGCAGCGCGGGCGCGAGCGCCTTCGCGCGGCCACCGCCGGTGTGCAGCACCACCAGCACGACGCCATCCGGCGGCGCGGAAGCCGCATCCTGGATCACCGCCACCGCGTCCTTGCCCGCCTCGGCCGCGGACTCCAGCACGATCACCCGATCCTCGGCGAACAGCGAGGGACTCAGCAGCTCCGCCAACTCCGACGTGCTCGCATCCCCGGCCCGCAACCGATCCACCGGCAACGCATCAGGATCGGGCGTCGTCGACCGCGCCTGCGCGGTAATCCCCGCCACCGCCCGCTCGATCAGCAATTCCTCTTCACCGAGCACAAGATGCAATGGCGCAAGTCGCTGATTCACGCCCCGATCCTACGAGCCCCCTCCGACAGGACCGGGTCGCGGGTACAGGGCGACCAGCAGCAGGCCGCACACCACCGCAGCGATCAGACCCGAGCGCGGTCCGGTCGGCAGCGTGATCGAGGCGCCCAGGGCGGCGGCTCGATCGGAGACGGTCAGCAGCCACCACAGGGGTGGTGAGGTGCAGTGCAGGGTCAGGGTCGCCAGTGGGGACCAGAGGCAGGCGAGCAGGGCTCCGGTCGCGCCGAGGATGGTGATGGGGGCGATGACCGGTTCGACCAGCATGTTCACCGCTATGGCGAGCAGGCTGAGGTGACCGGTCATGGCGATGACCAGCGGGGTGGTGACCACGAAGGCGGCGGCCGCCACCGCGAAGGCATCGGCGGGGATTCGCCACCAGCCGTGTGCGCGAAGCCAATCCGACCAGCCCGGGGCGATGATTATCAGGCCCGCTGTGGCCAGGACCGACAGTGCGAAACCCGCGTCCACGGCGAGGCCGGGAGACCAGGCCAGCAGGGCGATGATCGCGGTGCACAGGGCGGGTAGGGCCTGTTTGCGGCGGCCGGTGCAGAGGGCCAGGAGGGCGACGGCTCCCATGACGGCGGCGCGGAGGACGCTCGGGGAGGGGCGGGCCAGGATCACGAACATGATAAGCGCCGCGCCTGCGGCCGCCGCGCCTACCCGGGGGCCGACGGTCAGCGTTCGCATCGAGACCAGTACCGCTCCAAGCAGAATCGTCACGTTCGCACCACTTACGGCCGTGAGGTGGGTGAGATCGGTTTCGCGGAAGTTCTCCCGGACGTGCTCGCTGAGCGCCGAGGTGTCGCCGATGACCAGACCGGGCAGCAGGCCCGCGGCATCGTCGGACAGCGCGGCGTGGGCAGAAGCGGCGAAGTCGCCGCGCACCTGCCCGGCCACGCGCTGCCACCACGGCGGATCGCCGACCGACATGGGCACGCCATCGGCCCGCAGCACCGCCACCGTCAGGTCGGAACGCCACGGACGGGCAACGCGCGCACGAAATTCCACGCGCTGACCGGGCAGCAGAGTGCGCCACCCGCCCTCCGGAGCCATCACCATCACCGACCCACCGGCCCGAATGATCCTGCCGCCCAGCCGATATTCGACCAATGCGGCCCGCATCATCACCTTCGGCCCCCCGAATGCCCTCGCAGACACCCGCTTCGGATCATCACTGACCTCCACCACCGCAACCACCCGCTGCCCCGCCCGCACCCCCTGCAACGGATGCGTCTGCACTCGATGCGCATGCCAGGCCCCCGCCAGCCCGAACCCACCTCCAATCAACAAGGCCCCCAGAACGATCCAGGCCACCCCGCTCCGCCGTCCCCGCCGCGCCCCGCGAACCACCACTGCCGCAACGCACATGCTCACCAGCAGACACGCGACCGCCACACCAACCCCGGCGACCCACCCAATCACCAGCGCGGCAATAGTTGCGCCCCAGCAGAACACGGCAGCAGGCACCAGCCGTGCATCCAGCACCTCAGGCACCTCGAGTAATCCACGGTCATCGGCACCGATGTCGCTGGTGGCAGCACCATTGCGGACACTGGCTGCGGAGACAGCGCCCTTGGAAGCGGTCGACTCGGCGGAGGTGCCCCCGGAGTCAGGACCTTCGGCGGTCATATCGTCACCCGCTCTCGAAGGCGGTTGAGGCGGGCGTGGCCAATCCCCTCGATCTCGGCGAGCTGATCGACGGAGGTGAAGCGGCCGTGGCGGGAGCGCCAGGTCAGGATGGCTTTGGCCGTAACGGGTCCGACGCCCGGAAGCGTGTCGAGCTCAGCTTCGGTGGCGGTATTGAGATTCACCTTGGCGGCAGCGCCGGTGGATCTCGGTGACCCCGACGTCGGGGGCGGCGAATTCCCCACCGGATGGGCCGAGTTCACGATCGTGGTGCCTGTCTGTTGGCCGGTGGGCCGGGTTGCAGTGCGCGCCACGATGATCTGGTCACCGTCGGTGAGGGGCTGAGCCAGGTTGAGCGCAGACAGGTCGGCCTCCGGACGCGGTGCCGCCGCGCGAAGCGCATCCGCCACCCGAGCCCCGACCGGAAACCGCCGCAGCCCACCGTGCTCCACCAGCCCAACCACGCTGACAACCACCTCGCCGGGCGTCGCGGCCACCGCGGGTCCGCCTGGCGCGGCGATCACCGTGGGAGCAACCGGGTTTCGCCCCGGCTGAGGCGCGGCGGTCGGCCCGGTGGCGAGCGGCCGGCTCCCACCTGGCGCAGGCGGAGCAACCTGCGCAGACGTGCCGCCGCCGACCGGCGCGCCCGGGCCCACAGCAGCGCCCGAGCCGCCGGGTGCATCGGCGCCGGCAGACGCGGTGGGGCCGTCGAAAGGCGGCGAATCCCCCTCAGCGGGAGCGGGTTCGGTGAGTGAGGCGATGGGCGGGACCGGCAGGGATTCGGGCCGTTCGCGCAGGGAGACGTAGCCCGCGAGGAGCAGGGCGAAGAGGCCGAGGGCGGCGATGACGAGGACGCCGCGCGGGCCCGGGTCCCAGCGGGTGCCACGGAAGCGTTCGGGGACCAGCCGTTCGTGCCACACGGAGATGCTGCCGCAGGGCTCGGACAGCCAAGCGGGCGCTGCGAATCCGCCCGTGTCACGGTCCGCACCATACCGATCCTCGGCAGGGCAGGGTGGGTCGATCAGATGGTCGAGGGAATCCTCGTCCCAGCGGGCGGGATGCGAAGAGCCGGAGGCCGGTTGCGCTGAGGACGACGCGGATTCGGCCGGGGTGGAGGCGGCTTCGGCACGGCCGGACCGGCGTTCCGAGCGCGGGGTGGCGTTGAGGCGGTGGAGTGGGGTGCGTTCGTCGAGTTGGGGCATGGGGATGACGGTAGGAGGGGTGACCTACCGTGCGGCTCGCGCGACCAGGGGTTTTCGGGTGGCTGTGGATAGCGGATTGCGCTGTGGATAAACGTATTTGCGCTGGTTGGAGGGTTGGAAAACGGGTGGGGTCGACTGGGGTGCCGGGGTTACAGTGAGAATCAGTCGCCGGCGGTGCGAATCGGCCACGGGGAGACGGGGGTTGGGATGTATCGGGTGGGATGGATACTCGCGCTCTGGGCGGTGCCACCGGGGCTGATCGGGTTGTATTGGCTGTTCTGGGCCGTGCTCGCACCGGGGTTCGGGCGGCAGAACGGCGTTCGAGCCTGGTATTTCAATGTGATTCAGCATGGGGCTGGAGCATGGTGGTTGCTGGTCTATGCATTCGCCGTCGCGACGGTCGTGTTTCTGGTCGACTCCGATCTGGATCCGCAGCCGGTGTTGGCCACGATTTCGGGGCTGCTGCTGATCGCTTCGGTGGTCATGGTGGGCGTGTACGTCGTCAATGAGGACAAGAATGTCGGCCGGTTCTACGCGGGGGCGACCACCGTGTATGTCCATGACACGAAACAGGTTCCGGCCTCGGTGCATCTGCTGGCCGACGGGGGCCATCGCGATACCGACGGCTGTGCCATCAAGGGCGATCACGATGTGTTCGGCTGCATTCAGCGCGCGGATCTGTCCACGGCGGGGTGGGAGCCGCGGGTCGGTTCACTGGATGGCGCGCGGATCGCGCTGACCCGCGCGACGGGGGCTCAGCAGGCGGTGAGTCTGCGCACCGAGACCATCACCTACCTGAACGCCAAGGGTGACACCTCCGGCGCCTGGAGCGGCGTGCTGGACGGCACCGGCATCAATGTCCCGCTGGGCGGTGTGGCCACCTGGTCGGGGCAGGGCAATGCCACGCAGTGCACGTTCTCCGGCGATTACGGCATCGACCGCGCCTTCGGCGGCTCCCGCCACAACAGCCTGCCCAACCTGCTACGCGAACGCTTTCCGCTGATCGGCTACGACATGAGCGATGTCTGGGGCTACTGCGACGGCAAGGAGCCGATCGTGGTCATCCCGGTCACCATGCCGATGCCGTGGACGCACGGCACCGTCACCGCCCCGGCGGGCGTCATCACCGTGCGCGGCGATCACGGGCACGTGAAGCTCGACTACCTGACCGACGTGGCCGCCGGAACCCTGCCCGGCCCGGTATACCCGAAGTCGCTCGCGGCCTTGCAGCGTCAGCAGACCAAGTGGGTGGCGGGCCGGGAGAACATGAACCGCAACCACTTCGGCTTCGATCCGGCGAATTCGGAGGCCCAGACCGGCAATATCTCCGAGTACCTGCTGCGCGACAAGACCACCGGCCGCCTGCAGTGGGTGACGCCGATGACCTTGCGCGGCAGCACCTCTCAGCTGTTCGTGGCTTATTCGATCACCCCGGCCGACGAGGTGCACCGCGCCAACCTGAACCACGAGTCGGTCTACGCGCTCGACGACACCGACCCGCGCCGCATCAATATCGACAATCTGGACGCCGACGCCCACTCCTGGCTGGCCAGCAATGCGGGCACGGTCATGTCCAACGGCGGCAAGCTCGTCGAATTCACTCCGGTCGACGGTGATACCTGGCGCGGCTTCGTGGAATTCAACGGCCGGGTGGCCTACCGGATCGATATCAGCGCCAGCCGCACCGTCCCGACGCAGCTGGTGAAGCTGGATGACACGGTGCCGGGCACGCAGCCGCAGGGCCCGGCCAATGCCGACTGCGGTAAGGACATCGCGGCGCTGACCCCGGCCCAATTGGCCCAGTGCGCCAAGGTTTTCGTCGACGAACTGGCCAATCGGCAGGGACAGCAGGGTCCGCGCTAGCCGCGAGGATCGGGCTAGCCGCAGCCGCCGGGAACCACCAGCGCGCCGACGGCTCCCATGCCCAGGTGCACACCCAGCGTGGGACCGAACTCGGCGATGATGACCTCGCGAATGCCGGGGATCAGATCGCGCAGCTGACCGGCGATGGTGTTGGCGGCCTCCTCGGCGCCGAGGTGCTGGACGGCGATCGCCGCGCCGTCCTCACCGGCCGCATCCACCGCGGCGGCAACGAGTTTGGTGAAGGCCTTGGACCGCGTCCGAGCCTTCTCCCGCAGTTCCAGGCGGCCGTCCACGATCTGCAGGATCGGCTTGGTGACCAACTCGGTGCCGAAGAACGCGGCGGCCGTGCTCAATCGGCCGCCGCGGCGCAGCTGCTCGGTGCGGTTGACCACGATGAACGCACGACCCCGGCTGGCGGCCGCCACCGCCGAGTCGTAGACGACGTCGAGCGACTCCCCCGACTTGGCGCGCCGCGCCGCGGCCAGCACCGGCAGCCCGGTCCCCAGCCCGGCGCTGAGCGAATCCACCAGGCGGATCCGGTTTCCGGCGTCCATATCGCGCACCGCCTGCCGCCCGGCCTCCCAGGTACCCGACAGCTGCCGCGAAATATGCACGGCGACAACGCCGTCGCCGTCGCTGAGTTCCAGCGCCCGCTCGTAGACGGCCCGCAGGTCACCCGGCGAGGCGGCCGAGGTGGTGACCTGCGAGTTGCCGTAGTCGATATCGCACTCGTCCAGGCCCTCCCGGATTTCCCGATCGTCGACCAGGACGTGCAGGGGCACGGCGAGTACACCAAGATCAGCCGTGAGGTCGGCCGGCAGACTGGCCGACGAATCGGTCACCACCACCACGGTCATGCAGTAGGAGCCTTTTCCGCTGTCGCTTCGGTCAACACCTTCACCATGGCACGGGCGACCGCGGTGTGGCCCTCCCAACCCCAATGGATGCCGTCCGGATTGGCGGGACCGTTGAACACGTTGTCGCGCACGGCCTCTCCGAGATCCACCAGCGGCACCGAATGCTCCCCGGCCCAGGCCGTCACGGCCTTGACCATGGGTTCGCGCCCGCTGTGCACCTTGGCGTAGGCCTCGCACTGGTGCACCGACGGCAGCACCGCCACGAACGGCAGCTCGGGCCGCAACTGCGCCAGCGAATTCCGCGACTGCTCCAGGTAATCCACGCTCACCGCCGGCGGCAGCGCCACCGGCCACCCCAGCGGGGACAGCTTGGGCTGCAGCCAGGTGTAGGCGTCACGCACCCGGCGGCGCACGGCGGCCGGTCGCACGTAGCGAATCAGCTCGCGCAGCGCGGTCGGCAGCGGCGAGGGCAGCGAATCCATGCCGCCGGTCGCGAACACCACCGCGCCCGCGCGCGGCACCGCCGCCCAGATGCGCGGATCGCCGATCAGCGCCCAGTAGGCGTCGCGGCAGGTCCAGCCGATGCGGGCGACCAGTTCGACATCCCAGTCCAGTTCGGCCGCAACGAGATTCGGCCAGATGCGGGGATGGTCGGCGGGCAGCCCGCCCTTGGGGCCGAAGTAGGACAGCGAGTCCGCGACGACCACGAGCACCTTGCGCTCGGCCGCATGCTCCGACGCCGGCGTGGCCGCATCCTTCGACGCCGGTGCGGCGGTCGAATCCTCAGAGGACATCGGGCGCAACCTTCGCGAGCGCGTTCCACACATCCAGCCGCCAGCCGGGCCGTTCAATGCTCGGACCGTGGCTGGTCAGCTGCACCCAGCTGGTGTTGGCCAGCCCGCCCAGCGCCGGCCAGGACGCGTCGGGCAGCTCGAGCAGGGCCGCGGTCAGCGCCGCGATCAGCCCGCCGTGCGCGACCAGCACGATGGTGCGGCCGGGCCAGTCCTCGCGCTCGACGAGCAGTTCCTGGACCACGGGCAGCGCCCGCGCGCCGACCTGCAGCTTGGATTCGCCATTGGGCGGGGTGAAGGTCGGGTCCAGCCGCCACGCCTTGCGGGCGCCGGGGTACTGGGCATCGACCTCGAGGTGGTTCATGCCCTCCCAGTCGCCGAGGTTGGTCTCGCGCAGACGGGAATCGGTGACGACCGGCATGGCCGCGCATTCGGCGACGGCGAGCGCGGTGTCGTGGGCGCGCTTGAGGTCGGAGGAGACGATGTGGATCAGGTCGGCGCACGCCATCTCGGGCGCGCAGTCCTTGGCCTGGCGTCTGCCGACATCAGAGAGTTCGGTGTCGATCTGGCCCTGCATGCGGTCGCCGGCATTCCATTCGGTTTGCCCGTGCCGCAGCAGAATCAACCGGCGGACGCCGGCCATCTTGCTCACTACTCGTCCCCGCCCTCTTCCTCTGCCTTACCCTCGCGCGGATCCCCGAGGCCCTCGATCGGCACCTGCGGGCAGTCCTTCCACAGCCGCTCGAGGCCGTAGAAGTCGCGCTCGTCCTCGTGCTGGACGTGGATCACGATCTCGACGTAGTCGAGCAGCGCCCAGCGCCCCTCGCGCGTGCCCTCGCGGCGGACCGGCTTGAATCCGGCCTCGCGCAGCTTGTCCTCGATATTGTCGACGATCGCGTTGACCTGGCGCTCGTTGGGCGCGGACGCGATGACGAAGCAGTCGGTGATGACCAGCTGCTCGGACACGTCGAGCACGACCACGTCGGCGGCCAACTTCTCGTCGGCGGCCAGTGCGGCCACCGTCGCCATCTTGACCGCTTCTGCCGATGCTGTCACCCTGCTACCTCTTCCTGCGCACGTTCACGGTTGCACTGTCTGTTTTCACGATGCACTGTCTTGCGACACGTACAGGTGCCGTTTCGATATGTATTGGACGACCCCGTCCGGGACGAGATACCACACCGGGCGACCCTCCCCCGCCCGCCGCCGGCATTCGCTCGACGAGATGGCCAGGGCCGGAATCTCGATCATCGTGACCGTGCCCTCCGGATAACCGCGGAGGAAGTCGGCGAGATGGTCGATATTCAATTCGTACCCCGGACGGGTCACGCCGACGAATTTCGCCAGCTCGAACAGTTCCGACCAATCCTGCCATGTCAGGATGCTGGCCAGCGCGTCCGCACCGGTGATGAAGTACAGGTCCGCGTCGGGATGCTGTTCGGCCAGGTCACGCAGGGTGTCGACGGTGTAGGTCTCCTTGCCCCGATCGACATCCACCCGGCTCACCGAGAACCGCGGATTGGACGCGGTCGCGATGACCGTCATCAGATACCGGTCCTCGGCCGCGCTGACCGCCCGATCGCCCTTCTGCCACGGCTGCCCGGTGGGCACGAAGATCACTTCGTCCAGATCGAACCGATTCGCGACCTCACTGGCCGCGACCAGGTGCCCGTGGTGGATGGGGTCGAAGGTGCCGCCCATCACGCCCAGCTTGCGGCGGCCGTTCTTATGCACGAAAAGCGAGCTTACCGGGGGCTATTGCATCGGCCGCGCACCGGCGGGCCGAGCGGGGTCGGCGGTGTTGCGATCAGGCTGACCACAAGTCGGGACTTTCTCCCGGACTCGAGTTGCCATGGGTGTGCTGTTGGAGATCCGCAGACCCGCAGCAGTCGAATCAATCAAGGGAACTCGTCATGGGACGACATTCTTATCGGTTTGCCGCGGCGCTGGCCGCGATCGGTGTATCCGCACTCGGTGTGTCCACCTTCGCCGCGCCGAGCGCGCACGCGGAACCGGCCGCCCTCAATGGATTGTTCGCGCTCGCACCCGGAGTGTGCGCGAACGGTGTGGTGACCGGAAGCTTCTTCCGCATGATCCTGCCGACCGGCGACGCGAACGGCCCCTTCCTCCAGAACAGCGACTCCCGGTGCAGCGATCAGACGGTGACTCCGCTGTCGGCGGGCACCGATGGCGGGCTGGTCAGCGGCAGCTACCAGCCGCAGCCCGCCGCCGCCTTCGATGGCGCGGGGAACGCGCAGTCGGGGCGGGTCACCACGCCGGTGCGGTTCTACGGCGTCGATTTCGCGACCGCGACCAATCCCACGGATCCGCAGACCGGCACCGGAACCGGTCTGCCCCAGCTGTTCAGCGATGGCGGACGATTGTCGGGTGATCTGAGCAGTCTGGGTGTCACCTGGAACAACCAGGTGTTCAACCAGGGTTC
>NZ_BAFX01000106.1 GCF_000308815.1 Nocardia concava NBRC 100430
GCCGCCGCCCACCTGCACGCCGCCACCGGTATTGCCCGGAGCGGTGGTCGGGGCCTGGGTCGTCGCCCCGCCGCCGACTCCGGCCTGCGTATCGACGCCGATCTTCACGCCACCGGGACCGATGCCGACATCGACGCCCAAGCCGGCGTTCGCGCCCGGTGCGGGGGTCGTGGTCGTGGTGGGATCCGCGGCGGCCGACGACGCGCAGAGAGCAACGGCGGCCGCGGCGAGCGCGGCAGCCGTGAATGTCCTTGCCGACATTGTGAGTTCGCTTCCAGAAGATGTTGTTGTCGCTCTTCCCGTCGAATGGACCGACCGGTGTGTTACCCCTAATTCCGGACAGGCGCCGGACGGCGAAATCCCCTAATGCACCCCCACCCCCGCACGCCTCGGCACCCCGCGCGACCGGCGCAGGGTGTGATGCAGGATACCCCGTGGGGGTTCCGGTAAGGTGGGGTTCGTGGCTGCTCAGCACGCATCGCGACGAGCCTCCGGATTGGTCCGGTGGCTCGGGGTGCTGGCGCTTTTGGCCGGAATCGCGGCCATGCATGCCGGGGTGTTCTCCGTCGGCTCCCACGAGCTGGGCGCCGCACACCGGATGGGCGGCGGCTCGGCGAGCGTGATGGCGGTTGCCCATCACGACGGCACGGCACCGCACTCGGACGATCAGCCCGCACCCATTCACGTGAGCCATTCGTGCGAGGCATTCACCCTCGCCGCCACCATGTTCGCGATCGGCCTGGTGCTGCTCGGCTGGATCACCCGGGCGGCGGACGACGATCGCCCACTGCTCCCCCGCGCCCACCGTGAACACCGGGAACGCCCGCCACCGTGGACGGTCCCGTCCCTCTCTCAACTGTCGATTCTCCGCATCTGATGAACCTCGCGCCCCGCGATTCGTTCATCAACCAAGGAGATTTCGCATGCCCTCGAACGGTTTTCCCACCCTCGCGCCGATGAGCCGGCGCGGCTTCTTCGCCCTCGGCACCGGCCTGGCCACGGCCGCCGCCCTCGCCGCGTGCACCAAGAACGCACCGAGTACGTCCGGGCTGGTACGGCCCGATTCCGATGCGGTCCGCAATACCGAGAACGCGCGCCGCGTGGCGGGCGCGGCCACCCGCGAGGTGGCGCTGCGCGCCGAACCCACCACCATCGACCTCGGCGGCGTCCGGGTGAACACCTGGGCCTACGGCGGCGCGCTGCCGGGCAAGGAGATCCGGCTCGCCAAGGGCGAAGTGCTGCGCGCGGATCTGACCAATGCGCTGCCCGCGCCGACGACCACGCACTGGCACGGGCTCGCCCTGCGCAATGACATGGACGGCGCACCCGATGTCACCCAGCCCGCGGTCGCCCCGGGCGGCACGTTCCGCTACGAGTTCATCGTGCCCGACGCCGGAACCTACTTCTTCCACCCGCACGTCGGGCTGCAACTCGATCGCGGCCTGTACGCGCCGCTGATCGTGGAGGATCCCGCCGACGGCAAGGACTACGACCTGGAAGCCGTTGTGGTGCTGGACGACTGGCTCGACGGCGTCAACGGCCGCGATCCCGACCAGGAGCTGCGCAAGCTCCAGCAGCAGGGCATGGGCGGGATGAACATGGGCGGCGGCATGGACCACGGCGGGATGAATCACGGTGGCGGCATGGGCATGTCGACCGATCCGAACGCGCCACTCGGCTCCGACACCGGCGATGTGAAGGACTACCCGTACTACCTGATCAACGGCCGGATCGGCACCGACCCGGTCACTTTCACCGGCCGACCGGGCCAGCGGCTGCGCCTGCGCATCATCAATGCCGCCTCCGACACCGCCTTTCGGGTGGCCGTCGGCGGGCACCGGTTGCGCGTCACGCACAGCGACGGCTTCCCGGTGCAGCCCGCCACGACCGACAGCCTGCTGCTCGGCATGGGCGAACGCTTCGACGCCGTGGTCGATCTCGCCGACGGCGTGTTCCCGCTGGTCGCCTCGGCCGAAGGCAAGACCGGTCAGGCCTTCGCGCTGATCCGGACCGGCGGCGGCACCGCCCCGGCGGCCGATATCCGCCCGGCCGAGCTGTCCTCGCCGCCGCTCACCGGAGACCGCCTGATCGCGGCCGAATCTGTTCGGCTACCCGCGCGCAAGCCCGACCGCGTTCTGGACGCGACGCTCGGGATGGGCAAGGGCAAGTACGTCTGGACCATCAACGGCAAGTCCTATCCCGACCACGACATGCTGAATGTCGCTCAGGGCGAACGGATTCGGCTCCGCTTCGTCAACAACACCATGATGTTCCACCCGATGCATCTGCACGGGCACACCTACCAGGTGGTGACCCCGGCGGGCACCGGCCCGCGCAAGGACACCTCCCTGGTGCTGCCCATGCAGACGGTCGAGGTCGACTTCGACGCCGACAATCCGGGTCAGTGGATGCTCCACTGCCACAACGCCTATCACGGCGAAGCGGGCATGATGAGCATTCTGTCCTACGTGCGCTGAACGACCTCGGGACGCTCCTCCACCGCCTGCCGCACCGCGCCCGTGCCGATCGCCTCGAGATTCTCGCTCCCGTGGATCACGTCGGTGAAGGCACGGGCCACGGTGTCGTCCTCGAGTGCCCGCTCGCAGCGGCGGGCCAGCTCGAAGCGGTCCGTGTCCGGCAATTCCACAGGCTGCAAGGTGATTTCGGCGACCACGCCCTTGGAGCGCAGCACGCGGCGCACGGAGTCGCCCAGCGAATCGACGCCGACGAAGCCGGGCACCGTGGACAGCTCGCCGTCGCGGCCCAGGTAGCGCAGGCGGATGGGCTGCACCGGCGCCTCGGCGTCGATGGCCGCCTGGAACAGCGCCGGGCGCAGGGTGCCGTGGGCGCGGCCGCACCAGGTGGTGCCCTCCGGGAAGAAGGTGACCCGGTCGCCGGCGCGCAGCCGGTCGGCCATGGTCGCGATGACGCCCGGAAGCGCCCGCAGCCGTTCACGTTCGATGGGAATCACGCGCACGCGCTTGGCGACATCGCCGAGCATCGGCCAGTCGATCAGGTCGGCCCGCGCCACGAAACCCATCGGTTCGACGGCGGTGAGGGCGACGATATCGGTCCAGCCGATGTGGCGAGCCGCGATCAGCACGCCGCCCTCGGCGGGCACCTCGCCGCGATTGTCGATGATGCGCACACGAATCCCGCAGCAGGCCAACAGGGTTCGCGCGTATCGGCGCTGCAGGGCGGCGCGGCGGCGGCGCGGGGTGGCGAAATGCGCGAGCGGGAAGCTCAGCAGGACGCCGGCGATACCGGCGATCCGGGCCGCCACCCGCAGTGTGCCCGCCTCGGCGTCGGCATCGACACACGAAGGGCCGCAAGGGCTGTGCGGCATCCACGCGTGCGCGGTGGCCGCGGCGGGCGGACAGGACAGGGAACCGGTCTCAGGGGCGAGCAGGGCTGGCATCATGGGGCATCACCGGGCATCCAGGCTGTTGGCCGCGCCCTGCAGGCGCTCCAGGTAGCGGGTGTTGATGGTCGAGAGTCCGAGCAGCGCAACGAAATCCGCCACCGCGAACTCCGGATCGTGGGCGGGCTCGCCACAGATCTCCGCGCCCAGGCGCAGGTAGCCGTTGAGCAGCGGCGGCAGCTTCGGGCGGGCCGGGGCGGTCAGCTCGTCGAGGGTGCGGCCGTCCACGACGACCGGGTTGTACGGGCGCACATGGCGTTCCGCGTCCAGCGCGTGCTTCCTCAGGAGCAGGTCACGAACGCCCCGCACGTTCACGCCCGGCTCGTCCTCCGGATTCATCCGCATGGGCACCGATACGCAGCCCATCACCCAGTCGTATCCGGTGAGCTGGATGTAGTGCAGGATGCCCGCCCACATGAGCGTCAGCACCGAGCCGTTGCGGTGATCGGGCACCACGCAGGCGCGGCCCATCTCCACGATCCGGTTGCCGGTGGGATCCAGTGCGGCCAAATCGAATTCGGTGGCGGTGTAGTAGCCGCCCGCCGCGGCGACCTGGTCCGGGGGCAGCATGCGGTAGCAGCCGACGAACTGCTCGGTGAGCTCGTCGCGCACCAGCAGGTGGTCGCAGTGGTCGTCGAACCGGTCGGCGTCCAAGCCGGTTCCATTGTCGGGGATGGTGAATCCCGGCTCGTTCGCGAACACCTGGTAGCGCAGGCGCTGTGCGGCCTCGCGATGCTCGGCATCGGAGGAGACGACCAGGGAGTACTGGGAACGCCCACTGGTGCGGGGCGCCTCCGGAACACCGTTGCGGGGCGCTTCCGGAGCGGGCTTCGACGCGGCTGCTAGCAGGCTGGAATTCGACGCTGCCATGGTGGTCATACGCTTGATCAAGCCAGTCCCAGACTGCGCTGGAGCGACAGCCGCATTACCTGTCGATGCCAGTCCGGTGAACGCGACGCAGACCGCACCCGGAGTTCATCCGAGCGCCTTCAAACGTTCTCTACCAGGACAAACGCTTGTATTCTGCCGGGGTACCGGCGGGTAACGAACCCGGCCGCGCCCCCCGCCGGCGAGCCGGGCGAGCGCCCCGCAACAAGCGGAAGAGGCAAGCGTACGCCCCCATTCCGAGCCCCGCACCGGCGGGCCCGGATTGCCGTTCACTCCCGGAACAGCAGCGCCGAATCCCCGAATTCGTGCCACAGATAACCGGACTCGACGGCCACCCGATACGCCTCCCGCACCACCCCCGCGCCCGCCACCGACTCCAGCAGATGCAGATGCGACGCCCCTGGCGCATGCCACCCGGTGATCAGCCCGTCCACCGCCCGCGCGGGCCGCGAACCGTCCAGCACCAGATCCGTCCATCCGGTCGTCGCCCGCACCAATCCCTCGGCCCCCGTGGCGGATTCGAGCGCCCGGGTCACGGTGGTCCCGACGGCCACCACCCGCCCGCCCGCGGCACGCGTCGCGTTGACGACCCGGGCCGTCATCTCCGGTACCGCGAACCGCTCCGGGCTCGGCGGCTCGCCCGACTCGGGCGAGGAGACGCCGGTATGCAGCGTGATCGGCGCGAGCCCCACCCCGCCGGCCACCAGCTCGGTCACCAGCCTCTCGGTGAAAGGCCGTCCCGCACTGGGCATTTCCGCACTTCCCGGCTCCCGCCCGAATACCGTCCGATAGTAGGAGGCCGACCATCGGTCGGTGAGGTAGGAGTAGCTGATCGGCCGACCATGGCGCGCCAGCAGTGCCTCGACATCCTCGCCCGCGTCTCGGCCGGGCGCGATGATGTCGGCGATCCACAGGCGATCACCATCGGGCAGCCACCGCGACCACACGGTGGCGACATGACCGGCCGGAAGACGAACGCTCACACCGCATTCCAGCGGCCGCCCGCGCCACGGCACCCCGGCCGGATCCCGCAACTCGACCACCCAGCGGCCATCGTCCAGCCGGGTCGAGCAGTGCAGCACGGCCTCGTTACCGTCGTACTGCGCGTCCACCGCCGCATTGATCATGGCGGAGTTGTTGACCACCACCAGATCCCCGGGCCGCAGGAATCCCGGAAGCTCCCCGAACCTCGCGTGAGTCAAGACTCCCCCATCCGCCACCATGAGGCGCACCTCGTCCCGGGCGAGGCCGCGGGCCTCCGGCGGGCTGGTCGCGGAGAGTTCGTCGGGCAGGACGAAGGTGTGTGCGTCGAGACCGGTGGTCATGAGGTCACCGCGCGTTCCGTGCAGGCGGTGCGACGGACCCGGTTCGAGCACGCGGGGCGGGGCGAGGGATTCGAGGCGGTCGCGGTCGTTCTCGCCGGTACCAGCACCGACAGCGGGTCCGGGACCAGGAAGGCGAGCTCCTCCATGCCGGAAGTCATGACGCCACCGTGACTTCCGAGGCGAGGTATCGGCCGCTCGGCGGGCGGGATTCGAGCAGGTGCAGCAGGGCGGGGACCACGGTTTCCGGTTCGGGGCGGTCGGAGATGTCCTCGCCGGGGAAGGCGGCCTGGTGCATCTCGGTGCGCATGTCACCGGGATCGAAGCTGTAGATCCGCAGGTCCGGGTTCTCGGCTGCGAGGACATTGGTGAGCTGGTCCAGCGCGGCCTTCGAGGCTCCGTAGCCGCCCCAGCCCTCGTAGCCGCCGACGGCGGCGTCGGAGCTGATGTCCACGACGATCCCGTCGGAGGCGCGCAGAGCGGGCAGGGTGAGCTGCAGGATCGCCAGGGGCGCAATCACATTGGCGGCGAGGACGGTGGTGAGTTCGTCGAGCGGATACCGCTCCAGCGTGGGCAGCGGGCTGGGTCCGAGGGCGCTGGCGTTGTTGAGCACCAGGTCCAGGCGGCCGTCGCCGACGGCGTCGGCGATCCGCGCCTGGACCTCCGGATCGGCGACATCCCCCGCGATAGCGTGCGCGCGGGTCGCGGATCGCACTCGTTCGAGCCGATCCGCGCCCCGCGCGACAATGATCAATTCCCAATCTCGCTCGGCGAGCGCGAGCGCTACCGCCCGGCCGAAGCCCGCCGACGCCCCGGTGACCAGGGCCCGTTTCTTGTTTTCAGGCATACCGCCATCGTGAAACCTGAACTTCACTCGAGGTCAATGAATTTCTCCCCGAGCGAATCCGGCTCAGGCGTTCTCTCTGGCGAAGCTGCGCGCGGCGATCACGACCAGCACCGCCGTCACCGCCAGCGTCACCGCTGTCCCGATATAGACCTCGTGCGCCCCGAGGTCGCCGCGGAACAGCGCGCGGGCCGCATCCACGGTGTGCGAGAACGGATTCACCTTGCCGAGGTTCTGCAACCACTTCGGGCCGACCGTGAGCGGTAGCAGAATCCCCGACAGCAGCATGATCGGCACCGAGACCGAGTTCAACAGGGATGCGAGGGTGTCCTCCGAGCGCGCCCACAGACCCAGGGCATAGGACGCGGCCGCCAATCCACCGCCCATGACCGCGATCAGCAGCAGCGACAGCACCAGTCCGAGCGGGTCCGGCCGCAGGCCGAAGGCCACGGTGGCGACGCCGACCAGCACCAGCGCCTGCACGGTCAGCACCGTCATGTCCTTGAGCACTCGACCCAGTAGCAATGCGCCGCGCGGTGCGGGCGTAACCCGTTGCCGCTCGACCACTCCGGCCCGCCACTCGGCGACGATGCCGAAGCCGACGAACAACGCGCCGAACAATCCGGTCTGGATGACCAGGGCCGGGGTGAGGATCTTCCACGGATCGGCGCCCGGACCGAACGACGACGAGACGCCCTTCACCAGCGGGCCGAACAGCACCAGGTAGATGATCGGCTGCATCAGCCCGATGATCACCCACACGGGATTGCGCAGATTGGCTCGCAGCTGCGACCAGTAGATCAGTCCGGTATCGCGCAGGAATGTCATGACCGGTCTCCTTCCCGGAGCGAACGCCCGGTGAGCGTGAGGAATACGTCGTCGAGGCTGGGCCGCTTGACGGTGAGCGCACCGGGCGTGATGCCCTTGTCGCCGAGGGCCCGCAGCAGCGGAACCACTGCGGCGTCACCGTGTTCCACGGTCAGATGCACGAGACTCGTTCCGGCACGGCCGCTCTCGTCGGTGCGCAGCTTGGACCGCAACTCCAGCACCTCGGACGCGATCTCCAGAGCCAGATCGGCACTGGCGGAATCGATTTCGAGGCTGATCACATCGCCGGAGATGCGCCGCTTGAGCTCGTCGGGCGTGCCCTCCGCGACAATGGTGCCGTGATCCATCACCAGGATGCGGTCACACAGCGCGTCGGCCTCCTCCAGGTAGTGGGTGGTGAGAACGATGGTCGTGCCCTCGTCGCGCAGGCGCCGGATGTGGTCCCACAGATTGGCGCGACTCTGCGGATCCAGTCCGGTGGTGGGTTCATCGAGGTAGATGAGGGTAGGCCGATGCACCAGCCCGAGCGCGATGTCCACGCGCCGCCGCTGCCCGCCGGAGAGCTGCGAGCACTTGCGCCGCTCCAGCCCGTCGAATTCCAGGGCCTTGGCGAGCTCGGCCGCATTGGCCTTGGCCTCGGCCTTGGACAGCCCGAAAAGCCGCGCCTGCAGCACCAATTCGTCCTCGACGAGTTCGAGTTCATTGGTCGATCCGCCCTGCGGCACGTATCCGATGCGGGAGCGCACGGTCCGCGCCTGGCCACGCAGATCCGCCCCGACCACGGTCGCTTCCCCTGCCGTGGGCGAGAGCAGGGTCGAGATCATCCGCAGGGTGGTGGTCTTACCCGCCCCGTTGGGCCCGAGCAGCCCGATGATCTCCCCGTAGTGCACGTCGAAGTCGATACCGGTAACCGCTTGCACGTCACCGGTTTTGGTCTTGAATGTCCGGGCCAGCCCACGAACCCGGATCACCGGATCGGTGGGTTCACCACGAACGGGTGATGTCGTTTCCACCCCACCACGGTAGAAACGACGCACCCGATTAGTCAAGCTTGATTATTCAGTATTGATTGCCCGCCGATCCGGAATTCCTCACTGGACCGGCGGAGGACCTCCCCAGGTGTCCGACCACACATCCAGCTCGCCGCTCTCGATCCGCGCCAGCGTCCGGCGCGACCACTCCAGATCCGCCCGAATGTGGTCCGACGTCAACCGAATCCCATCCGCCGCGTGATGCGGGATCGCATCGCGCGGATCGCCGCTACCCGCCAGAATCCGCTGCTCCTCGCGGTCGTAGCGGACCAGATCCGACTCGAACTTCAGGATCCGGGCCCGCAGCGCGGCGATCACCTCGTCGCGGGGCGCGGAAGGGAACAATGCCACCGGCGCGACATACGGATGCTTCGGCGAATCCGTGTCGTACAGCGCCTCCCGCAGCATCTCCCCGAACTGCTTCTCCCCCTCGGCCGTCAGCCGATACGTCGTCCGCTCCGGCCGCGCCCGCTCCTGCCCCACCCCCTCCACCGAGATGAGCCCATCCCGCTGCAACGTCTTCAACGCCCCGTAAACCGACCCGGGCTTCACATTCGCCCAGTCATCGGCCTGCCAGGACAACAATTCGCGCCGGACGTCATAGCCGTGCACGGGTTGCAACATGCGCACCACCGCCAGCACCAGCAGCCGGGTCGTAGGGACAGCCATAGTCGCAGATTAATCCTGTCCCACAACGCCAACGAGCCGCCCGGGTGAGTGCCGGGCGGCTCGTTCGGATTCGGTCGGTCAGGCCGCTGCGCGCGGCTGCTCCGGAACCCTTGGCGTGCGGTTCTTTTCGACCTCGTTGAAGCCGGGGCGGCCGCTGCCGATGAAGGCGATCAGCCAGGAGGCGACGGCGGCGAAGCGGTTGCGGAAGCCGACGAGGTAGAAGAGGTGGACAGCCAGCCAGGTCACCCAGGCGAGGAAGCCGGTGAACTTCACCTTGTCGTTGATCTTGGTGACGGCGGCGAACCGGCTGATCACGGCCATCGAGCCCTTGTCCCAGTACTTGAACGGGGTCGCCGCGGCCTTCTTGCCGCGAATGATGTCGGCGACGTGGCGGCCCTCCTGCATGGCGACCGGCGACTGACCGGGGTAGCCGTTGAGGAAGGTCATATCGCCGATGGCGAAGATGTCGGCGTGACCGCCGACGGTGCAGTCCGGGTTGATCAATAGTCGTCCGGCGCGGTCGGTCTCGCAGCCGGTGGCCTCGGCCAGAATCTTGGCGAACTCACCGGCGGCCACGCCCGCCGACCACACCACGGTCTCGGCGGCGATGCCGCGCTCCACGCCGTCCTTGCTCTTGACGGTGACCTTCCCGGCCTCGATATCGGTCACGAAGGTGTCGACGAGCACCTCGACGCCGCTCTTCTCGAGCGACTGCTTCGAATACTCCGACAGATGTCCGCCGAAGGGCGGCAGCACGACACCCGCACCCTCGACGAGAGTGACCGTATCCTCCAGGTGGAAGTACCTTTTCGCGAGTTCCTTCAGCTGGCCGGCGACCTCGACGCCGGTCGCGCCCGCACCGACCACCACGAAGCTGAGCAGGCGGCGGCGGGTCTCCGGGTCGGCGGTCTTGGCCTGCTCGAAGACGCGCTCGATCTGCGCGCGCAGGGCGCGGGCATCGTCGATGGTCTTGAGCGAGAACGTCTTGTCCGCGAAATCGTCACGGCCGAAGTAGGACTGGCTGGCGCCGGTGGCGGCGATGAGCTTGCCGTAGCGGATCTTGCGCGGGCCCTCGGGGGTTTCGTAGGTGAGGATCGCGTTGGGAGCGTCGATCGCGGTCACCTTGCCCAGGCGCGCCTCGCCGTTCTTGTGCTTGCGGAGGATGTTCTGAATCGGAGGAGCGATCTCGTCGGAGGCCAGCACACCCGTCGCTACCTGGTAGAGCAACGGCTGGAAAAGATGCTCGGGGGTACCCGAGATGAGGACGTAGCGAACTCCCGACTTGTTCAGCTGCTTCGCGGCGGCCAGGCCACCGAAGCCCGATCCGACGATGACGACATCGGCGGTTTCGATCTCCGCCTCCAGGTTGTACATGACTGCTCCCTTCTGTCATGACTAACCGTGATTCGGAACGCGGTTGTTCCAGGGGTCAGGGCGCATAATCAAGATGACTCTTATCTACGTTGATCATGAATTGGAGAGATGCCGTGGAGCTGCGCCAACTGGCCTACTTCGTGGCGGTCTGCGAGGAGCTGAGCTTCAGCCGGGCCGCGAGCCGCTGTTTCATCTCGCAGTCGGCCATCAGCCACCAGATCGCCAGGCTGGAGCGGGATCTTGGCGTGAACCTCTTCGAACGCTCGACAAGATCGGTCGTACCCACCGACGCGACCACCCGGCTACTTCCTCTTGCGAAGCAAATGCTGAGCCTGGAATCCGCCATTCGCGCAGCTGTACGGGCCTCCGGCCCACGAATTCGCCTGGCGGCCAATATGAGCTTCGCAACAAGATCGCTCTCCGCCATCGCCGGAGCACGCGAGGCGCATCCCGGCGCGGAGATCGAATTCGTCATCAAGCCCTTCCGCCAGCGCATTCAGGCGGTGGCCGACGGGGACTGTGATCTTGCTCTCATCCGGGGCAGCGTGGATCAGCCCGGGCTCAGCGTCGAGCAGCTCTGGGTCGAGGATCCGGTCATCGCCACCTCCACCTCGCATCCGCTCGTGCAGCGCGGCGGAGATGTCACGCTCGCGGAACTGGGGGCCTATCCGCTGCTGCTGCCGCCGGAATCGGAACAGGTGCTGCTGCACAATGTGGTGCGCGCGGCCTTCGCCGATCTGCCCACCGGTCCGGTCTTCGGGCCGCCGATCCCGCCCGACCACACCGCCACCATGGAGCTCATCAACCGGCCCGACGCGTGGACCATCCTCTACGCCGACACCCAGACCGAGGGCATCGCCACCCTCCACCTCTCGGGTCACCCGCTGCGTATCCCGGTCTCCGCGGTCACCCGCAGCGAGGGCCGCCCCTCCCCCATCGTCACCACCCTGCTGGCGGCGCTGCACAGCTCATAACCACACCCCGTCATTCCGGCATGCTTTTGGCCGGAATCCACTGGGCCGACGGAAGATCCCGGCCAAAAGCATGCCGGGATGTCGAGGGGGACGCCTACGCTGGGTGCGTGGGGCAGGAGAGCATGCGCGCTTCCGACAGGGATCGCGAGCAGATCGTCGATAAACTGCGGGTGGCGATGGACGAGGGGCGGATCACGCTCCACGAATTCGATTCCCGGCTGCAGCAGGTGTATTCGGCCAAGACCTACGGCGAGCTCAGCCCGATCCTGTCCGACCTACCCGCGCAACGGGTTCCGGGCCGCGCCGCCAAGTCCGACCCGGGCAGCGTCCCGGTCTGGGTCAAAATCATGTGGACGCCCTGGGTTTTCGTGAACCTGCTGGTCCTGGTGATCTGGTTCGCCACCGGCATGGGCTACTTCTGGCCGATTTGGGTGGAGGCACCCTGGGGCCTGGCCCTGCTCATCCCCACCACCATCGGCATCCTGGTGCAGCGCGATTCCAACCGCCGCCGCGCCGAGCGCGAACAGTTCCGGCCGCAATAACTTTCAGGCCAGCGCCGCCGCGACCACGAGGTGCAGCCGCAGATCCTCGGGCTCCTCGTCCTCGACGGCCCATACGATCTCCTCCATCGACCGCATGAACGCCCACGCGTGCACCCGCTCGGCAGGTACGTCCAGCGCGGCCGCTGTCCGCTCGACCACCGCCCGCGCGTGCTCGGCCGTCGGATCACTCTGCACCTGAATCATCACCAGGAATCCGGCATCGAACGCGGCCTCACCCAGATAAGCCTTCGGGTCGATGAGCAGCCACGGCTCCCGCTCCGCCGCAACGATATTGCCCAGGTGGGTATCGCGATTGACCACCAGCAACGGCCCCTCCGGCACCGCCAGCTCATCACACCGCTCGGCGGCACGATCCAGCAGCCGACTCGAAATCACCTCGGCCACTTCGGCCTCCGGCTTCCGGAACATGCGCTCCCACTCCTCGACCATCCCCGCGGCCGTCGGCAACTCCGGAAATCCGCCGGGCGCCGCCACCGGCTCCCGCCGCAGCCGCCGATACAACCGGCACGCCAGCTCGACCTTCCCGATGTTCTCCGGCCGCCCCTCGAGACTCGGAAATCCCGGCTGATACAGCAATTCCGTTCCCGGCCGCGCCCACTCCAGCAGCATCGCCCCACTCGCCGAATCGAACTCGTACAGCCGCACGGCCCCGTCCCCGCCATAGCAATACAGCCCCGTCGGCTCCCCGGCGTTCTCCTCATCGACCACCGGCACCTTCAGCACCGCGACCGACCCGTCCGCCCGCCGCACCGGCGCGACCCACGAATGCGTTCCCCCGCCGAAGCTTTCGCCGATGACCTCCAACTCCCACCTGCCGCAAAGCCGTTCGACCAACCCCGGCAGATCGGCGAGCCACCGCGGCCCCCGCTCCCCGAAACTCGTCGCGATGGTCTCCTCAACATTGCGCGGCAGTGAGATCGACATCAGCCCAGCTTGCCACCACTGCCCTGCTCGACCGCGCCGACGGCCACCTCGCCACCCGTTGCCGCGCCGGACTCTGTTGCCGCGCCGGAGTCGACGGCCGGTTCAGAGGCGGCGGCCTGAGCCGGTTCGGGGACCGGAGTCTCGTGAACGGTGCGCCAGAGGTGAATTCGCCCGTCCGTCACCAGCACCGCGGTGACCGTGCGCCTGCCGGTCTTCACCGCGCCGATGCGGTTCTCCGCGACGAAGCGGACCACGATGAGCTGCCCGCTGCGGGCGATCTCCGCGATATCGGAGACCTCGATCTCCACCCCCGCCAGCGCATTTCGCGCCGACCACATCCCCGCCAGGAATGTCTCCCGATCCACCGCCTGCCCGGTGGTCACCACCGAGGTGAACTGCTCGTCCAATGCCCCCGAGATCCGGTCGAACACCTTCGGCAGCGCATCCGACCCCAGCCATTCGGCCAGATCGAAATGCAATGCCTCGATGACGTCCTTCAGCTCGACGCCCTCCGCACGGACCTCGTCCGCCTCGTCAGCCCTCCGGGACGCGGGCGCCTCGGCCCGCCCCCGCCGAGGATCGAATCGCCCACGCACGGGAAAAGCGTGCCCGAGCCCCGCCCGACGAGCAACCGCAACTACCCGAGGTGTCCGCTTTCACCGAGGCATGGCGGGTGGGTCAGCATGCACCATAGGGTGCTCGTGCCTTGCGCGCTGTTCGACGCGCTGCCGGTCAGACCACCGTCCGATCCCGCCGTTCCGGTCGCCGCCGGGACCCCCGTCACGTCGGTCAAGGGCAGGGGTGCGGCCGCCGCCGGACCGACCCCGACCAGCAGCGTGCTCGCGGCAACGCCGATGAAGATGAGAGTGCGCATGACGCAAAACATAAGCGACCGCATTTCAGAATTGACCGGAATGCGCCTCCCCTTCCGGCCCCCAATTCCTTTGGCACCCAAGCCGGGGCCACGGATCCGCGCAAACGAAAGGTCCCCCGGCCGTTCCCGGCCGGGGGACCTTCCAATTGCCTTTCACCGCAAGGGCGCTCAGCCCTTGTGAGCCTTCACGGCCTCGGTGAGCTGCGGGGCGACATTGAACAGGTCGCCGACGATGCCGTAGTCCGAGATCTCGAAGATCGGGGCCTCTTCGTCCTTGTTGACGGCCACGATGGTCTTCGAGGTCTGCATGCCGGCGCGGTGCTGGATCGCGCCGGAGATGCCCAGGGCGATGTACAGCTGCGGGGAGACCGTCTTACCGGTCTGACCGACCTGGAACTGGCCCGGGTAGTAGCCCGAGTCGACGGCGGCACGCGAGGCGCCGACGGCCGCACCGAGGGCGTCGGCCAGCGGCTCGACGACCTTGCCGAAGTTGTCGGCCGAGCCGACACCGCGGCCACCCGACACCACGATGGTGGCCTCGGTCAGCTCCGGACGGTCGCCGCCCACGATCGGCTCACGCGAGACGACCTTGGTGACGCCCTCTTCCTGCGCGGGCAGGTCGACGACGACCTTCTCGCCGGCGCCGGCCTGCGGGGCGGCCTCGACGGCGCCCGGACGCACCGAGATGACCGGGACATCGCCGGTGGCCTTGGCATCCACGGTGAACGCGCCACCGAAGATGGAGTGCTGCACCGAGCCGTCACCGTTCACGGCGATGGCGTCGATGAGCAGGCCGGAACCGATGCGGGCGGCCAGGCGACCCGACACCTCCTTGCCCTCCGCGGTGGCGGCGACCAGGATCGCGGCCGGGGCGGCGGACTCGGACAGGCCGGCGAGGACGTCGACCTTCGGGGTCACCAGGAAGCCCTCGGCGTCGTCACCCTCGGCGACGTAGATCTTCTCGGCGCCGGCGGCGGCGAGGGCCTCGGCCAGCTTGTCGGCGGTGCCGGGGGCGGCGACCACGACGGCGGCCGGGGTGCCCAGCGCGCGAGCGGCGGTGAGGAGTTCGGTGGTGACCTTCTTGGGCGCACCGTCAGCGTGCTCCACGAGCACGAGTACTTCTGCCATTGTTCTTTCTCCTGCGGCATCTATGGGGGCGAGCTGCAAGCACTGCGCCCCGATCGTTCGGCTCGGGGGGCTTTAGATGATCTTCTGACCGACGAGGTAGGTGGCGATCTGGTTGCCGCCCTCGCCCTCGTCGACGATCTTCTCGCCCGCCGTGCGCGCCGGCTTCGGGGTCACACCGGTCACCTGGGTGCCGGCGTTCGCAACGCCCACGGTCTCCGGGTCGACGCCCAGATCCGCCAGGGTGAAGGTCTGAACTTCCTTCTTCTTGGCGGCCATGATGCCCTTGAAGGACGGGAAGCGCGGCTCGTTGATCTTCTCGGTCACCGAGACGATGGCCGGGAGGGAGGCCTCGAGCTTGAAGACGCCCTCGTCGGTCTCGCGCTCGCCGGCGATGCGGTCGCCGTCGACGGTCAGCTTGCGCAGGTGGGTCAGCTGCGGCAGGCCCAGGTACTCGGCGATGATGGCCGGAACGGCACCGGCGCGACCGTCGGTGGCCTCGTTGCCCGCGATGACCAGCTCGATGCCCTCGATCTGACCGAGAGCCGCGGCCAGGATGTAGGCGGTCTGCACGGCGTCGGAGCCGTGGATGGCCGGGTCGTTGATGTGGATGGCCTTGTCCGCGCCCATGGAGAGGGCCTTGCGGATGGCCTCGGTGGCCCGGTCCGGACCGGCCGCCAGCACGGTGACCTCGCCGCCCTGCGCCTCCTTGATCAACAGCGCCTCCTCGACGGCGCGCTCGTTGATCTCATCGAGGATGGCGTCGGCGGCCTCGCGGTCGAGGGTGTAGTCCCCGCTGGTGAGCTTGCGCTCGGACCAGGTATCGGGAACCTGCTTGATCAGTACGACGATGTTCGGCATGGGTCTTCGTCGACCTCCTGTTCTGGTGGCACTGGGGTGGCGGTCGCACGAGTTCGTCACGTACGTCCACAAGTAGCTCGTTCGGGAGATTACCCTACGTTAAGTTACTCGTGGGTAACTTACGGTGTGAGTTTCTGCATCGGTTGATCCGGTCGCGGGTGTGATATGCGCAACCGCTAACGTCGGAGCGGTGAGTGACGCCGTGACACCTGTTGAAAACCCCACCGATCCCCTGCCTTTGACCGGTGAGCGGACCGTGCCCGGCATCGCCGAGGAGAACTACTGGTTCCGGCGGCACGAGATCGCCTACGTGCGGATGTTGGAGCAGTGCGCGGGCAAGGTCGTGCTCGAGGCCGGTAGCGGAGAAGGCTACGGGGCCAACATGATCGCGGACGTCGCGGCGCAGGTCACGGGCCTGGACTACGACGACAGCGCGGTCGCGCACGTGCGGGCCAAGTACCCGCGGGTGGAGATGGTGCAGGGCAATCTCGCCGACCTGCCGCTGGCCGACGGCTCGGTCGACATCGTGGTGAACTTCCAAGTGATCGAGCATCTTTGGGATCAGGCGCAGTTCCTGCGCGAATGCCTGCGGGTGCTGCGGCCCGGCGGCAAGCTGCTGATCTCCACGCCGAACCGGATCACCTTCTCGCCGGGGCGCGATACGCCGCTCAACCCTTTCCATACGCGTGAGCTGAATGCGGCGGAGATGACCGAACTGCTCGTCGAGGCGGGTTTCACGGTCGAGTTGATGGCGGGCATCTTCCACGGGCCCGAACTGGTGGCGCTGGACGAGAAGTGGGGCGGGTCGATCATCGACGCGCAGATCGAACGGGCGCTCGCGGGTGAGCCGTGGCCCGCCGACCTCGCGGCGGATGTGGCCGCGGTGCGCATCGAGGACTTCGAACTGCTGGCCGATTCCGAGCGCGATATCGATGCGAGTTTGGATCTGGTCGCCATCGCGGTGAAGCCGTGAGCGAGAACGCTTCCCAAGTACCAGGGCAGTTCACCCTGGTATTGCACTCGCATCTGCCGTGGCTGGCGCATCACGGGCGGTGGCCGGTCGGCGAGGAGTGGCTCTACCAGTCGTGGGCGGCGTCGTATCTGCCGGTCGCGAAGGTGCTGAGAACCCTTGCGGCCGAGGGGCGTTCGCATCTGATCAGCCTGGGGATCACGCCGGTGCTGGCGGCGCAGCTGGACGACCCGCATTGTCTCAAGGGCATGCATCACTGGCTGGGCAACTGGCGGTTGCGCGCGGACGAGGCGTCCATGGCGGGCAATACCGCGCTCGGCGGGCACGAACATCGGCTTGCCTCAGCGGCTTTGGCGGATTTCGAGACGCGGTGGCGGCACGGGGCCTCGCCGGTGTGGCGCGAACTCATCGACGCCGAGGCCATCGAACTGCTGGGCGGGCCGCTGTCGCATCCGTTCCAGCCGCTGCTGGACGCGCGGCTGCGGGAATACGAGCTGGTCGAGGGACTGGCCGATGCGCAGGCGCGCTGGGGGCACACCCCCGCGGGCATCTGGGCTCCCGAATGCGGATTCACGCCGGGGATGGAGCGGACCTACGACAAGGTCGGCATCTCGCATTTCATGGTCGACGGTCCCGCGCTGCGCGGCGACACCACGCTCGGCCGTCCGGTCTGGGATTCGGATGTGGTGGCCTTCGGCCGCGATCTCGCGGTGAGCTATCGGGTGTGGTCGCCGAAATCCGGGTACCCCGGGCAGCCCTACTACCGTGATTTCCATCACTATGATCACGCCACCGGGTTGAAACCGGCGCGCGTCACAGGCAAGACCGTCGCCGGTGCGGACAAGGCCCCTTACGATCCGGAACTCGCGGCCGCGGCCATCGAGAAGGACGTCGCGGATTTCGTGGCGACCGTGCGGGAGCGGTTGATCTCCGAGTCCGAGCGCATCGGCCGCCCGGCACTGGTGGTGGCCGCGTTCGACACCGAATTGTTCGGGCACTGGTGGCACGAGGGCCCGCAGTGGCTCGAACAGGTGCTGCGCGCACTGCCCGAGGCGGGCATCACCGTCGGCACCCTGGCCGATGCCAGGGCCCGCGGCTACGTGGGCGAACGCGTCGAATTGGCCGACTCCTCGTGGGGTTCGGGCAAGGACTGGCGGGTGTGGGCCGGGGATCAGGTCGCCGATCTGGTGCAGCTCAATGCCGAGGTGGTGCGGCTGGCACTGGACACCCTCGACAAGATGCGGGTGGACGCGAGCGGCCTGCGCGACCGGGTCGCCGATCAGCTGCTTCGGGAGGCGATTCTCGCCGTCTCCAGCGACTGGGCGTTCATGGTGTCGAAGGATTCCGCGGCCGGATACGCGCGTGACCGCGCCCATGAACACGCCCACGCCGTGCGCGAGATCGCCGCGGCCGTGGCCGCCGGGCAACTCGCCAAAGCGGGGCAGTTGGCGGCAGGATGGGTGGCGGCCGACGGACTCTTCCCCGCACTCGACGCGCGCAGGCTCGGCCCCGCTTCAGAAGGACCCGCATGAAGATCTTGATGGTGTCGTGGGAGTACCCACCCGTCGTAGTCGGTGGGCTGGGCCGCCACGTCCATCACCTGGCCGTCGAACTGGCCGCGGCCGGGCACGAAGTCGTGGTGCTGGCGCGCCGGCCGATGGGCACCGACGCCACCACCCACCCGACGCACTCCTTCATCGAGGAGGGCGTGCTGGTGGTGGCGGTCGCCGAGGACCCGCCCGCCTTCGACTTCGGCGAGGACATGCTGGCCTGGACGCTGGCCATGGGTCACGCCATGGTGCGGGCCGGGATCGCGCTGAACAAGCCGGGCATCGGCGAGGGCTGGACGCCGGATGTTGTCCACGCGCACGACTGGCTGGTCGCGCATCCGGCCATCACGCTGGCCGAGTATTACGACGTGCCTTTGGTTTCCACCATTCACGCCACCGAGGCCGGGCGGCACAGCGGCTGGGTCTCCGGGCGGGTGAACCGGCAGGTGCACTCCGTGGAGTGGTGGCTGGCGCACGAATCCGACGCTCTGATCACGTGTTCGGAGTCGATGAAGGATGAGGTGCACCGGCTCTACGGGGCCGAGCGCGTTCCGATGACGGTGATCCGCAATGGAATCGACGTGGGCGCGTGGACCTTTCGCGAACGTGCGCCGCGCTCCGGGCCGCCGCGACTGCTGTATGTGGGCCGTCTCGAATACGAGAAGGGCATCCAGGATGCGATCGCCGCGCTGCCGCGCATCCGCAAGGCGCATCCGGGCACCACGCTGACCGTCGCCGGTATCGGCACCCAATTCGATTGGCTGCGTGAGCGGGCCCGCGCCCACCGCGTGGCGCGCGCGGTCAACTTCGTCGGCAAGCTCGACCACACCGACCTGCTCGGCTGGCTGCACAGCGCCGACGCGATCGTGCTGCCCAGCCGCTACGAGCCCTTCGGCATCGTCGCGCTGGAAGCCGCCGCCGCGGGCACGCCGCTGGTGACCTCCACCGCGGGCGGCCTGGGCGACCTGGTCACCGACGGCGTCACCGGCGCGTCCTTCGAACCGGCCGACGTGAATGGTGTTGCGGAAGCGGTCATCTCGGTCCTCGACGATTCGAGTGCCGCCCAGGATCGCGCCTGGTCCGCCCGCGAACGGCTCACCGCCGACTTCGCCTGGGACGTCGTCGCGCAGGAAACGGCGCTGGTCTACCAGTCCGCCAAACGCCGCGTCCGTACCCCGCTGGGCCGCCCGGTCATCACCGAACGTCCACTGCCGGAACGGGATCCGAACCAGCCGTACTGATCGACACGCCGGGTCCGCCAGGATTCGCACGGGACACCCTTTTGCCCTGAATTAGAACGTGTTCTAATTCAGGGATGGTGACCTTGGTCCACGGCGATGTCGACCCGGCGTTCCGGGCGGTGCGCGAGATCTTCGAGGCGAGCTTCGCGGACGGGCAGAATCTCGGCGCGGGCGTCGCGGTCTACGTGGACGGGCGGCGCGTCGTGGATCTGTGGGGCGGTGTCGCGGACGCGAAGACCGGCCGCGCGTGGGAGGTCGACACGCAGTGCGTCACCTTCTCCTGCACGAAGGCCGTCACCGCCACCGCCGCCCTGCGGGTGGCCGCCGCCGACGACATCGACCTCGATGCGCCGGTGTCGACCTGGTGGCCCGAATATGCCTGCGCCGGAAAGGAATCCACCACCCTGGTGGATTTCCTCACCCACCGCGCCGGACTCCCCGTCCTGGAGCGCCCCGTCTCCGCCGCCGAGGCCGCCGACCCCGAGTTCATCGCCACGCTGCTCGCCGCCCAGACCCCGCTCTGGGAACCCGGCACGCGCCACGGCTATCACGCCCTCACCTACGGCTGGCTGCTCGGCGAATTCATCCGCCGCCGAACCGATTCCACGGTCGGCGACTACGTCCGCGGCAACCTCGGCCCCGACCTCCACATCGGCGTTCCCTCCGCACTGCTCGACCAGACCGCGCGCCTGACCTTCCCGCCCGCGGCCGAACAGGAATGGACAGCCGACCCCGCCCCCATCACCCCCGAAACCGCCAATCGTATGGCACGCACCTACCGCGACCCCACCTCTCTGGTCCTGCGCTCGACCGCCAATCCCCGTGCCGCATACAACGATCCGCAGGTCCTCACCGGCGGCTGGCCCGCCACCGGCCTGACCACCACCGCCCGCGCCCTGGCCACCTTTTACCGAGACCTGATCGCGGGCGCCCTCCTCCCCCTCCCCGTCCTGTCCGACGCCATCCGCGAACGAGTCCGAGGCACAGACGAAGTCCTCCAACTCACCTCCGCCTACGCCCTCGGCTACACCCTCCCCGCCGACAACATGATCGTCCCCGAGCCGGCCCGCCCGTCCTGCTTCGGCCACCCCGGCGCCGGCGGCTCCATCGGCCTCGCCGACCCCACCCACCACCTGGCCTTCGCCTTCATCCCCAACCTCCGCCGAGACTGGCTCTCCGGCGACCGCCGCGCCCACAATCTCCTCGAGGCCGTCTACGCCGCGCTGTGATCCTCAGTTGTAGGGGCATCCGGGATTCGGCGCATCCTCCGACAGCGGACTCCCCGCGGGCAACACATAGAGCACGTCGAGTATCTGCGCCTCGGTCCCTAGATTCCGTTCGATATGAACGTTGCCGGTGCCGGCTCGCTCCACGAAAAACGTTCCCGCCCCACCGGTCTGATCAATAGCGCAGTCCGCCCCGTAATGACTGATCTCCCCCTGCCGCACATACGCGTACAACGTCCCATCATGAAAATGCCACCCCGTGGAACCCCCAGGCACGATGGTGATTTCCCGCAGGATGTAGTCCATCCCGCCAATCGTGGTCCGCGACAAAATCACCCCGCTAACCCCATCCGACGGTGTCGCATGTGCGGTCGCCGCGAAAGATCCCGCCAACGCGACCGACGCCAGACCCGCCACCACTGTTCGAATCCCCAGGCTCACCCGGCCCACGGTATCGCGCGCCACGCGGCCGCGCAGGGTGTCGATTCGACCCGCCCCGGATCATGCTTCAATTCAATTTCGAGCTAACTACCAGCAAAGGGGCCGTAGTGACGTTCGAGGTGAACCCCCGCTCCCTGACCAACGCGGCAACCACGCTGAAAGGGCTGGCCGGAGATATCGCCAATGCCGACACCGTGCCGCACCTCGGGGCGAGCCGCGCAGCCGGGGCCATGGCCGGATCGGCCGTCGCCAAGGCCATGGAAGGCGCGGACCCGGCCAGCAGCCAGGCCAAGACCGTCTTGAAATCCCGCTTCGACGGCATCGGCGGACTGCTGTACGCGACCGCCGAGCAATTCAAGGGCACCGACATGGACCTGGCGAAGAAGCTGGAAGCCATCGGCGACCTGAACAACGCGGCGGTCTAGATGGGAACGCCCAGCAAGACCCAGGTCCTGAAGTGGAATCTGCAACCCTTCGCGGACATCGCGACCGATGCCGACAAGATCATGACGGCCATCGACGAGCGCGCCGACACCATGCATCGCACCATCTACGACCTGCAATGGTCCGGTGCGGCCAACCGCGCCGCGACCGGTCGCGCGGATCGCGAGAAGCAGCAGATCCGAGCAGTCGGCACCGCCTATTTCCAGCTCGCCGAAGCCTGCCGCGGCGTCTTCGCCCTCCAGCCGACCGTCACCGATCTGCAGAACAAGGTGCACGCCTTGGAAGGCGGCGGCCACTTCCGCGTCGACGAGGACTTCACCGTCCACGCCGTCGACAAGAAGGACGACAACGAGGCCGCGAACAGCACGATCACCCTGCAGAACATGGCCAAACACCTCGGCGCGGAAGACGACCGCCTCGGCCCCGTCATCGCCGCGGCCGTCGGCGAGATCAGCAATCTCGCACCGGCGAAGAGCACACTGTCCATCCCACCTGCGTTCTCGGACCTTACCGAGCAGACAGCCAAGAAGGACCTGCAGGCGTTCGAGGACGGCAACGCCACGGACGAGCAGATCGCCCGCCTGCGGTTCGCCGCCAGCCTCTCACCCGAGCAGAAGGAGCAACTGCAGCGCGGCGAAACGATCGACGTGCCTCGAGAGCAGATGAACTACCTGCACGGCCTGATGCGTGCGCAGGACGGTATGTATCTCGACCAGATCGAGGGCGTCGGCGATCGACTACCGAAAGACAAGGCCGATCAGGTTCACGCCGCCATGGCCGACGCGATGCAGATCGTCTCCAACCCCGGGGTCCAGGCTGGAAGCGGGAACCAGGGCGGGATGCAGCAACTGCCGTCACACGTGAGGGAACTGCTGACCGAGAACCCTTACCACGACTCGCTGGGCGGCCCCTGGGTCGACAAGAAGAGCCTCACCTCCCTGACCAACATCGTCAACCGAGGTGACCCGGCTCTGCGAATCGGCTCCGACCTCGATCGCGGAATGCTGAAGCAGGCCTCCGAGATCGTGAAGATCGCCGACCGCTACGACGACGACAACCACTTCATGGACGGCGTCGCCGGCGTCGCCGACAAAATGCTCGGCGCCGCCGGCACCGACCACGTCGCGGTCTCCGACTTCATCACCGGCCACGGTATGGGCGCGACCGTCACCCACGGCGGCACCTACAATGCCGACGACCACGTGATGTCGGTGCTGAGCCATGACTGGAGCAAGGACGAACATGGAGCGGCGAACCTCTTCAAGTGGATCGGCGGCCCCGAAGCCGTGCCCGATCCCCAGCACCCTTGGGTCGCCGATCGGGCGGGGCATACCGCGGACGCGCTGGCTCGGATGCTGATCCGAAACGAGGACCATCTCGCGCTGAACATCAATGAGAACGGCGACTCGCTGGGCAAGGTGAATCCGGGTGTCACCCAGGCTCTTTCGGAAGCGATGCGCCCCTACCTCGGCAACTTCGTGCACGTACCCGACGCGATGCTGATCAACCACTCGGCCCAGCCTCTCGACAAGGTCGGCGATCTGGCGAAGCTGTTCAACATCCTCGACTCCGATCCGACCTCGGCGACGATCATCAATGGGGCCGGGTCCCAGTGGAACGACTATCTCGCGTATCAAGCCGGTCTTCACCCAGATCAAGCCACGTCGCTGGGCTTCCGATCGGGTCAGCTGACAACGGCTATGAAAGAAGGATTCGATCACCAACTCCAGTCACTGAGCGCACACAGCCAATGGGAATACGCGCAGCGCTACAGCGAGAAGACAGCGCTTGTCGACACTGCGACCCCCTGGTTCGGTGCACTTCCCCAAGTCGGTCCGGTCACCGGAGCGTTGGCATCCTCGGCCGGCGCGTGGATCAAACTCGAAGCCTTTTCGGCGCCAGGCGATCCCACCCATCCCCTGCCGGATGACTACGTATCGAAGCAGCTCAAGGACGATGTCACCCACTTGACCGACGGCGACACCTTGCGGAGGCAATTCAGTCTCGCTTCCGGATATGCGAACGTCTACCCCGATCTCGCTTCGAAATTCGACATGTCGCCGCCGCCCGGCGCCCCTGGCCCGCAGGGACCGAATCTGCTGCGCGACTGGGACGCCGCGACTCACTATCCGGACGCGTTCATGAACGCATTCCGTCGCGCCGATATCCCGGGAAACCCGATCGGCGTATTCGAAGACGGCTTCACGAACGGGAGCAGGGACAACAGCATCATCCCGACCGGCGCCAAGCCGGAGGGAGAAAGGGGGCCGGTGAAATGATGTCCTACACGGCGCGGCGGAGGCGATCGATCGCCATCATCGCGGTGCCGATCTCGATCTCTGCGTGTGGCTCCGGCGTGAGCGCATCACACGAGACGACCACCACCCCACCCCGGCCCGAGCTCGCCGTCTCGTTCCGCTGGACGAATCCTGTCGAGGAACTGGCCAGTCCGGATGCCACATTCGTGCGAGCGTTTATCGAATCCTGGCAGGCAGTGCTGTATTCAGGTAGCTGGAAGGACGAATATCCAGGGTTCACCGCCGCCAATCAGCGAGCTGTGGGAATCGGTCAAAAGGATTCTCCGTCAACGTACAAGGACGTTTATCTGAATGTTCTGCGGATCGATAACCAGGGCACCGAAACGACCGAAGCCGTCGTATGCCTCTGGCCCGGCGCCGAGGAACCACACGGATTCCCGACCGTCTTGACGTACTACCGCAAGGGCACTGTGGCGCCGCCCGCTGATCAGACCGGGACCGCAAAGCGGCCGACGGGCAACGTTTTCGGAGATTGGATCGCGACGCGGATGGAGCAGCGCAGCGAATCAGATCCGGACTGGCCGGCGTGCGATCAACGACGGCCCGCCGACCTGCCGTCGATGTACGCAGAACTGCCCCCGATTCCCGGGTGGCCCGCAGCGAAATAGGTTAGGCGTCCAGCTTTTTGAGGGCTTTTTGGACGGTGAGAAAGGTGCGGGTGGTGATGTCTTTGCCCAGGGTTTTTTCGACTACCTGCATGAAGTTGGTGGTGCTGGGGTTGGTGTTGTCGATGATGGAGAGGAGGGCGGCGGCGTCGGGGTCGAAGCGGACGATTTTGACCGTGTTGGTGTCGTCTTCGGGGAAGACCGGGAGGGTCTCGGGGGTTTCGCGGACGAAGGTGACGGTCAGGTAGGTCTCGCGGCAGTGGGTTAGACCGGAGAAGGGGTCGGAGTCGACCAAAGCTTGCAACTGGGCTCGGGTGCGGATGAGGGTGCCGCCGGGGATGCCGAGTTCGGCGTTGAGGGCTTTTTGGATTTTGGCTTCCAGGGCGGGGACCTTCGAGTCCTTGGACTGGAAGGTGACGTTGCCGCTGGAGAGGAGGGTGGTGACCTTTTCGAAGCCCAGGCCCTCGAAGACGCCGCGGAGTTTTTCGTTGCGCATGTTGGGGTTGCTGGGCATGATCCCGCGCAGGAAGGCGGCGTAGCTGTGCATGGCCGTGAACCTACCTGCGCGGGGGGACGAAATCAGGAGGCGGTGACGCCGTTTTTCTTGCGTTCGATGTCGGCGAGGGCCTCGAGGTGGGCGGCGCGCTTCTCGGCGGCGGAATCCCAGGCGTCCTTGCGGTTCTTGACGACCTTGGCGGGGGCGCCGACGGCGATGGAGTAGTCGGGGATATTGCCCTTGACCACGGCGTGGGCGCCGAGGACGCAGCCGCGGCCGACCAGGGTGGAGCGCAGGACGGTGACCTTGGCGGCGATCCAGGTGTCGGGGCCGATGCGGACCGGCGACTTCACGATGCCCTGGTCCTTGATGGGCATATTGATGTCGTCGGTGACATGGTCGAAGTCGCAGATGTAGCACCAGTCGGCGACCAGGGTGGATTCGCCGATCTCGATATCGAGGTAGGTGTTGACGACATTGTCCTTGCCGAACACCACCTTGTCGCCGATGCGCAGCGAACCCTCGTGGCAGCGAATGGCGTTGCCGTCGCCGATGTGCACCCAGCGGCCGATCTCCAGCCGGCCCAATTCGGGGGTGGCGTGGATTTCGACATTGCGGCCCAGGAACACCATGCCGCGCAACACCACATGCGGATTGGCCAGCTTGAACTTGGCCAGCCGGTAATAGCGCACCAGATACCAGGGTGTGTACGCGCGATTGGCGAGCACCCACTTGAGCGAGGCGGGCGTGAGGAAACGGGCCTGCTCCGGATCCCGGCGGCGCGAACCCCGCCAACGCGAGCGCAACGGTGCGCCCCACATGCTCGTCACGAACTTGCTCCCTGTGTTCACCGGACGTTTCAACGAGGGTATCCGCCCCCTCGAATGGGCGTGAAAGTAGGCTGTGGTCCGGCTGTAGCGGCCCGACGCGAATCCTCAGACTTCCGTACTGGCAGAAGGGACACCAGCAGGTGCGAAACGGCAGGCGGCAGACCGGACGTGACCGACGCGCGCACACGGGAGTCAAGGTGCTGGCGGCCGCGGCGGCCGGGCTCTTCACGCTGACCGCGTGCTCGTACGGCAGCACCAAGATCGACGATATCGGTGTCGGCCCCGGCAAGGGCTGGCCACTGGCCTTCCGCGATGCGCACAACAGCGGATCCACCCCGGTGACCGGATCGCGCAAGCTGGCGCTGAATTGGTCACGGCCCGTAGGCAGTCCGATCGCGCAGCCGGTGATGGTCGGCAGCGACGGGCAGCTGTTCGTCACCACCCGCACCCCCGGGTGCAATCTCGTGTCGTTCCAGATGCCGACCGGCCGCAAGCGCTTCTGCAATGTGATGGGTCCCAGCGCCATCGACGGCGGCTCCGCGGTCGACGGCAGCGGGAACGTGTACGTCGGCGACGACGGCGCGGTGAACTCCTACAACAATCTCGGCCAGCCGCGCTTCCGCACGCCCGCCGCCGGGACTCCGGTGTCGCTGCAGTTCACCAGTGACGGGAATGTCCTGTCCGTCACGCAATCCGGGCAGATCGACGTGCTCAGCCGTCAGACCGGCGACCGCGAGATTCCCACCTTCCAGTTGCTCGGCGAGCCCGATTTCCTCGCCAACGCGTCGCTGAACCGCCCGCCGGACGGGCAGGGCCTCGACGACTGCGCGACCGGCGGCCCGCAGTGCCCGGTCGCGAATGTGTCGGCGGTGGACCAGAAGTCGGGACGGTTCTACGCCACGCTGTGGAAGCCGGGCGACGGTGACGCCGCGCTGGTCGCGCTCACCTACGACGGCAAGGGAGTCCGCGTCGACTGGGACGCGAAGATGCTCACCGAGGGCAGCGCCACCAGCCCGGCGCTCTCGGCGGACGGCGCCACCGTCTACGTCGGCGACAACACCAACCGGCTGATCGCGGTGGATGCCGCCACCGGCAAGACCAAATGGACCCAGGACCTGGGTTTCCCGGCACGCGGCGGGATCTCCGTCAGCGACGGGCTGCTCATCCCCGCCGGGGACGAGGGGCATCTGATGGCCCTGCGCGACAAGGGTGATCACGCCGAGATCGCCTGGGAGCGCAAGGATCTGGAGTTACGCGGGCGGCCCGTGCAGACCGCGGGCCAGACCGGGTACACGGTCGCGCCGATCGGCGACAAGCTGACGCTGGTCACCTTCGACACCCATTCCGGCGCGACGGTGCAGTCCAATGAGCTGCCGGGCGCGGAGGGCACCACGGTCGGCACCGCGGTGGGCGCCGAGGGCGAGGTCGTCGTCACCACCAGGATCGGCGAACTGTTCGTCTTCAAGCCGGAAAAGTAGCGCCGATTCCCGCGAACGCTTGACCTTGACCCAGGGTCAACCCGCCATCCTGATGCCGGGAGTCCCCCGGAACGACCGGGGCAGCTTCAGGATGGAGACGGATCATGACGACATTCCTCGAGCGGATAGTCGGCGACCTCGGTGACAAGCGCAGGTGGCGGGAGCACCGGGCACACGTCAAAGCGCTTCCCGCGCAGTACCGTACGACGGTCGAGGCGCTGGAGCGGTACCTGTCGCACCTCGGCGGGGTCACGCTGGGCGACCTCCCGGCGGGGCTGCCGATGCCGATCCTGGAGGATCTCACCGGCTTGTTCGAGCAGGCCGCGATGAACGGCACCCCGCCGATCGCGGCGGTCATCGGCGCGGATCCGGTCGAGTTCGCCGAGGTCTTCCTGCACCACCACACCGGCGTCCACCGGGTCAGCCGGGCACAGGACCCCGAGCTCAGCGCCATCGAGCGCGAGTTCCACCAGGAGGTCGAGCGCGGTCTCGGCAAGGAGCGCAAGCGGCTGACCGCCGCCGTCGAGCGTGCCGAAGTGGAAGGCCGTCAGGCAGTCTGAAGTCATGCTGACCATCAGCCGGCTGGCGGCGTACGCGGGCGTGACCGTGCGGGCGGTGCGCCACTACCACCGCATCGGGCTGCTGCCGGAACCGGAGCGCGACCGGTCCGGGTATCGGGTCTACGACGCCGCGGCGGTGCTGCGGCTGATCCGGATCCACGCCCTCGCGTCCGCCGGAGTGCCACTGGCGCGCGTACAGGAGCTCTTGGACGCGGGCCCGGAGGAGTTCACCGAGAGCGTCCGGGCCATCGACAAGGATCTGCGCGCCGAGATCCGCAGGCTGCAGGACACCCGTGCGCGGCTCGCCAAACTGGCTGCGGGAGAACATCTCGCGCTGCCGCAGAGCGTGGTGGACTACCTCGACCGGCTGCGCGGGCTCGGCGTCGACGAGCGGTATCTCGAGCTGGAACGGGACGGGTGGATCATGCTCTCCGCGCAGGTGCCGGATCTGGTGGACGCCGTGATCGCGCAGAAGCACGAGGACTTGAACAAGCCGGACATGGTGCGGCTCTACGGATTACTAGGCGGTGCACTCGACTGGACGGTCGACGACCCGCGGATCGCCGAGCTCGCGGACCTCCTCGAGCGCATGATGGTCGCCGCCGTGCGGGACGGCGAGGTGGAAGTCGACAATCCCGGCGGCCGGTTCTCGAATCTGCTCGACGATCATTTCGTCGACCTGCTGGACACCGCCATGATCGAGACCTCACCGGTCGCGGCGCGGCTCATGGAGATCATGGCGGAACGGGGTTGGAAGGGCTGGACCAGAATCGAGCGGGTGCCCGACGATCTGTTCGAATCGTGAAGCAGCCCTGAGGGTTACCGCGAGACCGAGGCGAACGCGTCGACCTTGGCGGCGACGCGCTGCAGCAGGTCCACCAGGGTGCGGTACTCGTCATCGCTGAGACCCTCGATGGAGGCGTTGCGCAGCACCTGGATGCGCTCGAACAGCTTCGCGTGCACGTCGAGGCCCTGCGGGGTGATCGTGTAGGCGCCGGTATCGCCGAGGGCGACCCAGCCGCGATCGAGCAGAGCGCCGAGATACGGTGCGGCCGTGGGTTCCTGGGCGTTCAGGAACGGGGAGAGGGCCACGTCCAGGGCGGCCGCATCGAGCGGGCCGCCCGAGAGGGTGTGCAGGATCTGCCAGTGGCGGCGCAGCAGGCCCTCGGTGGCCAGGATCGCCGCGAAGTTCTCCTCCAGCCCCTTGTCGATGTGCTTGAGCCAGTAGCCGAACGGCTTCGGGGTGGTCATGATGGTCTCCCAATCGATTGTACTTTTACATCTGCATGTACTTTAGCAAGTAATTGTAAGATGGCAAGCGTGAAGGACAACGATCCCGCGAAGGACAGCGACCCCGCGATCGTCGCCATAGAGCGCGCCATGGTGGCCATCCGGCGCAGCCAAAGTCGCCGCGCCCTCAACAAATTCGCGGCCCGCGCGGGCGGCCCGGCCGTCGATCCGACCCTGTTCGGCGTCCTCGACGCGATCGAGGCCCGCGACGGCGAGGCCACCGTCAGCGAGGTCGGCACCGCCCTGGGCGTCGATCAGCCGCGCGCCAGCCGCCTGGTGGCGCGCGCGGTCGCCGACGGACTCCTGGAACGCCGCGCCGATCAGCACGACGCCCGGCGCATCCAGCTGCACCTCACCCCCACCGCCCGCACGGCCCTCAACCGCGCGCACGCCAACCGTCAGGCCATATTCGCCGAGACGACCGCCGACTGGGCCGACCGCGAGCGCGCCGAATTCGCCCGGCTCCTAACCAGATTCGTCACCGACTTCGAGGCCATCACCGGGAACCCGTAGGGATCAGCCCGGCCACACCGCAAGGGATCAGTCCGGGCGCACCGCATCCAGGGCGGTGGCCGCGCGCTCGAGCATGGCGATGAGCGCCTCGCGTTCGGCGTCGGTGAACTCCGCGGCCAGCGCGCGCTCCACCGGCACCGCCCGCTTGTCGGCGGCATGCATGACCTTGCGACCCTCATCGGTGAGCCGCGTCTCCAGCACATTGCGATGCCAGGCATGCGGCGTGCGCTCGATGAACCCGCGCTCGCGCAGATTCGTGAGAACAGTGTTCATCGTCGGCGGTGTGACGCCACACCGCCGCGCCAGCTCCGCCGCCGAAATCCCCGGATTCTCGCTGAGCACATAGAGTGCCGCATACTGCGGGATGGTCACGCCCGCCGGTTTCAACGCGGCATTCTTCGCACCCATCAGCGCCTGTTCGGCACGCTTGATGAAGGTCCCCAGCCGCTCTTCGACAGGCATCGACGTCACCCCGGGATGATAACCCATCCACTTGTTCGAACCTTGACGATAATTAGAGTTCTAATCTATCTTCGCTCTCGCACCTTGCGACCCGATCCGCCCGAAAGGCATTCCATGTCCCACCCCGTCATCCCCGACAAGTACGCCGACCTGCTGACCCGCCCCCTGTTCGCCCACCTGGCCACCCTCAACCCCGACGGCACCCCGCAGGTCACCCCGATCTGGCAGATCTGGGACGGCGAATTCCTCCGCTTCACCACCACGACCACAAGGGCCAAGCACCGCAACACATCTCGCGACCCGCACGTGGCGGTCAGCATCAACGACCCGGACGCCCCCTACCGCTATCTCGAGGTCCGCGGCGTCATCGAACGCATCGACACCGACCCCGAAGGCGACTTCTTCGACGTCCTGGCCCAGCGCTATGACCTGCCGTATCAGAAGCCGGTCGGCGATCACCCGGATCGAGTCGTTCTCGTCATGCAGCCGACCCACGCCACCTACCAGGGCTGATCCGGCCTCACCCGAACATACAACGCATTTCTAGTGATTGCCAGTCTGGCGGATAATCACTTCATGTGCCTATATTGAACACGGGTCGACCGACCCCGACGCCCGGCCGCCGCACGGCTCCCGGCGTTCGGTTCAACGACGAAAAGGCACTGTCATGCATGACCTTTCAGATCTGCGCACCGCGGTACGCGGCCGCGTCACCCTGGCCGGGGACGACGGTTTCGACGCCGCAAGGCAGCCATGGAATCGCGCGGTCGAGCAGCGGGCGGCCGCGGTGGTCGATGTCGCCGACGCATGGGACGCGGCGGCGCTCGTGGCCTTCGCCCGGGACCGCGGGCTGACCGTGTCGGCCCAGCCGAGCGGGCACGGCGCGACCGGCGATGTGGACGGCACGATCCTGGTACGCACCGCGGCGCTCACCGGCATGCGGATCGATCCCGATGCCCGGTCGGCTCGGGTCTGGGCCGGGACAGAATGGGGTGAAGTGTGCACGGGCGCACAGGATTACGATCTGCTGCCGGTGGCAGGCAGTTCCCCGGTGGTGAGCGTGGTCGGGTACACCCTGGGCGGCGGGCTGAGCTGGTTCGCGCGCCGATTCGGCTGGGCCGCCGACCATGTCACCGCCTTCGACGTGATCACCGCCGAGGCCACGCCCGCGCGGGTGACCGCCGCGACCGATCCGGAGCTGTTCTGGGCACTGCGCGGCGGCGGTGGCGACTTCGCCCTCGTGACGGCCATGGAGTTCGACCTGCGGCCCGCGCCGGAGCTCTTCGGCGGCCGCATGCTCTGGAACGCCGACAAGATCGCGGACGCCCTCGCGGTCTTCCGCGAGATCACCAGCGGCGCACCGGAAGAACTCACGGTGTGGCTGACCCTGCTGCAGCTCCCCGGCGCCGCCGCGCCCGTGGTCGCCCTCGACCACACCTACCTGGGCTCGGCCACCGCGGCCCGGGAGCTGATGAGCCCCGCCGAACGCCTCGGCCCGCCGATCTTCGACGGCCGCGGCCCCCTTCGCGCCGGTGGTCTGCCCGCCATCACCGCCGAGCCGACCGATCCGGGCCCGCGCCAGGGCCGCGCCGAGCTGCTACCGGATTTCGACGAGGTAGCCGCGAAATTCCTGGCGGCCGAACCGATCTCACCCCTGCTCAGCGTCCAGCTGCGCCACCTCGGCGGCGCACTCGCGCGGCCCTCCGACACACCGCACGGCCCGATCACCGAACCGTATCTGCTCTACACGGTCGGGCTCCCCCTCAGCGCGGAGTTGTCCGACGCGATCTCGGACAGTCAGCAATCCCTGGCGAACGGCCTGAATGCGTCGGGCCGCAAGCCCTTCGGCTTCCTGACGCCCTCCGAAGGCCCGGCCCACGCCTTCTCCCCCGCCGCCCTGGACCGCCTGCGCCGGCTCAAGCGCACCCGCGACCCCGAGGGCGTCTTCCGGTCCAACTTCCCGGTCCTGGGCTGAATATCGCGGCGCTACGGGGTGGCGCAGAGGAAAACCGTTGCCGTGCGGCCGATTCGGGTGATCACCAGCGTATGCGGCTGAGAACCGGTGGGTTTGATGCGCTTACGCAGGACATCCGGATCGATGTCCACACCGCGGGTGAGGATCTCCAGGGGTCCGCAATCGCGGCGGTGGAGTTCGGCGCGCAGCGGCTTCTCACGGAATTCCATGCGGTCGAGGATGCGGAAGCCGCGCACGCCCTCGGGCACCTTGTCGCCGGTGAGGTAGGCGATGCGCGGATCCAGTTGCCACAGACCGTGTTTCGCGGCGTAGTGGCGGACCAGACCGGCGCGGACCACCGCGCCGTCCGGATCGATGATCCACTCCCCCGGCTCGCGTTCGGGAATGTCATCGGGGTCGGCGTCGGTCAGCATCCACGGCTCGGTGGCGGCGGAGAGCACCGTGGCGCGGCGGGTGACACCGGACTCCGCCAAGCCCGGTGACCACAGGCAGGCCTCGCGCACCGCGCCGTCGAGCGAGACCACCTCGACCTCGCCCGGCCAGGCGAGCTTGTCGAAATCCAGTCCGGGAGCGCACTTCACGGCGAGGTCCCGACCGGAGTACGCCGCGAGCAGATCCGGCAGCGGCGGTTGCAGTTTGGCCGGATCGTGGGTGCGGCGTCCGTCGGCGCGGCGCGCCGGATCGGCGATCACCACCTCGGCGGTACTGCACGGAACGAGCGCATCCGCCTTGGCCAGCAACACATTTCGCGCCTCGGCGAGATTGCGGGCGGCCATGTCCAGGCGGACGATGTCCAGGTCGCTGCCGATCACGGCCGGGCAGACCGGTGCCAGGGCCGCCAATTCCGCTCCGACAGAGCAAGTTACGTCATGAACAGTTCGGCCCGCGAGGCGTTGCGCGCGATGCCGGGCCACCGCCGTCGGCGTCGCCTGTTGCAGGGCGTCGTCGGTGAACAGCCACTCCTGCGCGCCGTCGAGTTTGGCGCTGGCGCGGCGGCGCAGGCGGATCGTCTCGACGAGGGCGGGAGTGTGGTCGCCGAAGGACTTGCGAAGTCGCTCCAGATCCTTCAGGAGCGAGGCGGGGGTGAGCGCGAAATCGTCCACCTCGGCCAGGGCGGCCGCGCCGGCCGGACTGGCGAGGTAGGCGATGTCGTCGCGAGAGAAGGCGTAGCCCACGGGGATTCGTGGAGCCTGCCTACTTGGCAGAGATGGAGGGGGCGCCGGGCTTCACGCCGGTGATCATGGCGTTGTAGAAGAACTGGCGGGGCACCACGTGGCGCAGGACCTTCTCGTCCAGCGCGGAGAAGGCGAGCCAGGCCTTGTACTGAGCCATGCGGTAGCGCCAGGTCAGCTTCTCCTCCGGGACGGCGGCCTCGAAGGTGCGCACCGGCCAGCCCCACAGGGCGGCGGCGAATTCCTCGGTCTTGGCCAGCACGTCGACGGCGCCCGCGCTGCGAGCCATGCGCTCGAGGTCGGACGGGTCGAAGGTGTGCAGGTCGACGACGGCCTCGAGGGCGGCGGCGCGGGAGGACTCGTCCAGCTCGGACTGCGGGCGCCGCCAGTCGCTGAGGAACGGCAGCTTGGTGACGTTGGTGGTGATCTTCCAGGTGACCTGGCCGAGCTTGCGGGCGTACAGGTTGCCGATGGTGGTGGGCTCACCGGCGAACACGAAGCGGCCGCCCGGCTTGAGCACGCGCAGGCACTCCTTGAGCGCCAGCTCCACATCCGGGATGTGGTGCAGCACCGCGTGGCCGACCACCAGATCGAAGGTGTCGTCCTCGTAGGGGATGGTCTCGGCATCGGCGACGCGGCCGTCCACGTCCAGGCCCAGGTTCTGGCCGTTGCGGGTGGCGACCTTGACCATGCCCGGCGACAGGTCGGTGACCGAGCCGCGCTTGGCCACGCCCGCCTGCATCAGGTTCAGCAGGAAGAAGCCGGTGCCGCAACCCAGTTCGAGGGCACGCTCGTAGGGCACTTCCTCGCTCGGCGCGACGGCGTCGAAACGACCGCGCGCGTATTCGATGCAGCGCTCGTCGTAGGAGATCGACCACTTCTCGTCGTAGGTCTCGGCTTCCCAGTCGTGGTACAGGACCTGGGCCAGCTTGTTGTCGCTATACGCGGCCTGGACCTCTGCCTCGGTGGCGTGCGGGTTCGGCGCGGGGTCTTCAGGACCAACTGTCATGCAGGGCAGCCTAATGAATACCCCGGTGAACGGTGTTATCGGGCCGCTTAACGGCCGGTGAACCGGGCCGCGTCCGGACCGTCGACCAAATAAGAACGTGTTCCAACCTGCTGATCTTCGGTGCCGAACAGCTCGGCCCACTCGCGGCGGGCGCGATCATGGCCGTGCGTACCGGCCTCGAAGACTCGCTTGGCGGCGGCCAGCGCGAGGCGCGGGCCATCGGTGAACTGCTTCGCCCAGCGCAGGGCGGCGGCGAAGACATCGTCGGGCGCGACGACCTCGTCGACCAGGCCGAGCGCGGCGGCCTCCTTGGGATCGACGAAGCGGCCGCTGTAGACCAGATCCTTGGCGTGCGAGGGCCCGATGAGCAGGCTCAGGCGGCGGATTCCGGCCAGGGGAATCAGGCCCGCCTTGATCTGCGGCAGGCCCAGTTTCACGTTGTCGCCGATGATGCGGCGGTCGGCGGCCAGGGCCAACTCCAGCCCGGAGCCCAGGGCGTAGCCGCTGATGGCGGCGACGGTCGGCTGCGGCAGCCGGGCCAGGGAGTTCAGCGCCGACTGGAAGTCGGCGGCCATGGCCTGCGCCTGCTCGGGGGTGAGCCGGGCCAGCTCGGCCATTTCGTCACCTGCGGAGAAGATGCGCTCGTCGCCGTAGACGACCACGGCCGCGATCGCGGGATCCGCCGCGATCTCCTCGGCGGCGGCGGACACTTCCAGCGCCACCTGGAGATCGATCAAGTTCATCGGCGGGCGCGCGAAGCGCAGGACGGCAATACCGTCCGCGACACCACGGTCCACGGTCACGAATTCGGCCACAGCCGATCACCCTACTTCGGGCTGCGCGTACCGATAACTTCGGCAGCGCGTACCGATCACTCCGGTCGCTGCGAACCCCGGATGCGCGAGTTGTCCGGCAGCTCCGCGAAGTACCGGTCGGCATGCGGGAAGGCCAGCGCCGGACCGCCGCCGGACGGGTCGTACACCGGCATGATCGGCTCGATGGTCCGTTCGGCCGCGAGAATCTCGGCGGTGGAGGCGAATTCGTTCAGGGCCGCGAGCTGGGTCCAGGTCGGCGGGAGCAGCACGTCGAGACCCTCGTGCCAGCGGGTGATGGCCTCGCTCGGCGTGCACCAGTGCACGACCTCGGCCTCGGAGGTCGCGCCGTCGGCCAGCTGACCCTCCGGCAGCACCGCCACGAAGAAGCGGGTGTCGTAGCGCCGCGGCTCGATCACCGGGGTGATCCAGTTGTCCCAGGGCCGCAGCAGATCCGCGCGCAGCACCAGGTTCTCGCGAGTCAGGAATTCGGCGAAGGACAACTCGCGGCGCTCCAGCTGCCCGCGCGCCTGGGCGTAGACCGAGGTGTCGCTGACCACGCTGTCGGCGGTCGGGCCCGCCAGCAGCACGCCGCATTCCTCGAAGGTCTCGCGCACGGCCGCGCAGACCAGAGCCTGCGCGCGGCCCGCGTCGATGCCGAATCGCTCGGCCCACCAAGCCGGTTCGGGCCCCGTCCAATCCAATGCGATGGACGCATCGGAGGGATCCACCCCGCCGCCCGGGAAGACGGTCATCCCGGCCGCGAAGGCCATGCCGCCGACTCGACGCTGCAGGAACACCTCGGGCCCGTGCGCACCGTCGCGCACCAGCATGACCGTGGAAGCGTCCTTGACGGGCGCGGCCGCGGGCTGCGAATCGGGCTGGGCTATTGCTTCGCTCACATTCGGACCATACCCGTCATCCCGGCATGTTTTTGGCCGGGATCCACACCGGTTGCAGTGGATTCCGGCCAAAAGCACGCCGGAATGACGAGGTGATTCGGTTCAGTCCGTCAAATGGACTGAACCGACCCGGGTTTCGATCACGGGCTGGCCGGAGCCGTCGCGGCGGGTCCAGGTGCCCTCGACCCGACCGGTCCGATAGTCCTGCACCTGACTGACCACCGCGCCGGTGTCGTCGGTCCAGGTAACCAGGAAGATGCCCGCCTCGATCGCCTCCACCGCGACCGGAGTACTGGTCTGCCGTCCGGTGTCCGCGGCGGTGTAGGTGACGGTCCGCCCGTCGGTGGAGAACATGATCGTCCCACCCGAGCCGGTGTCATAGCTGAGCTGCACCGTCTTACCGTTCAGATCCGCGGGCACGGCCGCCTTGCCGAGCGTTTCCGCAGCATGGGAGTTCGAAACCCGCTGGGCCGCCGGTGGATCGGCCACGCATGCGGTCGCGGCGAGTGCGACGGCGATGATCGCGATCACACCAATGCTCCGGGACACGCCCCGCTCCCTCCGTACACGGCAGTTGCGGACAGTTTGCCCGTGACCGATGCCGGATGCAATCGCAGCGCGCCGAGGTTTGCGAGAGAGGTTGCGGGAGGACGATTCAGCCGATCAGGACCGATCCCGATCAGCGATTCCGGTGCCTACCGAAGCGCTGGCTACGGCGGGCGAAGTAGCGGCCGTCGATGCGGTCGAGCTGAATCGATTGGCGGAAAGCCTCACTCAGATTCTCGGAGGTCAGCACGTCGGTGAGCAGTCCCTGCGCCACCACGCTGCCCTCGTTGAGGAGCATGCCGTGGGTGAATCCCGGCGGGATCTCCTCCACGTGGTGGGTGACCAGCACGGTCGCGGGTGCGTCGGGATCGGCGGCCAGGTCGCCGAGCCGCTCCACCAGTTCCTCGCGCCCGCCCAGGTCGAGTCCGGCGGCCGGTTCGTCGAGCAGCAGCAGTTCCGGATCGGTCATGAGCGCGCGGGCGATGAGGACCCGCTTGCGCTCACCCTCCGACAATGTCCCGTATGTCCGATCGGAAAGGTGTTCGGCCCCCAGGCTTTCCAAAATATCGACCGCCCGGTCGGTATCCATATCGTCATAGCGCTCCCGCCAGCGCCCCATCACCGCGTATCCGGCCGACACCACCAGGTCGGCGACCTTCTCGTCCAACGGCACCCGGCTGGCGACGGCCGCCGAGGAGATGCCGATGCGCGGGCGTAGTTCATTGATGTCGGTCCGGCCCAGCGTCTCCCCGAGCAGGTTGGCGACACCCGAGGTCGGGTGCATCTCGGCGGCGGCCATGCGCAGCAGGGAGGTCTTGCCGGCCCCGTTGGGGCCCAGCACCACCCAGCGTTCGTCCAATTCCACCTGCCAGGTGACCGGACCGACCAAGGTATGTCCGGAACGTCGGACGGTGACGTCGCTGAAATCGATGAGCAGATCGGGATCCGGTTGCGGCACGCCGTCCATCTTGGACCACCGCCCCGGACGATCGTCAACGTGGTGGGTAAACCCGGTGCGTGTCCTCCCCCGAAGTGCGGTGACGATAAGCGATTTCGTGTGCGCGCGTATCGAATTCCGATAGTTCGCGCTCGGGCCCCCGCAGTCCGCGGTCGCGGGCATCGTCCCGCGTCGACCGGAACATGCGTGCCAGAACCAGTGCCGCCGGGACCGAGAGCACCGTCCACACGATGAGAACAACCAACAGTGTTGTCATTTCGTGGTTTCCTTCCGCGGAAACTCGTGAAATCGATCCTTGCCCACCTACAGCGCTAAGTCGATACGCACTGCCCTATTGGGACAACGCGACGACCATCCGGTTTCGCTAGTGCGACACCCGAACTAAGGCACCGCGATCACCGTCATCGACCCCGGGGCCACCTCCGTGAAACCGGCATCGCGCACCGCCACCGCGCTACCCTCGGCCACGCGTTGTCGCAGGTCCGCCCAGCGACCGGGATCGGCCTCCGCAACGGTGCACCGGAACCCTCGCGCGGCCCAGGCCTGTGCCCGCCGCACGGGCAGCGCACCCGCCAGCAGCATGCTGGCGTGCCCTACCTGTGCCGCGGCCTTGCCTACAGTCATACCCAATTCCGCGTTCACCCACAGCACCGGATATTCCGGATCGATTTCGATCGGATCGTCCGAGGGCAGTTCGGTGCCGCTGATCTGAAGCTTCTTGATCCGCGGATCGATATCGCCGACCGGTCCGGGCACCAGTGCCCGCGCCTGCGCGCCCGCGAATTCGACTGTGACGCCGTCGACTTCCTGCGCCGTCAGCCATTGCGCGCCGCGAGCCCGGCGCGCCACCTTGCGAATGCGGGAGCGCTTCCAGGTGAGATAGCGCTCCTCCCATTCGCCGCCCGGACCGACCCGTTCGTCCAGGCACAGCGCCACCACCGCAGAGGCGGCCGCGGCCAGCAGCGCGCTGCGCGCGGGCGGCTCGTCCTTGGGAATGTGCAGCACCATCTGCATGGCTTGCACCAGTGCGGGATCCGCGGGATCGCCCCCGCCGCCGTAGCCCCGCGCCAGTTCCGCGTGTCTCGCCGCGAATCCGGCATCGATGGTGGATTCGATGCTGGACAACACAACTCCTCGAACTAGTGAACCGTGAACTAGTGAACCGTCAGGTTCAAGGTGAAACGTTTGGCGGGCTCGATTCCTTGCTCCCAGGCCCGCTTGTATTCGAGAACGAGCTGGGTGGCGCCCGGGCCCACCGCCACGAAGTTCAGGACGGATTTGCCGCCGACGCCGACCTT
>NZ_BAFX01000105.1 GCF_000308815.1 Nocardia concava NBRC 100430
GAGCCTCCGGCGACCTCCCGGTCATCCGCCCCTCGGATCCGACCCGGGTGCGGGTCAGCGACTTCCACTACACCCCGCGTGCCGGCCGACGCCCAGGAGCGCGCCGCCTGGGGGCATGCGCAGGCGCAGCAGCAGGAGTTCCCGTACGCACCGGCCCCGGACGATTCGCTGTACCCGACCGCGGAACACCAGGTCGTCTATTCCGATCCACCCCGCACGCGGCAGCAGCGCCGCAAGTCGGTGGCGCTGCCGGTCGCCCTCGGTGTGCTGGTTATCGCCGTCGCCGCCATCGCCGGTGCCGTAGGCTGGCAAGTCCTCGACCGCTCCGGCAACGAAGCACCCATAACGACGGCAGCACAGGGGGTTCCGGGCACCACCACCGCTCCGCGCTCGCAATCCGCGGGCCCGACGGCGACGGTGACCACCCCGGCCCCCACCACGGTGCAACTGCCGGCGGGAGCAACGCCGTGTCCACAGAAGTACGCGGTGCAGGGCGGTTACGCCAATTCCGCGACCGGGAACACGGGCACGAGTTGTCCCTTCGCGGAAGAGGTTCGCCGAGCCTATGCCGACGCGGCGTCGGGTCGGCAGGGCTCGGAGATTACTGTGGTGGCAGTGAGCCCGGTGACCGGCCGGTCTTACACGATGAAGTGCACGGCCGCAGGCAAATTGGTGACCTGCGGCGGCGGAGATAACGCGGTGGTGTATGTCTACTGATCCGATTCCGGCCTGTTGCAAGGGGTTTGTGCGCGGGCTGGCCCTGGCGGCGGTGTTGGCCGTCTCCGCTTGCAGCGTGAATCTCGGTGCGGCGCACCATGCTTCGGCGCAATCGAACGACATCAAGCCGGTCGGCGACAGCACCGAGTTGCAGGCGCCGAATACGGTCGCGTCGATGTTGCCCGAACTGTTCGGGCTGCCGAAATCCGTCGCTTTCACAGCAGATTTCGCCGATCTGCGGGCCACACTGGACGGTCGGGTCGGCGTCGCGGTAATGCCGGTCGGCGGCGGCGACATGACCCAGCTGGGCGACTGGACCGGCGGCATCGCCTGGTCCACCATCAAGGTGCCGCTGGCCCTGGCCGCGCTGCGCCACGATCCCACCGGCATGCGCTCCACCGCCGAGGCCGCCATCACCTTCTCCGACAACGATGCGGCACAGGAACTCTGGAACTCGCTGGGCACCGGCAGCCAGGCCGCCGAGGCGGTCGAGGCGATCCTACGCGAGGCCGGCGACACCACCACCGATGTCGCGGCGCGCCATACCAAACTGGCCGCCCTGGAATCCGATGATCTGCTGGCCTTCGGCGCGACCGACTGGTCGCTGGCCGATCAGGTGCACTTCGCCTCCAGGCTGCCCTGCCTGCCGCGCGCCAATTCCGTTGTCTCGCTGATGAGCGAGATCACGCCCAGCCAGAGTTGGGGTCTGGGCCGGTTGATCGGCGCGGAATTCAAGGGCGGCTGGGGTCCCGACGATGAGACCGGCAAATACACCGTCCGCCAATTCGGGCTGGTGCCAACGCTGAACGGCCCGGTGGCGGTGGCGCTGGCGGCCGAACCCACCTCCGGCAGTTTCGACGACGCCACCGCGATGATGGACAAGATGGCGCTGCTGGTCGGCGACCACCTGCCCGACCTACGCGGCGGACTCTGCGGTCGTTGACGCGGTCCGCACCCATTGACACATTCCGCACCGATTAACACATTTCGTGGGCGACCGGGTCAAATTGCCCTGCTCGCACCACGAATCGGGCAAATATCCGCGGAAAACGCCCCTAACCACCGCATTTGACCCTCGCTGCCACGACCCACAACAATCCTTGCGATTGACGGGTATAGGTGTGTCCGCTAGGAACAGGGAACGCACCGGGCATCCGGAGCAGATGGAGGTTGTCAGGGTGAGAGCAAGGTTCGCGCGGGGGTGTGGCGCGCTGGCCCTGCTGGTCGGTGTCCTGACCGGATGCACCAGCAAACCGGTTCTGGTGCCGGACAAGACATCCGCGGCCGCCGCGCCGACCAATGCCATCCCCGCCACCGTCATGGCGCTGCCCGGCACGCTGGCCTGGGATTTCGTCAATACCCTGGCACCCACACTGCCCGGCAAGGTGGGGCTGGCGGTGCTGCCCGTGGGCGGCGACAAGGTGGTGGCGCTCGGGGATTGGACCTCGGGGCCCGGCTGGTCGAGCATGAAGGTCCCGCTGACGCTGGCGGCGCTGCGCAAGAATCCCGGCAATCAGGTGGCGGCCATCAATGCCATCGAATACTCCGACAATGCCGCCGCCGATACGCTCTGGCAGTCCCTGGGCAGCCCGGAGGTGGCCGCGCAGACCGTCCAGGACGTGCTGCGCGAGGGCGGCGACACTCAGACCACCGTGCCCGCGACCCGCACCCGCTCGGAGTACTCCGCGTTCGGTCAGGCCGACTGGTCGCTGGCCAATCAGCTGAAATTCACCGCCAAACTGCCCTGCCTGCCGCAGTCCGAGGTCGTCACCTCACTGATGGGCAAGATCAGCTCCAGCCAGCGCTGGGGCCTGGGCAATCTGGACGGGGCCGTCTTCAAGGGCGGCTGGGGTCCGGACACCAGCGGCAACTACCTGGTCCGCCAGCTCGGTCTGATCCCGGTCGACGGCGGCCAGATCGCCATCGTCATTGCCACCCAGCCCAATTCCGGCTCCTTCGACGACGGCACCGCCATCCTCACCAAGATCGCCAACCTCATCAACGAGCACCTCGAGGAGCTCAAGGGCGGCACCTGCCCCGCCCACTGATGCTTCGAGTGGTACACCAGCGCGGCGAATCCGGACAAATCCCCGCGCTGGTGTGCCACTCAGCGAAATCGAAGGCGGTTGTAACCGGCGGTTCACGGGGGTGGGGCGGACAAGGGGGGCGGGTCAGGGCAAGATGGGCAGCATGCGCATCGGAGTCTTGACCGGAGGCGGAGACTGCCCTGGCCTGAATGCCGTGATTCGTGCCGTCGTTCGTACCGCGAACGGACGGTGGGGGGATGCGATCGTCGGGTTCCAGGACGGGTGGCGGGGGCTACTCGAGGATCGGAAGATTCAGATCCTCAATAACGACCGCACCGACCGGTTGCTCACCAAGGGCGGGACCATTCTCGGCACCGCGCGCACCAATCCGGATGTGCTGCGCGCCGGACTCGGGCGGATCAAGCAGACCCTCGACGACAACGGCATCGACGCGCTCATCCCGATCGGCGGCGAGGGCACGCTGACCGCGGCCTCCTGGCTGGCCGACGAGGGCGTGCCGGTGGTCGGCGTGCCCAAGACCATCGACAACGACATCGACTGCACCGACACCACCTTCGGCCACGACACCGCGGTGTCCATCGCCACCGAGGCCATCGACCGGCTGCACACCACCGCGGAATCGCATCAGCGCGTCATGCTGGTCGAGGTGATGGGGCGGCACGCGGGCTGGATCGCCATCAACTCCGGCATCGCCTCCGGTGCGCACCTGACCCTGGTGCCCGAGGTGCCGTTCGACGTGGACGAGGTCTGCGCCATGGTGAAACGGCGCTTCCAGCGCGGGGATTCGCATTTCATCTGCGTGGTGGCCGAGGGCGCGCAGCCCGATCCCAAGTCCATGTCGCTACGGGACGGCGGCATCGACGAGTTCGGGCATGTCCGATTCACCGGTGTGGCACAGCAACTCGCGCCGGAGATCGAGCGGCGCATCGGCAAGGAAGTGCGGGTGACGGTGCTCGGCCACGTTCAGCGCGGCGGCACGCCGACCGCGTTCGACCGGGTGCTGGCCACGCGGTTCGGGGTGCACGCGGCGGAAGCGGTGCACGCCGGGCAGTTCGGGCAGATGGTGGCGCTGAAGGGCAATGAGATCGAGCTGGTGCCGCTCTCGGAAGCGACCAAGCAGCTCAAGCTGGTGCCGCCGGACCGGTACCGGGAGGCGGCCGCGTTCTTCGGCTGAGCCGGAAAGCACTGCGACCCGAGACAACGGCCCCCGCCCATTCGGCGAGCGCCGTTGTCATATCGGGTCACCCTCGTCATCCCGGCATGTTTTTGGCCGGGATCCGTCCCGTATCAGTGGATTCCGGCCAAAAGCACGCCGGAATGACGGGGCCGGTCAATCGTCGCGGTGCTGGGCGTAGTGGCGGGCCGCGCGGGCGCGGTTGCCGCAGGCCACCGAGCACCATTCCTGGCGGGGATGGGATTTCAGGAAGTAGCGCACGCAGCGCGGCGCGGGGCAGGTGCGGATCTGGGCCGCCTCCGGGCTGGTGAAGAATTCGATGGTGGCGTCGGCCAATCCGGCCATGACGGTGTCGAGATCGCCGGCGGTGAGCATCCGGTATTCGGGGTGGGGGCCCGCGCTGTCCCATTCCAGTAGCCGCTGCGCCGGAGCGGAGGCCCGATTGACGGCGGCCAGCGCCTCCGGGAACGGCGGCAGCACCGCGGCGTCGGCCGAACTGGGCGCTTGGGGCGCAACGTATTCCGCGAACAGGGCGCGCACGTTCTGACGCAGGTCCACCAGGGCCGTGCGATCCGCCTCGGTCGGCAGATAGCCGTCGAGGTCCATGTACCTGCCGATGTCCTCGGCATTGGTGACCAGCCAGTCCCGCGTCGACTCGGGCGTGCCGAAGGCATCGGTCAAGCCGCGGCTGGTGGCGCGGAGGGTGTTCGCGAACCGGAATGCCAAGGGATCGACCATGTCCCGATTCTAACGGGGATTGAAATCGAGTGCCATGATGTTCTAACGTGAGAAAGCAAGATCTTCCGTTAGAAAGGTTGAGAGAGATGATCACTCCGGTCGAGCAAGCTCCCCTGCTGGACGAGGTCCGCAAGCGCATGGGGCGGGTGCCGAACATGACCAAGGTGATGGCCAATTCGTCCGCGGTACTGGAGGGTTACCTCGGGCTGTCCGGCGCGCTGAAGAAGGGCACGCTGCCGCCCGCCACCTCGGAGCGCATCGCACTCACCGTCGGCGCGGCCAACGACTGCGGCTACTGCGTCGCGGCGCACACTTTCACCGGCAAGCGGGTCGCCAAGCTCAGCGATGCCGAGGTGGAGGCCGCCAAGCAGGGCACCTCCGCGGATGCGAAAGAGGCTGCCGCCGTGGCCTTCGCGCGCGAATTGACCGAGAGCCGCGGCAAGGCCGACCCGGCCGAGGCGCTGGCCGCGGGCTGGACCCAGGAGCAGGTGCTCGAAATCGTGGCCCTGGTCGCCCTGCAGACCCTGACCAACTACGTCAACAAGGTCGGCGAGACCGAGAACGACTGGCCCGCCGCGTAATCCGCCCGCCCACCGGGAATCCTCGAAGAAGGTCGAAGATCATGAACGCCGTCAAGACCGCCAACCCCCTGAACGCGCAGGTCCTGAAGAGCCTGCTGCACAACGGCATCGTCATCCGCGCGCTGGCACTGGCCGTCGCGACCATCGTCCTGATCGCCCTGCGTCACCCGACCTGGGTCCCCTACTCGGTGAGCGCCTACGCCATCTGGAACGCGGCCGCGGTCACCCTCAATTCGGCCCGCGCCGCCCGTTCCGCCTGAATCCCCCTGACCGTCACCGGGTCCCGCCGGGCCGGGTTCAGTTGTCGAACCGCCCGGCGGCCAGGGCGGCGGTGAAGCGATCCCAGTCGGCGGGCGGGAAGATCAACGCCGGACCGGTCGGGTTCTTGCTGTCGCGGACTCCGACTCCGGTGGATAGGAACGCGATTTCGACGCATTCCTTGGCACCGGTGCTGCGGGCGCTCTTGAACCACCGGACGCCGGGTTCGACGGTCACGTCGCGTACTCCTTCGCTGCCCTCCGGAGAAGGTCTCTGCTGGTCGTCTCGTCCAGCGCGGCGCGCTGGATCGATTGGTATGCCTCGCGGTACCGGTCGACCGCGGCCTGCTTCTCCAGATACAGGTCGCCGAGGAAGTTCTCCAGGTAGACGACCGTGGGTTCGACGGGCCGATTGCCGGCGTCCCGGCCGAACTCCAGGATCACGAACGGGCCGACGGTATGGCCGATCGGCACACCCGCCGCAAAGGGTAGTACACGAACAGCGATCGCCGGGAGTGTCGACAGATCCGCCACGCGCCGCAATTGCGCCGCCATGATGCGCGGACCGCCGACAACGCGACGTAATGCGGTTTCGTGCACCACGACATCGAAGGAGGCGGGACTTCGCTTGCGCGTCAAGAGGCTTTGACGACGCATCTTCAACTGGACCCTTCGGTCGAGTTGGTCGGGTGCAGCATCCGGCCAGTAATCGTTGATCAACACGCGTGCGTACTCGGCGGTCTGCAGCAGGCCGGGAATGATCTCCGGCTGGTAGGAGATGAGGGCGCGGGCCGAAGCCTCCAGGCCCACATACACATTGAAACCCTCGGGAATCAGATCGTCGTACTCGTGCCACCAGGACTTGACGCTGGCCTGTTGCGCGAGACCGGTCAGTGCGGAACTGAACTCGTCGTCGAAGTCGTAGATGCGGCACAGCTCCCGGACATCGAGCACCCGGATCTTCTCGGCATTACCGGTCTCGAGTCGCTGCAGCTTGGACTCGCTCCACTCCATCAACGCCGCTGCCTCGGCGATCGTCATATTGCACTGCATCCGGCCTTCGCGCAGGTATCGCCCCAGCTGACGACGCGGCAATGTCGAACCATGCTCGGACATCGAATCCTCCCCCACGAAGGCTGTTTTCGGTCACTGCGAATGATGCTCCCACGCGATATGAATGCTGACCTGGAGCTTTCGGAAAGTTTCCCACCGCGGCGAGGCTTCGATTGTCGGTTCGCCGAAACGGTGCTGGACTGGAGTCGCGCCCGGTGAGAACCGGAGCCCTGATATCTCTGGACCCACTCGTCCCCGAGCCGGGCGCACCTACTCTCCCACTCCCAGAAATCCTGACCAGGCGTGACAAGGCGGCCGATACCGGCGTGGCACATCGCGAACCCCGTTACGCTTGCGGGAGGCCCGGCGCGGATGCGCCGCATGCCGAGCACCAGCGCCGGACCGCGAATTGTTCAGCCCCCTGCGCTGCCCCGGTGGAAACCATGATGTTTCTTCTCTTCGACTGCACGATGGACCCCGGCGACCTGGGCCTCCCCCAGGCCCACCAGGCCATGCAGATTCACAAGTACTGCACCGTGGACAACTGCCTCGTCCGCCGCCGCGCCCGCCAAATCCTGGTCGACCGAGGCCAAATGGTCCTGGGCACCCGCGCCACCCTCTTCCCCGGCACCTGACCGCCCCCTCCCTAACCGGAAACCAACACCACCGCGACCACAACCATCAACACCAACGCCACCACCGCCAGCCCCAACACCACCAACGCGGTAACCTGCGACGCCTCCGCCCGCTGCGAAGTCGGAATCAACCCCGGCCGCACCACATTCGGCCCGAACGGCCCCGGCTGCGCGCCATAACCCGACCCGACCGAGTAGCCCCCGTACGAGGTATCCCCCGCCGAGCCGGGAATCGGCGGGGCGGCCACGGTTCCAGCCACCTGCGCGGCGGCGGGTTCGGACGCACCACCCGGTTCAGGCGTCCCGCCCGGTTCAGGCGCACCGCCCGGGTCGCTTGCAGCCGCCGATTCCACCTGGGCTCCCGAAACAGACTCGGGCACATCGACGACCGCCGAATCGGCCGTCTCCGCCGAATCCCCGGCCTGACCGGACGCACCGGAGGGTACGAACGCCCCGGAATCCGGATGCCGCGCCGCAGCGCCCGATTCGTCGTCGGCACCGAGGGAATCCGGCGCGCCGACAGCCGCATCCGCATCGGCGATGGCGGACGCCCCGCTAGCCAGCGCCGTCGACGGCTCGGCCGCAAGCTCGGCGAATCCGGGCGAACCAGGCAATGCCAATGAATCAGACGCCGAATCCCCGTCCACCGCCTCGGAAGTCGAGTTCTCGACGGCCGCAGCGATCACGCTGGTGCACCCGGGCTGCGCCAGAGTCTCTGTCGGCGCGGCCGAATCCGCTTGGCGGCCGGTCGAAACCACCGGGTGCGGCACGATATCGGTCGGCCGCTGGGACGGGTCGTCCGACGGTGGCGCGGGGTGCGGGCGATTCGTCGGACCGGAGCCGGCCTGGTCCGGCATCGGCTGCTGCGGGATCGGCGCGGCAACTTGTTGCGGCGCACCGTAATTGGCGGGCGCGGGTTCCTGGGCGGGCGGGTACGGCCGGGCGGTGGGGCCGGAATTCACGCGTTCCGTGTCTTGTGGCCACCCGGCGGGTGGCGGGGGCGCCGGATAAGCGGCGATTGCGCCCTGGGCTTGCTGGGGGTTCGGGGCGGGTGGTTGGTAGCCGGGAGTCGCCGACTGCTGGGGACCGGGCGCTCCGGGTTGCGGTTGGGGCGCAGGGTAATTGGGTGCGGGGATCGGCTGCTGCGCGGGTGAGGCGGATGGCTGCGGTGGCACCGGGTAGGCGGGTGGTTGTTGTGGGGGTGAGGGGTAAGCCGGGGGTGCGGCGGGGTAGGGCTGGGGTGGGACTTGGTAGCCCGGGGCAGGGTAGGGCTGGGCGGCCGGGTAGTTCGGTTGGGGGGCCGCGGGATTGGGGTAAGTCGGGCGAGCGGGGTGTTGAAGGGCGGGGTGGGGGGATGGGGGGCCGGAGAGGGCTTGGCGGGCGGCCTTGGCGAAGGCGGTACAGGAGGGGAAACGGTCGGCGGGGCGTTTGGCCATGGCCTTGGTGAGGACGGCGTCCATGGCCGGGGAGAGGCCGGGGCGGCGGAGGCTCACCGGGGGTGGGAGGAGTTGGAGGTGGCCGCGGATGAGTTCGGCGGGGTGGGGGGAGTCGTAGGGGCCCGCGCCGATGAGGAGCCAGTAGAGGGCGCAGGCCAGGGAGTACTGGTCGGTCGTGGGGTCGAGGTGGGCGCCGGTCATCTGCTCCGGCGAGGCGTAGGCGAGGGTGGCGGTGAACATGCCGGCCTGGGTGAGGTGGGTGGAGTCCTCGCGCAGACGGGCGATGCCGAAGTCGGTGAGGAACACGCGCTCACCGTGGCCGGCGACGGCGCGGGCCAGGATGATGTTGGCGGGCTTCACATCCCGGTGCAGCACCCCCATGCCGTGCGCGTAATCCAGTGCGCTGGCGACGCCTTCGATCACCTGGACGGCACGCTCGGGCGGCAGGGTGGCGACATTGACGCTGGCGGCGTCCACCCCGTCCACGTATTGCATGGAGATCCACAGCATCTCGTCCTCGGTGCCGCGGTCGTACACCTCGACGATATTGGGATGGTCCAGCCGCGCGACCAGATCCGCCTCGCGCTCGAACCGGGCGCGGATCTCCCTGTCCGCGTACAGTTCCCGGTTCAGCAGCTTCAGTGCCGTCAACTTGCCCAGCCGGGGATGCCGGGCCAGATACACCGACCCCATTCCGCCCTGACCGAGCAGCCGTTCGACGGTGAACCCGGCGAACACGTCACCGCTGTTGAGCACTGTCCACGACCCCCTTCCGGTGACGTACAAGTCCGTGAGCCTACCCGCCGAAACGCTGTCGGGGCAGGTCAGCCAGGGGTTACCAGTCCGGATTCGTAGGCCAGCACCACCGCCTGCGCCCGATCGCGCAGATTCAGTTTGGTGAACACCTTCGACACGTGCGTCTTCACCGTTTGTTCGGCGACAAAAAGACTTTCGGCGATCTCGGCATTGGACATGCCGCGCGCCACCAGCTCCAGCACCTCGCGCTCCCGCGGGGTGAGCACCTCCAGCTGTGGCGCGGGCGCACGCCGGGCCCGGCGGCGCGTCACATCGGCGATCAACCGGCGCGTCACCGTCGGCGCGAGCAGCGCGTCACCCGCGGCCACCACCCGCACCGCACGCACCAATTCCTCGGCGGGCGCGTCCTTCAGCAGAAATCCGCTGGCCCCGATGGTGAGCGCCTCGTAGACGTAGTCGTCGATATCGAAGGTGGTCAACATGAGCACCCGCACCGGCGGCTCGAACCCGGCCGACAGAATCGCCCGCGCCGCGTCCAGCCCGTTCATCTCGGGCATGCGCACATCCATCAGCACCACGTCCGGGCGCAGCCGTTTCGCCTCGGCCACAGCGATTTTCCCGTCCGAGGCGTCCCCGACCACACTGATGTCCGGCTGCGCCGCCAGCAGCGCCCCGAATCCGGCCCGCACCATCGCCTGGTCGTCGGCGATCAACACGGTTATCCCCACAGTCGCACCTCACGCACGCCCTCGAGTTTGCCATGCCGCCGCCACTCGAGCCCCAGCGACGACAACTTCGCGCCACCCACGGCCGAGTGGCACACCACTGAGGGGTTTTGTCCGAATATCCCTCGGTGGTGTGCCACTCGGCGGCCGGGTCAGGCGAGGGTGGCGGTGATGGGGGTGGTCAGGGTCGCGGAGAGGGGGAGGCTGGCGTGGACTTCGAAGCCGCCGTCGGGGCGGGGGCCCGCGGTGAGGACGCCGCCGACGGCGGCCGCGCGGGTCTGCATTCCGGCGATACCGCTGCCGGAGGTGCCGGAGTGGTCGCCCGGGCGGACCGCGATCGCACGGTCATTGCTGATGTCCAGGGTGAGTTCGGAGCCGGCGACGATATGCACCCGCACCGCCGCGCCCGGCGCGTGCCGTGAGGCATTGGCCAAGGACTCCTGCACGATTCGGTACAGCGCCAGCCCGGTCGTATCCGGCACCGCGTCGAGGGTTCCGTCGACGGTGAAGGTGAGCGGCACTCCGGCACGCTGCGCGCCCTCGAGCAGTCCGGGCACATCGGCGGCGGAGGGCTGCGGGGCGTGCTCGGGCAGTTGCCCGTCGCTGCGCAGCACGCCGAGCATGCCGCGAATCTCGTTGAGCGCGGCCCGCGCCCCGGTCCCGATGGATTCGAATTCCGCGCGCGCGTCCGGCGACAGCCCGCTGATCCGGTACGGCGCGGTCTGCGCCTGCACCACCACCATCGACATGTGGTGCGCCACCACATCGTGCAGATCGCGGGCGATGCGGGCCTTCTCCTCCAGAATCGCGCGCCGCGCCCGCTCCAGCTCGGTCTCCTCCTCGGACTTGAGCAGCGCCTGCCGCGAGACCGCCACCCAGCGGATGAGCAGCCCGAACACCACCAGCCCGGTGATGGCCAGCGGCCACCCGAACCCGGCCTCGGCGAAGCTGTCCCCGGTCTGGGCCATGGTGGTGGCGAACAGCAGCGAGGTGGAGATCCACACCACGCCGACGATCCGGATGGGCGCGCGCACCGCCACCGCGAAGACCAGGGCGAACAGCACGATGATGTGCACCACCTGGAACGGGATGCTGTTGCCCGGCTGATGCGGCACCACCAGGGCGATCAGCAGCGCCGAGCCGGCCGAAACCGCCCATCCCAGTGGCGGATTCACCCGCAGCAGCAGAATCGGGAACGCCGCGAAGCCCGCGATGAACGGCGCGGCCGCCGGCGGCACCTTGTGCGTCACGTGCAGCGTCGGCCACGCCACCGCGATGAAGATGAGCGCGAGCAGCACCGTGAAGCCGTCGATCCACTGCCGCGCCCGCAACCCACGGGCCTTCCCAGCCACTTTTCCGACCATGCCCTCGACGGTAGAGACTCCCCGCCCCTCACACCTCATACCCCTGAATGATCTAGGACCCCCTACCCCGGTATGACACCGGCACGCCCCTCCCCCGCACCGCCCACTCAGGAACGGCCCCGCAGACTGAGGCCCAGGTCGACGCCCGATTCCTACCGTCGATCCCCATGAGAGCGTTCCCGATTTCCCGCAGGATTTCGCCCCGTTCCACCCGGCCTGCACCCGCGACCACCGACGCCGCCCGCGCGCCGCGCACCGCTGCTGCCCATAGCTCCGAGGACAGTGGCGCACGCTGGAACGGGCTGCGCCGGGCAGCCGCGCTGACTGCCGCGGCAACCGTCGCGTGCTCGGTCGGTGTCGCCTTCGCGCCCAGCGCAGGTGCCGCGATCAGCGCGCCGATCGCGCCGGAGAATGCCGCCGCACGCGCCGGGATCGCGGAAGCGGTTGCCACACAGCCGGATCCCACGGTCATCCCGGAGGACTTCGTCACCACCGCCGGATACCGCCCGGTCATCGAATCGGGCATCCTCGTCAACCCGCAGGGTGACTGCTCCTCCCCGATCCCCCTGCCCGCCGAGTTCGACCTGGCCTGCAAGTCCCACGACCTCGGCTACGACCTGCTGCGCTACGCCGCCGCCCACGGACAGCCGCTGGGCCCCTGGGCCCGGCAGGCGGTCGACGCCACGCTGGAACAACGCATGGACGCGGCCTGCGAAACCCGCACGAGCGCGGTGTCCCGCGCCCAGTGCCGAGTCATGGCCGACGTCGCGACCACAGCCGTAGACCTGAACTCGATACGCCAGGACTATGGCAGCCCGATCACCGAGCCGTTCTTCGAACGCACCGGCAGCCTCCCCTCCCCCGCAACCCTCACCCTCGCCGGGATCGGCCTGGCCGCCGGAATGGCCGTAGCCACAACGACGATGGTCCGCCGCACCCGCACCCGCCGACCCATCCCGGCCTCGGCTTCGGCCCCGAGCAATGCGCTCGCCACAAACGGATTGGCGGTGGCGCTGTGACCACGGTCGAGAACGACGTGCGCGACCATCTCTCCGCGCCCGAGGGAACCCGTCCCGTGGCGCTGGACCGTGCCGGTGGCGGTGAGTCCCCGTTCGGAGACGCCGCGCATGGGCGGACCGCACCGCATGCGGTGAGTACGGCCCCTGTCGCCCCGCGACGAAATGGATTCCGGTGGGCGAGGTTTCATGCGCCTCGGGTGGGTACGAGCATCGCCGTTGCAGGGGGAGTCATGGTCTCGTTGGCGCCGGGGCTGCTGCCTCGTACTCCGTCGGCGCAGGGCGTGCTGACCGCGCTGGTGGTGTTGATCGCGTTGGGGCTGGCCGGGCTTATCCGAATGGTTGCGCGGCTAACTCGATTCGGGGTTACGCGGCTGCCGTATGCACGGGCGACGACGGCGATCGTGGCGGTCGGGCTGTGCGGGGCGTCGATGGGTTATGCCGAGCAGTGGCAGAACAAGCTGCGGGCCGCCATGGGGGTCGGTGGGATCGGGGCCTGGTATTGGGCGCAGTGGCTGGCCTGGGCCGTTCCGCTGGTGGTCGCGGTGGTGGCCTTGGCGCGCGGAATACGCTGGGTGGTACGGCGATTGGGGCGGTGGCGCAGTCTGGCGGTGGGGGTGGCGGTGCTGGTGGCTGGGCAGTTGGTGATCGTGCCGACCGTGGTCGAGTGGCGGCGGGCGGCCTATGAGGCGGCGAACTCGTATGTGGATCCCGCTCTGGTGCAGCCGGATTCGCCGACCCGATCGGGCAGTCCGGTGTCGATGGCGACCTGGCCGTCGCTGGGCGCGCAGGGCCGCAAGTTCGTGGCCGGGTCTCCGACCAGAGCGGTCCGTGTCTACGTGGGTCTGAATTCCGCTCCCGATCTGGATGCCCGGGTGGCGCTGGCGGTCCGGGAGTTGGAGCGCACGGGCGGGTTTCAGCGCCGGAATCTGGTGGTGACCGTGCCGACCGGCTCCGGCTGGATCGACAGCGATGCCGCCAAGGGCTTCGATCAGCGCTTCGGCGGGGATGTGGCGCTGGTCGGCTTGCAGTACTCGGACGCGCCGAGCTGGGTCACCTTCGTGTTCGGCCGCAGCGCCGCCGAGCAGTCGGCGCGGGCGCTGTTCCGGGCGGTGGAGCAAAGGATTTCGACGCTGCCGAATCCGCCGAAGCTCTACATCTACGGTCAGAGTCTGGGCGCGCTGGGCGGCAGTTCGGTGTTCGCCGATGACGCCGACGAGGATGCCCGCACCTGCGGCGCGCTGTGGGCGGGGCCGCCCGCCGGGCAGGTGCATCACGGTCGCGCCGCGGTCCTGGCGAATGCCTCCGACCCGGTTGTGCACTGGTCGCCGTCACTGCTGTGGCGCGCGCCGGACCTCACCGGCACCCGCCCCGATGCCCCCGTCCCCCACTGGATTCCGGTGGTCAGCTTCCTGCAGACCACCGCCGACCTGCTGGGCGCGCTGGACGCACCCGCCGGTCACGGTCACCGCTACGGCACCGACCAGGGCACGGTATTGCCGGGTTGCTGAACGGCAGTGCGGAATTCGTGCACGTAGTCGGCGGCCAGCCGTTCGATGGCGGCCGCCGCGTCGAGCCGGGTCCGCCAGGCCTGCGGGATGGCCTGCACGCCGAGTCGCGCACCCAGCAGGGATCCGCAGATCGCGCCGGTGGAGTCGCTGTCCCCGGAGTGATTGACCGACAGCAGCACACCGTTGCGGAAGATCTGTTCCGGTGTGCCACCGACGTTTTCGGCGCACACCGCCGCGCAGACCCCCAGCGCCAGCGCCTCCGAACCGATGACGCCGGTGCCCAGCGGCTCCAGCAGTCCGGGCAGCGGCATGGGCCGTCCTCGGAAGGAGACGGCGTCGGCCAGCCGCAGCGCCCGGTCGAGCGCGTCGGTGGTCTCCTCGTGCTCGCGGTGCCGAATCAGTTGCGCCCGGGCCTGTTCCACCGCCGCCCGCACATCCAGTCCCCGGCACAGCCCGAACACCGTCACCGCGAATGCACCCGCGGGCAGCCACGCGCCCGGATTGCCGTGGGTCAATGCCGCGGCGTCACAGGCCAATTCGAAGGCATAGTCCAGCGAGGCTGTGAATCCGCACGGCGCGGACCGCACCACGGCCGCGCACCCCTTGGAATCATTGATCGGATGTTCGCGCGTGCCCAGCGGCGACCCCGGCCGCTGCCGCGCCGCGACCCGCCGCATGGCGGAAATGGTGGTCTGGGTCGGCCCGCGATTGGTCATCAGCTCCGGATATCCGGTGAGCCCGCTCTGCAACGGCACCCGCTGATCCGGCAGCGCACCCTGTCCCTGCCCGCGCAGCCACACCAGCAGGTTCTCCTGGATCATGCCCACCGTGGCGGCGGTCCCCGGTTCCCGCACGCGCGCACCGCGAATGAGCGCCTCCATGGTGAACAGCGCCAGCTGCGTCTCGTCGGAGATCCGGCCCTTGAACCCGCTGCCCTCCCCCGTGACGCCCTGAACCCCGTAGCGCTGCTGGATGTTCGGCAGCAGCAGGGTCTCGATCGGCGCGCCCAGCGCGTCCCCGATCGCACCGCCGAACAGGCAGCCGAGCACGGTCTCCTCGCGCGGCATCCAGGACGAGGCGGCGGCCCGCGGCCGGCGTACCAGCGACACCGGTTCGGCCACGGTCTCCCAGGCGGTCTGCGCGAATTCGAAACAGGTCTCGTAGCGATCGCGCGGATCCTTGGCCATGGCCTTGCGCAGCACCGCGCCCAGCTCCGCGGGTAGCTCGGGCCGCAGCCGGCTGATATCCGGCGGCGGGGACTGCAGATGCCCGAGCATGACGGTGGCGATATTCGGCGCGTCGAACGGCCCGCGCCCGGTGAGCAGCCGGAAAAGCGTGCAGGCCAGCGAGTATTGATCCGAGCGCGGACCCATGGGGTCGGAGGTCAGCTGTTCGGGCGAGGCGTAGGCGAGGGTGGCGTTGAGCATGCCGGTGCGGGTCAGGTGCGCGGTGTCGTCGAGCACCCGCGCGATGCCGAAGTCGCTGAGCAGCGCCCGATCGGAGAATCCGGTGCCGATGCCGCCCGACCGCGACAGCAGGATATTGGCGGGCTTCACATCCCGGTGCAGGACACCGCGCCCGTGCGCGTAATCCAGTGCGGCCGCGGTCTGCACGATGATCTCGACCGCCCGGACCGGCGTCAGGTCCTGCGGGTCGATGGAGGCGCAGTCCACCCCGTCCACGTACTGCATGGCGATCCACAGCTGCTCGTCCTCATCACCCCGGTCGTAGACGGTGATGATGTTGGGATGGTCGAGCTGCGCGATGACGTCGGCCTCGCGTTCGAAGCGCATGCGGGTCTCGTTCTCACCGAACATCTCCCGGTGCAGCAGCTTGAGCGCGATCAGCCGAGGGAGCCGAGGGTGGCGGGCCGCGTAGACCGAACCCATTCCGCCACGGCCCACTTCGCGCTCGATCACGTAGCCAGCGAAGACTTCGCCGCGTCGCAACAACTCCCCCGCCTCTCCGTGACTTCAGCGGACAGCTGAGAGCCGTACCGGTTGGCAGTCCGTACTTTCGTTGGGTGCCGAAACAATTTTAGGGGTACCCGGCGAGTTACCCCGGTCGGCACGAAATCAGTTGCCCGGTCGGGCAACGATTTCGCGCCCCCCGATGTGCATCGGAGGGCGCGATCGAGGGTACCCGAAAGTGACCGGACGACGTTGCGTGCTTTTCGGTTATCGCGTTCGCCGATGTTGCTTGATCAGGCGATCGGGCCGCGGGCCGCCTCGTAGGCCGCGCCGACGCGGTACAGGCGGTCGTCGGCCAGCGCGGGGGCCATGATCTGCAGGCCGACCGGCAGACCGTCATCCGAGCTGAGGCCGGACGGGACCGACATGGCGCAGTGCCCGGCCAGGTTCGTGGGCAGCGTGCACAGGTCGGACAGGTACATGGCCAGCGGGTCGTTGACCTTCTCGCCCAGCTTCCACGGCGTGAACGGGCTGGTCGGCGAGACCAGCACGTCGACCGACTCGTAGGCCTTGTCGAAGTCCCGCGCGATCAGGTTGCGGACCTTGTTGGCCTGGCCGTAGTAGGCGTCGTAGTAGCCCGAGGACAGCGCGTAGGTGCCGATCATGATGCGGCGCTTGACCTCTGGACCCAGCCCGGCCTCACGGGTCATGGACATGACCTGCTCGGCGGAATGGGTGCCGTCGTCGCCGACGCGCAGGCCGTAGCGCATGGCGTCGAAGCGCGCCAGGTTCGAGGACACCTCGGACGGCAGGATCAGGTAGTAGGCGGGGAGCGCGTACTCGAAGTGCGGGCACGACACCTCGATCACCTCGGCGCCCAGGTCCTTGAGCTGCGCGACCGCGGCATCGAAGGAGGAGATGACGCCGGGCTGGTAGGACTCCGAGTGAAGTTCCTTCACCACACCGACTTTCACACCCTTCAGATCGCCCTTGGCGCCCTCGCGGGCGGCGGCGACCACCGGCGGCACCGGCACGTTGCGCGAGGTCGAGTCGCGCGGGTCGTAACCCGCGATGACCTCGTGCAGCAGCGCGGTGTCCAGCACGGTACGACCACACGGGCCACCCTGATCCAGCGAGGACGCACACGCGACCAGGCCGTAGCGGGACACGGTGCCGTAGGTCGGCTTGGTGCCGACGGTCGCGGTGACCGCGGCGGGCTGGCGGATCGAGCCACCGGTGTCGGTGCCGATCGCCAGCGGCGCCTGGTAGGAGGCCAGCGCGGCGGCCGAGCCGCCACCCGAACCACCCGGAATCCTGTCGGTGTCCCAGGGATTGCGGGTCGGGCCGTAGGCCGAGTTCTCGGTGGACGAACCCATGGCGAACTCGTCCATGTTCGTCTTGCCGAGGATCGGGATGCCCGCCTCGCGCAGCTTGCTGGTGACCGTCGCGTCGTACGGCGACACCCAGCCCTCGAGCATCTTCGACCCGCAGGTGGTCGGCATGTCGGTGGTGGTGAAAACGTCCTTGAGCGCCAACGGAACACCAGCCAGCGGCGAGACGACCTTGCCGCCGGCGACCTGGCGGTCCACCTCGGCGGCGGTCAGCAGCGCCTGCTCACCGGCCACGTGCAGGAAGGCGTTGATCTCCCCGTCGACCGCGGCGATGCGCTGGATGTGCGCCTCGGTGACCTCGACCGAGGACACCTCACGCGCGTGGATCTTGTCCGCGAGATCGGCCGCGGACAACTTCGTCAGGTCGGTCATTCGCCCTCTCCCAGAATCTGCGGAACCATGAACCGCTGCTCCTCGACCGCCGGAGCCATGGCCAAGGCCTGCTCCGGAGTCAGGCAGGGCTGCTCCACGTCCGGGCGGGTGACATTGGTCTCCGGATTCGGGGAAGCGGTGGCGGGCACATCGGCGGCGGCGACCTGCGAGATCTGCGCGACGTGGGTCAGGATGGAATCCAGCTGACCGGCGTACAGATCGAGTTCGTCGTCCGTCAAAGCGAGCCGGGACAGCCGGGCGAGGTGAGCGACCTCGTCCCTGGAGATGGCGGGCACCGCGGGACCCCTTTCGGCATGGTTCGAGCTTGGTGATTGGCCATCCGACAGCCTAGTGGGTGTCCGCGGGCCACCGGTCGCAGGTGTGCGCGAGACCTGGCACCATCGATGTTGTAACCGATGGGTGAGTGGTCCACGCCACAGGGTTGGCTCGATTCGATAACCAGCTCTCGAGGGTGTAAGTATTGCGGGACTCGGGTACCCGTCCGAAAGTTTCGGTCGCACAGTAAAGAAAGGAAGGCACGTGTCATACCTGCTTCGCGTGCAACTTCCGGATCGCCCGGGGAGTCTCGGATCGCTGGCGCTGGCGCTGGGATCGGTCGGCGCGGACATCCTCTCGCTGGATGTCGTCGAGCGCGGTGACGGATTCGCGATCGACGATCTCGTGGTCGAGGTACCCCCGGGCGCACTGCCCGACACCCTGATCACCGCGGCCGAATCGCTGCACGATGTGCAGGTCGATTCGCTGCGCCCGTACTCCGGGATGCTCGACACCCACCGCGAGCTGGAGCTGATCGACCAGGTCGCCAATGCCCGCGACGATCGGCTGCAGGTGCTGGTCGACGGGGTGCCGCGCGTGCTGCGGGTGGGGTGGTCGACGGTGATCGACATGGGGCCGCAAGGGGCTTACCGCGTGGTGGGGTCGCAGAGCGCGCCCTCGACGCAGGCCGGTTCCGCGCCGTGGATGCCGCTGGAGAAGCCGGCGGTGCTCGACGGCGAGGGCGACTGGGTGCCGCAGCTGTGGAAGGACATGGACACCAAGCTGGCCGCCGCGCCGCTGGGGAACACCGGGAAGGTGTTGCTGCTGGGTCGTCCGGGTGGGCCGGACTTCCGGCCTTCGGAGATCGCGCGGCTGGGGTACCTGGCCGGGATCATCGCGACCGTGCTCGGCTGAGCCTCGTCGTGTAACAAGCTGAAGTCTTTTCTCGCACAGCGCTTTCGCGCCTCCGCCGGTTTCGGCGGGGGCGTTTTCGCGTTCGGGGTGTGCCGGGGTCGGCGAATGTGACGACAAATACGTAGGAACTTAGTAGATTCACAGCCTTTACCTACTATTCAACTACGTAGGAGATCTACGGTCGTACTTAGTACGATAAGTCACCGACGTGACCTGAACCGGCAAGCAGGAAGGCAAAGAAGCCATGCAGCAAGCCCATCGATCACGCCCGACCCTCCGACGGGTCAACCTCCTCCTGGCCCCGCTCGCGGGCGCCGCCGCGGCGGTGCTCGCCGCCGGACCCGCGGCCGCCGAATCCCTCTCCCGCGAAACCAGTTCCAATGATTCCCACTCCTCCGGAACGCTCAGCGGCCGCGGTCTGACCGGCGACGGCCCCGGCGGCAACTCGCGCTCGGGCAACTCCGGCGGCGGCATCGTGAACCCCGGCAACGATCACACCGGAATCCACGCGAACGACCCGTTCGGCTACTACCACACCGACATGAATCCCGTTCTGCAGAACCAGCATCCGCGTGCCGTCGAGCCCTCCCCGGACCCCTACAACCTCCCCCTCAACAGGCGCGCCGGCAGCCCCGCCACTTGGAGTCCGTCCTACAACGCGGACGGCTCCTACACCGTCTGCCGCCCGCACGCCAGCTTCTGCTGACCGACGCCGAGACCGGGAGCCTGAAATGCCTACCGCCGCAACCCAACGCTTCCGCCGCGCGGCCGCCACGCCGATCGCCATCGCCGCCCTGACCGTGGGTGGAGTGCCGCTCGCCGCGGCCGCGGAGGCCGAGCCCGGCGAACGCAAGTCCCGAGCCAGTGCCGGATGCCTGTGGGCGGGAACGACTTACGCGCAGAACAGCACCGTCTCAGCGGGCGGCACCACCTTCCGCTGCGGCACCGACGCGGGCGGGCCGTACTGGTTCGCCAACCAATCCGCCGGCCCGGTCCAATCGGTCCCCAGCCCCGGCGCCCTCTCGTCCCCGGTCGGCCAATTCAGCCCCGGCGCAAGACAACCCGGCACCAGCTACAACGACTACTGCGTAGGCAACCAACTGATCCCCGGGACCGACGACATCTATCAGGTAGTCCGCCTCCCCAACGGACCCCAACTCTGGAAAGCCACCCAACCCATCTCGCAGTGGACCTTCGACGGCCCCCGCCCGGCCCCCACCTGGCGCACCGCCTCCCTCTGCATAGACGGCACCCTCACCTAGACCCCGCCCGCGAGACCTCCTGCGGGCCAGCGAGGTTGGCTGGCTCGGCCCCTGCGGCCGAGCCGGTCCGCCGACCATCCGCCTGTCAGAGGGGGAGGCGCATGACTGTCAGCGGTAGTCCCGCGTCGGTTTTCCAGTCGCGGTCGGGGGTGTGCTGGAAGCCCAGACGGTCGTACATGCGACGGGCGTCCTGCATGGTGGGCATGGTTGTCAGCACTACCGCATCGAAGGATTCGGCTCGGGCAGTCTCGATTACCCGATTCATGAGTGCGGTGCCGACACCGAGACCCCGGGCTCGCTTGGAGACTGCGAGCATGCGGAATTCGAGTTCGCCGGGGCGGGCGATGTCGGCGAACGGGGTGCCGGGTCTGGCCATGGTGAGTGAGCCGAGTAGTTCGTCGCCACGTACGGCCACCAGGATCTCGGCCGATGCCGCGCGGGTGGCGGTGTCGGCGAGCTCCGCCACATAAAGGCTTTGCGGATTCACGTGCCCCTCGCCCACATAGACCTCGACGGTCAGCTCACCGATCGCCGCGAAATCACGCGGCTCGGCAACCCGAATCTCCACTCCACCTTCACCCATCACCACAACTCCATCCTCACATCACCCAATACCGATCTGGACCATCGATCACCATGCACTGGGGCAGGCGTTTACCGAGAAGGGGCCTGCGCCAGTGCATGGTGATCTTTACGAGACGGCTTCGGGGCCGCCTTCGAGGAGTTTGACGAAGCCCTCCTCGTCGAGGATGGGGACGCCGAGTTCCTCCGCCTTGTCGGCCTTCGAGCCGGGCGAATCGCCGATGACTACGAAAGCTGTTTTCTTGGAGACGGATCCGGCGGCCTTGCCGCCGCGGATGAGGATCGCCTCCTTCGCACCGTCGCGGGTGAAGGTCTGCAGGGAGCCCGTCACCACGATGGAGAGGCCCTCGAGGTTGCGTTCGATGGACTCGTCGCGCTCGTCCTCCATGCGGACGCCGGCGGCGGCCCACTTGTCGACGATGTCGAGATGCCAGGGGACGGTGAACCATTCGGTGACCGCGGCGGCGATGGTGGGGCCGACACCGTCGGTGGCGGCGAGTTCCTCGGCCGACGCCTCGCGGATGCGGTCCATGCTGCCGAAGGCGGTGGCCAGGGCGCGGGCGGCGGTGGGGCCCGCGTGCCGGATGGAGAGGGCGACCAGTACGCGCCACAGCGGGCGATCCTTGGCCGACTCCAGATTCTCCAGCAGCCGTTTGCCATTGGCGGACAGCGTGCCGTTCTTATTGGTGAACAGCGTGGTGGTGAGCAGCTTGTCCTCATCCAGCGAGAACAGATCGCCCTCATCGCTGATCGCACCCGACTTCAGCAGGTCGATGGCGGCCTCGTAGCCCAGCGCCTCGATATCGAACGCGCCGCGCCCGGCCACGTGGAACACCCGCTCCCGCAACTGCGCCGGACAGTACTGCTGGTTGGGGCAGCGGATATCGGCATCGCCCTCCTTGGCGGGCGCCAGTTCGGTGCCGCATTCGGGGCAGTGCGTGGGCATGACGAAGGCGCGCTCGCTGCCGTCGCGGGCATCGACCACCGGGCCCAGCACCTCGGGAATCACGTCACCGGCCTTGCGGATGGTGACGGTGTCGCCGATGAGCACGCCCTTGCGCTGCACCTCGGAGGCATTGTGCAGGGTCGCCATGGCCACCGTGGAGCCCGCGACGGTGACCGGCTGCATGACCGCGAACGGCGTAACCCGGCCCGTGCGACCGACATTCACCTGAATGTCGAGCAGCTTGGTGGTGGCCTCCTCCGGCGGGTACTTGTAGGCGATGGCCCAGCGCGGCGCGCGCGAGGTCGAGCCCAGGCGGCGCTGCAGGCTGAATTCGTCGACCTTGATGACCTGGCCGTCGATCTCGTGCTCGATATCGTGGCGGTGCTCGCCCCAGTAGTTGATGCGGTCGACCACCGCGTCTGCGCCCTGCACGCGGACGGTATGCGCCGAGACCGGCAGACCCCAGGAGGCCAGCGCCCGATACGCCTCGTACTGCGACTCCGGCGCGAAGCCCTCCAGCCGCCCGAAACCGTGACAGATCATGCGCAGCCGCCGCCGGGCCGTCACCGCCGGATCCTTCTGCCGCAGCGAACCGGCGGCGGTATTGCGCGGATTCGCGTACGGCGGTTTGCCTTCCGCGACAATCGACGCATTGAGCGCCTCGAAGTCGGCCAGCGTCATGAACGCCTCGCCGCGCACCTCGAGCAGCTTCGGCACCGGGAAGTCCTCGCTGTGGGTCAGCTCGTGCGGAATGTCCTCGATGGTGCGGGCATTGAGGGTGACGTCCTCACCCGTGCGCCCGTCGCCGCGGGTCGCGCCGCGCACCAGCTTGCCGTCCTCGTAGACGAGGTTGAGCGCGACACCGTCGATCTTCACCTCGCAGACGTAGTGGATGTCCGCCCCGGCGTCGGCCTCGACCTTGGCGATCCACTGCCGCATCTCGTCCTCGTTGAAGACGTTGTCCAGCGAGTACATCCGCTCCAGGTGATCGACCGGCGCGAACTCGGTGGTGAACCCGCCCCCGACCACCTGGGTCGGCGAATCCGGTGTGCGTAGATCCGGATGCGCCTCCTCAAGCGCCACCAGCCGATTGAACAGCTCGTCGAACTCACCGTCGGTGATGATCGGCGCGTCCCGCACGTAGTAGCGGAACTGATGGTCGCGAACCTCCTCCGCCAGCCGCTGCCACTCGACCCGCTCGTCCCCGCTCGCCGCGGTGATCTCCACGCCTGATTCGCTCACAACAGGCACTCTATCGCTCCCCGCCGACAGGTTTGATCAACATTCCCGCACGTCGCGCCGTGTTATCGAGGTTCGCGAGCCGGTCGCTCGAGCGAATTCCGAGGCCCGGGAACACCGCCGCAATCGCCCCGGTTGCAGCTGTCATGGACCTTGCCGAGGCACTCGATTTCGCGCGCTCCCACCATCGTTCGGTGCTGACCACCATTCGCCGCGACACCCGCCCGCAGCTGTCGAATGTCACGCACTGGACCGGTGACGACGGCATCATCCGCATCTCCATCACCGCCGACCGTGCCAAGTACCACAACCTGCGCCGCGAACCCTGGGCCGCGCTGCACGTCACCAGCGATGACTTCTGGTCCTACGCGGTCCTCGAGGGCGAGACCGTCCTCTCCCCGGTGGCCGCCGACCCGCACGACGAGACCGTCGAGGAACTGATCCGCTACTACCGCGCGATCAGCGGCGAGCATCCGGACTGGGACGATTACCGGCGCGCCATGGTCACCGATCGTCGTGCCGTCGTCCGTTTCGCACCCAATCGCGCCTACGGCCTGACGCGCTGACGGGGTGCTGTCGTGCGCTGACAAGGTTGGCGCACACCGCCATTCGGCCATAGTGAAAATCCGAATGTCGCCATCCGGCTGCTGAGCGACGGAATCGTCCGAATAAGGTGAGTCGCATTTCCGACCCGCTACCGGCAGGATGTCCAAGGTGTTGCGTAGTTTTCAGGTGACGAACCATCGGTCACTCGCCGAACCGCAGGAACTGCGGCTCACCCGGGGTAGCGGGCCGATCGCCACGCCCGTCACCGCCGTGTACGGCGCGGCCGCCACCGGCAAGACCGGGCTCATCGACGCGCTCGACAAGATGCGTGACGCCGTGCTGAATTCGGTCACGGGCTGGGATCCGTACTCCGGTCCGGTGCGCACGCCGCATCTCGGATTCGCGGACCGCCCTTCGGAATTCGTGGCGAACTTCGTGGCCGAGGGCTGCCCGTACACCTACGGGTTCCGGCTCGACAATGCCGATGTGGCCGCCGAATGGCTGCACTCGCATCCGCACAATCGCAAGCGCGTGGTGTACGAGCGGGCGGGCGACGATATCCGGATCGGGCCGATGTTCGAGGCCGCCCGGTACGGTCTGGGGGCGGTGGTGCCGCTGGTGCGGCCGAATGCCTTACTGCTCAGCCTGTCCGGGCAGCTGTACGCCGAACCGCTGGTGCCCGCCTACCGCTGGTTCCAGTCGCTGCTGGAAGTGCAGTGCGGGCAACCCGATACCTCCGAGATCGCGCACCGGGTCGGCTCGCATATCTCGCGCTCCACCGATCACGCGGTGCGGCTGCTCACCCTGCTGCGCGCCGCCGACCTGGGCATCACCGATCTGCTGCTGCCCTCGGACGACCCCATGTACGCGGACTACCTGCGCGACCTGGACACCGATATCGCCTCCACCACAAAGGAAATCGAGTCCTGCATCAGCTCGGCGAACTACGCCGAGGAGATGTTCCTCGAACACGGCATCACCGTCACGCTGCTGCAGCGCGAGTTGGCCAACCTCTACGCCGCGCGCGACGCGCTCTACTCGCGCATGGTGGCCCGGCGCGGTGTCGGACTCGGCCTCAGCCACGAGGGCATCGAAACCGCCTTCGACATCACCGACGAATCCAGCGCCACCCTGGCCATGCTGCGCCTGCTCCCGCCCATGCTGGACGCCCTCGACACCGGCGGCGTGCTCGCGGTGGACGATATCGACGCCGCCCTCACCCCCGAAACCGCCGACAGCCTCATTCAGCTGTTCCAGAATCCGGAGACCAACACCCAGGGCGCCCAACTGGTCTTCACCACCGCCAACCGCACCCTCATCGATCGCGGCAACGGCCGCTCCCAATCCAAGCGCACCACCGTCTGGCAGCTCCGCCGCCACGAAGGAGTCTCCGAACTCACGGCGCAGTAGACCGAGAACCGACCGACCGGGCTTTCTCGGGTCCCGGCCTAGCATGGACGTCATGCTCACGCAGCTCATGTTCATCCTGCTGATCGGTGCCGCGCTGGCCGCCGCCCTCGTCTACTACCGCCGCGGCAACGGCGGCGGGCGAGGCGTGACCGGCGACCCGATGTGGGGCGCACCGAACATCTCCCCGGTCGGCATGGAGTCCGGCACCCTGTACGTCACCGGCGTGAGCCCCCGCCCCGACACCCCCGGCGAGCAGTACGTCACCATCAGCGGCAGCATCTCGGGCCCCACAGTGGTGGCCCACGAGGTCTACGGCCGCTTCGCCTGGGACACCTTCCAATGGCCCGCCATCGGCGACCAGATCCCGGTCAGATACCCCTCCGGCAAACCCGACAAGTGGCAACTCGACCACCCGGGCGCCCGCCCCTACTTCGGCTCGAAGCGGCCGAAGGGTGAGGGTTACTGATCCCCCGACGGCCCGGCCGCCGCATCGTGGTGGTGGTCGCCGGTGTGCCCGGGCGTCGAATCGGTCTCGTAGCCGGGCGTTTCCGGGAAGAAGAAGGCGTCGTGGGGCATCGGCGCTCCCGGAATGTAATCGAAGGGCCGCTCGATTCCGGTGGCGGGCGGACCGCCGTTGGGGTCCAGCCAGAGGTGCACATCCCAGAAGCGACCGTGCGTGGGTCCGAAGGCTCGGGTCGGGAGCGGGAAAAGGTCGCCCGGGCTCTGCCCGAGATAGTCCTCCCGGGGCGGCTCCGCCACGAAACCGAATTCCGGGAAGGTGTGCACGCCTTGTTCATGGACGAACCAGTCGCTCTTGCTGATGCACAGATCCGGTGAGGTCGGATACACCCCGGGCGTGTACATCAGACCGTGCGCCCAGCCGATCAGCTCGTAGGGAAAGTTCGCCTCGTACGGATTGATCTGATCCGCGAGCGATGAATGCTGCAGCGAGCGGTACACCACCATCCCCGGATGACCCGACCTCGCCTCCTTTTCGAGGATCGCCTCCGGGCGCGCGATGGCCAGACCCGTGTTCTCGAAGTTCACGTGCAGATGGGTCGGCAGCATCCAGCCCACTGCCGCCAGCGCCGCGACATCACCCCAGTCGTTCAATCGGGTCAGCCGGCCCAGGCGGGCGAGCAGCCGCTGCTGATCCTGCCGCAGCGACGCCTCGCGCTCGGCCCCCTCGCAATATCCGGGCTCGGGCCCTGCGGGCTCAGCCACCGCCACCGCCGAACCAGTTACGAACAGCGCAAACGTGGCTAACAGCAGGCCGGTCCTCCGCCAGGCGTAAGTCATGGCCTGCAAGTTAGCAATCATCTGGCTATCAGATCTGGCACCGCGGCGGCGTGTCCGGACTTCAGCGGCGCACGGCGGCGATACTGCCGATGCGCGGGTCGAGCGGGTCGGCGGGACGCGGTAGGGACGCGATCATGTCGTTCCAGCTGCGGAATTCCGTGTCCCAGCCGATCTCGTCGAGCCATTGCTCGACATCGAAGTCCGCGGGGCGCGGCGCGGCAATGGGTTCGGTGGCGGAATCTCCGGCGACGAAGCGGCGGAGGTCACGGTATTGGGGTGCGTTGTCGTCCACGATCAGGCGGCCCGCGCCGAAACGGCTTCCGGGGGCGGATAATTCGGTAAGGGTCAGGACTACGCGTTGGTTCCAGTCCTGGTTCAGGTAGCCGAGCGAACCCTCGTCGACCCAGTAGGTCGGGACGTTCGGCTGGAAACCGGTGGCCAGCAGGGGGTTTCGCCAGTCCTCGCGGAGGTCGGCGATGACGACGCTGCGGTGGCAGGTTGGAGTCGCAGCGGCTGCGGTGAGGACGGGTTCCTTGAAAGCGAAGAGTTCGGGTAGGTCGATCTCGAAGACGTGGACGTCTTCCGGTAGGTCCATGCGGAAGGCCCGGGTGTCCAAACCCGCTCCGAGCAGGACGATTTGGCGGCAGCCCGCTGCGATGGCCTCCCGGAAGCGGTCGTCGACCAGGCGGACGCCTATGGTTCTGCCTTCGTAGAACTGGTCCGCGATCGCCTCCAGCCGCGTCCAGCGTTCCTCGTCGAATCCCGCCCGGGCGGCGGCCACGAAGTCCTTCGCCAGGGGGTCGTCGTAGAGCCGATCCGCCCGTTCGGACTCGCGGGCCCGGATGACGGCTACCCCGATCGCGGTCACGGCGACGCCGTCGACCGGCACTTTCACTGCTTCGGCCATGGATTGCTCCCCACGCAAATTAACTTGCCGCCCGGCTAGGTATCTGCCGGTGAGGTTGACGGTAGGCTCCCTACTTGCCGGGCGTCAAGCAAAAGTGCACCCGCAGGGCCGGAAGGATTCGATGGACGGGCGACGCAGCGATACGCGGGAACGGATTCGATCCGTCGCGATGGAGCTGTTCTCCGAACGCGGCTACGAGAAGACCTCGCTGCGGGAGATCGCCGAACGGCTCGGCGTCACGAAAGCGGCGCTGTACTACCACTTCCGGACCAAGGAAGACATTGTCGCGAGCCTGTCGGAGGATCTGCGCGGCGGCATCGACGAGATCGTGCGCTGGGCGGAATCCGCGCCGGCCGGACGCGAGCGGGCCGAGGAGATCGTGCGGCGCTACGGCGAGCTGCTGCACAGCCTCGGCAAGGACATGATCCGCTTCTGGCACGAAAACCAGCCCGCGTTCCGGGATCTCGGCTTCGGCACCAGCCTGCGCTACCAGTTCCGGGTGCTCGCCGACCTCATGGCCGAGCCGAGCCGCGAGCCGATCACCGTCTTCCACGCACGGCAAGCACTGCTCGCGATCAGCTGGAGCCTGTCGATGATGGGCGACCTGGAACTGTCGGACGACGAGAGCAATGCGGCGTCGGTCGCGATCGCCATGGACATCCTCGCGCGGATGCCACCACGCTGAGCCACATCGCCCCGTCGTCAAGTCGCCCCCGTCATTCCGGCGCGCTCTTGGCCGGAATCCGCCGTGGTAAGCGAGATCCCGGCCAAGAGCGCGCCGGGTGACGAGAAGGCTCAGCCTGATGACGAGAGGGCTTATTCGAAGGTGAGCGACTCCGGGTCTTCCGCGTAGGCGCGGGCGGTCTCGGCGGCCAGGCTCAGGGCGCGGCGGGCCCAGGGCAGCGGGGCTCCGGCCAGCCCGCACGCCGGGGAGACCAGAATCTGTTCGGCCAGCAGTCGGCGGCGGAAGCCGAGCCGATCGATCAGCCGCACACCGGGTTCGGCGATATCGCGCCAGGTGATCGGGGGCGCGGGGACGACAGATGAGGACGCGGGCGGAGTCGTGGGTACCAGGCCGAGCACCAGATGCTTTCCGGCGTCCAGCAATTCGCCGATACGGTCCAGGTCGGAGGTGCCGATGGCGGCCATGTCGAAGCCAACGGCGGCGGCCGCGCTCTTGCGCAGGAAGCCCAGCGCGGGCTTGTCGGCGCAGGTGTGCACGATCACCGGCACCGACTGGCTCCCGACCACCGTGTCGAGCACGTGCAACGCCTCGGGCTCGGGCATGGCGCGCACGGTATTCAGCACGCTCACCCCCTTCAGCGTCCCGTCCAGCACCGCCGTCAATTGCGGTTCGTCGATCTGCAGCACGACCTGTGCGCCCAGCCGCTTCCCCACCTCCGCGACATGTTTGGCGACGCCCTCGGCCAGCGACTCCGAAAGATCCCGCAGCGCACCGGAATCCGTGAGAATCCGATGCCCGCCCGGCAACTCCACCTCCGCCGCCACCGACAGCGGCCCGGCCACCTGCACCTTCACCGGATGCCCCGCCCCCGCGAAACCACCCGTCTCCCAAGCCTCTTCGAGCGCATCCAGATCCGTCCGCAGCAGATCGTGCGCCCGCCGCGACACCGCCCCCGGCCGCGCCGCCAGCCGATACCCCCGCACCGTCCCGTCGAACCGCATATCCACCAGCAGCGGCGAAACCCGCCCGACCATATCCGCGCCGACACCCCGCGCGGGCAACTCGACCAGGTGCGGCAGGTTCCCCAACTCCCCCACCACCGTCGCGGTCGCTTCCCGCACATCGGTACCCGGCCACGAGCCGACACCGGTCGCGATCCCACCGCGCAGCACCGGATTCGCATCAGTCATTCAAGCCACTCCGAATCATTCGGTCCCTCTTCCGACGAGAGTCCGGCCCGTCATTCCGGCGCGCTTTTGGCCGGAATCCACCACCCGACTGTGAATCCCGGCCAAAAGCACGCCGGGATGACGGGTGATTCGGCCGCTCCGCCGCCGGGCGGTGTCAGTCGTCGGCATCGTCGCGATCGGCCCGGCCGGGCGAATTCGCGTACCAGTCCCAGGCCGTCGCGTTGACGAACCAGTCCCAGGTCGTGCCCGCGCGGTCGGTCGCCTCGGCGGGCGCGCCGGTGCCGGTCGTGATCCGGGTCCCGCGCTCGGTGTAGGGCGCGACCGCGACGACCACGCGCTTGCGGCCCGAAGCGTCGGTGCCGCGCGCGACAGCCGGTCCGGTGGCCGCGTCGTGCGGACCCTCCGGACCCGGTTGCGCCTCGCCCGGCTGGAATTCGCCGGTGTCGGTGCGGGCGGGCTGGATCGGCTGTTCTGCGCCGCGGGCGCCCCACTTGCCGAGCCGGGCCTTGCCGGGCGCACGCCGCGGCCGCAGGCTCGCCGGTTGCGGCATTCCGGTGCGCCACACCACGCGGCCCCGCAGGATCGGCCGGATCTGTTGTCCCCTATACGACTTCGCGTCTCCGCGCGAATGACGGCTGCTCACCGGGCGCTATCCGAGACCAGTTCGCTTGCGTACGTATGGGGTTCACGTTCGGTGCCGGAAATCGTGCCGCTGCCCAGCACCTCGTCGCCCGCCTCGTCGGGGCGGTAGAGCACCACGGCCTGACCGCGGGCCACACCGGTCAACGGCTCGCGTAGCCGCACCACCAGGCCGCCGTCCACGGCCTCGGCGACCGCGGGCGCGGTGCCGCCGTGCGCACGCACCTGGGCGATGCATTCGACCGGGCCGGACGGGGTTTCGCCGGAGGTCCAGATGGCGCGGTCGGCCAGCACCGTCCACACCTCGAGATCCTTGGCCGAGCCCACATGCACATTGCCGGTCTCCGGATCGATGCCGGTCACATACCGCGGCTTGCCGTCGGCGGCCGGGCCGGGCAGACCCAGACCCTTGCGCTGACCGATCGTGAACCCGTGCACGCCTTCGTGATCGGCGAGCTTGGTGCCGTCCGCGTCGAGCACCGCACCCGGCCGGATGCCGATCTTCGCGCCCAGGAACGCCTGGGTGTCACCGGAGGGGATGAAGCAGATGTCGTGGCTGTCGGGCTTGTTGGCCACGGCCAGCCCGCGCGCGGCCGCCTCCTCGCGGATCCGTGGCTTGGGGGTGTCGCCGACCGGGAACATGGCGCGCGAAAGCTGTTCGGCGGTGAGCACGGCCAGCACGTAGGACTGGTCCTTGTCCGCGTCCACGGCCCGGCGCAGCACGCCGTCCTCGAGCCGCGCGTAATGCCCGGTGACCACGGCGTCGAAGCCCAGCGCCACCGCGCGGTCGGCCAGCGCCGAGAACTTGATCTTCTCGTTGCAGCGCAGGCACGGGTTGGGGGTCTCGCCGGCGGCGTACGCGGCGACGAAGTCGTCGATCACGTCCTCCTTGAACCGGTCGGCGAAATCCCAGACGTAGAACGGGATTCCGAGCACGTCGGCGGCCCGGCGGGCATCGCCGGAGTCCTCCTTGGAGCAGCAGCCCCGCGATCCCGTGCGCAGCGTGCCCGGGTTCGCCGACAGCGCCAGGTGCACGCCGACCACCTCGTGTCCGGCGTCCACGGCGCGGGCGGCCGCCACGGCGGAATCAACGCCACCACTCATCGCGGCAAGCACTCGCATCTAGAAGCCTCCCTTCGCTCCGGCCAGTCCGGCCGCCTTCGCCCGCTCGACCACCTGCGGCAGCGCGGCCAGCAGGGCGTCGATATCGGCGTCGGTCGAATTGTGTCCCAATGTGAATCGCAGGGATCCGCGCGCCAGCGCCGGTTCCACACCCATGGCCAGCAGCACATGGGAGGGTCCGGCCACGCCGGCATTGCACGCGGATCCGGTCGAGCATTCGATCCCGGCGGCGTCGAGCAGCATGAGCAGCGAATCGCCCTCGCAGCCGGGGAACGTGAAGTGGGCATTGCCGGGCATGCGCAGATCGCTGGTCGCGCCGTTGAGCACCGCGTCCGGCACGGCGGCGCGCACGCCGTCGATGAGCCGATCCCGCAGCCGCTCCAATTCCAGTGTGCGCACGGTCAATCCGGCGACGGTCTCGCGGATCGCGGCCGCCAGTCCGGCCGCCGCGGGCACATCCGAGGTCCCCGAGCGCAGGTCACGCTCGTGCCCGCCGCCGTGCAGCAGCGGCACCGCGGGCACCGTGCGACCCAGCAGCAGCACGCCCGCGCCGTGCGGTCCGCCGACCTTGTGCCCCGCGAACGAGGCCGCGGCCAGCCCGCTGCGCGCGAAATCGATGGGCAGCTGCGCCGCCGCCTGCACCGCGTCGGAATGCATGGGCACGTCGAATTCCTGTGCCACCGCGGCCAATTCCTCGATCGGCTGGATGGTGCCGACCTCGTTATTGGCCCACATGACGCTGACCAGCGCCGTCTCCTCGGCGAACTCGGCCAGCGCGGCGCGCAGCGTGCGCGGCGAGACGATGCCTTCCGCATCGCACTCCAGCCACGTGATCCGCGCGCCCTCGTGCTGCTCGAGCCACTCCACGGTGTCGAGCACCGCGTGATGCTCCACCGAACTCACCAGAATCCGGTTCCGCTTCGGATCGGCGTCACGCCGCGCCCAATAGATCCCCTTGACGGCCAGATTGTCGCTCTCGGTTCCGCCCGAGGTGAAGATCACCTCCGAGGGCCGCGCCCCCAGCCCCGCCGCGATCGACTCCCGAGCCTCCTCCAGCAGCCGCCGCGCCGCCCGCCCCGACCCGTGCAACGACGACGCGTTCCCCGTGGTCCCCAGCGCAGCACACATCGCCTCGACAGCGACCGGGAACATGGGTGTCGTGGCCGCGTGATCGAGGTAGACCGTCTGGGCACCGACCGGACCCGGGAAAGCCGACTTCATGACCGTCCAAGGATAGCCGCCACGGTCGAGACGATATTCCCGCCATCCCCGCACCAGCAATCCGGGGAGGCGCGTCCAGGCCCGAGTCTCCACCCTCCGCCTCCGCTCCCGGCGGCGTCACAGCCCGCCGACCCCGCGACACATCCCCTCGCCGATAACCACGAACCCCCGCTCATCCGGGTTCGCCTGTGACGCGACTCATGCGGGTGGGCGAGGTCTATCCATTTCCTAACCAATGACTATCCGCTGGTGAAATGTTCTTTTCCTAGGCTGGATCCCAACGATTTCGCGGCGACGATTCGCCGACTGCCTCAGGAGCCTCATGACCGGACAATGCAGAACACCGCATTCGGCGGCCATACGCAGGTCCGGCTCGAGCGACGTACTCGGTGCGTTGAGCCCGGTCCACCACACCGTGTTGTACCTGCGAATCGGGATGGGCTGGACGGTCGAGCGCACCGCGGAGGCCATGGGCATCGCGCCCGAGGCCATCCGCGTCATGCAGCATCGCGCGCTCACCAGGCTTCGCGAGCAACTGTCCCAGCGTCCGACCGGCACGGCAGGTCGTTCAGCCGGGTCCGGGCGGTTCGATCACCGCGCTAGGTGACCGAGTCGAGGGAGGAGTAGACCACGACGTTGGATTCGTAGCTCTTGGCGGCCTGGTCGAAATTGCCGCCGCAGGTGACGATCTGGAGGGTGGCGCCGCCTCGGGGGCCGAAGACCAGTTGGTCGGGGAATTGGGATTTGAGGTACATGCGGACGTCGGTGACCTTGAAGTGGGCGGTTCTGCCGTCGGCGCGGGTCACGTCGATCAGGTCGCCGGGCTTGGACTTCTTGAGGTTGAAGAAGACGCCTTCGCCCTTGTAGGAGTCGACGTGGCCGAGGATGACCGCAGAGCCTTGTTCGCCGGGGGCGGGGCCCTTCTGGTACCAGCCTGCCTGCTGGTAGTCGGCGGGGACCTGGACCGTGCCGTCGGCATTGAGGCCCACCGAGATCAGGGAGCCCTGCGCCTTGATCGCGGGAAAGGAGAAGGAGACCGGGGTGGATCGGGTGATCGCCGCCGCGGTCTGCACGGTGGGGACGGTCGCGGGGGCGGTGGTGGTCGCGGCCGAGTTCGAGCTGTCCGAGGACGAGCAACCCGCGACCAGGGGTGCGGCGACCGCGAGCACCGCGGCCAGCGCACCGAAGAGAGTGCGCCGGATTCGCAAGGTGCCCACAGTGTTTCGAGCAATGGTCACTTGGCGCTCACCACGTTCGCCATGCCGCCCGCGCCGGTTTCCGGTGCGCCCTTGGGGATTACGTAGCCGCCGGCCGGGACCTGGTCGGTGACCGCGATGCCGCCGGGGATGCCGGTGGTCGCGCCGACGGGAATCGTCATGCCCTGCACCACATCCGCGCCGGCCGCCCCGGCTCCCGCGACAACCAGGTCGACGCCGCCGAGGCCACCGCCCTGGACAGTGCCGCCGATATTGGTGTTGCCGCCTACCTGGACACCGCCGTTGGCATTGCCGCCGATGTTCGTGTTGCCGCCGACCTGCACGCCACCGTTGGCATCACCGCCGATGTTGGTGTTCCCGCCTACCTGG
>NZ_BAFX01000104.1 GCF_000308815.1 Nocardia concava NBRC 100430
TCTACGCGCGCGGCGAGGAGGACGGGCGACTGTGGATCGCCATGCAGTACGTGCCCGGCACCGACGCCTCGATCGAATTGAAGCGGCATCCGGAGGGGATGACGCCGTGGCGGGCGCTGCGGATCATCACCGAGGTCGGCAAGGCGCTCGATCACGCGCATCGGCGCGGGCTGCTGCACCGGGATGTGAAGCCCGCCAATTTCCTGCTCTCGCGCGGCGAGGACGATGTCTCGCTGCCGGAGGGTGAGGAGCGGGTGCTGCTCACCGATTTCGGTGTGGCCAAATCGATTTCGGACGGCCGGGAACTCACGGCCACCGACAGCCTGATGGCCACGCTGGCCTACGCACCGCCCGAGCGGCTGGTGGCCGGGCCGCTGGATCATCGCGGCGACATCTACAGTCTCGGTTGCGCTTTCGTGAAGCTGCTGACCGGGCGGACACCGTTCCCCGTGAATTCCTTGGCCCAAGCAACTCTCGGCCACCTCCAGGACCCGCCGCCCGCGCTCAGCACGCTACGCCCCGGCCTGCCTCCGGCCCTGGATGCCGTGATCGCGAAGGTGCTGGCGAAGGATCCGGCCCACCGCTACGACACCTGCCGCGACTTCACCCGGGATGCCGAGATCGCGATGCGAGGCCAAATACCTTTCATCCCACCGATTGTCGAGGACGAGCCGCCCACCGAACGGATCGGACCCCGCCCGCCGACCCGATCCAAACTCGTCCGCCGCGCCCTGCTCGCCACGGCAATCTTTGCCCTGCTGGGCCTTTCGGGCACCGTTGCCTATATCGCCGTCAATCATGATTCGACCGGCGGCCCCGTGGTCACCACCACCGCACCCACCGATTCCCTGGCCCAAGTCCGCTCGGCCCACCCCACCTTCCAGAACAAGACCATCGCCGTCTACAACTTCGCCGACAACTCCCTGTCCTCCGACCTGAGCACCAGCCCCCAGGCGAAATTCCTGCAGGACATCGGCTTCCGCTACGCCACCGACTCCGACTTCCGCCCCAAATCCGACGACACCTCCACCACCCGCCCCCTCTCCCCCGACGGCGTCACGATCCCCGACATCGACGTGATCATCATCGTCCGCACCGACAAACAAGCAGCCAACGGCGGCCTGCGCGGCCTCCCCAGCTCCTTCACCTACTCCACCACCCACGCCAAACTCGTCATCCTCGACGACCCCGCCACCACCCAGGCCTTCCAAACCTGGACCGACCGCTCCCCCGACGTCGTCATCCAAAAAGTGGTCCCCGCCATCGTGAAGGTCCTCTGACCCGAGACGAATCGATGGCCGAAATCGCGGCAATCGTGGCCCGTAGCGCGGGGCGCGCCTCCCCGCATCTCACGCACACTGAGCTTGCAGCGATGCTCCAGGCTGCGCATCGAAATATCCGATCGCAAGGAGTCCCATATGCCTTTCGTCACCACCGCCGACGGCGTCGAGATCTTCTACAAGGATTGGGGTAGCGGACAACCCATCGTCTTCAGCCACGGCTGGCCGCTGTCGTCCGACGACTGGGACGCCCAGCTGATGTTCTTCCTCTCCAAGGGTTTCCGGGTGGTCGCCCACGACCGCCGCGGTCACGGCCGCTCCGCCCAGGTCGCCGACGGCCACGACATGGACCACTACGCCGACGATCTCGCCACGGTCGTCAACCACCTCGACCTGTCGAACGCGGTGCACATCGGCCACTCCACCGGCGGCGGCGAGGTCGTGCGCTACCTCACCCGCCACGGCCAGGACCGCGCCGCCAAGGCCGTGCTGATCAGCGCCGTGCCCCCGATCATGGTGAAGACCGCGAACAACCCCGGCGGCCTGGACAAGTCGGTCTTCGACGGCATCCAGGAGCAGGTGGCCACCCGCCGCGCCGACTTCTTCCGCACCTTCGCCGAAGGCCCCTTCTACGGCTACAACCGCCCCGGCGCGCAGCCGTCGGAGGGCGTCATCGCCAACTGGTGGCGGCAGGGCATGGCGGGCGGCGCCAAGGCCCACTACGACGGTGTCGTCGCGTTCTCCCAGACCGACTTCACCGAAGAGCTCACCAAGATCACCATCCCCACCCTCGTCCTGCACGGCGAGGACGACCAGGTGGTCCCGATCGAGAACACCGGCGTCCGCTCGGCGGAACTGCTGCCCAACAGCACGTTGAAGACCTACCCGGGCTTCCCGCACGGCATGCCCACCACCGAGGCCGCCACCATCAACGCCGACCTCCTCGCCTTCATCCAATCCTGAACGGCGACAACCCCACCGAGCCCGGGGCGCGCCAGGTCTATCGAACTCGTCAACGAGCACGAAGCCCGAAACCCGCCCCGATCGCTCGACCTTCCCGCTTCGATGAAGTGTCAGATCAGGCGTACTGCCAGCTCGTAGACGGTGTCGGATTCGTCGGCTCGGGTGGGATCGCGGAGGAAGATCTGTCGCGGTCGCCAGTCGGATTGCTCGTTGTGCTCCAGTAGCCACTGGTGCAGCGACTCGAATCCGAGCGCCGTGGTCATCGCGGATTTGGGGACTTCGACGTATGCCTCGCGTGCCGCGGGTTCGTTGCGGACGAGCATGTCCGGAAAACGCTGGGCGACCGTGTCGAGGTCGGATGCTCGGACCGGGCAGCAGAATTCGACCGGAGCGTCGTCATCGGGACCGAGTTCGCCGTGGTATCGCAGGAAGGGCAGGCCTGCGAGGCCGTCCGGTCGCGGCACCGACGGGCCACCGAACAATGCGAACAGCGGTGTCGCGAACTCGCCGATGCGATCGGCAGCGAGGTTTTCGGTGCGGCTCAGCAGGGCGCGCTCGGGAATGGTGCGGACCGAGACGGGGTACATGGCGACCTTCTTTCCTGTCAATTGGGTGATGAGGAAATCGGCCAGCTGCCGTTTGGCTGTGAACGCACGCTCCTGCTCGATCCAATACTCGGTCAGGGCCTGCGCGCGCTGGTCGGCCGGACAGGCGAAGACTTCACCGATTCTGGCCAGGGGCATGTCCAGCTGCCGCAGCCGCGCGATGTGGCGGGCCTGCGGTAACTGTGTCTGCGAATACCACCGGTAGCCGGTATGGGGATCGACCCGCGCGGGCGGCAGGATCCCCGCGTCCGCGTACAGGCGTAGCGCTTTCGGCGAAAGCCGGGCCAGCCGCGCAAACGCGCCGATGGTCAGCAACTCCACCCTTGCCTCCTCATTCCCGGGGAACTTCCCTGGCATCGAGAGTGCGGCCGACCCCAAGGGGAAGGTCAAGCCACACCCTCCCCGGCACCACGTAATCGGCCGTGCAGGTAGGTGGCCGATGTTCCGATCACTCGTGGTCGGCCGCGCCGGGGTTGTAGGCCAGCAGCTCCCAGCTGTGGCCGTCCGGGTCGTCGACCGCCCGGTTGTAGAGCCAGCCCATGTCCTGGGCCTCCCGCGGTTCGGTGGCGCCCGCCGCCAGCGCCGCGTCGGCGAAGCGGTCCACGTCTTCACGCGATCCGACGGCCAGCGCGTTGATCACCTCGATCGGACCATCCGCGGTGTCTCGCTTGGTGAAGGTCGCGAACGTCTCGCGCGTCATCAGCTGCACCACGATCGCATCGGCGAAGACCACCTGGGCGGAGGTGTCCCCGGTGAAGTCCGGATTGATCGTGCCGCCCAGCGCCGTGTACACCTTCTTGCTCGCCTCCAGGTCGGTGACCGGCAAGTTGACGTAGATCTGAGTGAATGCCATGACGTGCCTCTCCAAGGATTTCGGTGTGCCGGGCGTTCCCGGCGACACCACAAAACCTAAGGGCGCACCTCGGTCTCGGTCTTGTACAGAAGCGACAGCATCTCGTCGCTGTCGGCGTACCGAAGTTGGGACGCCGTGCGGCCGATGAAACGAGTCATCGAACGCGCGAGGTGCGGCTGGTCGTGGTAGCCGGTCCGCTGCGCCACCTCGATCGCCGGGATCCCTTGCCGCAACAGCAATACGGCCTGTCTGGCCCGCTCGATCTGCCTGATCGCGCCCTGCGTCAAACCGGTCGCCGCCGCCACCCGCCGCTGCACCGACCGGGGAGTGACCAAAGTGGTGGTATAACCACGAAGTACGTCGGTGACCAGCGGATCACGCACCAGCAGTCCAGCGCGAACCAGGCGGTCCACAAAGGTGTCAGCGTTGTCGTAGTCCGGAATCTCCCACTCCTGGCCCTGCAACACGAATGAGCGAGCCGTGGTGTGTGGACTCGACACCGCGGTGTCGACCAGCGCCGACACCGGCATCGGCGCCAGAAATGCCCCGTGCCGGAAGATGATCCCCAGCGTTTCGCCCGCACTCGGCCCCAGCTCGAGCACCGTGGGGCCGGTCTCCGGCCCCCGGACCGAAACATGCGTCTCCCCGCCGTCGCGCCACACGACGAGCTCCCAGTTCGAATTGGCCACCGACCGCATCCGCGCCGGCACCACCCCGGCGATCGCCCCGGCCCGATAGACCCGCTCGACATACGGTGAATCGGACAGACGCTGCTCGACACCCCCGGCCGACTCCACGCTCACGACCACAAACTAACACCGCCGACCCGAACCGCATTCACCCCGGCGAGGCCTCTGGAACCGGATCAAGCGTGCTACTTCCCGCCGGTCCAGGGCCGACGCCTCGACGAGCTTCCCGAGCCCGGCGCGGCATGACAGGGCAGTCCGAGTCGATCATGGGGCCGAAACGTGCACCAAGGCACCGAAACTGGCCGGAAACTGCCTTTCGGCAGCCGGCCGGGCGGCGAATGTCCGATTCCTACAAGACTTTGTCGACCTCGCCCGCGTTGACTCTGTCAGCGACGCACCTGTCGGCAATGACAACGAAAGCGCCTGAGACAGCCGGCCAGAGGAGTTCCGACATGAAAGCCAACATCACCGCCCTCACCCTCGCCGTACAAGACCTCGAGCGCTCACTGCGCTTCTATCGGGAGGCACTCGGGCTGTCCTCACCCGGGATCATCGGCACCGAATACGTCGGCGACCACGACAACCCCGGCGGCGCAGCCGCCATGTTCACCCTCGACAACGGCCTGATCCTGTCGCTGTACTCACGCGACGACCTGGCAAAGGACGCCGACGTGACACTCGACCGAATCACCGGCTCCCCAATGAGCCTCGGCTACTTCGTCGACAACCGCGACGACGTCGACCACGTCCTGCAACACGTCCAAGCGGCAGGCGGCACCATCGTCCGCCCACCATTGGAACGTCCCTGGGGAATCTACGCAGGCTACTTCGCCGACCCCGACGCACACCTGTGGGAGGTCGTCTACTTTCTGCACGGCAACAGACCGAACTGACACAACTCGGCTACGAACTCCGACGGGCACTATTCGCCGGGTCGCGGCTAACTGGTGTCAGGATCGGATCCCGGCCAGATGAGTGCACCGGCACGCATCCGGCCTCAGCCAACATTTATCGCGGAACTTATGCAGCTTTCTGTCAAAAGGGGCTGAATAGTGTTGACGTAGGCCGGATCCGGTCGCTGTCCGGTGACCGGCGTGAGCCAGTTTCGCCAGCGTGCCGCCGGTCAGGATGATCTCGTCGTCCGGGTGCGCGGGAAAGGCCACTCAAGGTCATCGGTGCGGCCTCGGGCGGTCATCGCCGGGCTCCTCGCGTTCATCCAATCCTGAACGGTGGCAATCAGTTCGGGGGCTGGAAGCCGCCGATCTTCTGCTCGAGTAGTTCGGCCAGACGCAGCGGGGTGCGGTCTTCGAACATCGGGCCGATGAGTTGCACTCCCACCGGCAGGCCTTCCGGGGACGGGCCGGTGGGGATGGCGGTGGAGGGGAGGCCGGGCATGGTGGCGGCGCCGGCCCAGACGAGTTGGTCGAAGTAGGGGTGGGGGGTGCCGTCGATGTCCAGGCGGCGGGATAGGGGGTCGGGGTTGTGGTCGTGGGGGAAGGCGGGGGTGGGGGTGATGGGGCAGAGGACGGCGTCGAATTCGGTGAAGAGGTGGCGCCAGGCTTGGCGGTGGAGGTCGCGGCGGGTGGTTGCTTCGAGCCAGTCGCGGTGGGTCATGACCATGGCGCGCAGCATGTCGGCATCGAGGGTCTGGTCGTCCGGGCTCAGGGCGGCGGCGCGGGTTTGTAGTTGTGCGTAGGCGTCGACGGGGAAGCGGGCTACGGAGCCGGAGAAGAGTAGCTGGCGGTAAAGCCTTGCGGCTTCGGCTAGATCGGGTAGCAGGGGGCTGTGGTGTTCGACGCGGGCGCCGCTGTCGGAGAGGGCGTCGGCCACGCGGCTCACACCGGCGCGCACGGCGGAGCTGGTGGGGATGAACGGGTGGTCGTCGAGGACGAGGACCCGGAAGTCGGCGAGGCGGTCGTGGCGGGCGGGCGGCAGGGTCAGGTTGTAGGCGATGCCGTGGGTCAGGGGGTCCGGGCCGGCCATGACGTCGAGCAGGAGGGTGAGGTCGCGGGCGGTGCGGGCCATCGGGCCTGCCACGGCGAGGTCGAGGTCGGTGGGGAGGGCCGGACTGGGTGGGGCGATCATGCCTCGGGTGGCCACGAGGCCGACTGTCGGCTTGTGGGCGTAGATGCCGCAGAAGTGCGCGGGAGTGCGCAGGGAACCGGCCAGATCGGAGCCGATGGACAGTGCACCGAATCCGGAGGCCAGCGCCGCCGCCGAGCCGCCGGAGGATCCGCCCGAGGTGCGGGTGTGATCCCACGGGTTGTTGGTGGTGCCGTGGATCTCGTTGAAGCTCTGGATGTCCTGCAGGCCCAGCGGCACATTGGTCTTGCCGAGGATCACCGCGCCGGCGGCCTTCAGTCGCGACACCTGTAGCGCGTCCTCGGCCGGGACGAAATCCTGGTATTGCGGCATGCCCCACGTCGTGGGCAGCCCGGCCATATTGAAGGACTCCTTGACCGTCACCGGAATACCGAGCAGCGGCCGGTCCTCGCCACGGGCACGCGCCGCATCGGCCTCGCGGGCCGCGGCACGCGCCCGGTCGAAGTCCGGCACACAGATCGCGTTGATCGCCTTGTCGTCGCGCTCGATACCGGCGATCGCCTCGTCGGTGAGTTCCAGCGAGGTCACCTCACCGGCCCGCAGAGCAGCTGAAAGTGCTTCGGCCGACTGAAAATTCCGCTCCATGAATCCGACCATAAGGGGAGGTCGCGGGGGCCATAAAATGTCAATTCACACAAGGGGCGACGCATCCATCGGATGCCCCTGGTTCTATGCTCGAGAGTGCAGTCGGTTCGCCCGGGTGTGGCCGAGATCGGATCTCGCCGCGCCCCGGGCGTCGAAACCGGTTCGCCCGCAAGGGGGTTCCGGCGAGAGGGAATCCGGTGGGAATCCGGAACTGTCCCGCAGCGGTATGCAGGAACGACCGCCGTCATGAGCACTGGGCGTGAGCCTGGGAAGCGACGGCCATTAGGTCGGCCGTGAGGCCGGTGCCTGCGAGTCCGAATACCTGCCGAATGCGCCGGGTACGCCGTATCCGGCGGTCGCCGCCTCGTGGACTGTGGCGGAGGCCAGTGGACTTGGAGCACTGGAGAATACCCGTGACCAACATTCCCTTTTTCACCGCGACGGTGCTGGGCCTGCCTCGAATCGGGCCGCGTCGGGAGCTCAAAACAGCGATCGAGTCCTATTGGGCCGGACGGATCGACGCCGACGCATTGCATGCCGTGGGGCGCGAGCTACGCGCAACGCAGCTGACCGAATCGGTCGCCGCCGGACTGGATTCGGTGCCGGTGGGCACCTTCTCGTATTACGACCACATGCTCGACGCGGCGGTCATGTTCGGTGCGCTACCGGCGCGGGTGGCCGGAATCGCCGACCCGCTGGACCGGTATTTCGCGGCCGCGCGCGGAACGGCGGAGGTCGAACCGCTGGAGATGACCAAGTGGTTCGACACCAACTACCACTATCTGGTTCCGGAATTGGGGCCCGAGACCGAATTCGCCCTGCACCCGGAGAAGCTGCTCGGCGAACTGGCCGAGGCGAAGGCGCTCGGGGTGCCCGCGCGGCCGGTGGTGATCGGACCGCTCACCTTCCTGAAGCTCGCCAAGGATGCCGAGGGCGACGCGCTGCGCCGGCTGGACGACCTGCTGCCGCTGTATCAGGAACTGTTGCGGCGCTTGGCCGATGCGGGCGCGGAGTGGGTGCAGATCGATGAGCCGGTGCTGGTCACCGACTTGTCCGACGCGGAACTCGCGCTGGTCCGGCATGTGTACGAAGGGCTGTCGGCGGCCGCCGAGCGTCCGGCGCTGCTGGTGGCCACCTATTTCGGGCATCCGGGCGCGGCGCTGCCGGTCCTGGCGGACACCGCCATCGAGGGCGTGGCCCTGGACTTCACGGCCGGAACCACCGTCGAGGACGTCAGCTCGGTGCCGGCGCTGGCCGGAAAGCTGGTGGTGGCGGGCGTCGTCGACGGCCGCAATGTGTGGCGCACGGACCTCGATCGCGCGCTGACCACGCTGGGCACGCTGCTCGGCGGCACCGGCGCGCTGGCCGTCTCGACCTCCAGTTCGCTGCTGCACGTGCCGTATTCGCTCGAGCCCGAAACCGCGATCGAACCGGAGCTGAGGTCCTGGCTGGCCTTCGGCGCGGAGAAGGTCGCCGAGGTGCGGCTGCTCGCCACCGCCCTACACGCAGGCACCGAGTCGGTGTCGGACGAATTGTCTTCCGCCCGTGCGGCTCTCGCGGCCCGCGCCGCAGACCCGCGCCTGCGTGACGACACCGTCCGCGCCCGCCTGGCCGCCCTCGGCCCGGAGGCCACCCGCCGCGCTCCCGCCGCGGAACGTCGTGTCCTGCAACAGGAGCGACTCCCGCTGCCTCCGCTGCCAACCACCACGATCGGCTCCTACCCGCAGACGCCCGCCATCCGCCGCGACCGCGCCGCGCTCCGCAAGGGCACGATCACGGCCGAGCAGTACCGCGACCGCATGCGCGCCGAAATCGCCGAAGTCATTGCGCTGCAAGAAAAACTGGACCTGGACGTCCTCGTCCACGGCGAGCCCGAACGCAACGACATGGTCCAATACTTCGCCGAACAACTCCGCGGCTTCCTCACCACCGCCAACGGCTGGGTCCAGTCCTACGGCACCCGCTGCGTCCGCCCGCCCATCCTCTACGGCGACGTCACCCGCACCGAACCCATGACGGTGGACTGGATCACCTACGCCCAATCGCTGACCGACAAGCCGGTCAAGGGCATGCTCACCGGCCCGGTCACCATCCTGGCCTGGTCCTTCGTCCGCGACGACCAGCCCCTGGAAACCACCGCCAACCAGGTCGCCCTGGCGATTCGCGATGAAACGGTAGACCTCCAGTCAGCAGGCATCCGCATCATCCAGGTGGACGAACCCGCCCTGCGCGAACTCCTCCCCCTGCGAGCGGATGCCAAGGCGGCCTACCTCGCCTGGGCGATCACCGCCTTCCGCCTATCCACCTCGGGAGTCTCCGACGCCACCCAAATCCACACCCACCTCTGCTATTCCGAATTCGGCGAGGTGATCGACGCCATCGCCGCATTGGACGCCGACGTCACCTCCCTCGAGGCCGCCCGCTCCCACATGGAAGTCCTCGACGACCTCAACGCCGCAGGCTTCCACCTCGGCGTGGGCCCCGGCGTCTACGACATCCACTCCCCGCGAATCCCCTCGGCAGCCGAAATCACCGAATCCCTCACCGAGGCCCTGAAATCCGTCCCCGCCGACCGCCTCTGGGTGAACCCCGACTGCGGCCTCAAAACCCGAGGCCCCGCCGAGGTAGAGGCGTCCCTCCACAACATGGTCCAAGCCGCCCACACCCTCCGCTGACCGAATGAAGCCGCCCGGCAGTCGATTCCGACTGCCGGGCGGCCTGCGCGAACATCAGTTGGGTAAGGCGATTCGGAAGACCGCCGGTTGCGGTCTGGTGTCCGACGGGTCCCGCAGCAACAGGGTGTACGGCCGCTGCCGCGCATTGGTCGACTCGACGGTCAGCCAGCCCTGATATCGCGTATTCGGCTGCGAGACAGCGGGGAGCGGCTCCCGGCTGGCGCATTTGCCTGTCGCGAGTTCCGAGTCGGTCGTGACGCCGTCCCGGGAGAGCCCGCTGAACCACGTCCCCGAAAGCGACGAGGGTGGCATGACAGTCGTCTGAATGTCGAGCTGGAGAACGATTTTGGTGCCGGGCAGCGGGATGAGCAGCGGGCTTGCCGGGCTCGTGCACAGCGGGTTGACCTCAACCGCCGACAACGTCGCCTTCGCGGTGACGCCCTTGTTGTTCGACAGCTCGAAGGGCTGACCGATCACGATATCCACCGGGCCCGCGGGCGGCGCGGTTGTCGTCTGCGCCGGGGCCGACGAGCTACTGGGCCCGGCCGAGGAGGACGGGTCATCCTTTGCCGCACAACCGGATACGAGCAATACCACCGTCACACCGCCGAGCATCAACCATTTGCCACTCACGACCGCCAATTCTGGCACGAGCCAAGCGGGAATCGAGACTAGGCCACGTCGAGGTGGCGGGGTGGGACGCCCACGTATTCGGAGAGGGGGCGGATGAGGGTGTTGGAGGCGGATTGTTCGAGGATGTGGGCGGTCCAGCCGGTTATGCGGGACATGACGAAGATGGGGGTGAACATGTCTATGTCGAAGCCCAGGAGGTAGTAGGCGGGGCCCGTGGGGAAGTCGAGGTTGGGTTTGAGGGCGGTGGATTCGAGCATTTGGGATTCTAGTTCGGTGTACATGGCGAGCCATTGGGTGCCGCCGGTGACGGCGACTATGTCTTCGAGGGCGGATTTCATGGTGGGGACTCGGGAGTCGCCGCGTTTGTAGACGCGGTGGCCGAAGCCCATCACCTTTTCCTTGCGGGAGAGCTTTTCCCGCAGCCATTTTCGAGCCTGGGCGGGGTCACCGATTTCTAGCATGGTGTGCATGACGGCCTCGTTGGCGCCGCCGTGCAGGCGGCCCTTCAATGCGCCGATGGCGGCGGTGACGGCGCTGTACATGTCGGATTCGGTGGAGGTGACGACACGGGCGGCGAAGGTGGAGGCGTTGAAGCTGTGTTCGGCGTAGAGGATCAGGGAGGTTTCGAAGGCTCGGATCAGGCGGGGGTCGAGATGCGGTGCGGTGGGGGTGGATTCGCCGAAGCACATGTGGAGGAAGTTCTCGGCGAAACCGCGGGACGGATCGGGTGGGATGGGATCGAGGGAGCGGCGGCGGCGCAGGTCTGCGGCGATGACCGTGGGCAGGACGGCTGTCAGCCGTAAAGCCTTGGCCAGTAGTTCATTTCGTCCGGTGCCACGGTCTTCGAGAGGGTCTTCCGCGCCGAGGTAGCTGACCACGGTACGGACCACGTCCATCGGGTGGCAGGTTTCGGGGAGGCGGGCGATGAGGGCGAGCAGGGAGCGGTCGGCGGTGCGGAGGGCTCGCTCGCGTTGGCAGAGGGCTTGGAGCTCTTGGGGATTGGGAAGTTCGCCGTGCCAGAGGAGGTAGGCCACCTCTTCGAAGGAGCGGTGGCGGGCCAGGTCCTGGACGGCGTAGCCGCGGTAGGTGAGGGTGCTGGTTTCGGGGACGACCTTGGAGATGGCGGTGGTGTCGACCACGACGCCCGCCAGGCCCTTCTTGATGTCGGTCATGGGAATCACTCGCTCACGGTGAAGTTGAAGATGTCGGCGTCGAAGGCGTTGTAGCCGCGGTAGTCCAGCAGGTCGTACAGGCGGGACCGGGTCTGCATGCGGTTCAGGAGCGCGGATTGCGTTCCGGTTCGGTCGATTTCACGCAATCCGGTCTCGATGGCGTACATGGCCAGGCGCAGGGTGGTGACCGGATAGATGACGGCGTTGTAGCCGAGCGACTCCAGCTGGCCGGCGGACAGCAACTCGGATTTGCCGAACTCGGTCATATTGGCCAGCAGCGGGATATCGACGGCAGCACGGAATTTAGCGAACTCTTCGGCGGTCTGGAGCGCCTCGGTGAAGATCAGGTCCGCGCCCGCGTCGGCATAGGCCTTGGCCCGGTCGATCGCCGCGCCCAGCCCCTCCACGCCCCGGGCGTCGGTGCGCGCGCAGATCACGAAATCCGGATCCCGGCGCGCACCGACGGCCGCCCGCAAACGCCGCACCATGTCCTCGACCGGCACCAGCGATTTCCCGTCCAAATGCCCGCAGCGCTTGGGATTCACCTGATCCTCCAGATGACAGCCCGCCAGCCCGGACTCCTCGAGCAATCGCACGGTCCGCGCCGCGTTCATCGGCTCCCCGAACCCGGTGTCGGCATCGATCAACACCGGCAGATCGGTGACCCGCGCGATCTGCCGACCCCGCTCGGCCACCTCGGTCAACGTGGTCAGCCCGATGTCCGGCAACCCCAGCTCGGCCGATACGACGGCCCCGGACACGTACACGCCTTCGAAGCCGATCTCCTGAATCACCTTGGCCACAAGGGGATTCAGCGCTCCCGGCCAGCGCTGTATCCGCCCGCTCGCCAGTCCCGCCTGCAGTGCGGCCCGCTTCTCCCCCGTCGTGAGCCCGCTCACCGCACCCACCCGCCTAGGCTGGCACCATGACCGACCAGCCGCGCCTGCGCTACCGAATGATCACCGGACCCGATGACGCGAAATTCTGCGAGCGCATCAGCGCCCTGCTGGACGAGGGTTACCGGCTGTACGGATCGCCGTCGGTGACCTTCAACGGCACCTCGGTCATCGCCGCACAGGCGGTGGTGTGGGGAGAGGACTGAACCACTTCGCGTGGGAGTGATCATGCGAAGATCCCCCGTCCGGTCGCCGGGGCGCGATCGAGCACGTCCGGGGAGACGGTGAACGTCAGCTGATCTAGTTCACCCGCACGGAGTTCAGGGGCGCGCTCGGCGGCGGCTAGGAACCGGTCCTGTTCGGCCGGTTCCAGAACGCCTTCGGTGAGGGTACGGAACTTCTCGATGTATTGCGCACGCCCGAAGGGCCTGGCCCCCAAGGGATGTGCGTCCGCGACGGCCAGTTCATCGCTGATCACCTCACCACTACGCAACGCGATCTCGGCACGGCAGCCGAACGCCTTCTCCGCCGGATCGGTCGAGTGATAGCGGCGGGTCCACTCGGGATCTTCGACCGTGGAGATCTTCCGCCACAGCGCGACCGTATCCGCACGCCGCGCACGATCCGGCGCGTAGGAGCGTTCGTGATGCCACCCGCCATCCTGCAACGCGACCGCGAAGATATAAGGCACCGAGTGATCGAGGGTCTCGCGGCTCGCGGTCGGGTCGTACTTCTGCGGATCGCCCGAGCCACTGCCGATCACCACATGCGTGTGATGGCTGGTGTGCAGCACGATCGACTCGATCTCATCGAGATCACCCAGCCGCGAACGCATCCGGCGCGCCAGATCGATGGGCGCCTGACTCTGGTACTCGGCGGAGTGCTCCTTCGTGTAGCTGTCGAGAATCGCGCGCTTGGCCTCCCCGGGACCGGGCAGCGGCACCCGGTAATCGGCCTCGAATCCGCCCAGCAGCCTTGCGATCACGCCATCGGCCCCCTCCCAGATGGGAGCGGGCGCGCCCTCCCCGCGCATGGCCCGATCGACCGCCTCGATCGCGGCCTTCCCGGCGAAGGCGGGCGCGAACGCCTTCCAGCTGGAGATCTCCCCCTTCCGCGACTGCCGGGTCGCGGTCGTGGTGTGCAACGCCTGCCCGACCGCCTGATAGATCACCCCGGCATCGAGCCCGAGCAGCGTCCCGATCCCGGCCGCCACCGACGGCCCGAGATGCGCCACATGGTCGATCTTGTGCTCGTGCAGGCAGATTCCCCGCACCAGGTCGATCTGGATCTCGTATCCCGTTGCCAGCCCGCGAATCAGCTCGGCCCCGCTACGCCCCGCATGCTGGGCGACCGCCAGGATCGGCGGAATATTGTCGCCGGGGTGTGAGTATTCGGCGGCCAGGAAGGTGTCGTGGAAGTCCAGCTCCCGCACCGCGACCCCGTTCGCCCACGCCGCCCACTCGGGCGAGAAGCGCTGCCCGCCGGGCAATCCGAACACCGTCGCCCCCGGCGAGTACGGATGCGCCTGCGCCTGCCGCCGCGCGGTGGTCACCGGCCGGCGCAGCACCGCGGCGGCGGCCACGGCGGCATTGTCGATGAGGCGGTTGACGATCATGTCGGTGACGGCGGCCGGTACCGGCACCGGGTCGACGGCCACCTCGGCGATCCGGGTGGCCAGATGCTCGGAGCGCGGGAACTCCTCGGCCGAGGAGTGCGCGCGAACGGAATAGGACTTCATGCCTTCGCACGCTACTCACGCCGCTGACCTCGAAAAACGGCTCACAGCTGCGAATTTCGGCGAGCGAATCCGCGCCGATTCGCGAATTCCGCCAAGCCGAGTGCTCCACGCCGTCATCCCGAGATGACAGGGAGTCCGTCAGAAGTGGCGGATACGGTGGGAGTCGACGCCCTCGCCGATGCGCCGCGCGGCTGCCGTCAACTCGGTCACGTAGGCGCGGCGCTCCGCCCGCGTCACATCCTCCCGCAACGGCCCGATCTGCAACTCCATCACCGCATGCCCGCCCCCGTCGAAAACCGGTGCGCTGATATAGCTCACGGGCAGCGCGACCGCACTGTCCATCGTGGCCCGGTCGTACGCGCTCCCGCCGATCGCCGCCAGCTGCGCCAGCACCCGCCCCCGCAATTCCGAACTCGCGGGCTGATCGGCGAGGTGGTCGGCGACCTCGGACAGCACGCGCAGATTCGGCAGACTGTCGGGCTCCAGCCGCCACGCGCAGTACCCGGTCTCGCGCAGGGTGGCGAGCACGGCGCGATATTCGTCACGCCGCTCGGGTCCCCGGGTCTCGAGCCAATCCTGTTGGCGGGCAGTACCCCAGTGCGCGATGATCGCCGCCCCGGCGGGCGCCAGCAGCGGGATCCGCGCCCCCGATTCGATGCCCACGGTGTAGCGGTCCCGGGTGACGGCCAGGAATTCCAGATGGTCCAGGGTGATGGTGGTCAGCGCCGCCCCGCAGTCGACCCGATCGGCCAGCCGCGCCAATTCCCGGTCCAGCCAGGCCCGATCGTCCCGGCCGCCGTCCGCGTGCCGCCCGAGCGCGGCGAGCGCGGGCCCCAATTCGTAGCTGAGATCGGGCAGCCGGTGCACCCACCCGCGTTCGGCGAGCGTGGCCAGGATCGCGCCCGCGGTGGACCGATTCAACTCCAGGCTGTCGGCGATCTCGGCCGACGTCAGAGGCCCGGCCCTTGCGGCTAGCAACTCCACGATCGAGACGACCCGTTGCGTGGGCGGCGAGCTTTGCACGCGGGTCTCCTAGCGTCTCTGATCAGCTTGCGATCCCATGCAGGACGTTTTGCCTGATCGTGGTCACGCCCTGGTTTCGGTGGTCTGCGCGAGGCAGTCCGGGCCGGTCCGTTGGTGCGTGTCCCTCCGGACGCTGGCCGACACAACCCGAAGACTGTGCCGGGGAGGGAACCTCACGTCGCCTGGGCGCGAGGCGGTTGATCCACCCTGACTTTACACACATGCATGAACTCGGGATACGAATAATCGCATCGAGGATGCCGCGCATGGCGACCATTGCCGTGGACCTGATGTTCGGCAAGCTCATCGGATCCGCAGGACATCATCGCCCGCATCGATATCGCCGAACTGACCACCCGCCTGCGCGAACCCCTCGACGCCGGTGTCGACTACATGGTCCGTTCCCCTTTGCTCATGCCCGCTTTCGGTGGTTTCACCGGTTTGGTCACCGACTGGCTGGCGCTGCAGATGATCTTCCGCCCGATCCGCCCGGTCGGTATCGGACCGTTCAGATGGCACGGCCTCTTCCACAAGCGCCGCGACCAGGTCTGCACCGACTACGGCGACCTCATCGCCACCGAGATCCTCACCCTGGCACGCATTCTCGAGGCCGTCCTGAACGGCGAACGTGCCGACCGGTTGGCCTCGTTGCTCAGCCGCCACGTCAGCGAGTTCCTGAACCTGCAGACCGGCCCGGCCCGGCCGATCGTCATGCTGGTCGCCAGCGACAGCCTCACCGCAATCGAGCGCGATGCGGTCACCTTCGTGCTCGATCACGTCAAGGCCGCCGCACACTCCGGCTTCGATCAGCACGCCATCGAGGCGCTCGACGTCCGCAACCTGGTGATCGAGAAGACCAAGCAACTGACCGACGACGAATACGAGGGCCTGCTGCGCCCGGCGTTCAAACAGGACGAATGGAAGCTGGTCGCCATCGGCGCGGTGCTCGGGTTTCTGGTCGGCGAACTCCAGGTTCACCTGATTTTGGGATGAGCCCGCCGATTTCGGCCCACATTCCGAACGTCGTTCCACTCCGGTGACGAAGGGTTGGTCGTACGATGGGGACTCGCGCGCCAAACCGCCCGTAGTACCGAATTCGCATGCTACGCAGCACCGTCGGCATGATGAAGTGCCACGCAGATAAGCGAAGTTGCCGCGAGTCTCCCCAATTTGCGATGTTTGCGAAGCCGACTCGGTACCATCCTGCACGTGCGCAAGATGTATGCGGGGGCCCGACTACGGCGGTTGCGCGAGGAACGGCGGATGACCCAGGCGGCCTTGGCCAAATCCCTGGATCTCTCCCCCAGCTACCTCAACCAACTGGAGCGTGATCAGCGACCGCTCACGATTCCCGTGCTGTTGAAGCTGAACTCGACCTTCGACCTGGACGTGCAGTTCTTCGCCGCGGACTCCGACGCCCGGCTGGTGTCGGACCTGCACGAGATCCTGGTGGAGGCCGCCGGCGGCAATGCCGCGCCGGTCGCCGAGGTCGAGGATCTGGCCACCCGCATGCCCGAGGTCGCGAAAATCGTTGTGGCCATGCACCGCCGACTACGCGCGGCGACCGACCAGTTGGATCTCTTGTCCTCCAAGGTGGCCACCCCCACCGGCGCGCCCGGCGTGCCCATGCCCTACGAGGACGTGCGCGACTTCTTCTACGACCATCACAATCACATCGCCCAGCTGGATCTCGCCGCCGAGCGGCTGTTCGACGAGAGCGGCCTCACCATCGGCTCGCTGGACCGGCAGCTGGCGCGGGTGGCCGAGGAGCGGGCCGGGGTCACCGTGCTGGTGCGCGGCGACGGCGCCGATCCGAACATCCCCAAGCGGCATTACGAACCCGAGAGCCGCACCCTGACCCTCGCCCGGCGACTGCGCCCCGGGCAGCGCGCCTTCCAGATCGCCACCACCCTGGCCTTCCTGCTGCACGGCGCGCTGCTGGACGAGGTCCTCGACGAAACCCCCGGCCTCACCGACGAATCCCGCACCCTCGCGCGCATCGGACTGGCCAACTACTTCGCGGGCGCGCTCATCCTGCCCTACGGCAAGTTCCTGCGCTCGGCCGAGGAACTGCACTACGACATCGATCTGCTGAGCCTGCGCTTCGAGGTCGGCTTCGAGACGGTCTGCCACCGGCTCAGCACCCTGCAGCGCCAGGGGCAGCGCGGCGTGCCGTTCTTCCTGATCCGCACCGACCGCGCGGGCAATATCTCGAAACGCCAGTCCGCCACCGCCTTCCACTTCTCCCGCGTGGGCGGCAGCTGCCCGCTGTGGGTGGTGCACGAGGCGTTCAACCATCCCGGCCGCATGCTCACCCAGATCGCGGCCATGCCCGACGGCCGCCGCTACCTGTGGGTAGCGCGCACCACCCCACCGGTGCCGAGCGGATTCGGTACCACCGGTAAGGAATTCGCCATCGGACTGGGCTGCGATATCGAATACGCCGACCGGCTGGTGTATTCGCGCGGGCTGGAGCTGGACGATCCGGCGGCGGCCGTGCCCATCGGCGCGGGCTGCAAGGTGTGCGAGCGCCCCAACTGCGCCCAGCGCGCCTTCCCGCAGATCGGGCGGCCGCTGGCGATCAGCGAGCACACCAGTTCGGATCTGCCGTATCCCCGCATGCCCAGGTGACTTAATCCTCTATCGCGGTGAAACGCGGTGGGATAAAGGACAATTCCGCCATCCAAATTGGATATCCACTGTGCGGCAACGCATCAAATACCAAAAGGTATTGACCGGCGTTTGCCGCACATCACGAGCACATCATGTGTAGCGTCTGGATTCGCTCGATGACTCTCGGATAAACAACGGTGGCGCGCGGTGATCGGTATTGACGGATGCCTCAAACGCATCATGGACATTCCCGGTGCGCGCAGCGTCACCCTGGTGGACGGGGCGAGCGGGCTGGCCATCGCGGCCGCCGGGCGGCACGACGTGGTCGACCAGCACGAAGATGCCGCCGCCGCAACCGATGTCGTGCGCTCGGTGCTCACCTCACCGGCCCTGGCCACCGGCACCCCGGGCGACGACATCACCGAGATCATCGTCTGCGGAACGCAGGGATATCACCTGTTGAATTTGATCGACGGTGATTTCGACGCACGGCTTTTCCTGCACATTCACTTCGACGGCGACACCGGCAATCTCGCCATGGCGAGATACCAGCTGCGGGCGATTATCGCCGAATTCGCCGAGGACGATCATGGACAGTGAACTCGTCATCGAACTGCGGCGACTCGAACAACAGCACGCCACCGGCGTACTCGCCGTGGGCGACGGTGCGTTTCATCTCGTCGAGGGCGCGATCGTGGCCGCGGAGTGCGCGCGCACCACCGCGCTGGACCGCATGGTGGTGGCGTCCGGAGTGGCCACCAGCGAGCAATGGCGGCGCGCCCGCGCGGGCGGCGAGGACCGGCTGCCCGCGGGGCCGCGCCTGGAAACCCTTGCGTTGCTGTCGGTCTTCGACGCCGCCTACCTGCTGCTGGCGGCGCCGGTCCCCCTCGACTTCCATCCCGGGCCGCCGCACTGGCTGGCCCGGATCTGCCGCATCACCCCAGGCGCGCTGATTCACGAATGCGCGCGCCGGGGTGATCCGAATACCGGTGTCTGGCCGGTCGATCTGGTCGACCGGGTGGCGGTGGTGCCGGTGCGGCGGGTGCGGCGCCGGCGCGTGGTGCTCACCGGCGGCCAGGCCGAGGTGCTCGCCGCCGTCGATGCCCGGCGCAGCATCGCCGGGCTGGCCGCCGACCTGGGCCGCACCACCTACGGCTGCCTGCTCGCGGTGCGTGAACTCACCGCGGCCGGGCTGATCGAGCCGCCGGTCATGGTCGCGCTCGCCGACCCGGTCCGCGCCCCGGCGGTGCCCGCCGCCCCCGACCGGGTCCTGACCACCGGTGCGGCAACGGATTCCACGCCGCCGCTGCGCCGCCGGGTCCGGCAGGCCGACGCGGTCGCCGTCCCCGATCGCTGGGAGCCGCCCGATCGGGACGTGCTCATACGGCTGCGCGCGGCATTGGAGGAACTGGCCTGACCGCGCGTTGTGACGGACCGGGCGACCCCCGCTCTTCGAATGAAGACAGCGCCCGGCGAACGGATAGGGAGGCGGCCTTGGAGGAACTCGCGTGACCGCGCGGAAAAGGCGGCTCGGTGAATTGATAGGAAGGTTGACCAAAGTGGCGATGTCCGGCCCAGAACCGAACACGCAGGTACTCAATGAGCTGAAATCGCTGCGGGACCGGGTGCCGCAGCTGATCGGCACGCTCGTGGCGTCCACCGACGGGCTGCTCATCGCACACGATCTGCCCGCCCACATCGAGCCCGCGGGCATGGCGGCGCTGACCGCCGCGCAGCTCTCGCTCTCACATCGGCTGGCCGCCACCGCGAACGGCGGCGGATTCCACGAGGTGGTGGTGCACGGCGAGGGCGGCGACGTCGTCATCTACGCCGTCGGCTGGACCGCCTCGCTGACCGTGCTCGCCGGGCCCGGCGCGAATATCGGCCGCCTGCACCTGGAATCGCGGCCGGCCGCCCGCATCATCTCCGACCAACTGACCCCAAGTGATAACACCGATTGAAAGGAAAACCCATGTCCAACATGGATATCGCGCTGAAGGACATGATGGTGATCGACGGCGCCATCGGCGCCGCCGTCGTCGACTACAACAGCGGCATGGCGCTCGGCATGCTCGGCAGCTCCAAGGCCCTGGACCTGCAGGTCGCCGCCGCCGGGAACACCGAGGTGGTGCGCGCCAAGATGCGCACCATCGACCAGCTGGGCATCAAGGAGGACATCGAGGACATCCTCATCACCCTCACCAACCAGTACCACGTGATCAGACCCATGACCGGGCGCAAATCCAAGGGGCTGTTCCTCTATCTCGCCCTCGACCGCGGCCGGGCCAATCTCGCCATGGCGCGGCACCGCCTCAAGGGCATCGAGGAGGATCTCGAGGTGTGAGTGTCCCCTCCCGATAATTCGGTGGCGTCGGGGATGCCGCGAAAGCTAACGTAGAACGCAACATCCCCGACGACGAAAGGACCGGCAGTGCATCATCATTCGCCCGCAGCCGCCGCGTCGTCGCACGCCTTCCGAGAGTCTTCGCATGCCTTCCGCGAACGCCTCGCACCGGAAGTGCTGTCCCACAACCGCTGCCGCTGACTCCCCCGCACGGCTCACCCGTGCGCACCCTTCATGTTGAGCGAAGCCGAAGTGGTCGAGGCCCCAGTTTGTGGTACTGGGTTCAGCGGGTTCGAGTCCCGTCGCTCAGCCCAGGCGCAGTTGCTCTGATGGTATGGGCACCCTGATTTTCACTCAGGTTCCTCGTCGGTTCGATTCCGACCTGCGTCACCTTTCCATTTTCCATTCGAAGGGAAATCCCTTCTCCATAAATCAGACTGGACGGTCTCTCGGCGGCTTATGATGAAGCCGCCGAGCACTGGATACGCATTTCCCTTGTCCCACAACAGGTCTGAAATGTCCCGAATGTCGCCTTGATCCGTTACGCACCTGAATGTCTAGATTGTCCGATTGAATTACGTTGCGGCCCTGCGAAACTCGAGTGCGGCAAAATGCGCGACACGAACAGACCGGTGTGTTCAATCCGCCGGAACGTCACCTTCGCCGGTATGGTCTGGATCGCTCGCAGCGTTGGTAGCCGTTTGGTTGCCATCTAGTGGAGCGACATGTCGCAAGTGTTGCCATCCCCTCGTTCTGCGCTGGATCGACAGCGCCTATCGAAAGGTGTCACTACTCATGTGGATTCGTAAGTTCGTTGCCACTTCGTTGCTGGCAGTGGCCGCCACGACCATGACCGCGGTCACCGCGCACGGCGAGGCCGCCTCTGCCTTCAGTGGCCCCACCATGACCGGCACCGAGCACGGCATGAGCTTCACCACCGGCGCCTCCGCCGATGGCGCGGGCATCGCCGCCCAGATCGCCGGCGGCCGCTTCGACGTCTCCGAGGACGGCAGCAAGGTCACCATCACCGCCGACGACGGCACCGTCGTCGAGACCATGCCGACCGTGATCGCCAGCACCGAGCGCATCGTCCGCTTCAGCACCGAGGTCAGCGAGGACGGCACCACCATCACGATGCACCCGTCCGCCACCCAGCCGGTTCAGGGCGTCTCCACCGCCCAGGACATCGGCCTCGTCGGCGCCACCGCGGGCATGGTCGTCGGCTTCTTCGCCGGCGCGGTCGCGGGCTGCATGATCGGCCTCGTCGGCCTGATCGTCGGCTGTGTCCCCATGATCTTCGTCGGCGCCATCGCGGGCGCGATCGTCGGCGCCGCTGCGGGTTTCGTCGTCCTCTGACCCCGGGCCAGTGAGAAGATCAAGGAGCTCTCACCGCGGAATCCTGTCCGATTCCGCGCGTTGAGAGCTCCTTGATCTTCGTCTACGGGGTGTGTTGACTGGCGGAATGACGGCGGATACCGGGCGGGGCAAGGGGATTCGGGTTCGGGTGGGGCGGGGGCTCATGCTGAGGTACCTGCTGCATCCCCTTGGTGGGACTCGGGACGGCGGGGTGGAAGCGGTGCGGGGGAAGAGGATTCTGCTGACCGGAGCCTCGGCCGGGATCGGGCGGGCGGGGGCGGTGCGGCTGGCCGGGGCGGGGGCGGAGTTGATTCTGGTGGCGCGGCGGGCGGAGGAATTGGCGGCCGTGCGGGAGGAGATCGCGGGGGCGGGCGGGAAGGTCGAGGTCCGCACGTGCGATATGTCCGATACGGCGCAGATCAGCGAGCTGGTGCAGTGGGTTGCCGACACCTACGGCGGGGTCGACGTACTCATCAATAACGCGGCCAGATCCATTCGGCGGCCGTTGGTCGAATCCTTCGATCGGCTGCATGATTTCCAGCGGACCATGCAGGTCAATTACTTCGGGGCGGTGCAGCTCACGCTCGGGCTGCTGCCCGCCATGATCGCGCGCGGCGGCGGGCAGGTCATCAATGTCGGGACCTGGACGGTGCCGACAGACACCTCGCCCCGGCTGGCCGCGTATCACGCTTCCAAGGCCGCGCTGTCCGGGTTCGCCCGCAGCGCCGACGGCGAACTCGCCTCTGCCGGAATCGCTTTCACCGCTCTGCACTACCCGCTCGTGCATACCGCCATGAGCTCGCCGACCGAGAAGTACCGGCGGATGCCGGGGCTCACCACCGAGCAGGCGGCCGAGTGGATGGTCACCGCGATTCAGCGGCGGCCGGTTCGGATGGTTCCCCGCTATGCCGCGATGCTGCGGCTCATCGGACTCGTCGATCCTCGCGCGGTGGACCGGATGCTCATGGGCTGGGCCTGACCCGCTCGCGCCGGCCGGAACCGATCGGGCGTTCTACATCGGCCGGGCTGGGTATGCCCGGGATAGCCGGCGCGAGCCCCTAGGAAGGGAGAGGTCATGAGCTACGACGGACCGGCCCTGATCGAGGCATTGACGCGTTTCGCACGAATGCTGCCCATGGAATACGAGCGGGACGAGGCGCTCGACGAGCTGGTCTCGGCGGAGACCGCGGTGCTGGGGCTGGCCGGGGCGGGGGTGGTGATGCTCGCGGACGGGCGGCTGCGGATGGCGACGAACGCCGGGGAGCACGTGGCCGCGGCGGAGCGCTGTCAGGTGCAGTGGCAGCAGGGGCCGTGCGTCGATGCGCACCGGAAGGGGGAAGTGGTGGCGATCGGGGATATCGCGCGGTGTGCGGCGCGATGGCCGCAGTTCACCGCGGTGGCACAGCAGAGACAGATCGTCGCGGTGGCCGGAATTCCGATGCGGTTGCGGAACAACATGATCGGCGCGGTCAATCTCTACGAGAGCCGCAGCCGCAGCTGGGACGAACCCGATCTCGAGGTGGCACAGCTGCTGGCCGATACGGCGGTCGGCTACGTCGTCAATGCGGATATACGGCAGCGGCAGCACGCGCTCACCGCACAACTGCGGCAGGCGCTGGAATCCCGGGTGGTCATCGAACAGGCCAAAGGGGTCATTTCGAACGCGAACGGCATTACCCCGGATGAGGCATTCACGCTGATCCGCCGGTATGCGCGCACCCACCAACTGCGCCTGCGGACGGTTGCTCAGACAATTGTCGAATCGGGCCTTCGCCTCTGAATCTTCAAGACGGGTCACCGATTTGCCGCGATACCGGGCACGTGCTCAGCAGCGGTTCGGTAGTGTGATCCCCGTCGAACACGCTGTTCTGGAGCTAGCACATGTCCAGGTCACACTGTTCCGCCCGAGCCCCCGGTGGATCGCTCGATGCGACCGCGCCTGCAAGGGGGCCACATATTCTCGATCGCGATTTCACTCAGCCGATGCCAGACGGCGTTGTCCCGCATCGTTGGACCCGTCCGGCAGTTCACCCTTGCCTCGAGTCCGGACCAACCGATGGAAGGAAGGAAAACTGATCATGATCACCAAGGCAGATCTGCCTTCTGGACTCTCACTGCGGACGAGCACGGCCAGCGGCCCCAACGGAAGCTGCGTCCAGGTCGGCTATTGGCCCGGCCGCGGCATGGTGGTCGCCCACAGCAAGGAGGGCGCCAATGGGGCGGTACTGCTGTTCAGCATGCGTGAGTGGGAAGCCTTCATCATGGGCGTGAAAGCCGACGAATTCCCCGCCGCCGGCTAGCGGTATCCGGGCGCACCGCCGAGCGGTACGAAGACGCACCGCCGGGGACGGGATAAGTTCGACGGTTGTGGCGTTCGAATACCGAGTCGGGGACATCATCGAAATGTCCTGCCCGTTCACCGAGACACGGGTGAACGAGCTGACGAATGACGAGGTCGTCGTCGAATGGCCTTGGTGGACAGCGGATCCGGACAGCGGCGGGGTCCCGTGGAACGGACTGCGGGCCCTGCCCGCCGGGCCCGGGGTCCCGGGCTGGGACCGGGAGGTCTTCCGGATCCGGCCCCGGGCCGCCGATCTCGACGTCGGCGCGAACTGCCACGTCGGCATCCCGCCGACCGCGCTGCACGTGATCGAGATCCGGCACTTCGATCCGCCGCAAGAGACCGGGTGGCTCCCACGGCCGCACCGCACGATCGAATGCCGGCGCGTCGGGCAGCAGTTCGAACCGGGAGCTACCGATTCCTTCGATCCCGACGACGGCATCCCGCGCCGGATCGAATTACGTTTCCGCCCTTACGCATTCCTCGAACCCGGGGATGAGGTCGCGGACGCGCAGGCGCGGGTGTGGCGGTTCGAGACGGCCTGGGACCTGCGGCCCTTCGACGGGCGGGCGGGAGCTGCACCCGCCTGGCCGCTCATGCTGCTGACCCGGCACGGGGACGGCGATGACGATGCGGCCGCCGTCGATGTGGTCGAGGCGACCCAGACCGGTTCGCATCACGAGGAACTCGCGCGCTGGGCCGAGCTGGCGGGGCTCGAAGAAGACGAGCCCGCCGAGCCCGAGATCGAGCCCGCCGAGTAGCCGGTCAGGACTTCGCCAGGTACTCCAGGCGTTCGCCGTCCACCGCGGCGCGCATCATGCTCGCCAGGCCCGGATGGTTCTTCAAACCGGGATCCGAGGCCACGATCTCGCGCGCCATTTGCTGTGCGGCGGTGATGACTTCGAGGTCGTCGAGCAGTGAGAGCAGGCGCAGGCTGCGGGCCGTACCGGACTGCGCCGAGCCCAGCACGTCGCCTTCCCGGCGTTGCCGCAGATCGAGGACGGAGAGTTCGAAGCCGTCAGTGGATCCGGCCACGGCCTCGAGCCGGGCCATCGCCGTACCGACCGGGTTGGTTTCGGTGATGAGCAGGCACAGGCCCGCGTGCTTGCCACGGCCGACACGGCCGCGCAGCTGATGCAGCTGGCTCACACCGAAGCGATCCGCGTCCACGATCGCCATGACCGTGGCATTCGGGACGTCGACGCCGACCTCGACGACCGTGGTGCAGACCAGGACATCGATCTCGGCGTCATTGAAGGCCCGCATCACGCGATCCTTCTCGTCGGCGGGTAGCCGCCCGTGCAGCAGACCCACGCGCAGATCCTTCAGCGCACCGGTGCTCAGCGTCTCGTACATGTCCATCGCCGAGTGGGTGGTGGGGGCTTCCTGTTCCTCCAGGGATTTGGTCTTGCGCCCCTTGCCCTTTCCGTTCTCCTCCTCATCGCCGATGCGCGAGCACACGACATAGGCCTGACGCCCCGCCGCGACCTCCTCGCGAATGCGTTCCCACGCACGATCCACCCACGACGGCTTCACCTTGGCGGGAACGACTTTCGAGGTGATCGGCGACCGGCCGTTCGGAAGCTGGGTCAGCACGGACGTTTCCAGATCGCCGAGGGTCGTCATGGCGATGGTCCGCGGGATCGGGGTGGCGGTCATGACCAGCAGGTGCGGGCTCGCGTCGCCTTTCGCCTTGGCGCGCAGGGCATCTCGCTGCTCGACACCGAAGCGGTGCTGCTCGTCGACCACCACCATGCCGAGGTCGAAGAACTCGACATTGTCCTGGATCAGCGCGTGCGTGCCGATCACCAGGCCCGCCTCGCCGGTGACGGCGTCCAGCAGCGCGGCCTTCTTCTGACCCGCCGACATGGAACCGGTCACCAGCACCAGCTTGGTGGCGTTCTCGTCCGCACCCAGCTCCCCGGCCGTGCCGAGATCGCCGAGCATCTTCGACAGCGACCGATAGTGCTGTGCCGCAAGGACTTCGGTCGGCGCGAGCAGTGCGCACTGCTGGCCGTTGTCGACCACCTGCAGCATGGCGTGCAGGGCCACGATGGTCTTGCCCGAACCCACCTCGCCCTGCAGCAGCCGGTGCATGGGATGGCTGCGCGACAGGTCCGCGGAGATCTCCTCGATGACCGCGTTCTGGCCCTCGGTCAGCTCGAAGGGCAGTCGCTTGTCGAAGGCGGCGGCAATGCCGTCGGTGCGCGGCGGGCACGGGCGCGCGGTCCGGCCCTCGGTCTGGTGGCGGCGCTCGGCCAGCACCAGCTGCAGCGCCATGGCCTCGTCGAAACGCAAACGGCCCCGGGCGGCTTCGATATCGGACTTGCGCTCGGGTAGGTGGATCAGGCGCAGCGCGTCGGAGACCGGCATCAGGTCGTACTCGGCGCACAGGGCGGCGGGCAGCGGCTCCTCGACGGGATCCAGTTGATCGAGCACCTGCCGCACGCAGCGCAGCAGATCCCAGCTCTGCACCTTCGCCGTCGATGGATAGACCGGGATGAATTCCCGCTCGAAGAAGGACATGTCGATGCCCCCGGCGCCCCGCGCGCTCTGCGCCAGGCCGCGCAGTGCACCGCCGCCGTGCACCGAGGTGAGGCTCTCGACCGACCCGTCGCCCTTCTGCGGCAGGATCAGGTAGTCCGGATGCGAGAGGTTCCAGCGGTCTTTCGCCCAGTAGTGCACGGTGCCCGACATCATCGCGCGCACACCCTCTTTCACCAGGTGACGCACCTTGTCACCGCTGAAGAAGGTGATCTCCACCGGTTTCACGCCGCCGGTGTCCAGGCTCACCTTGAGCAGGCTGCCGCGCCGGTTCTTCATGGGCCGCAGGTCGGTCTTGGAGACCCGACCGATCACCGTGACGTGGGCGCCCTCCTCGGGCTCCTCCTCGGTGAGTTCCTGCCCCTGTGTGGCATAGCGCAGCGGATAGTGCCGCAGCAGATCCTCCACGGTCTGCATGTCGAAACTCTCCAGCAGCGGCTCGGCGGCCTTCACCCCGAGCACGTGATCCAGCCGATCAGCCAGCGTCGCCATCTATTTCACCCCGATCTGCACGGTCTACTCGACCCCGATCTGCACGAGATCCCCCGCCTGCCCACCCGGATAGACCACCACTTCCACCCCCGGGAACCCCGCCGCCACATGCGTGGTCAGCTCCTCCGAAAGTCCTTGCGGCGCATCACATCCGATGAGCATTGTGACCAATTCCCCACCCAGCCCGAGCATTCGATCCAGCAGCGTCCGCCCAGCCGCCCGCACATCCGAATCGATCACGACCACATCGTGCCCGACCAGCCCCAGCCCATCCCCCGCCTCGCACATCCCCACCATGGTCAACGCCCGCTCCGGCGCCACCCGCAAGGCCCCCCACCGCGTCCCCGCCGCCGCCTCCGACATGGCGAACGCATCATCCGCCGCCACCCGCCCCGCATCATGCATCGCCAACGCCGCCAACCCCTGCACCATCGACCCGCACGGCAGCATCAACACCTCCCGCTGCCCATCCCGAGCCGCCACACTCACGGCCACCAACTCATGCGCCTCCAACGCCCCGTTCGGTAGCACCAGCACCTCCCGATGCCCGATCCCCCGAATGGCCTCGAGCAGCACCTCCGAGGTGACCTCCCCCTCCAGCACGACAGCCCCCGCGTCCTGGAATAACCGCACCGCCCCCGCCCCCGCGGCAACCGCCAGAATCGCACGATCCGCAACCCCGTCGAGCGCATGCCCCGACGCGGTCAAAGTCTCGATCCGAATCCCGCTCAGCTCTCCGGCCGCGAGCCCGGCTTCGACCGCGGCTCCAGCATCGGCGCAGTGCACATGGGCAGACCAGGTTTCCGAGCCGTCCCCGACAACGACCACCGAATCACCCAGCGCCCCAAGTCGATCCCGCAACCCCCCGATGCGTCCCTCATCGGTCCCGCGCACCAGGAACATGACCTCATAGTGCGGTGCGGCGGCAACCCCGCTCGCCATCTGCGCGTCCGTCATCCCGGCGTGCCCGCTCGTCATCCCAGCGTGCCCGCTCGTCATCCCGGCGTGCCCGCTCGTCATCCCGGCGTGCTTTTGGCCGGGATCCACCGCCGCCGGGTGGATTCCGGCCAAATGCACGCCGGAATGACGGGGTGAAGAGTCGATTCCGTGGCCCGATCCGTCGCGCCGGTATTCCGGACGGGTCGGCACGCTGCCCCCGGCGGCCGTCACCAGTTCGTCCAGCAGGACGAGCAATCCACGCGCTCCCGCGTCCACAACCCCCGCCTCACGCAGCACACCCAGCTGCGCCGGAGTCTCCCCCAGCGCCTTGACCGCCCCATCGGCCGCCGCCAGCGCGACCGCGGCCAGGTCTCGCTCGGGACAATCCGCCGCACTCTCGGCGGCCCGATCCAGCACGGTCAGCATCGTCCCCTCGACCGGCGAGCTCAGCGCCTCGCGAACCAGCCGCGCCGCCTGCCGCAGCGCGACCCGCAACGATCGCTCGGTCAGAGGCCCCTCGGCGACCGCGTCGGCAACACCCCGCAGTACCTGAGACAGGATGATGCCCGAATTCCCGCGGGCGCCCGTGGTCGCCGCCCGTGCCATGGCGACCGCGACCTTCCGGGCCTCAGGTCCGGCTTCCTCGTCCGCGGCTTTCGGGCCAGCGCTGGTGACCTGCGACACCGTGTTATTCGGCTGCGTCGCCGCGGCGGCCTCCTCTGCTCCGCGCACGGCGGCGCGCATTGTGCTGAGCAGGTTGGTGCCGGTGTCGGAATCCGGGACCGGGAAGACATTGAGGGCGTTGATCTCGTCGCGGTGGCGTTCCAGGGCGGCGAGTGTTGAGCGGCCCCAGCTCAGCAGGGCAGTACCGTCGAGCGCGTCCGCTACCCCGGGCACCGTCACCGTCCTTCCGCTCACGTCGCCACAATCCAAGTGCTTGCAGCGGGAATCCCGTCGCCAGCCTAGTCGGGGCAACCGACACCATGCCGTCACCTGGCATTCGTACACCGCACACGGGACGGGTGGCGGGGACCCAATTGGACACGCCCGGGCGCGGTTGGCTACTCTTGTGCGGTTGCCTCACGCAGGCACGGTCCTGCCCTCTCAGGTATCGGCCCGCGTTCACCAGCTCTTTGCTGGTAGGTACGTCCAAGACATTAGGCTTTCGGACTCGCTGTACACCGTGCAGCGCGTCCCTCTATGACATGAAGGAGCTCGCGACTATGGCTGCCGTCTGTGACGTCTGCGCCAAGGGCCCCGGCTTCGGTAAGTCGGTTTCGCACTCGCACCGGCGCACCAACCGTCGCTGGAACCCGAACATCCAGACCGTGCGCGCCCAGGTTGCCCCGGGCAACACTCGCCGCATGAACGTCTGCACCTCCTGCCTGAAGGCGGGCAAGGTCGTTCGCGGCTGATTCAGCTTTCGTCAGGAGCCCCGGCACCCAGAATTGGGTGACCGGGGCTCCTGTCGTTCCCGGACCGAACGGGGGTTCTGATGAGTGACTGGCGCGTGGTTCCGCTGCAGGCCGAGTATGTCCGGAGCATGGCCGAATGCCACATCGCCTGCTGGCGCGAGGCGTATCGGGATCTGGTGCCGCGGCATCTGCTCGACGCCTTCGATGTGGCGCAGCGGGCGGCGAGCTGGGACCGCATCCGGATCAAATATCCGGGACAGGTCCACGTCGCCCTGATCGGCGACACCGTCATCGGATTCGCGGCGGGCGGACCGTCGAGCGAGGAGAACTCGCCCACGCCACTGGAACTCAACGCCCTGTACGTGCGCGCCGCCTACCACGGCACCGGCGTCGCCGACGATCTCATCTCGACCGTGCTGTCGGACGAGGCCGACATGTCACTCTGGGTCTTCGAGGAGAACCCGCGCGCACAGGCCTTCTACAAGAAGAAAGGCTTCGAACTCGACGGCGAACGCCGAGTCGAAGCCTTCACTCCCGCAATCCAGGTACGGATGGTGCGGGTTACGCCTGCCCGTTGAGGCAGTCCACCTGCTGGCTGATCGACTGGATCAGGCATGCGGTGCGCGAGGTGACATTCGAGGACAGGCCACTCACGCTGTTGGTGTCGAACAGGCTGCCGACGGGCTGAACGGTGGTCTTCACGGCCTCGGGAGCGGCCGGCTCCAGCGTCAACGGTTCGGCGTTGGCGACGGCCGGGGCCGCGGCCAGCGCGGCACCGGCGGCCAGCGCGACGAAAACACCACGGGCAGTCTTGTTCTGCATACACATGCTCCTGAATCAGGTCAACGGATTCGCGCTAGGGCAGACGCCAGTCCACCGGCGCGGCCCCTAGAGTACCCAGCAATTCGTTGGTTCGGGAGAATGGCCGAGAACCGAAGAATCCTCGCGAAGCCGACAACGGTGAGGGATGGGCGGATTCGATATAGGGAGTACTGCCCAGCATCGGCTTCAGGGTGGAGGCGTCGCGGCCCCACAGAATCGCCACCAGCGGCTGGTCACGGGCGACGAGCGCGCGAATTGCCTGCTCGGTCACCGCTTCCCAGCCCTTGCCGCGATGCGAGGCCGGCTGGCCCGGCTGCACGGTCAGCACTCGGTTCAGCATGAGCACGCCCTGATCGCACCACGGCGACAGATCGCCATTGGAGGGCATCGGCAGCCCGAGATCCTTGGTCAGCTCCGAATAGATATTGGAGAGACTGCGCGGAATGGGCGAAACGTCCGGAGCCACCGAGAAACTCAGCCCCACCGGATGCCCCGGCGTCGGATACGGATCCTGACCGACGATCAGCACCCGGACCTTGTCGAAGGGCCGCTGGAAGGCCCGCAGCACATGCTCCCCCTTCGGGAGATAGCCACGCCCCTCGGCGTTTTCGTTGCGCAGGAACTCGCCCATCGCGGCAATGCGGTCGGCCACCGGTTCCAGGGCCTCGGCCCAGCCCGTATCGATGACTTCCGACAGTGGTTTCGCACCCATGTCGGGAAAACTTATCGTGTCGAGATTCATCGCGCGTGCGCACCCGTCTATGCGAAGGATTCCCAGCCGGTGAGTCCGGATCGTGGGGTGCCGTCGACCGTAACGCCGGAGCCTGCGAGGACGCGGCCGACCCGGATCCAGCCTTCGGGCAAATCGCCCGTATCGGCGAATGTTGCTGCGAAGGCGTGGTCTTCGCCGCCCGCGAGAATCCAGTCAAGGGGGTTGACGCCCAACGCCTTGCCGACCGACTCCAACTCGGGAACGGCCAGCGCCGCCGTCTCCAGATCGATGGCCACCCCGGAGGATTCGGCGATATGCCCGAGATCGGCAAGCAGGCCGTCGGAGACGTCGGTGAGCGCGGTGATCTCGACGGTGTCCGGCAGCTCCAGCACCGCCTCGTACGGCGGCTGCGGAACCCGGTGCACGGCAACCACATCCGCGAACTCATCGAGCAGATCCCCGCCCCGATCCGCGGCGGCCGTCAGTACCGCCAGGCCCGCGCCCGACCAGCCGAGCTTGCCCGCCACCGCGACCACATCACCCGGCCGCGCACCCGACAGCCGGATCGGGGCGCGGCGCGGATCGCCGAATGCCGTCACCGAGATGATGAGCATCGGACTGCGCACCATGTCACCGCCCGCGATCGACGCACCGGCCCGCGCGGCCTCGGCCCACAGGCCGTCGTTCAGTTCCCGCACGAACTCGACCGGGGTGTCCGACGGGCAGCCCAGCCCCACCACGAACGCGCTCGGCACCGCACCCATGGCCACCACGTCCGCGGCGTTCTGCGCGATCGCCTTGCGGCCGATGTCGTGCGGACTCGACCAATCGGTGCGGAAATGCCGGTCCTGCACCAGCATGTCGGTGGTCACCACGAACCGGCCCTCGGGCGCGGCGATCACCGCGGCGTCATCGCCGGGGCCGAGCAGCACGCCCGGCGTCTGCGTCCGGCCCGCGTTCACCAGCGCGATCAGCCCGAATTCACCGAGTTCGCCGACGGTTTGCGCCCCCGGTCCGGACTGCGGCGTGCTACTGGCGGTGATGACGGTCTCCTTCGAGGCGAGTGTGATGCGGTCGGCTGACCGCTCGACGGTACCCTCGTTCCCGATGAGCAACGACACCCGCGACACCGAGCCGGACGCCAAGGACGCTGCGCCGGACACCAAGGACGCTGCGCCGGACACCGAAGCCACCACGACGGACGCGAAGTCCCGCGCTGCCACCGGGGCGAAGGCCACCGACACCGAATCGGCCGCGGACGACACCGAATCGGTGTCGGACGGCGAGGACTTGGACGCCTACGAGATCCGCCGCTCGCCCGCGCTCATCGCCACCGCCGTGGCGCTCCCGGTCGCACTGGTCGTCGGTCTGCTCGTCATGGGTGTGCTGGCCAACCGCCATCACAGCCGCGACCCGCTGGCCCTCGGCGCGGTACCCGCCCCGACCGCGTCCGGACCGGAGTGCTCGGCGCTGATGCCCGCGCTGCCGAGCAAGATCGGCGACTACACCACCGCCGACCTGGTCGCACCCGCCCCGCCCGCCACCCACGCCTGGCAGCTGCCCGACGGCGGCGACGCCATCGTGGTGCGCTGCGGCCTGGACCGTCCGCTGGAATTCACCCAGACCTCCCCCCTGTTGAAGACCAAGGTCGCCGGCGGCGGCGAGGTCGAATGGTTCGAGGTGCGCGATCAGACCACTGGTGTCACCCAGGGCACCTGGTGGGCCGTCGACCGCGGCACCTACATCGCGCTCACCGTGCCCGACAATGTCGGATCGGGTCCGCTCCAGGATGTTTCGGAAGCCATCGCGAAGACCATCCCGGCCAAGCCGATCGACCCGAACCCGATCCCGAACTGACGGAAGATATATCTGTCAGGGCTCCTCAGAGCTTGCGCAGCTTCGCCTTCCCGGCGGTGAGGTCGACATCGACGCCCTCATCGCCGTCGCCCGGATTCTCCCGGTGCATGAGGACCGATTGCCGCTGTTCCATCTCCAGCCGCTTGCCGGAGCTGAAGACGGCGTCGAACTGCTCCAGCCCGATGGCCGCCGCCTTGCGGTCCTCGTCCGTGCGCATCCACGGCAGCGCGGTGCGGCCGGTCACCTTGCGGTAGGCCACGTCCGCGAACGCCACCGCGATGATGAGCAGTGCCAGGCCGGGAATCGTCATTGCCACGATCACCTGATCGAGGCTACGCCCAGTTCTCCTCGTCATTCCGGCGTGCTTTTGGCCGGAATCCACCTCGGACAGCGAGATCCCGGCCAAAAGCACGCCGGGATGACGGGTTGGACCTCCGTCGAAACGCTCAACGCAAACCGGTGCCGCGCACCCGCGCGGTCTCGATGAGCGTGCTCACCAGTTCCCGGTTGTCGATGCCGGTGGCCTCCCACATGCGCGGGTACATGGAGATGGAGGTGAATCCGGGCATGGTGTTGATCTCGTTGATGACCGGTCCGTCGGCGGTCACGAAGAAGTCCACACGGGCCAGTCCCTGGCAGTCCAGCGCCCGGAAGGCGCGCACCGCGAGCTCCCGGATCTGCTGGGACACATCGTCATCCAGCTTGGCCGGGACGTCGAACTCGCAGACGTCGTCGAGGTACTTGGTGTCGAAGTCGTAGAAGTCGGGCACCTCGGCGTCGTCCTCCGGCATCCGGATCTCCGCCACCACACTGGCTTCCACCCGGCCGTCCGGGAATTCCAGTACGCCGCACTCGACTTCGCGCCCGACGATGCCCGCCTCCACGATCACCTTCGGATCATGTTCGCGCGCAACGGCGATGGCGGCGTCGAGCTCGTCCCAGCTGTCCACCTTGGTGATGCCGATGGAGGACCCGCCGCGGGCGGGCTTCACGAACACCGGCAGCCCGAGCAGTTCGCGGTCGGCCTCGGCCACGGTCGCGACGCCCGGTCGCAGCACCACCTGCACGCCGATCGGAAGTCCTTCGGCCGCAAGGAGTTTCTTGGTGAACTCCTTGTCCATCCCGGCCGCGCTCGCCAGCACGCCCGGCCCGACGTAGGGCAGCTCGGCCAGCTCCAGCAGACCCTGCAGCGTGCCGTCCTCACCGAACGGGCCGTGCAGCACCGGGAACACCACGTCCACCGAACCCAGCACGGTGCCCGGGCCGTCCAGCGGCACCAGCGCGCCGGCCCGCGAGGGGTCGGCGGTCAGGGCCAGCGCGGTGCCGGATTCGTCGACCGTGGGTAGCGACCGGTCCCCGGCCGTCAGCGTCCGATGATCCGCGTCGCCGAGCACCCAGGCGCCCTCACGCGTGATCCCGATCGGAACCGCCTCGTACCGTTCGGGATCGAGGCTCGCCAACACGGTGCGCGCGGAAACGCACGACACCCCGTGCTCGTTGCTGCGGCCGCCGAACACCACCGCCACCCTGGTCCTGTTGGTCATGCCCCGAACCGTACCCGGTCGATTGTGGCGGCAGTGTTACACGGTCATCCCTACTCGGGCGTCACTCACTCCGACTTGAGGCGGCGGCCCTGCAACTGCCCGACCGCCTCGGCGGCCGACATGCCTTCGTGGCACACCTGGTGCACCGCATTGGTCAGCGGCATCTCCACCCCGTGCGCGGCGGCCAGCGCCCGCACCGATGTGCAGGACTTCACACCCTCCACGACCTGGCCATGAGTGGCCTCCAGAGCGGTCTCCATGGATCCGCCCGCGCCCAGCGCGTGCCCGAAGGAACGATTGCGCGACAGCGGCGAGGTGCAGGTGGCCACCAGATCGCCCACGCCCGCGAGCCCGGCGAAGGTGACCGGCTCCGCGCCCACTGCCACACCCAGCCGGATGATCTCGGCCAGCCCGCGCGTGATGAGCGTGGCAATCGAGTTGTCGCCCAACCCCATTCCCGACGCGATGCCGCAGGCCAGCGCGATGACATTCTTGCAGGCCCCGCCGATCTCGCAGCCGATCACATCGGAATTGGTGTACGGCCGGAAATAGCCGGTGGCACAGGCCTGCTGGACCGCCTCCGCGCGCGCCACATCCGAGCAGGCGACCACGGTCGCGGCGGGCTGCCCGGCCGCGATCTCGTGTGAGAGGTTCGGCCCGGAGAGCACCGCGACGCGACTGGCGTCCGCGCCGGACACCTCCGCGATGACCTGGCTCATGCGCAGCAGCGTCCCGGTCTCGATGCCCTTGGCCAGGCTCAGCAGCGTGGCGTCGGCGGGGATCAGCTCCTTCCAGGCCGCGAGATTGGTGCGCAGCGATTGCGAGGGCACCGCCAGCACCACGATGTCGGCGCCGTCGAGGGCGATCGCGGGATCATCGGTCGCGCCGATCGGGGGCAGTTCGACATCGGGCAGATACCAAGGATTCCGGTGTTCAGTGGCCAAGACTTTCGCCACCTCCGGCCGTCGAGCCCACATGGTGGTCTCGGTTCCCGCTTCCGCCAATACCTTCGCGAACGCGGTCCCCCACGACCCCGCTCCCAACACCGCTGCCCTAGCCATCTGACAAATATATGCGCGCGTGCCGGCAGCCATGCCGCGTGTCACGCCTCCGGAATTCGACGCCGCTCACACGCGCGTCACCTTCGAGTGGGAGGATTCGGGCATGCGCCCCTCCGTGCATGCCGTCATCGCGGTGAAGAATCTCGAGCTTGCCAAGAGTCGGCTGGCGGACCGATTGCCGGCCGAGGTTCGACCGCGACTGGTACTGGCCATGCTGGCCGATACCGTGACCGCCGCCTTGGCGACGCGCGGCATCGCCTCGCTCATGGTGGTGACCCCCGATCCGACGGTTTCCGCGCTGGTCCGGGAGCTCGGCGCGGCGGTCCATCCCGAACCCGTGCGCGTGCCGCCCAACACCAGCGGCCTGAACGCCGCCCTGTCCGCGGGCGCGGCCGCCATCCAGCGCACGCACGGACCCGTCGATCTGCTTGCGCTGCAAGCGGATCTGCCCGCCCTGCGTTCTTCCGAACTCTGCGACGTGCTCGCGGGCACCGGCCATCACCGTTCGGTCGTCGCCGATCACGAGGGCAGCGGCACCGTCGCCCTGCTGGTGCGCCGCGGTGAGAGCGCCTCGAATACCGCGGACAGTGTCTCGAATACCGCGCTCAACCCGCTCTTCGGTCCGGACTCCGCGCGCCGTCACATCTCCGACGGCGCCGTGGAACTGCTGGGCGATTGGCCCGGTCTGCGGCAGGACGTCGACACCGCCGCGGATCTCGAGCGCGCCGCCGCGCTCGGCGTCGGAAAGGCCACCAGCTCGCTGCTGCGTGAAATCGGCGTGTCGCGAGCGTGTCGAGGAACCGAAGAGATGCGAAGAGCTGGCTCCTCACTGTGCTGACGCCGCGTGATCTGCGCTGCAATGGACGGTGTCAGTTCGGCACCCCACCCGCGACATAAGGAATGATCGTGAGAGTGAGCGATACGGATACCGTCAAGCAATCGCCGTCCCTACCGGCGGCACCGCCCGCGGCAACCCCTCCGCCCACCGCGGTCACCCCCCTCCCGGCGGACCGGTACGTGAACCGGGAACTCAGCTGGCTCGATTTCAACGCCCGCGTCCTGGCGCTGGCCGAGGACCATTCGCAGCCGCTGCTCGAACGCGCCAAATTCCTCGCCATTTTCGCGTCGAATCTGGACGAGTTCTACATGGTCCGGGTGGCGGGCCTCAAGCGCCGCGCGGAAACCGGATTGTCGGTGCGCTCCGCGGACGGCCTGTCCCCCACCGAGCAGCTCGAGATGATCGCCGCGCGCACCCAGGATCTCGCCGAGCGCCACGCCCGCGTGTTCCTGGACCAGGTGCTGCCCGCCATGACCGCCGAGGGCATCGCCATCATCCGCTGGGCCGAGCTGGACGATGCCGAGAAGCAGCGCCTGTCCGGGTATTTCCAGGATCAGGTCTTCCCGGTGCTGACCCCGCTGGCCGTCGACCCGGCCCACCCGTTCCCCTACATCAGCGGCCTGAGCCTGAATCTGGCCGTCACCGTGAAGGATTCGGTCACCGGCGGCGAGCACTTCGCCCGCGTCAAGGTGCCCGACAATGTCGATCGATTCGTCCGGGTGCGCCGCACCATCCCGGGCCGCACCGGCCGCGATTCGACTGGGGCGCAAGGCTCGTCCATCGCCTCCTTCCTCCCCATGGAGGAGCTGATCGCCGCTCACCTGGATCAGCTGTTCCCGGGAATGGAAGTGGTGGAACAGCATTCGTTCCGGATCACCCGCAATGCCGATCTGGAGGTCGAGGAGGACCGCGACGAGGACCTGCTGCAGGCCCTCGAGCGCGAGCTGGCGCGGCGCCGCTTCGGCTCCCCGGTGCGCCTGGAAGTCTCCGATGACATGACCGAGCACATGCTCGATCTGCTGCTGCGCGAACTGGATGTGGATCCCGCCGACGTCATCCAGGTGCCCGGGTTGCTGGATCTGTCGTGCCTGTGGCAGGTCTACGGCGTGGACCGGCCCAACCTCAAGGACGCCCCCTACGTCCCGGCCACCCCGCCGGCGTTCGGCGAACGCGAAACGCCCCGAAACGTTTTCGCCGCCCTGCGCGAGAGCGACGTGCTGGTGCACCACCCCTACGATTCCTTCTCCACCAGCGTGCAGCGCTTCATCGAGCAGGCCGCCGCCGACCCGCAGGTGCTGGCCATCAAGCAGACCCTGTACCGCACCTCCGGTGACTCCCCCATCGTCAACGCCCTCATCGACGCCGCCGAGGCGGGCAAGCAGGTGGTGGCGCTGGTCGAGATCAAGGCCCGCTTCGACGAGCAGGCCAACATCAAATGGGCTCGGGCACTGGAACAAGCGGGCGTGCACGTGGTCTACGGCCTGGTCGGGCTCAAGACCCACTGCAAGACCTGCCTGGTGGTGCGCCGCGAGGGTGCCACCATCCGTCGCTACTGCCACATCGGCACCGGCAATTACAACCCGAAGACCGCTCGCCTGTACGAGGACGTCGGATTGCTCACCGCCGCACCGGAGATCGGCGCGGACCTGACCGACCTGTTCAACTCGCTGACCGGATACTCGCGAAAGGCCAACTACCGCAATCTGCTGGTGGCCCCGATCGGCGTGCGCGCCGGGATCATCGAGCGCATCGAACGCGAGATCGAACTGGCCCGCCAGGGCGAGAAGGCGCGAATCCGGCTGAAGGCCAACGCCATCGTCGACGAACAGGTCATCGACGCGCTGTACCGGGCCTCCCAGGCGGGCGTGCCGGTGGAGATCGTGGTGCGCGGCATCTGCGGTCTGCGCCCCGGCGTGCCCGGCATGAGCGAGAACATCGAGGTGCGCTCGATTCTGGGCCGCTACCTGGAACATTCGCGCGTGCTGCACTTCCAGGCCCAGGACGAGTACTGGATCGGCTCGGCCGACATGATGCACCGCAATCTGGACCGGCGCGTGGAAGTGCTGGCGCAGGTGAAGGATCCGAAGCTGACCGAACAGCTGGGCGCCATCTTCGACTCCGCCATGAACGCCACCACCCGGTGCTGGGTGCTGCGTCCCGACGGCAGCTGGCAGGCCCAACCCGATCCGGATATCCCCGGCGAACAGATCCGCGATCACCAGGAGTACCTCATGCGACTGCGACGGCCGGATCGCCAGTGAGCCCTTCCAACAACGACACCGCCGCCGAATTCACCGATCCCCGGGTCAAAGCGAACATCCTCGCGGCGGGGGCCGTGCTGTGGCGCCCCACCGGAACCGGTGACGAGGACATCGAGATCGCGCTCGTGCACCGCCCCAAATACGACGACTGGTCGCTGCCCAAGGGCAAGCTGGATCCCGGTGAGACGCCGGTGATCACGGCCGTGCGCGAGGTGGCCGAGGAAACGGGCCTGAATTCGCGTCTGGGGCGCTATCTGGGCCACGTGACGTATCCGGTGACCGGTCACCGCAAGCTCAAGCGGGTGGACTACTGGGCGGCGCGGGTGCTCGACGGCGAGTTCGAGTCCAATACCGAAGTCGATGTGCTGGACTGGCGTCGCCTCGACGAGGTGATGGACGCCCTGTCGTATCCCATGGATCGCACCATCGTCCGCAATTTCCTTCGCCAACCGGCCGATACCTCGCATCTGATCGTGGTCCGGCACGCCAAGGCCGGTCGCAGCGACCGTTTCGCCGGTGACGACGATGCCCGCCCGCTCGAAAAGGCCGGTCGCGCACAGGCTCGCGCGCTGGCGCCGAACCTGCTCGCCTTCGGCGCGACCGAAATCCTCTCCGCCCCACCGCTCCGCTGTGTCCAAACCGTGACCCCGCTGGCGGAAAACCTCGGTGTGGACGTGGAACTCGAACCGCTGTTCTCCGAATCCGGTTATGCGGCAGCACCCGATGCCGCCCGGAAACGCGCCCGCGACCTGGTCTCCGAGGACGGCGTGCCGGTGATCTGCAGTCAGGGCAAGGTGATTCCGGATCTGCTGGAGGTATGGGCCGCCGAGGACGGAATCAGCCTGCCACCGGCCCGCAACCGCAAGGGCAGCATGTGGGTGCTGTCGTTCCATCAGGGCCGCATGGTCGCCGCCGACCATCTCGACCGCGCGCTGGTCCCCACCGATCTCCCACCGAGCTGACCCGAGAACCCTTGGAACGCGGCCGTACCGGCCGCTGAGGGGCCGAATCCACCCGGCCCGTAAGGCGATTGCGATCCGGATCCGGTCCGTGCCCGACTATCGGCCGACCAACCTTCCCGGCTCAGTCCTCCAGACATGCGAAACGGCCCGGCGGAAGCCGGGCCGTTTCACGTTGTCGTCCTGCTCGAAAACCCCCGTCAGAGACGGGTTATGGGCTTGCGACTACCGGCGGGCGGTGCGCTTGGCCGCGGTCTTCTTGGCGGGAGCCTTCTTGGCCGTCTTCTTGGCCGTGGCCTTCGAAGCGGTGGCCTTGGTGGCCTTCTTGGCGGCCGTGGTCTTCTTGGCCGCGGTGGCCTTGGCCGGGGTCTTCTTGGCGACCGTCTTCTTCGCCGCCGTCTTCTTGGCGGTGGCCTTCTTGGCGGGAGCCTTCGACGCCGCCTTCTTGGCGGTGGTCTTGGCCGGAGCCTTGGTGGCGGCCTTCTTCGCCGTCTTCTTGGCGGTGGTCTTCTTCGCACCCGCCTTGCCCGAAACCGGGGCAGCCACACCGCGCTTCACGGCCGGGCCGCTCGAAGCGATCTTCTGCTTGCCGGCGATGATCGCCTTGAACTGAGCACCGGGACGGAAGGCCGGCACCGAAGTGGGCTTCACCTTGACGGTTTCGCCGGTGCGCGGGTTGCGAGCCACGCGGGCGGCGCGCTTACGCTGTTCGAAGACACCGAATCCCGTGATGGTGACGCTCTGACCTTTGTTCACAGCACGCACGATCGTATCGACCATCTGCTCGACTGCAGCAGTAGCGGTGCGCCTGTCAGTACCCAACTTCTCGGTCAGAACATCGATCAGTTCCGCCTTGTTCATTGAATCCTCCGCAGACTAATTGGCCCGTCGTCGGACCGACTAGGTACCACGGTAAACCCTTTGCGGGCAAGAGTCTATGTGCCACGCGGAAATACATGACGCATGGCACACGCTCAGCTACCTGGTTTGAGGGCGTTCAGCTAACGCCCATCAATGATTACGTCTGCGAAATACGCGCCGGAATGGTAGCGGGTTTCCAAGTCGGCCTTGCGTTTTCGAACTGGGTGATCTCGGCCTCGTGCCGCAGAGTGAGGCCGATGTCGTCCAGGCCTTCCAGCAGCCGCCACCGGGTGTAGTCGTCAATATCGAACGGCAACACGACCGTTCCGGCCGACACGGTTCGCGTCTCGAGGTCCACCGCCAATTCCAAACCCGGCTGTTCCTCGAGCAACTTCCAGAGCAATTCCACATCGCTCTGCGCCATCCGGGCCGTCAGAAGCCCGTCCTTACCGGCGTTCCCGCGGAAGATGTCGGCGAAGCGGGACGAGATCACCACCCGGAACCCGTAGTCCTTGAGGGCCCAAACAGCATGCTCACGTGAGGATCCGGTCCCGAAATCCGGACCGGCGACCAGCACACTACCCCGGTTGTAGGGCGCGGTGTTCAGAATGAAGTTCGGATCCGTCCGCCACGCCGCGAACAACCCATCCTCGAAACCCGTTCGGGTAACGCGCTTCAGATAGACGGCCGGAATGATCTGGTCGGTATCGACATTGGATCGGCGCAACGGAACACCGATCCCCTTGTGGACCTTGAAGGCTTCCATCGTTGATTCTCCTGAGTCTGTGGGGGCGGCGGCATCTGGGCCGCCGCTAGCGTGCGATCAGTTCAGATCCGCAGGTGAGGACAGGGTTCCGCGCACCGCGGTGGCCGCCGCGACCAGCGGCGAGACCAGGTGCGTGCGACCGCCCTTGCCCTGTCGCCCTTCGAAGTTCCGGTTCGAGGTGGCGGCGCAGCGCTGACCGGGGGAAAGCTGATCGGGGTTCATGCCCAGGCACATCGAGCAGCCGGGCTGACGCCATTCCGCGCCCGCTTCCGTGAAAATCTCGCCCAGACCCTCGTTTTCCGCCTGCAGTCGCACCCGCATCGAACCCGGCACGATCAGCATGCGTACACCGTCCGCGACCTTGCGGCCCTTCAGAATGTCTGCGACCGCGCGCAAATCCTCGATCCGGCCATTGGTGCACGAACCCACGAAAACGGTGTCCACGGCGACATCCCGCAGCGGAGTGCCCGGCTTCAGGTCCATGTACTGCAGCGCCTTCTCGGCCGCCGCGCGCTCGTTCTCGTCGAAGATCTGCTCCGGATCCGGCACCGAGTCGCCCAGCGGCGCACCCTGACCCGGGTTGGTGCCCCAGGTGACGAAGGGGGTCAGCGAGGCGGCGTCGATGTGCACCTCGGCGTCGAAAACCGCGCCCTCATCGGTCTTCAGGGCATCCCAGGCCGCCACGGCGGCATCCCAGTCCGCGCCCGCGGGGGCGTGCGGACGGCCCTTCAGGAATTCGTAGGTGACCTCGTCGGGCGCGACCATGCCCGCGCGGGCGCCGGCCTCGATCGACATGTTGCACATGGTCATCCGGGCCTCCATGGACATGGAGCGCACGGCCTCACCGCGGTACTCCAGCACATAGCCCTGGCCGCCGCCGGTGCCGATCTGCGCGATGACCGCCAGGATCACGTCCTTGGAGGTGACGCCCGCGGGCAGCTGCCCGTCGATATTGATGGCCATGGTCTTGAACGGGCGCAACGACAAAGTCTGCGTTGCCAGCACGTGTTCCACTTCGGAGGTGCCGATGCCCATGGCCAGCGCGCCGAACGCGCCGTGGGTGGAGGTGTGCGAATCACCGCACACCACCGTGGTTCCCGGCTGGGTCAGGCCCAGCTGCGGGCCGACCACGTGCACGATGCCCTGATCGAGATCGCCCATGCTGTGCAGGCGCACACCGAATTCCTCGCAGTTGCGGCGCAGGGTTTCGACCTGCGTGCGGGAAACCGGATCGGCGATCGGCTTGTCGATGTCGATCGTCGGGACGTTGTGGTCCTCGGTGGCGATGGTGAGATCCGTGCGGCGCACCGGACGGCCGGCGGCGCGCAGACCGTCGAACGCCTGCGGGCTGGTGACCTCGTGCACCAGGTGCAGGTCGATGTAGATGAGATCGGGCTGGCGGTTCTCGCCCTCGCCTTCGCCGCGGACGACGACATGCTGGTCCCAGACCTTCTCCGCCAGAGTGCGTGGCCGGTCGGCCATAACTGCTCACCTCTCGATTGACATAGCCGCGCCCGGGCTGGTGACGCGGTGGCTTGCGTCCGAGTTGGGAGGGGCTGGTTTGCAATTCCCAACATGCGAGACGCTAATATCGTTCTATGAGACAGCATAGCGGTATCGGAGTTCTGGACAAAGCCATGGCCGTCCTGCACGCCGTAGCCGAGCAACCCTGCGGCCTCAACGAGCTGTGCGCCCGCACCGGCCTGCCCCGCGCCACCGCGCACCGCCTGGCCGTGGGCCTGGAGACCCATCGCATGCTGGCTCGCGACAGCCAGGGTCTGTGGCGTCCCGGACCGGCCCTGTCGGAACTCGCGACAACCGCCAGCGATCCCCTGCTGGACGCCGCCGCCACCATTCTTCCGCGCCTGCGCGAGATCACCGGCGAGAGCGTGCAGCTCTACCGCCGCGACGGGAACGCCCGCGTCTGCGTGGCCGCCATGGAACCGGCCGCCGGGCTGCGCGACACCGTGCCGATCGGGGCGCGCCTGCCACTGACCGCGGGCTCGGCCGCGAAAGTGCTGCTGGCCTGGGCCGATCCGGAGCTGCAGCGCACCGTCCTACCCGAGGCCGTGTTCGGCGAGCGGGCGCTGGCCGAGGTGCGGCGGCGCGGCTGGGCGCAGAGCGCGGCCGAGCGGGCGGCCGGTGTGGCCAGCGTTTCCGCGCCGGTGCGCGATGCGGCGGGCGGGGTGGTCGCGGCCGTCTCGGTATCCGGACCCATCGACCGCATGGGCCGCCGGCCGGGCGCGCGGTGGGCCGCCGATCTGGTGGCCGCCGCCGACGCCCTCCACAAGCGCCTCTGAGCGGATTTCAGGCCCGGGGGTAACCCTCGGGGTAGCCCCAGCCGTCACGACAGCCTCAGCGGCCGCCGAGCGCGACCGCGGCGAAACCGACAGCCCCCACCCGACGGATCGGGCGGGGGTTGTGTCGTATCAGGCATCGAAAGCCCACTGTGACCGCGCTCATACGCCGTAAATTACAGTCGGCCCATGGGAGTCAATCAACGCGCGCAGATCGTGATGTCCGATGAGGAGATCACCGAATTCATCGAACGCAGCCGCATCGCCACCATGGCCACGCTGGGCGCTTCCGGCGCTCCGCACCTGGTGGCCATGTGGTACGCCGTCATCGACGGCGAGATCTGGTTCGAGACCAAGGCCAAGGCCCAGAAGACGGTGAATCTGCGCCGCGATTCGCGCATCACCGTGATGCTCGAGGCGGGCGACACCTACGACCAGTTGCGCGGCATTTCCATCGAGGGCCGCGGCGAGGTGGTCGAGGATCCCGAGGCGCTGTTCAAGGTGGGAATCAGCGTGTGGGAGCGATACACCGGGCCCTACAGCGAAGAGGCGAAGCCGTTCGTGGAGGCCATGCTGAACAAGCGGGTGGCCGTGCGCGTGGTGCCCGAACGCATCCGCAGCTGGGATCACCGCAAACTCGGATTGCCGGCCATGCCCAAGGGCGGCACGACCGCCCAGCCGTTGGACTAGCAGCTGTTGGACCGGTTTCACCCTTTGAACCGCGAAAGCTGAAACCGCGAAAAAGCGAAGGCCCCCAGCTCGGTGAGCTGGGGGCCTTCGTTTGTAGTCCCGACGGGATTTGAACCCGCGCTACCGCCTTGAGAGGGCGGCGTCCTAGGCCGCTAGACGACGGGACCAGGATGAGATTTCGACGGACTTTGCGGTCCGCCGAAGCTTCTCGAATTCGAGAGCCGGAGCTCTCGCAGCTGGGGTACCAGGACTCGAACCTAGAATGGCTGAACCAGAATCAGCTGTGTTGCCAATTACACCATACCCCATTGACCTGGGCTTTCAGGATCTCCCCGGGGGAAGTTCCTGACCGCTTTCCGGCCGAGAAGAAGATTAGCAGCATCACCCTGTAGATACACAAACCGGCTGGTCAGAGGCCGGTTTGTGCATCATTTCAGAGGACTCAGGAGAGCTCCGCGAGGGCGGCGCGGAGCCGATCCATGGTCACCTCGCGGCCCAGCAGTTCCAGCGACTGGTAGAGCGGCGGGCTGATGTGCGATCCGGACACCGCGACGCGCACGGGCGCGAAGGCCTTGTTCGGCTTGAGGCCCAGGCCGTCGATGAGCGCGGCCTTGAGCGCCTCTTCCAGCGGAGCCGCAGTCCAATCGGAAACGCCGTCGAGCGCTTTCACCGTCGCTTCCAGTACCGGAGCGGCGTCGGCCTTCAGATTCTTCGCTTTCGCGGCCTCGTCGATCGAGAACTCTTCCGGCTTGATGAACAGGAACTTCAGCAGATCCCAGGCATCGCCGAGCACCTTGATCCGGGTCTGCACGAGATCGGCCGCGACTTCGAACAGCTTCTCGTCGATCTCGGCGCCGATATGTCCGTGTCCGGTGAGGTACTCGCGCAGCCGGTGAGCAAAATCACCGGGGCTCAGCAACCGAATATGTTCGGCGTTCAGAGCGTCGGCCTTCTTCTGATCGAATCGAGCCGGATTCGAATTCACTTTCGAGATATCGAAGGCTTCGACCATCTCCGCCATGGAGAAGACATCATGATCATCGGCGATGCTCCAGCCGAGCAACGCCAGATAATTCAGCAAACCCTCCGGAATGAAGCCGCGGTCGCGGTGATGGAAGAGATTCGACTCCGGATCACGCTTGGAAAGCTTCTTGTTGCCCTGACCCATCACGAAGGGCAGGTGCCCGAACTCCGGGGTGAACTCCGCGACGCCGATTCGTTTCAGCGACTCGTAGAGCGCCAGCTGCCGCGGAGTGGAGGACAGCAAATCCTCGCCGCGCAAAACGTGGGTGATCTTCATCATCGCGTCGTCGACCGGGTTGACCAGCGTATAGAGCGGGTCGCCATTACCGCGGGTGAGCGCGAAATCGGGGACCACGCCCGCGCGGAAGGTGGTCTCGCCGCGCACCAGGTCGTGCCAGGTGAGGTCGTGGTCGGGCATGCGCAGGCGGATCACCGCGCCGCGGCCCTCGGCCTTGTAGGCGGCGATCTGCTCGGCGGTCAGGTCGCGGTCGAAGTTGTCGTAGCCCAGCTTGGGATCGCGGCCGGCGGCCTTGTGGCGGGCCTCGACTTCCTCAGGGGTGGAGAAGGATTCGTAGGCCTCCCCCGCCGCCAGCAGGCGCTGCACCACATCGAGATGAAGGTCACGCCGCTGCGACTGCCGGTACGGCGCGTAGGGGCCGCCGACCTCCGGGCCCTCGTCCCAGGTGAGGCCCAGCCAGCGCAGGGCGTCGAGGATGGCGGCGTAGGACTCCTCGGAATCGCGTGCGGCGTCGGTGTCTTCGATGCGGAAGACGAAGGTGCCGCCGTGGTGGCGCGCGAAGGCCCAGTTGAACAGGGCGGTGCGGACCAGGCCCACATGCGGGGTGCCGGTGGGTGACGGGCAGAAACGAACCCGGACGTCGGTCATGGCTCTCTCTCGTTTCAGGGTTACCGTGTTCAGCGTTTGGCGGCAACGGGATTGGACAGGGTGCCGATACCGGACACGGTCACCGACACGGTCTGGCCCTCTTGCAGCGGGCCGACGCCCTCCGGGGTGCCGGTGAGGATGACATCGCCGGGGAGCAAGGTCATTACGGTGGTCACCCACTCGATCAGCTTCGGAATATCGTGCAGCAGAAGTGAAGTGCGGCTGCGCTGCTTCACCTGGCCGTCGACCTCGGTCACGATCTCCAGATCCGAAGGGTCCAGGGCGGTCTCGATCCACGGGCCCAGCGGGCAGAAGGTGTCGTAGCCCTTGGCGCGGGTCCACTGGCCGTCGTGGCGCTGCTGATCGCGGGCGGTGACGTCATTGGCGACGGTGTAGCCCAGGATCACCTCGCTCGCGCGCGCGGCGGGCACGTCCTTGCAGGGGCGGCCGATCACGATCGCCAGCTCGCCCTCGTAGTCCACCTGAGAAGAGCTGGGCGGCAGGATGATCGGGGCGTTCGGGCTCTGGATGGAAGTGCTCGGCTTCATGAAGATGACCGGGTCGGCGGGGGCCGGGCCGCCCATTTCCTCGGCATGCGCGGCGTAGTTCTTGCCGATGCAGATCACCTTGCTGGCGAGGATCGGGGCCAGCAGGCGCACATCGGCGAGCGGCCAGCTGCGACCGGTGAAGGTCGGATTGCCGAACGGGTGTTCGGCGATTTCGCGGACGACGGCTTGATCGCCGTCTCCTTCGATGCTGACGAAAGCGACTCCATCTGGGCTGGCAACTCGACCTAGGCGCATGGTTGGCATCCTATCGACCGGCTTCGACCTGCCCGAACGCGCCCGACCGCGGGGCGAGACGTGACAGCGCGGCAGCGGCGGGGCGGGTGTGCGCGATCCGCGACGGGTACGGCGGCATGTCACCCCGCATCGGGTGTCCCGGAATGTGGAATGCGCTTATACGCAAGACAACTCGCCGCCCGCAAGAGGACCGACAAGATCATCTATCAGGTGTGAGCAAACTGACAGCTCGTCCCGCGAATCGTCATATGCCCCAGGTGTACCGTAAGGTCCGATGTTCACACAGTAAGACAGCGATTCCATATATTGAGACAGAGGTGATGGTCATGGCCACCGTGACGGAGATTGGCACGACGCGTCGGTGGACCATGCTGGGGCTCGGCGTCTTCGCCCAGACCGCGAGCGCGGTCATGGTGAACGGCGCGCCCTTCCTGCTGCCGGCTCTGACCCAGCGCGGATTGTCGCTGGCCACGGCCGGTCTGCTGGTCGCCATGCCGCTGGTCGGGTTGTGCTGCACGCTGATCGCGTGGGGCTGGGTGGTCGATCACGCGGGTGAGCGCCTGGCGCTGGTGGCCGGTCCCGCGGTGATGTTCGTCGCGGGCGCGGCGGCGGCCACCGTCTCGAACTACGTTGCGCTGGGGGCATTGCTGTTCCTGGCCGGTGCGGGCGCGGGCAGTACGAACGGGGCCAGCGGACGGGTGATCGTGGGCTGGTTCCCGAAGGACCAGCGCGGGCTGGCCATGGGAATCCGGCAGACCGCCCAGCCGCTGGGCGTGGCCGTCGGCGCCATGTCGATTCCGGCCGTCGCTGCGGCACACGGGTTCTCGACGGCGGTCCTGGTGCCCGCGGTCATGGCGGGCATCGCGGCGATCGGCTGCCTGATCGGGATTGTGGATCCGCCGCGACCCGAATCCACCGGGGGCACAGGGCGTCCCGCCAATCCCTACCGTGGGGATTCGACGCTGTGGCGCATTCACGCGGTGTCGATTCTGCTGGTCATCCCGCAGGCCACCATCTGGACCTTCGGGCTGCTGTGGCTGCATCGCGAGGTCGGCATGTCGCTGGCGGTCGCGGGCGCGGTGGTGACCGGCACCCAGATTCTGGGCGCGGCCGGGCGCATCGGTGCGGGCATCTGGTCGGACAAGGTCGGCAGCCGGTTGGGCCCGCTGCGCACGGTGGCGGTGGCGGCCGTTATCTCCATGTCCGCCTTGGCCGTAGCGGCGTGGGCGCATCAGTGGTGGGCGGCGATTCCGATCCTGGTGGCGGCCTCGGTCATCACGGTGGCCGACAACGGGCTGGCCTTCACGGCGGTGGCCGAGATCGCCGGGCCGTTCTGGTCCGGGCGCGGGCTGGGCATCCAGAACACGGGGCAGAATCTGGCGGCGGCCGCGGTCGCGCCGGTGTTCGGCGCGCTGATCACGGCGGCCGGGTTTCCGATCGTGTACGGGCTGGTAGCACTGATCGCGCTGGCCGCTGTCCCGTTGGTACCCACCGGTTCCCGATGATCTGCTGATTACCGGCAAATCCGGAAGAACTGCGCCCGTTACGTTTTCGCATACCAATGCAATTGTGCGATATACCTCACTGCCCCAGCAGGTTTCACCAAACCGCCTCCCAGGATGGCATTTTGGCGGCCGGGACGGAACGTACGAAGGGTGCGAATCGGTCGGGTTTCGATCATCCGGGCAGTGGTACGAACCAGTGAATCACCTTGTCGGCGTCGATATTCGGCCACCGACACGGTCAAGCCCCCATCCCCGCCGTCGCGGGAATGGGGGCTTGACCGTTGAGGCTTAAACCGAGGCGGCGATCCGGTCGCCGATCTCGACGGTGGAGGCGGCACCCGAGCGCGAGGCCAGATCCTTGGCGACAGCCGACTCGATGCGCGCGGCCTCCTCGGCCTTGCCGAGGTGGTTGAGCAGCAAGGCAACCGAGAGGATCGCGGCGGTCGGATCAGCCTTGGACTGGCCCGCGATGTCCGGCGCGGACCCGTGCACCGGCTCGAACATGGACGGGTTGGTGCCCGAGGCGTCGATATTGCCCGAGGCGGCCAGGCCGATACCACCGGAGACGGCGGCGGCCAGGTCGGTGATGATGTCGCCGAACAGGTTGTCGGTGACGATCACGTCGAAGCGGCCCGGGTCGGTGACCATGTGGATGGTCGCGGCATCGATGTGCTGGTAAGCGGTTTCGATGTCGGGGTACTCGGTGGCGACCTCGGCGACCGTGCGCGACCACAGCGAACCGGCGAAGGCCAGCACGTTGTTCTTGTGCACCAGGGTCAGGTGCTTGCGGCGCTTGCGGGCGGTCTCGAAGGCGTAGCGCACCACGCGCTCGACACCGAAACGGGTGTTGGTGGAGACCTCGGTGGCCACCTCGTGCGGGGTGTTGACGCGGATCGCGCCGCCGGTGCCGGTGTACGGCCCCTCGGTGCCCTCGCGCACCACCACGAAGTCGATGTCCGGGTTGGCGGCCAGCGGGCTGGTGACGCCCGGGTACAGCTTGGACGGGCGCAGGTTCACGTGGTGATCCAGCTCGAACCGCGTGCGCAGCAGCAGCCCGCGCTCGAGCAGGCCGGACTGCACCGACGGATCGCCGATGGCGCCCAGCAGGATCGCGTCATGCTGCTTGAGCTCCGGGATCACATTGTCCGGAAGGATCTCGCCGGTGGCATGGAACCGCTTGGCCCCCAGGTCGTATTCGGTCTTCTCGACCCCCGGCACCACCACGTCGAGCACCTTGAGCGCCTCGGCAATGACCTCGGGACCGATACCGTCGCCCGGAATGACAGCCAGTTTCATGAAATCCATGCTCCGTTTCGAATGATCCGCTCCGCCTGGCCGGAGAGTCCACGGCCACGATAGCGGGTACCCCCACGCCCCCTTTCACCAGGGCGAATCGCTCCCAACCAGTGGGATCAGAGGAGGACTCCAGCGCGTTGACACTCCTGCTGCACCTTCACCGACAGCGCATCCGTCTGCCCCGAAACGGTCCGGCACCACTCCCGCGCCCGCTCCCCGCACGCCCGCTGCTGCTGACCACCCATCGACCCGGCGGATTGCACTGCCACACAACCGTTCTCGGATCGCCCATAGTCGGGCCGATGGTCCAGCAGCCCCCAAATCACTGCCCCGACCACCAGCAGCGCCACCACCACACCGGTACCGATCAGCAGATTGCGCCGCTCCCGCACGCCCAGCGGCTCGGTGGGCGGCGTCTTTCCTCGCATCGTCCCATTTTGGCGGCAGCCGGTAGGGTTCGGCAGATGTTCGACAATCTCCGACTCGAGCGCAAACTCCAGCGCCTGGAACGCAAGATCGACCTCATCATCGAGCATCTGGGCATCGATGATCCGGACCGGGTCACCGACTACACCGAGATCGATGATCTCCTGCGGCGCGGCAAGAAGATCCACGCGATCAAGCTGTACCGGGATCTGGACCCGACCGCGAGCCTGGTCGAGGCGAAGGACGCCGTCGAATCTCGCGCCCTTGGCCGGGGTCGCTGATCTTCTCCGCCATGCAGACCGGATAGCACTGCGCCCCTTCCCGATTGGCGGGAAGGGGCGCGGTGTTCGTTCAGGGCAGGGCCCGAGGATCAGGCCAGGTCGACCTGGGCGACCTTCGCCGCGCCGACGGCCTCGGCGATGGCGGCCTGGACATCCGCGGGGACGTCCTTGTTGACGCGCAGGATGACGGTGGCGCCTTCCTTGTCCAGGTCCTGGGTCATCTGGGCGGCCTGGATGTCGATGCCGGCGTCGCCGAGCTTGGAGGCCAGGCGGCCGAGCTGACCCGGCTTGTCCTCGTAGTTGAGGACGGCCAGGTTCAGGCCCTCGGCGCGCATGTCGTAGTTGCGGCCGTTGATGTTGACGATCTTCTCGACCTGGGCGGGCTCGGTCAGGGTGCCGGCCACGTTCAGGGTGCGGCCGTCGCCGAACACGGCGCGCAGGTCCACCAGGCTGCGGTGGGTCGGGGACTCGCTGTGGGTGGTGACCGACGCCTCCAGGCCGCGATCCTTGGCCAGCGACGGGGCGTTGACGAAGGTGACCGAGTCCTCGATCAGCGCCGAGAACACACCGCGCAGCGCCGAAAGCTCCAGCACCGCAACGTCTTCCGAGGACAGCTCGCCGCGCACCTGAACCTCGAGCGAGACCGGCAGCTCATCGGCGAGCGCGCCCAGCAGCGCGCCCTGCTTGCGGACGATCTCCAGCCACGGGGCGACGATCTCGTTGACCGCGCCACCGGTGACGTTCACCGCGCCGGGCACGAACTCGCCCGCCAGCGCCAGCTGCACCGACTTGGCGACATCGGTGCCCGCGCGGTCCTGGGCCTCGGCGGTGGAGGCGCCCAGGTGCGGGGTCACGACGACCTGCGGCAGCTCGAACAGCGGGCTGTCGGTGGACGGCTCGGTCTCGAACACATCGATTCCGGCGGCACGCACGTGGCCGGAGGTGATGGCGTCGGCCAGGGCCTGCTCGTCGATCAGACCGCCGCGGGCGGCGTTGACGATGATGACGCCCTTCTTGGTCTTGGCCAGGGTCTCCTTGTTCAGCATGCCCTTGGTCTCAGGAGTCTTGGGCAGGTGAATGGAGATGAAGTCGGCGCGCTCGAGCACCTCGTCCAGGGTCAGCAGCTCGATGCCCAGCTGGGCGGCGCGGGCCGGCGAGGTGTAGGGGTCGTACGCGATGACCTTGGTCTCGAAGGCGGCGAGGCGCTGCGCGAACAGCTGGCCGATGCGGCCCAGGCCGATGACGCCGACGGTCTTGCCGAAGATCTCGACACCGTTGAACTTGCTGCGCTGCCAGGTGTGCTCGCGCAGGGTGGCGTCGGCGGCGGGGATCTGGCGCGCGGCCGAGAGCAGCAGGGTGACGGCGTGCTCGGCGGCGGTGTGGATGTTGGAGGTCGGCGCGTTGACGACCATGACGCCGCGCTCGGTGGCCGCGGGGACATCGACATTGTCGAGGCCGACGCCGGCGCGGGCGACGATCTTCAGGTTCTTGCCGGCCTCGAGCACCTCGGCGTCGACGGTGGTGGCCGAACGGACCAGCAGCGCATCGGCTTCCGGCACGGCCGCGAGCAGCTCGGGGCGGTTCGGGCCGTCGACCCAGCGAACCTCGACGCCGGAGCCCAGCGCGTCGACGGTCGACTGGGCGAGCTTGTCGGCGATCAGAACAACAGGACGGCCTGCTTGGCTCACGGTGGGGTACTCCTGAGGAAGGGATCCGGACGGTGCTTATTCAGTGATGAACGGGCGTCAGCTTAATAGCCGAGACTTCGGTGTGTTTTACCGCCTGGTAGGCAACCGCCATCAAAGCTGTGACCTGGGGTTTTAGAAATTGATCGGATGAAAGTGGCCGGTCGGTCCAATTTCTCCGAGGCAGAAATTACGAGAAGCCGGTCCCGAGCTGTGGCTCGAAACCGGCTTCCGCGAGCACGACTCAGGCGGCGACGTCGGCCGACAGCATCAGATCCACGACCGCGCCGTAGGCGGCGGTCCAGGTCTGCGCGAGTTCCGGCGTCCAGCCGTCACCCAGGAAGTGCTCGAGGGTGGCGAGCAGCGAGGCACCCGCCACCGGGTAGTGGTCGGCGACGACGCCGAGGCGGGCGTGGTGGGCGCCCAGCTGTTGCACGAAAGACGGGTCGTCGGCGAGGGTCTCGACATTGGTGACGATGCGGGCCAGGCCGGCCAGGAAGCGCTCCCGCTGCGGGGCCAGGTCCTCGGCGAACATGCCGCGGACCTCGGGGTGCGCCTCGAACAGGTGGTTGTAGAAGTATTCGACGGCCTCCGGGCCGATGGCCTCGACCTGCTGCCAACTCGACTGCAACGCTTCGATATTCACAGGGATGTCCCCCAATTCCGTTCTCGCGTGGGCTGTTGCGATGGAGATCGCTCGGATCGGACCGAGCTGTGATGTCTCAGTTCTGGGCCGCGTGTTCCACGCCCGCGGCCGGTAGGTCCGGCGGGAACGAATTGCCGGGCAGCGCACCGTAACCGGGGGCCGGCAGCGGCAACAGCGCCAGCTTGTCCACCTCGACCTCGAGGGTCTGGACGATGGCTTGCAGCTGCGACCGCAGCAGTTCGGAGTAGGCGCGCAGCTGCTCGTGGCGCTGGTCCTCCAACTCCGGGTCCAGGTAGCCGCCGGATCGGTTGGAGCCCGCGGATTCCCTTGCCCGCTGCAGCATTTCGCGCTGCTGGGCGCGCGCGATCGACATCAGGTCGCGCGCATGGTGTTCGGCCTGTTCGATGATGGCGTCGGCGGAGAGCTGCGCGCGGTTGAGGACGTGGACGGCGCGAGCGCTGATGCCCAGCTCATCCTTCTCCAATTCGTCCTGCAGCCTTGCGATCTCCCAGTGCGCGTTGGCCAGCTGCTGCTGCAGCTCGGCCACCGAGCCGGCCGAGGCCATGGTCTGCATCTGCATCTGCAGCGCCTCGCTCTTGGCGGCCAGCTGCATGTTCTCCCGTTGCAGCCGAGCCAGTTCCGAGGAATTGCTGGTGAGGGTGAGGTTGCGGTTCTCGCGGGTCAGGCGCGTCATCGAGGCGCGCACCTGCTCCAGGAAGCGGTCGACCTCCTCGGCGTCGTAACCCTTGCGGCCCAGGCGGGCGCCCTTGAAGCGGGCGTTGCGAATGTCGTCGGGTTTCACATCCATTGGGCGACCTTGTCCGTAGTGCGCGGCTCGTTGCCGGTGGTACCGCGGGGCTCGACGGCCTGACCGAACGTCTCGAATCTGATTGCGTGGCGCGGCATTCCGGCCGTGGTGAGCGCCGTGACGGTCGCCTGCACCATGGCGGGCGAGCCGCACACCAACGCGGTGGTGCCCGACAGATCGCGGCCGCGGGCGGCGACCGCGCCGACCATGCCCTGCACGCCGTGGAAGCCCGGATCCTCGGAAACCACAGGGGTATAGGAGAACCAGGGATTCTCGGTGAGCGCGGTGAGGGCCTCGTGGTCGTAGAGATTCCACGAGGTGCGCACGCCGTGCAGCAGCTGCACGCGGGGCACGCTGGTGTGCTGGGCCTCCTGCGCGAAGCGATCGACCAAGGCGCGCAAGGGCGCCAAGCCCGAACCGCCCGCGATCAACAGCAGGTTGTCGACCGCGTCCGACGGAATCTGGAAGGCGGTGCCGACGGGTGCGCCGAGCCGGACCTGATCGCCCGGGCGGACCTGACGAGCGAAGGTGGTGCTGACCTCGCCGCCGTCGACCACCTGCACGTGCAGTTCGAAGGTGCCGTCGGGGCGCGGGGCGTTGGCGGGCGAGAAGTAGCGCCACAGCCGAGGGCGCTGCGGGATCTCGACGGCCAGCGACTGCCCGGCCGCGTAGTGATAGGGCAGATGCGGGCGCACGGTGTGCACGGTGACGTCGATGCTGCGGCGCTCGGTCGCGACGATCTCGGCGTCCCACCAGGCCGGGGTGTCGGCGGCCTGATCCGCGGCGGTGATCATGATGTCCGCCACCGCGTAATAGGCGGCGGTCCAGGTCTGGGCCAGCTCATCGGTCCAGCGCGGGCCCAGGAAATGGGCGAGGGTGGCCAGCAGCGAGGCCCCGGCGGCCGGGTAGTGCGCGCCGACCGCGCCGAAGCGGCGGTGGTCGCGGCCCAACTGGGCGACGAATTCCGGGTCCGCGGCCAAGGTTTCGACATTGCTGACGATGCGGCCCAGGGCGGCGAAGAACTTCTCGCGCTGCCCGGTCATCCGGATCGGGAACATCTCCCGCACCTCGGGGTGGGCCAGGAACAGGTGCGCGTAGAAGTACTGCACGGCCTCGTCGCCGACGCGCTCGACCAGCCGCCAACTGCTCTGTAGTGCGTCGACGTTCATGTGGACACCAACACTCCGACAAACTCCCTCTGGACACGGCCATGTCCGCATCGTCAGTGCGGGTGAGTCATGGACGACTGTCCGGATAACGGCAAACATAGGGCATTGCCGTGGGGGTGTCTAAACGAAAGAGTGACCGCGAGTAGCAGCTAACTTTTGGCGAATTACGCGCTCGATGTAGGTAATTTTCCGGCGTTGAGACGCCGGTCACAGATAGCCGAAAGCCCGGCGTCGGAGCTACGGAGTCCGAGGCCGGGCTTTCGAAAGTCGAATCAATCGACTGCGGCGGCTATCAGCGGCCGAAGGAACCGGTCCACAAGGTGTCGATGATGCCGTGGAAAGCGGCCGAGCCGGTGCTCAGGAGGCCGTTCAGGGCAGCGGAACCGGTGTCGATGATAACGGGGATCATGAAATTACCTCTTCGTGTTTTCAGGCGAGCAATCTGACATGGAGCGTATCGGGCGGGTTTCGGAGCCTGTTACGGGGATTAACGCGATGTGACCGGCGTCACGTATCAGTAATTCTGTGGCCGCGTTCATATAGGTGTCGAATTCCCGCCATATAACGTGCCGATCACGCCCCTAATTCTGGGGGCTTATCGCGCGAAAAACCCTTGGACCAGCGAGATCTGGGGCACTACCGTCGGCTCCCATGACCCTGCGCTCGATCCCCGCCTCCATGGACCCGGCGGTGGTCGCCACGATCGACGGCGAACTGGACCGGATCGTGCGCGAACACCGCGTCGACGTGCTGCTCGCCATCGAAAGCGGCAGTCGCGCCTGGGGTTTCCCGTCCCCCGACTCGGACTATGACTGCAGGTTCGTCTATCTGCGCCCGCTGGACGACTACCTGACGCCGTGGCCGGGCCGTGATGTCATCGAGACCCCGCTGATCGGTCTGCTCGACGTCAACGGGTGGGACCTGCTCAAGGCGCTGCGGCTGCTGGTCAACGGCAACGCGGTGCTGATCGAATGGCTGATGTCGCCCATCGTCTATCGAGGTGACCCGCAATTCCGGGACGAATTGCGGACGCTCGCCGACGAAGTCGCCGACCGCGACCGGGTGGCCCGGCACTATCTCCACCTGGGCCGCCGCCAATGGCAGCTGTTCGACTCGAATCGGTCTTTGAAGAAGGTGTTCTATTCACTGCGTCCGGCCATGGCATTGCGATGGCTGCACGAACACCCCGACAAAGCGGTGGCGCCGATGCATTTGCCGACGCTGCTCGCCGAATGCGACCTGCGGAACGATTTCGTGGCGTCCGTAGCGGAATTGACGGAATTGAAATCTCGAACTCGGGAAATGAGTTCCGGTGAAGTACCCACACCGATAGCGGAATTCGTCTCCGCCGAGTTCGAGCGGGCCGCAGTGGAATTCGTGAAATCCGACCCGGCCCAGCGGCAACATGCACAGGCTCTATCAACCGAATTCTTCCGCCGCCGCCTGCGCGGCTGAAAGAATCCATCGAGCATCGGCCCGTGAAAGCGGCCTGCCCGGCGTGGATCAACCACGCCGGGCAGGCCGACTACGAATCGCGAGGGTGCGGCTAGCGGTGGGCTCCGGCGGTGACCCACACGGCCACGGCCTCCGGCCCCTGCTTGGTGGCCCGCGCCTCGAACTCCACCCGCTGCCCCTCGGCCAGCGACCGGAACCCCTCCCCCGCCACCGCGGTGTACTCCACGAACACGTCGGCCCCACCCTCATCAGGGCTCAGAAACCCGAACCCCTTCTCACTGTCGAACCACTTCACCGTGCCGTGCGCCATTACCCGACCTTCTCGACCGTTCCGATTACCTTCACGTCCCCGCACGTGCCGCGGTCCATGGTGTCACGCCCCGCACGCCGCCCGGTCAGCCACCCGGACCGGCCGCGGCCGCACCCGCGACCGCCACGGCCCCGATGACTCACACATGTATCGAATAACCACTCCCCCGCGCATCACTCACCGAGCTCGCTCGGAGATCCACCACCACGCCCGTCGTGCGACATGCGGGATGGGCTCGGGGGTGCCTGATTCGAGGTGTTGGGTGGGCACAGGGTGGGATGGTGAGGCGGATGCCCGGGCCGTCCCTTCCTCCGGCCCGGGCACCGCGTCCCCGCATCTCGCAGTCGCGTCTCGGGCTGCGCCCTCGAGGCCCGGCGCGGGTTCTGCGGCGCGGGTGGTCACCGCTCAGCCGGCGCGCATGGTGCGGCCCTCCTCGTCGGGGGTGTCGGATCCGCGCATGGCGTAGACGCGTTCGAGGAAGTCGCGGTGGGCGCGGAGGGTGGAGTCGAGGAGTTCGCGCCAGGTGCGGCGGTCCACTCGCTGGTCGCTGACCAGGGAGGAGAGGGATGCCGGGCCCAGCTTGTCGATGTGGTCGACGATGAAAGTGAGACGGCGGCGGGGGAATTGGGCGCCGATGCGGGGGTTCTCCTCGAGGAAGTGGTCGAGTTCGTAGAGGTAGTTGACGGCGCGGTTGTACTCCTCATCGGTGAGGTGGTAGTCCATGCGCTTGATCTCGACGATCCACAGTTCGCCGGAATCGTGCAGCAGGACGAAGTCGGGTTCGCGCTTCGGGCTGCCGATGGTGGTGGTGACCAGCGGTGTGCCGAATTTGTGTGCGTACCAGCGCTCGAAGCTGGCGCGCACGCGCTTGAGGGATTCGTTCATGCCCAGCGGCGTCCACTCGGGAGCGAGCAGCCAGGGGGCGGATTCGATCAGCTCCTGGAAGGGGCGTTCCAGGGAGCGGCGGTCGTCGATGAGCGTGCGCAGCCGGTCCACCACGGCGACGCGCTCGCTGGCGATCTGGCCCAGCGAGTAGATCTCGGCCACCCGCGCCCGCTCGAACAGCGCCACCACGACGTCCAATTCGGGATCGCCCTCCTCCTCGGCGATCTCCTTGAGGGTGTCGAGCAGGCTGCGCTGCGGGCCCAGCGACAGCGCCAGGCGCAGCATGTTCTGGATGTGCGCCGGATCGTCCAGGGAGGCACGGTCCTTGTGCGCCACCAGGATTCGCGCGGCGTCGAGCACCGAGTCGCGGAACAGGCGGTCGCCGGGGGCGATGGCGTCGAGAGTCTCGTGGATGCGGGAGCGTTCCACGAACTCCTCCCAGACCCGGCGGCGAATGGATTTCTCGCCGAGCCGGCCGATCTCCTTGATCAGCGCCCGGCCCCACTGGGCGAGGGCCTCGCCGCGCGGGGAATTCCAGATGATGTCCTGACGGTCGGAGCGGACCAGGTCGTCGTCATCGTCGAGCCAGTCCACATTGATCGCACCGACCAGGTAGGAGCGCAGTTTGAATTCGCCGGTGAATCCGGCGGAGATGCCGAAATCCCTTGTCTGCGCGACGATCTTGCCGCGGGCGTAGATGCGGACACCGGCCATCGCCTCATCGCGGTACGGCTGCTTCGAGTAGGCGATCCAGCCGGTCACCGGCAGGAACTGCCGCCCGAACCGCACCGGCACCCGGCCGACGTCGACGCGGGTCTCCTCCATGACGTCGATGGGCAGCTGGCTGAGGATGAAGCTCTCCTGCCCGATGGCATTGCGCACCTCGACCCGCCAGTCGGTGCGCTCGATGCCGAAGCGCGAGGCCAGCTGCCGGTTCAGCTCCGTGCCCGTATTGACCCTTTTGCGAAAGAAATTGCGCAGGATGATGGTGGTGCCGCGCTTGGCCGTGAAGCTGCCGTCCAGGCGGCCGGGGCGCGGGAAGTAGTCGCTCTCGGTGTCGGAGAGCATGTCATCGAGATCCATGATGATGTGAGAGACGTTCCAGCCCAACGCTGTTCGGTCCTCGTCCCGGCTGCCCGCCGTGATCACCTCGATGGTGCGGCAGATGCCGAAGGCGGCGAGCTTGCCGATCCCCTTGCGCCCCATGACCGGCCGCCGCCGCTCCCGGGACAGATCGGAGCCGGTGCGCACCCGCCGATCCGAGCCCACCATCAGATAGTGCTCGTTGATCTCCGCCGCCGTCATCCCGTGACCGTTGTCGGAGACGACGATCTCGTACGCGGGTTCGTCTGCGGCCCTGACGGTTCCGGCCAGCATCGCACCCCAGGGCAAAGTGACCTCGACCTCGGTGGCGTCCGCATCGTAGGAATTTGCGATCAGTTCGGCCAGTACCGCCGACACCCGGTCATACAGCCGGATGCCGAGCTTGTCGATCGCCAACCGGCTGATCCGCATCGTGTACTTGTGGTCTTCGCGATCGTGCGCGGCCACATGCACCTCGTTGTACATGGTGGGCCCCCAATTGCCCTACGGGTAGCCGTCGTTCAGCTACCTCTGAATTCGATGCAACGCCGATTGATTAACAACGGGCTGAACATTTACCCACCGGTTCGTCACGGTGTGATTCCAGGATTCACCGACCGATAGCCCAAGGCAACGGCAAGGTCTCGGTTACCTCCGCGAGACCGCATGGGGCCCACGAAGAGCGGCCGCACGACCCGTTCCTCACGATCCGCTAATGATGGGGTGGGCACTATGCGGGTATGACGACCGCTCTTGCCGTGCCCGCACGCCCGCCCGCGACCGCATCCCGGATCGCGGCCATCGACGCCGCTCGCGGGCTCGCCGTGCTGGGCATGATCACCGTGCACGTCGGTGTGCTGCGGGATCCTTCGTGGACCGACCCGGGGAGCTGGCTGGGGGTGGCGGCGGGGCGGTCGTCGATTCTGTTCGCGACGCTGGCCGGGGTGTCCATCGCGCTGCTGAGCGGGCGGCGGCAGCCGCCGACCGGGGCGGAGTTGGTTTCGGTGCGATTGCGGATCCTGGTGCGCGCCTTGGTTTTGTTCGCGCTGGGCGGGCTGCTGACCGCGCTGGGGAGCGGGATCTCGGTGATTTTGCAGACCTACGCGCTGCTGTTCGCGTGCTGCCTGCCGTTTCTGCGATGGCAGCCGCGGCGGCTGCTGCTCCTGGCGGCGGGCTGGGCGGTGATCGCGCCGCCCCTGACGGCGGCCCTGGGGCAGCTGGTGTCATCGAGCTGCGAGGGCGCGGACGTCTGTTTCGGTGCGCAGGTGACTGATCTGGCGATCACCGGCGATTATCCGGGGCTGGTGTGGATGACCTTCGCGCTCACCGGACTTGCGCTGGGTCGCTGCGACCTGACCGCGACGGCGACCCGGATGCGGCTGGTCGCGGCAGGAGTACCGCTCATGGTCCTCGGATACGGCGGGGCGTGGCTACTGGGGCGCTTCGGCTCACTCGAATCGGCCGAATACCCCCAATTGCTCACGGCTGAACCGCATTCCGGATCCACCTTCGAGATCGCAGGCTCATTGGGGTTCGCGCTTACGATGATCGGCGTGCTGCTGTTCACCATGAACCTGCTGCACCCCTTGCTGTTTCCCGTCATGGCCGTCGGAACCCTGCCATTGACGGTGTATTCCGCGCACATCATCGCGGTACGCCTGCTCGGCGACGCGGTACCGGATGCAATCGTGCTGGCCGTCTTCCTGACGATCACGCTCGCGGCCTCGACGATATGGGCGCTCGTCGTCGGCCGCGGCCCGCTCGAGCGCGCCGTGTCATGGCTGTGCGACCGCGCCACCGACCGGCGAGGCGCGGTCGCCACCGCCTGAAAGCCACGCGCAATCCACCGCCGAACCGAACCACAACCGCGCGAGACTGCATGGACGAGCCCGGAGTCGGCCGCGATTTCGTGGTGCGCGCTGCCCGGTGGGGACGACATGCGGAAAGGGATCCGGCCCTCGGGGCGTGGCCATGCGCGCCGACCGGCGGCTGGTCGGTCGGCCTCCCCGGGCCAGACCGAGGTCGTCGGCCGCGGATCGCTGGAGCGTGGGTGTCGTGAATTCGCGCTCGCGCGACCCAAGACGCGCTGCGGTCGCCGCCCGGTGACGGTCCGAAGCGACGCGAGCTCGGGCTGAGAATGTCGAGGCCGACAGCGCTGATCGGTGACAGTTGGGTTGGATCCGGGCAGAATGCGGGTCGGCGCGGGGTGATACCCGCCAGCATGCGAGACAAGGGGAACCCGGTGCCCAGTGATCAGACAATTGCCGCACGTCAGCGATTCTTCGGCGAGGATGCGGTGGATCCGGTCAGCGGGGCGGTGCGGGATGATCAGGTGCTGGTGTCCTGGTTCGGGTGTGCGAGTTTCGCGGTGGCCATGGGTGGGGTGGTGTTCCTGCTCGACGCGTGGGTGCCGCGCGGGGCGACTTCCGGATATGTGCCGACCACGCCCGCGGAGGTCGCGGCACTGGAGCCGGTGGCGATCTTCATCGGGCACGGGCATTTCGATCACGCCGCCGATGCCGGGGCGATCGCGCGGGACAGCGGGGCGGTGGTGCACGGGACCGCGGAGCATTGCGCGACGGCGCGGAAGCAGGTGAGTGGCGTCGAATTGTCTTGCAAGGAACTCGGTTCCAGCAGTTCCGCTCCCGGTGAGCGCCACGATTTCGACCTCGCTCCGGGACTGTCGGTGACCGCGATCCGGCATATCCACTCCGCGCGCACGCCCCGGCACGAAGGGCACGACGCCTCGACCCCCGTGCGGCCCAGGCCGTGTCTGTGCGATATCCGCACGTACCCGCCGAGTCTGGCCGATGCCCGGCATCTGGCACGCAATCTCACCGCGCCGGAGGGCGGGGTGTTGCTGTACCAGTTCCGGCTGGGCGAGTTCGTGCTGACCTGGCACGACTCCTCCGGCCCGCTGCTGGACAAGGCTCCGGCGGTGCTGGACGTGCTGCGGGAGCTGCCCGCCTCGGACGTGCACATCGGTGCGGTGCAGGGCTTCAACCAGTTCACCAATGGGCTGCGGGATCCGCGCAGCTATGTCGAGGCGCTGCGGCCGAAGGTGTTCGTGCCCAACCACCATGACAACTGGCTGCCCGTGATGACCGCGCGCGGTGAGGCGTTCCGCTCGCCCGTGCACGACGAGCTCGCCCGGATCCCCGCGGCCGAGCGGCCGGAGATCCGGATGCTGATCGACCGCGACGATTACCTCGCGCCGGGTCGGCTGGCCTTCGACATCGCGAAACACTGAGCGCCGCAGGCTGATTCGGCGGTCAGGCCGTCATGCCCGGCCCGACCTCCGGCGCCACGTCGCGGGCGGTGAGTTCCTTTCCACACGAATCGCATTCGAGCTGAACGTGGGCCTCGCCTGGGCAGTCGCGGTGGCGGTAGTACACCGGCGGGCCGTCGGGAGCCATGTATTCGTCGCCCCAGTCCCGGAAGGCCATGAGGATCGGGTACACGTCGTGCCCCTTGGCGGTGAGCCGGTATTCCTCGTAGGTGCCGGTCTCCGTCGGCTGCTTGGTCAGTATCTGGTGCTCGACCAGGCGATCGAGGCGGTCCTGCAGCCGCCCTTTGGAGATCCCCAGGTACGCCTGAAAACCGTTGAAGCGGCGCACTCCCGAGAAGGCCGCCTTCAGGATCAGCAGCGTCCATCGGTCGCCGAAGACGACCAGTGCCCGCGTGATGGAGCACGGTTCGTCGGACAGTTCCTCGTACCGCATCTTCCAATCCTAACCATCTGGTCCTAATATGAGACCAGTTTGGAATCGGTCTCGAAATGGGACCACATTCGGAGGGGTGACACATGTCCGATCGCTATGCCGCACTGGAATCACTGCTGGCCGACCGCTATACCTGCCGGGCCTTCCGCCCGGATCCGGTCCCGCGCACGGACATCGAGGCGATCCTGCGGCTGGCGCAGCGCACGCCGTCCTGGTGCAACACCCAGCCGTGGCAGGTGGCGATCACCGAGGATCCGGCGGCGACCGATCGGTTCCGCAAGGCGTTGCTGGATCACCTGGGTGGCGCGACCATCGCGACGGACATCCCGTTCCCGGCCGCCTATGAAGGCGTCTACCGGGACCGTCGGCGTGAATGCGGCGGGGCGCTCTACACGGCTGTCGGTGTCGCCCGCGAGGACAAGGCCGGTGCGTTTCGCCAAACCATGCGCAATTTCGAGCTTTTCGACGCACCGCACGTCGCGATCCTCACCACGGAGGCGGATCTGGGGACCTACGGCGCGGTCGATTGCGGGCTGTATCTGACGTCGTTCCTGCTGGCGGCGCAGAGCCTCGGGGTGGCGACGGCGCCGCAGGCCGCGCTGGCGACCTACTCGCCGTTCCTGCGCGAATACTTCGGTCTGCCCGCGAATCGTCAGGTGATCGCCGGTGTGTCGTTCGGGTATCCCGAAACCGAGCACGCCGCCAACAGTTTCCGGACCACCCGGGCCGAGCTCGATCAGGTGGTCACCTGGCATTCGTGAGGTTCAGCGGAATCGGAGAACCATTGTGATGCTGGTGGTTCCGGCGATATTGGTCATCTCGGAGTCCTCGATGTCGACGAAGCCGAGGCGTCGGTAGAGCCGATACGCCGGATTCCCCTGTCGCACACTCAAACAGACGGCGTCGTACTTATCGCGAGCGGCGTCGAGCAGGGCGGTCATCAGGGCCGTACCGAGCCCGGTGCCGCGACTCTCGGGCGCGACACCGATTGCCAGTTCCGGAGTGTCGGCGTCGATGTAGCCGTAGGCCGGATCCTCCGGGCTGAACAGCCGCAGCCACGCGGCGCCCAGCGGGACACCGTCGAATCCGCCGACCACACCGAGATCACCCGGAGCTCCCCAACCTTCGACGTAATGCGCGAGTTTGGGGACGTCGCCCAACTGGTCGGGGGATTCGATCCCGTTCTCGTGGGCGTAGGACGCCTCGTAGAGCATCGCCCAGAGGAGCTTCTCGTCGGCGGCCTCGGCAGATCTGACGAACATGTCGCTCAGCCGATCACGAATTCCGCCGATGTTCCAGTGAATTCATTGACGGTTCCGGCGGCGTCGCGGCTGTTACCGGTGTAGCTGATGCGGTAGCGTCCCGAGGCATTGTCCGGGACCGTCCACTGGATGCGAATGGTCGAGGCGGCCGGCTGGCCGTCCGGGCGGGACCAGTGCAGTTCGGTGCACCAGTCGTTGTCGTCGTAGACGCGCCGCCAGCCGCCGCCGGAGGACTGCTGAATCTCGAAGTAGGTGCCGTCGAGGCGGAAGTCGTTGTTGGGGTGGGCGCCCACGAATTCCACCGAAACCGTCTGTCCCGCCGCGTAGTTCGCATCCGGCTGGGTGAGCACATCGCCGAAGGCACGCCCGGCATGAGGCACGTCCGCGGGAACGGCAGGCAGGAAGTTCGGCTGCAGCCCGAAGTTCCAGTCCAAGGGTGCGGGCCCACGCCCGAGATCCACCCGCGCCGCCAAAGCCTTTGCCAGCCGGTCGAATTCCTGCATGTGCGCCGACAATGTCCAACGGCCGTAAAGGGTTTCGCCACCCTCGTACTGCTGGACCGCGTACTCCTCGGGCGTGGTCACATAGCCGTTGTATCCATTGGAGTACCCCTGCACCAGGACATTCTCGATCGGTACATTGAGCGCCCGCGACACGATCCGCCGAATCCGCAGCCCCGACACCACCGTGTACTCCGACGGCCCCGACGCCAACACCAGATCCCCGATCCGCATCAACTGCAGCGCCACCACCTGCGGCACCCACGGCCGCGGCGGCAACACCCCCAGCGGAGCCAGAATCAGCTTGGGCGCCTGCACATCCCGCATCCAGTCCTCGATCGGCGAGTTCAACCCGCCGAGCGCGGCCACCATCGGATTGGAGTCGCCTTCCTGCAGGAACGACAGCTGCGAGTTCCAGTTGTCCTCGGTACTGGTCGCCATGGCCGCCGCACCCATCATGGCCGGCGAGGTCCGAGCAGGCTTGCCATCCGGCGTGTAATCGCCATCGATAGCGGTATCGGCCAGATTCACGTAGTGCACCACCGAGTCCACCCCGGCACTACTCATCGGCGTCGCGGCATCGAAAGCCTTTCGCCCCGCCTGATATTGGCGCTCACCGATCAACGCACAGTTCGTCCGATTGTCCTCGGTCGGCCCCGACGGATGCATCGGCCGAATCCAGAGATTCGGCGTCATATCGCCGGGATTGGTCTGCGGAAACGCGGCCACGAACGACGGCGGCCCATCCAGATGCCGCACCCCCATCTCGTCATGCTCCCAGCGGTAGCTGGCGTACCCCTTGTTGTCCGCGGAGATGAGAGTGTTCCGATCGGTCAGCGAGGTGCCATGCGTAGCGAACCATGTGATCGCCCCAACATCCCTGCCCCCCTTACTGAATCGCAACACCGTGACCTTCGGGTCAATGGCATCCGGAAACGCAGCCTTGTCCTCCCCCGGATTCGCCTCGAACGCCACCCGCGACCGGTTCGCACTGGCATCGTGCAACTCCCCATGCCCAAGCCTGATGCTCCCCGGCCCGAGGTTCTCATGCGCATTGACGATCGCCTTGACGATCCCGCCCACCTCGCCGTCATAAGAATTCTGCTGAAACCCCATGGCCGCAAGCGAATACGCATACTCCCGCGCGGTGCCGCCACACGAGTTGTGGTTGTGCGTGGCGTTGATGTTGACGTTTCGCTCGGTGTACAAACCCCCGAACCGCTGCTGCAGCTGCTGCATCACAACCAGATGTACCGACTGGAACAGGCAAGCATTGTCGGTGTTCACGAACGCGACGCGATCGCCCGTAGCCTGATCCACCACGATGTAGGCGCGCGCATAGCAACGCGACAACAACCCCGTGGTGACCTGATCAGCCTCCGAGTACCCCATCATCCCCTGCCCCGCCGGAGCCCCGGTGATATCCGCGATCCCCACCCCGACGAGGTAGTCCTGCCCAGCAGCCCGCTGCCGAATGGGTTGCGCCCCAACCCCACTCGCGGCAACCACGGCCCCGGCCCCCACCCCGGAAACCGCAGCCCCAACCAGCACAGCCCGCCGAGACAGTGTCATCGCACCCTCACTTCCACACCGCGACAATGCGACCCAGCCGCACCCGCCAAAGAGTGAACCCGTTCCATTTCAGGTTTTCCGGAACCCTAGTCGGTCACTTGACCAATTTCTACCCACCCGCCCAATCCCGCGCCCGCCACCCTAACGCCCCCACCCACCGCAACTCCGCCACACACGCCGATAATCCCAGCTCACCGGCATTTCCCCCATTCCCCAGCAACCCAATGTGTCAACGAGCCGCAGCCAAAGAGTTTGCACCCCCGAAACGTCACGGACCTCCAATTCAGCCCATTCGACCGCTCTCGAACGCCCCAGCCCACACCGTTTTCCACAGCCGCACAACCATCCACAGCCTCGTCATATCCGCAGTTCGCCCACGCCGCCGCATCCGACCTCTATGACACCCTGGCCGGATGATCCGCACACGCACCGAACTCCTCGCGGAAGGAATCCCACCCAGCACCATCACCGACCGCTGCCGCCGCGGCGTCTACACCCGACCGCTCCCCGGCATCATTTGCCTGGGCGCCCCAACCACCCTCGACCGATGCCGCGCGGTCGTCACCTGGCACCCCCGCGCCGTCCTCAGCCACCGCACCGCCGCGTGGCTGCACGGCTTCCTCCCCGATGAGCCGGCCCAAGTGGAAGCAACCATCCCCCGAAACGCCGCCCGCACCACCCCGCCCTGGCTGGAACTCCACCGCCGCCAACTCCGCCCCGAATGGATCGACGAACGCTACGACCTCCCCGTCACGAGTGCTGCCTTGACCGTATTCGACTGCGCCACGATCCTTCCCGAGCGGGAAGCCAACACCCTGATCGACCTTCATGTGGGCAAACAAGTATCCGGCCAAGCTCTCCTGGACCTGTGCGATTCCGGACTGCACGGCTCCACCGCCATTCGCAAACAACTCCGCGAGGCAGCCACCCGGGCAGTCTCCGAACCGGAACGCCTCTTCGCCCGAGCCCTCGCCCGCCGAGGCCTCCACCTGCTCTGCAACCACCCGATCGGCCCCTACATCGTCGACTTCGTCGACGAACGATCCCGCACCATCATCGAGATCGACGGCCGCGAATTCCACAGCGACTCAGAAACATTCCGCCAAGACCGACGCCGCCAGAACGCCCTCCTCCTCAGCGGCTACCTGCTCCTGCGCTACGCAGCCAGCGACATCTACCAATCCCTCGACCGTTGTGCAGACGAAGCCGCCGCGGTGATCCGACGCCGCCGGCGCTAAAACTGGCTAGATCCCGCAACTTCCCACCCGATAGCCCGCATTCGCCCTCAAATCAGCCGTTTGTGCGAGCTACAGCCAGTCACCCCAACCTGGTCTCAGCATCCAGCGCAACAAGTCTCGCCCGCACCAACTCCGGCCGCTCATCAACAATGAAATGCCCACACCCCTCCACCAACTCCACCGTGTAATCATCCGCCCGAGCCGTCTCCGCCGCCGCCATCGAGTAATGAATAGCCGGATCCTCCACCCCAAACACCGCCCTGATCGGCACCGTCCCCCGCCGCACCTCCGGCCTCCGCACCGCCCCCGGAATCTCCCTCAACAAGAACGTCCGATACGTATCGGTAGCAGCCCGAGCCACCACCGGATCCCGAAACCGCTCGGAATACACCAGAGCCGTCTCCCGATCCATTCGACTACTCTTCGCGAACAGCCACTCCAGGTACGGAGTCCGCCGCAACACCGGCACCCCCACACTCGCCATCAACGGCTGATAAGCCAACATCCGCCAAACATGCCGCCCCACAACCTCTTTCGGCACCCAAGGATGCGCCATATTCAACGCCAGATACCCCGAGAACCTCCCCGGCTCCCGCAAGATCATCCGATACCCGATAAACCCACCCCAGTCATGCCCAACCAGCAACACATCCTCACCAAGCCCCATCACATCCATCAACGCCAACAGATCCGAAGCCACATCCTCCTTCGCCCACCGGTGCGATGCCGCCCCCGACCACCCGTACCCCGGCAGATCCGGCGCAATAATCCGCAGCCCCTCAGGCGGATTCGCCAACAGTTCCCGATAGACGTAGTGATGCTGCGGCCACCCGTGCAGAAGCAGAACCGGTCGCCCCTCCCCTGCTTCGGTCACATGGAACCGAACCCCGCGAGCCTCGACGTAACTGCGCCGGACATTCGCAATAACGGGCACAACCTGATCCGCAGCCATAGCCCACGCTAACCCCTCCCGATCACCTTTTACTCCGATACCGGCCGACGCATCCAATCCGACGTCAACTCTCGTGGTACCGGCTGAACATCTGAACCCGAACACGAGCTCGCCCCATCTAGATCCGTCCCATCTCCGCGCGGTGTCCGCCCCGCCGTGAACGACATCGTCCGCTCAGCAGCACAGGAAAACGGCGACAGAAGTTCGCCTGACAGCACCAGCCCTCCCCTGAGGAGGAAATTAATCAGAACCTCGAGTTGGATGCGCCGCATTCCGATCATTGGGTAATCCTCAGGTCCGCCGGATCAAATGCCACGCAATCGAACTGCCATCCCGCCCTATCTGCGAAGGATCCCTGTCGAACCCGCCACAGCACACCCGGCAATCCCCGCCGACTCAGGCCACGAAGAGAAGTCAATCCAAAGAATTTCCTGTATCGCTCCGCTGCGTACTCGGAAAGGCCGGAAAGGCGGGCCCTCCGCGACCAACACCCCACTCACGACTCACTCGGCAGGATACTGGAGCGGACCACGAACACCGATAAGAATAAAAAAGCGAGGTATTACCCGACGGAGGAGTTAGCGATCCAGAAACTCTTCAATAATTTCTCTAATAGCCAGAATGTCTGGATTATTCTTCGGAATTTCTGCGATAGATTGCTCCTGGTAGATAAACTGCTCGTCGCCGGTTACAGATTCAGATTCAAGTCGACCAAGACGCTCTTTGGCACGCTTATTCCACCAGTTCTTGCCGTCTCCGACATTGCTTGCGTCTGAATCTACAACTCCGGCAAGCCAGGCGTCAGGCACGTCCCCGGGAAGGTATCTAACATACTTCCTGCCAAATTCAATGATGGCCCTAATGGATTCACTTGTAGGACCACCAGTGTTAGCCGGTATGTGATTAATCTTTGCGAGCATAACATACTCTGCCCACTTCTTTAGATCACAGTCGGGAATAGACTCAATCGGAGGCGGCAGGTCTCTCCGCTGATCGCCATCGAGCAGTATCAGCACATCGTCTCGATCTTCGGCCGCCCATTGAGGAAGAGACTTTGCACGTAGGGTGCTATGTCCACCTGGCTGCACTTTGACGTCTACCGAACGGAGTCGATGTTCACCATCCTGCCGAAGCGCATGAAGGACGATGGCCTTCGCAAGGCGATCTTCCACAAAGATAGTTTTCCGCTGCACATCATACTCAAGTGCCGAAAACGCTTCTGGCGGATATGATCGTTGCGATCTCAACGTAATTTTTCCGTCACCGACACGACGATCGAGCACCTTGATCGCATCGGGCGGGAGCGTGTTTACGATCGTTGGCGAATGTGTCGCAATAACGATCTGCAGCCTCTTCTTCTTTGCACTATCGACAAGAAACTCCATAAGTCGATACTGGGCGCCAGGATGCAGTGACACCTCCGGCTCATCGAGAAGGACAAGCGAATTCTCGAGACATTCACTAATAAATGTCACGAGTCTTATTACAGCAAACTCACCACTACCAGCCCACGCTTCGGTATAACCAAAGTGTTCAGTAGACATTCTGGCGGTTACGCCCGTAGCACGGAAAACCCTATGATTAACGAAGTCAATTTTAGAATAGTCACGGCCGAGAATTCTACTTACAGCGTCGATCTCCGCTTGATTTAGACTGCGCGGCGGCTGAACAATCAACTGCTTTCCGCCCAGTTTATACGAATCAAGATTGCGATCAAGAATCGTCTTCACATATCTCGACCTATCTGCAAGTATCTCCTTACGCGCCTTGAGTTGATCCTCGTATCTGATCAGCGACCGACCTTGAATGCTGGAATCATTATGATAAAAGAACTTATCAAACGCAGATATCTCCGCCCTAAAGTCGAAGTAGACTACTTCCTTTTCAATTGCCTTCCAGCGAGTTCGAGTTCTATCAGATGGCAGAGGGGACGGCGCCGGAGGCATCTTTGCCATCCCATCACTCACCAACGGCTCATTCGATTCGAAGTAGTCCGGACTGGCGTCCCCGGACGTCGCGTCTCGACGCGCACGCCGAATTTGAACTACCTCCACTACGTCCTGAGCAGATTCCGACCAGCGACCATAGATGAATCGATGGCGCTCATTGGGAGGAATGGCATCGAGGGGCGTACCGAACCAGAAGCGGCCAACGTTCTGCCCCTCAGGACACCCCTGCAATGCACGCAGTATTGACGACTTATTCGTACCATTTGCACCCACGAGAGCGGTGATGGGGTGCAGGAAATCGATTCGGAACCCGGGCTCAAGGTTCCGGAAGTGAGGGAACCTGATGTGCCGAATAACTGGCTCAAACTTCTTCGCAGACCACATCGAAGCGAGCGCACGATGCCCTTCTTCGGACGTAGTGTTCGACACCGTTTTGACTCCCAACGCCATAGGCTCTACACCTCCGAGGGCTCTCCCGAAGGCAGCGAGCCAGTCAACAAGAACCTACTGCAAGGCAGCCATGCTACAACCACGCGCTGCTTATCGCGCACGACTGACCAAACTCGGCCGGGCCTGAGGTATTCGATCGAGCGCGATACCCACGGGCCGTCGTTGGTCAGCAATGTTCGATTACACCTCGATAGGGAGGCGATTCGATGTCAGCCATGTCGCCTTGCCTACCAGCCCATGGTAGAAGTAGCCACCGCCGACGTGCGACATCTTGTGCCAACTTCTCGTGACATCAGCGCGTTTGCCCGATTCAGCTACCGATTCACGATTCCCGCCCTGCGGCTATCATCCGCTAATCGAGGATTCGAAAAGGAGTTCTGACATACAGACCTCAAGATGTCGAACATACGTTCGCTAGATCTAGCGTCCACCTTACCCAGACATGCCAGTGGTGCATGACACGGTCCCCGATACAACCGACTCGAATGCGAGAGGGGTAAATCCAGCTCAGGGGCAGGCGGTAGATCACCGTCGATATCGAACCCCTCGATGTGAAGTGTCAACAGCGCCGAATTTGACCAATTGGCGATCGGCAAGGATAGGCCGCTATCGACTTCACTGCGGAAATGGATCCAGCAAGCCGCGGTCGATCGGCGTGAGGTCGAGAGGATCTCGACAGCGTCGGCCAGAATGATCGGTGAGCAGAAGCGGAAGATCGCCGAGTTCGAGCAGATGCTCGAAATCCACACTGCGGCAACGTTTTCGCGCGAGCTCGTCACGCCCGGCCGCCGATTACCCCGCACCGGCCTTGCCAAGTGGCCAGCGACCTCGGGCGTCAGGCAGGTGGCCCTCGCCGAGCCCATCGACAATCGAAGTCCTTGGACCTAGCCAATGCAACCGACCTAAGCAGACTTCTATGGCATAGAATTTTGCATACGTCTCCAGATTCATATAGGATGATCGGGACGGCCCTGGGGGCGTCGCTAACGAACCATTGGAGTAACTAAATGGACAAACATTTTGACCGAATCAAGGTGGGAAAGCTCACGGTCGACCCGTCGATGGACACCGGGCGTCTCTACATGCAGCGCGAGGAGATCGAGACCTGGACTGCGAAGATCGCTGAGGACTGGGACGCGGAAATGCTTCTCCCGGCCCTGGTTTCGAAGCGGAGCAACGGCCAGTTAGTGATCATCGATGGTCAGCACAGTAATCAGGCGTGCATCCGCAGAGAGGGGCCAGACTTCCTTCGCGACACGATGGTTTACGAAGGACTGACCATCCAGCAGGAGGCGAAGCTCTTCCTTGCCGCGAACAAGCATCGCAAGCCGGTCAGGCCATTCGACAACTTCCGGGTCTCGCTCACAGCGGGTGACCCCATCGCGATTCGCGTCAACGATGAAGTGCAGTCTCTCGGCGATGACCTTCAGGTAGCTGCAGCTCCGAGCACGAACCGTGTCGGTGCGGTCCAGGCGCTGCTGGCAATGGGCAAGACGCCGGGAATGGTTAGCCGAGTGTTGAGAGTGGTCAGCACGGCCTGGGGTCGTGATGCCAGCACCTGGGACAACATTGTCCTGCGGGCGGTGGCCATGGTGCTGGGGTGGCCTGGAAACTGGGAACTCGTAGATGACACACGGCTCATCAAGGTACTGAAAAGGGGAGGCTCCCCTACGATCTGGAAGCAGAACTCGGTGCGCACGAGGGCAAGCGGTGGTGGCTCAGCGTCCCGGTCGACGCCAATGGCACTGCAGGTCGTACAGGAATACAACTTGGGCCTCGACCGCGAGAAGATGCTCTTGAGTGGCCGGCCACAGAAGGCATAATTGGACAAACGTGAGCTGGGCAGACGCTGCTGGTGGCAACTGCCCGGCTTCGGCTGTTCCTGGGCCCGGGAACGAGGGGTCTACTATGCCGTCGCTGCATCCAGATCGATGGTGTACGGACGCCCGTACTGGTCGAGCAGTCCCGCGACCTCGTCGGGGTACGGGAGCGGTTCACGCTTCAGCTCAAGCTCCCCAGCCAGTACCGCCGCCCACGTTCCACTGACCACGGCGTCGAGCGAGGCCTCTTCGGGCTTCTCCCCGAATATCGCGGCAGCAAGGATGTGCGCGGCGACGCGCGGTGGAACGGCGTTGCCAACCTGCTGATATTGATCGAGACCGGACCATGGGTAGTCCAGTGGGAAGGTCTGCAACCGCCCTGCCTCCTCCGGTTTCAGCCGATCTTGGTCCTTGCCGCTCGAGACAATTCGATTGCGACGAACCTTGCCGGTTACCGTTGCAGAGGGCTCGTTCGATCCGCGCTGACCACGCAACTTCGGGTCACCCCCAGTCCCGTAGTTCGACACCACGTGGAATTCGTAGGGCCGGTTCGGCAGCGCCTCACTCATCGTCGTCCACGGCAAAAAATCCGGATCACCGTCTTCGCGAGGAACACCCTTTTTGTATCGCCGGTGCGTCGGTTTAGGAAAGTGTGCCGCGCGGTCGCGACACGCAATCAGAATCGCCCGACGTCGGGTCTGCGGAACACCGAATTCCTCGGTATGCACGATCCGAACACGAACCTCATAGCGCAGCTTGCGCAGCTCGGCCGCCATCGCTTCCCACACCGGTAAGACGGTCGGCACCTGTTCCAGAACAATCGTCTCGAACGGGCGCCCCTTGTCGATCGCCGCCAGCGCCCACCGCAATGGCTGTAGTACAAGCCCCGTTCGAACGTCATCGAGCGACTCAAGTTCCGCTTCGATGTCCTCGCCAGCGGCCATCCGTGACATGAAGGAAACAACTTGATCCAACGCTCTTCGCCCAGCTCCAGAACCCGCCACTGAAAAGGTCTGACACGGAGGCCCACCTGTGAGGATCTTCGCGTTCGGGAAGAGATCCAGCATCTCGAGAGTCCGGACGTCAGCCTGTCGCGTGCCGAGCTTCGCCTCGAGGCGAGTCAAACAGGCGTCTCGGTCGGATTCGATACCGACCGTCGTGATCCCTAACCAACTGGCCGCGACGTCCAGACCGCCTGGGCCAGCGAACAAGTCGATCATCTCGACAGACGGCGACGGTTCAGCGTTGTAGAACAAGCACTCTTCCGTCGCTTCGTCGGCCATGTGATCAGATCCTAATCACGCCCGTAGGTTGCCCGATCCTGAACCTCGGGAATGCTGGCCGCGCAGGCGCGTCGCCGTGAGCCGCGCGTGGCTAACAACACAACACGTTGCCTACCGCATCGCTGAAGGCAGATAGGCAAGGACCCGAGCTCCGTACGGTCGACCCGAAGTGGAGCTGAGAACCTCCTTCACAGGAAACCTGCGGTCCTCTCGTGCCGACCTGCCCTACATACGATTTCGAAACCTGTCGGTCACCCCTACTAGAGTCCGGTATACCCGACTCATCCCGACATGACCTTCAGGAAGGCACCCGAGTGACAGAGCTCAGCGCGCCCTCGTTCACCTCGATCGAAATCTGCGCAGGTGCCGGCGGGCAAGCGGTCGGCCTGCATCAGGCGGGCTTCAACCATCTCGCATTGGTCGAGATCGACCAGCATGCGGTCGAGACCCTTCGACTCAATATCGAGGACCACAAGCTATGGGCCTGGGAGAGAAAGTACTGCGACATCATCGCCCGCGATGTCAAGCAGTTCGATCCATACCACGACCTGATCAAAGCCGCTGGTCTCCTGGCTCCGGGGCAACTGGACCTGCTGGCCGGCGGCGTGCCTTGTCCGCCGTTCTCACATGCGGGCAAACAGCTGGGGAAGGACGACGAGCGGGACCTCTTCCCTCGTATGCTCGAACTGGTCGAGATCTTGAGACCGCGTGCCGTGATGATCGAGAACGTGCGCGGGATCATGGATCCGAAGTTCAACGGCTATCGCCGGTGGATCAGAGCCAGACTCGAAGGCGACACCTACTTCGATGACGACAGGCAGATCATCGACGAGGCCGGTCTCGGCTATACCGTGTGCAGTTGGAGCATCCTCGAGGCGAGCGACTTCGGCGTTCCGCAGCTCCGTCCGCGGACTATCCTCGTGGCCTTCCGCAACGATGTCATCGAGCAGGTGCCGTACGTGTCGCCAACAGCGACCCACCAGAGACCAGTCAGCGTCGCCGAGAGTCTAGAAGAATCGATGTACGAGCGGTTCAGCCGCTACTTCGATGGATCCCGCTCGGACCAGGCCCGCGCTGCCTTCATCAGATGGCAACGCAAGGCGAACGAACGCGGTGGTGTCGCACCGACTCTCGTTGGTGGTTCGAAGAAGCATGGCGGGGCGGACCTAGGCCCCAGCAGAGCCAAGGCGGCATGGAGACAACTCGGGGTCGATCCGATGGGGCTGGCGAACGACATCGAGACCTGTGCGGCGAAGCGCACCGAAGAGCGCGATCTATTCCGGCCCGACGGACCCATGCTGACGGTCCAGCAGGCCGCCATTATTCAAGGGTTTCCCCCGGAGTGGCAGTTCGCCGGCGGCAAGACGGCGCAATATCGGCAGGTGGGCAATGCTTTCCCGCCGCCTGTGGCCAGAGCGGTCGGGGGGTCGATCATCAAGGTGTTGGAAGCGAGCCGGGCGGGCGGCCGTCTCGCTAGTTGAGCGGCCGTCCGGTCCGTTAGCTAGTTTGCGTCGATGATTGGGGTGTCCTTCGAGGAGTCGATGGTGGTGAATCGGATGACTCGATCACTGCCGATCATGGCCGTGTAGGGAGCGACGAAGCAGAAGGCCATCGTCAGATGAGCGGGATCGATTGTGCCAGTTGCGACCTCGTCGCGGTGGTCTTTCTCGACGAGCGGGTAGAGGACGATGACGCCCTGTTTGTGGCGGGCGAGGTCGAGGATGAGAGCATTGTCTCGGGGGCCGAGGGGACCGGCGATGCGGAGGGCGGGGGCACGGTGTTTCGGATCGCTGATGGCGCCGAACAGGCCCTGGCGGCGGCGGTCACGGGCGAACCAGGAGTAGGCGTGCCTGCCGGAGTCGGGTTTGAAGCGGTTTTCTCCTCGGACGTGTTGGGGCGCGAGGATCAGCCAATCTTCCACCAGCGGTTGATGTTTGGTGATTCTACGTAGGTATTCGAGGTGGGGTTCGAATTGGCTCGGGGCTCCCCACTTCAGGGATTCCGCCAAGGTCAGGAAGTCGGGGGCGCTCACGGTTCCGGTCAGGAACGGAATCGGGAAAGTACCTCTGTTGCCGAGATCCGCCGTCAAGGTCAGCGGCTCGGGATTGAGCGACTCGAGGATCGGCAGCCAGAGTGATGTGTTGTGACGCAAGGCCGCTGGAGAGCTGGGGTATGCAGTCGGCTCGACCCACTGACCTGGCGACTGCACTTCGACGAGTTTGGCGTTGTACATCTTGTTCGCGCTAGTCGGCTTCAGCCACGGGAGATGCTGTGAGACCAGAGGCGGCACCTGGGCCGGCGTCACCTGGGGTTCACCGTCGACGAGCACCGAGTACTGCTGGAGTTCCTCGCGGAACTTCTCTTCGTCCAGGCAGATTGCCTCGAAAGCCTGGTACAGGTCGACGTCTTTGGCGCCCATCGTCTCCTGGCGGCCGATGTACAGCCGGACCAGGTCGCGGTAGCCGCGGCGGAAGCCGAACCAGCGGCCCATCTGCATCATCGTGGAGGCATTCGCAGTGGCGCGGCGGAAGTAGGAGACGGTCAGACCCTCGACGGTGAAGCCGCGGGAGAGTTTTTGGCCGCCGATGAGGATTTTCCAGATGGGGCGCTTGTCGAAATCTGCTGCGCCGGTTTCGAGTTCCTTGTCACTGTTGATGACGAGGATGGGGCGGTCGTCGCCGCCGATGCGTTGGGACGCGGCGCCGATGTAGCGCTGGAGATCGTCGAAGGAGTCGGGAACCGCGTAACCCTCGGAACGTACAGCCGAGACGGGGGCGATGTCGCTGTCGTAGAGCAGGCGCAGGCGATCGTGGCCGGTCGGGCCGGTGTAGCCGGAGTCCCACCACATCTTGGTGATTCGGCCTGACAGCTCGCGGTGGTCCTCGGTCAGGCGGGACTCGTTGATGAGCATCGTGTGGTGCTTGTAGGTAGGACTCTGCGGGTCGTTCTCTTCGCGGTAGATCTTCATCGCCGCGGTGAGCACGAACATGTCCAGTGCACGTTGGAGGTCGTCGGTGTCGTCGCCGTCCTCATTTGCGGCGAGGTCTCGGACGTGTGCCTTCTCGTTCGAATTCTCGAAATTCCGTTCCTCGAGCGGGATTTCGGAGTCGATGTCATGGAAGTCGCGGACGCCCATGTAGCCGTCCGGGCGGGGCAGGGAGATCAGGAAGTCTTTGGGGAAGATGTCCTCGGCGTCGGCCGGGTCGACGAAGACGTTTGCGAACGGGGTGGCTGTGTAACCTACGTACTGGGCACGGGGCAGCATGCGCAGCAACTCGGAGATCTTGAGGTTGATCGCGGTGCGCTCGGCGTTGGGCTTGCCCATGTTCGTGGTGTTCAGTGAGGCTTCGTCGGACTCGTCGTCGATGATCAGCACCGGGATTTCGCGCAGATCCGTCTTGATCTTCTTGAGGTCCTTGACCAGCTTGCCGAGCACTGTCTTGTTCTTCTTCACGACCATGAGTCGCGCGTTCGAACGATGCAGGTTCTTCGGGTTGTACAGCGGCAGGTTCGGCTCCCGCTTCTCGAACTCGAGCGCCATGATGCCCTGCAGCAGGCTCTTGTAGTCGTCGTCGCGGGTGGTCATTCGGAAGATGTCGAAAGCGCCTTGCAGAGAGGGCATTTCGCCGAAGGAGACGAACTTGCCCTTGCCCCAGTCCGGGTCGTCGGCATAGTCGGATTCGAACTCGTTGGCGCCGCGGAGGATGTTCTCGCGGCCGATGAGTTCCATGTCGAGGCGGCGCTGCGTTTGTTCCCGGAGCATGTTCAGCGTGCCGCCCAGGACGATGACCAGGCGGTAACCCGCGTCCACCGCCTTGGCGATCACGCCGGTGAAGTTCGCGGTCTTGCCGGACTGCACGTACCCGACCACCAGCCCCTTTGACTGGTAGGCGGCATCCGCCGTGGGGTTCGCCAAACGTTCCACCACCCGGTCGGTGGCGTCGTCGAGACCGGCAACCGCGTGTGCGGGCCAACCCTTCCGAACGAGCAGGCTCCGGTATGCGGGCCAATAGAAGGACCTACCGGTCTCCCGAGGCGGCAGGTACCACGGCGTGAACTTCTCGCTGATCACGACGGGACCGGCGGAGTCGAAGACGGGGATGAGCGAGTCGAGTAGCTGACTTGTCTCCGGTCGAATCGCGAGCAGGCGGTACACGTCACGACGTCGCTCAGCGGTGCGGGGCTTCTCCTCGGACCAATCGACGGTTGCCTTGAAGTCCCAGTCGGTCAGCTGCTTTCGCCACAGCACGACGAGCTGATCGGTCGAGGATGAGGACCTCAGCACCTCCAGGAAGTCCTTCTCTGTCGCGAAAGGCTCCGCGCCTAGGAGGTCATCGGCGTGGTAGGCAAAGGCCTTCTCGAGATTCTTCGGACGACTACCGAACATGGTCGCCAGTACTTCACTGTGTAGCTTGAGCCGCACCGGATCGGAGCTCACCATGGCAAAGTCCTCACTTCTCAGGGCAGTTGCAGCGCAACGGGGTCGATGGGCGGGTTGGCGGTGGGCGTCAGCCCGGTGAGGTCGATGTCGTATCGGACAGACGAAATCCTTGTCCGGACATCGGGTTCGAGCTGGTCGAGGGAGATCCGCGGCAAGCCATCCGCGGTGAGCAGGAGAGGCTCGTTACGGAGAATCCACTGATCCTCTTCCCCGCCTTCGTCTTCCTTCATTGCTTCGGCGAGCGCTTTCTCGAATCGGGCCGCCAATGCCGCGCCTTCTGCCGCAGCGGATTTCGTCAGCGCGTCGATCGATTGCCGTAGGCTCCGCCCTTCGGATCCTCCACGTGTCAGCTGAATCGAGACAAGCCACAACGTTTGACCGACCGCGGGCGTCAGCTGATCGATCCCGTTGATGGTGTGGCGACGGGTCTCGGACGCCGTCGTCTTCACCTCGATTCCGACGCTTCCCACCACGAAATCGTGTTCCTCACCGAAGGGCCCCAGCCAGGCCCGAAGTGCGGAATCCCAGCCATGCGACTCGGCCAACGACCGCAATATCGTGAGTTCACCGTGCAGGCCGAGTCTCCGCTGCAGACTCGCCACGCGCCCCCGATCCAGCAGCGCCGACCACGAGCGGATCGTTTCGCCGAAGGCATCGGACAGCGTGTGCCCGTCCCGCACGATGCGGTCGGCGATCGCCGCGATCAAGTCGTGGAAGTCCCGCATCAGTTCGGGACGCGTCGTCCGAATCCTCGCCATCGTCATCCCGTGGTGGGACACCCGATCGACATGCACGGCAGGGAGCGGAGACCGCGGCACGGCGGCACGAGGAAGCAGCTCGACGTACAGAACGACGCCGTCTCCGTTGTCATCGACCTCGTAAACCACAGCAGGCCGCACACCCGACGGTGACAGCGGGATGCTTACCGCCTCTCGCCTGGCCATGTAGTAATCCGCGTCCGACCATGACAGAACCTGCGATAGATGGTCATCCATCGTTGCTCAACCGCTTCTCCTCGGCGGTCGCCGCGACGTAGAGAATCGACTGCCACAGTTGGAGGTTGTCCTTCTCGCGGCTGCCGCTCCGCTCACCCTCGAAAGCCGTGTGCATCAACAGATACAGCAGGGACTTGATCATCGGCGCGTCGTTCATGCCGCCGCGTCGACCGCCCAGCACCGCGTTGCGAAACCGCTTGTTCAGGTAGATCGCTCGGCCATCTCGATCCACATCGAAGAAGATGTTGCCCTCGAGCGCACTCCAACGAATGTCGATCGGTTCCTCGCCGGGCAATACCGGCAGTTCGTCCTCGATCGTCTCGCGCACCGCCGGGTCGACCCCCCGACCCGGCGGAATCACCGGCTTCCGGGTCGTGCCGGCGCGCTTCCTCGATTCCCGATACGTGGCCTCCGCGTCCGCGATGTACTGACCGAATCGCATGCCCTGTTCGTCTGCCGCGCCGTCGAGGTCCGAGATCAGCTGCGGTGCGACATCGACGCCGTCCTTCTTGACCGTCAGACGAATCAGATTCTCGAGACCGTCCGGGATATCGACGGCGATGCGCGCCGGTGACAGGTGCTGTTCGGGCTGTCGAAAGTTGTTCCAGCCGCCGGCCTGTACGAGGCGATCGTGGCGGTAGAAGTAGAAGCCCTGTCGATTCATCAGCGAGCCGATTGCCCGGTACTGGTCCAGCGAGGACTTCGGCGGCCAAATGTGAGCGGTGAACTTCACCGGCGAGGCATCGACGGTCCGTACCGTGAAGGTGCGCGGATAGCCAGGGCGACCGGACACCGGATAGCCGAACGGATTGAGCGGCAGGACACTGAAATCCATGTAGATCGTGCCGGTATCGATGTCCTCGACCGCCACGGTGATGTTGAAATCGTCGCGCTCCAGGAATCGGTGGAGCTGCAGGCCGAGATGCATGCCCAGTTTGTTGATCGTGCGCTGCAGATAGCGATCCGTCTGACCGCCGGAACCGTTCTGCGGGAAGTTCTTGACTCCATCCCATCGAATCACCGTGCCTTGCCAGGTGATCGGCTTGTCGGCATACCTGTCGATCAGCGACTGGGCGTACATCGGCTCGACGATGTCGCACTGAAACCCGTTGAGCGCGTGCTCCATTGCCCATCGGCGCCCCGCCGGACGTGAGGTGCGAGTGCGGCTGACCACGGTGACGGCCGCCGCGTGGCTCAGGGACGCGGACTTGAGACCGGTACCGAACATGCCCAGGGCGTTACTGCTGTAATTGCGGCGGCCGCCGACCGTCATGGCGACATCGAGCTCTGCTTCCGTCATACCGCAGCCGTCGTCGACGACGAGCAGGCTCACCAAACGGTCTCCGGAACGCAGAAAGTGGATGATGACATCCTTGGCGCCGGCGTCGATCGAGTTGTCGACCAGATCGGCGATCGCGGCCTCGAAGCCGTAGCCCTGACTACTCAGCGCCTCCATGTATCTGGAATCGGGCGGCAGGTACTTGGTACCCGTGGTCGGGACGTCGAACTTCCACTCATCTGCCATAACCACCCCGATGCTACGTATTAGCTGCGACAGGTCTCGCATTCAGCGAGACACGTGTGAACAATCCAATCGGGTCCAGATTGTGTTACCGCCCCCACCGACCGCGCTTGACTGCTATTCGGCGACGTGCAGTCCGCGCATACAACGAACGACGAGATCGGCCGGAGACCCCCGCCCCTCGGCTTGACCGTTCGCGCTCGCCCAAAGTTCCAGTGCCACACGGATTGCGCCTGCGGCGGCCGCGGCGGTCAGTCGGAGTTGAAACGGATCCGACTGTGAGCCAGCAAGTTTCGTCAACAGGTGGTGGAGGTCGCGTTCGGCTTCGAGGTTGATTCGGTGCCAGATGGCGCGGAGGGTCGGGTCGGTTTCCATGGCCTGGAGGAGGCCGCAGGTGATTTCGAGGTCTTCGGGGCTGTCGCCGAGAGTCAGGGAGCGGACTGCCGCAGCTTCGAACTCTTCGGGGGTGGGGAGGCGGTTCGGGCCCTGGGCGATTTCGGCCAGCCAGCGTTGGGCGCCGGCGGCGAGCATGGGCTCGACGGCGTCTTCTTTGGTGCGGGCGTAGCGGTAGAAGGTGCGGAGGGCTACGCCGGATTCTGAGGCTATTTGGTCGGCGGTTACCTCGGAGGTGCCGTGCTCGGCGAAGAGGCGGGCGGCGGTTCGGGCTATTTCCATTCGGGTTTCGGATTTGCGGCGTTCCGCCAGGGACGGGCGGGGGGATGGAGCAGCGGGTTGGGCGGACATTTCACCTCCTTTGGGGTTGGGTGTCGAGTACCGATCCTAGTCCACAGGATGCCATGGTGGCATGACGTGCCACATGGGCGTAGCGTGTCATGTAGAGGCTGAAGTACCTAGTTAGGAGCATCGCAATGGAGCGTTTTGATGGTCGGCGAGTAGTGATTACCGGGGCCGGGTCGGGGATTGGGCGGGCTACCGTGCATCGGATCTTGGCTGAGGGGGGTCGGGTCGTGGGGGCGGATGTGAATGAGGCCGGGTTGGCGGAGACTGCCAAGCAGGCCGCCGAGAACGGGAATGCGGATCGGCTCACGACGCTGGCGATCGATATCGCCGAAGAGGAGTCGGTGAAGGTGGGGGTCGCGGCTGCTGTCGAGAACCTCGGCGGGATCGATGCGTTGATCAATGCGGCGGGGATTCTGCGGTCGGCGCATACGCATGAGATGCCGTTGGCGGACTTCAACAGGATCATCACCGTGAATCTGACCGGCACGTTCCTGATGATCAAGGAAGCGCTCCCGCGGCTGCTGGAATCCGACAAGGGTGTGATCGTGAACTTCACGTCCACTTCGGCGTTCTTTGCGCATCCGTACATGTCCGCGTACGCCGCGTCCAAGGGCGGGATCATGTCGATGACTCATGCACTGGCCGCGGAGTACTCGAAGCAGGGGCTGCGCGTGGTTGCTGTTGCGCCCGGGTCGATTTCTAGTGATATGACCGATGGGAAGGGGCCGGGGCTGCCTGCTGACGCCGATCTGAGCCTGTTCATGAAGTTGGCTCCGGGGATCGGGCAGGGGTTTGCCTCGCCGGATACCGTTGCGGGCGTTGTGGCGATGCTCGCGTCGGATGATGGTGCGTTCATTACCGGTACCGAGATTCGGATCGACGGCGGCACGCATTACTGACAGCCGCATTGCGAAGCTGACAGCCGCATTGCGAACGGCCCCGCGGGAGAGTTGAGCGGGGCCGTTGCCTCGCAATGGGTTTCGTCCGTTTTGTGATCTTTGGCATAGTGCATGCCATAGGGTTTGACGGTATTTACCGCGACAGATCTACTGTCACGTGGTCGCGCTCACATCGGCAAGCCGGGGCGACCGAGGCTAGACCGCAAGGGGGGTCCATGGCGAAGCACCGTAGGCAGACGGCAACTCAGCGCGTATTGCTGCGCGCCGCAGTCTCCGCTATCCCGATGACCGCGGTGCTGGGCATCAGCGCCGTCGCGCAGGCCGCGCCGCAACCCGGTGTGACGCAGCCGGATCCGGGCTCCCCCAATTCCGGTGGCGCCCAGCCGGGCGTCACCGTGACCCCGCCGCCGGCTCAGCACGTCACGCCGCAGGACGACGCGCAAGGCGTTGCGCCGCAAAGCGATTACGCCCCGACCCGGCCGGACACGAAGCGCGACTACCCCGCCGCGCCGATCCAGCCGGGCGAACTGCACGCACCGGAGCCGACGCCGGACATCGGCGTGATCGTCCCCACGAACCCGCGTGAACTACGCGCCGGTGACCTCACCACCATCGCCCCGGACTTCCTCAGCGATGAGCAGGTCGCCCAGATCAACGCCGTGCTGGCGGGTCCCGAAGCCCAGATCTCGCAATTCACCCGCTCCATCGGCGTCCCGCCCAGCCGCGCCGACCATATCGCCGCGGGCGCCTTGGCCGGAGCCGCGGGCGGCGCCGTCATCGGTTGCATCGCGGGCGCGGCCATCGCGACGCTTCCGTTCGGCCCGATCGCTCCGCTCGTCTTCGCGATGACCGGACCGCCCGGATGCGCGATCGGCGGCGTGGTCGGCCTGGCCGCCGGAACCGTCCTCGGCGCGGGAACCGGCGCACTGATCTGATCTCGGCGCCAAGAGGTTTCAGGGTTGCTCAGGGTCGAGGGTCATACAAAAGAACCATTCGGCCCTGAATTCACAGGAAAACCGTTCCTCAGCCGGAGGGTGCTCGGGCACAGTTGCTGAGCATGACGTCGATATCTCTTCGCCGGATCGGCGGCCGGGTGGCCGTGGCCGGTGCTATCGCTTTGATTCCCCTTGCCGCGGTGACGATTCCGGCCTCCGCGGAGGTTCCGCTGGACAACGCGCCGGCCGATGTGGCCTGGCCGCACAACCACAACAACAACCCGTGGTGGGATCGGGATCACGACGATTGGCGGCACGGGCCCGATCGCAATGACTGGAACCGCGGCTTCCCGGGCTGGTGGAACAACAACGACGACTGCTGGCGAAACGGGCTGCCGCACACCGGAAGCTGGTAACAACCGAATACTTCGCGCGTACACACCCCCTTCACGCGCGAATAGCGAAGGCCCGCCGGGGAATCCCCGACGGGCCTTCGTGCTATCGAAAAGCCGGAAACCTTAGGCGGTTTCGGTGATCGGCCGGTCGACCCAGCTCATCAGGCCGCGCAGCTTGGCGCCGGTGACCTCGATCGGGTGCTCGGCGTTGGCCTTGCGCAGACCCTCGAGCTCCTTGTTGCCGCCCTCGACGTTGGCGACCAGGCGCTTGACGAAGGTGCCGTCCTGGATGTCGGTCAGGATCGCCTTCATGCGCTCCTTGGTGCCGGCGTCGATGACGCGCGGGCCCGACAGGTAGCCACCGAACTCGGCGGTGTCGGACACCGAGTAGTTCATGCGCGCGATGCCGCCCTCGTACATCAGGTCGACGATCAGCTTGAGCTCGTGCAGCACCTCGAAGTAGGCCATCTCCGGCGCGTAACCGGCCTCGACCATGACCTCGAAACCGGTCTTGACCAGTTCCTCGGTGCCGCCGCAGAGCACGGCCTGCTCACCGAAGAGGTCGGTCTCGGTCTCTTCCTTGAAGGTGGTCTTGATGACGCCCGCGCGGGTGCCGCCGATGCCCTTGGCGTAGGACAGGGCCAGCGCCTGGCCGTTGCCGGTCGGGTCCTGGTCGATGGCGATCAGGGCTGGAACGCCCTTGCCGTCGACGAACTGACGACGCACCAGGTGGCCGGGGCCCTTCGGGGCGACCATGCCGACGGTGACGTTGGCCGGAGCCTTGATCAGACCGAAGTGGATGTTCAGGCCGTGGCCGAAGAACAGCGCGTCGCCGTCCTTCAGGTGCGGCTCGATGTCGTTGGTGAAGATCGACGCTTGCGCGGTGTCGGGCGCGAGGACCATGATCACGTCGGCCCACTCGGCGACCTCGGCCGGAGTGCCGACGGTCAGGCCGGCCTCTTCGGCCTTGGCGCGGGACTTCGAGCCCTCCTTGAGGCCGATGCGCACGTCGACGCCGGAGTCGCGCAGGCTCAGCGAGTGGGCGTGGCCCTGCGAGCCGTAGCCGATGACGGCGACCTTCTTGCCCTGGATGATCGACAGGTCAGCGTCGTCGTCATAGAACATCTCGACTGCCACTTTGGGTGCTCCTTCTTGGATTCTGGATTAAGCAATTTGTGGATCCCGGCCAAAAGCTCGCCGGGATGACGGGCACAGCATGCCCGTATGACGGGCGGGTGGCCGCCGCGACGCCGGGTTACCGGTGAGTCGCGGCAGCCGTACAACTAACGAGTCGCGGTGATGGACTTGGGTCCACGGCCCACGGCGACAACTCCGGACTGCACGATCTCACGGATCCCGTACGGCTCCATCATGCGCAGCAGCGCGTCGAGCTTGGAGCGGGTGCCGGTGGCCTCGATGGTCAGCGCGTCGGGCGACACGTCGATCACCTTGGCGCGGAACAGGTTCACGGCCTCGATCACCTGGGTACGCACGCTGGCGTCGGCGCGCACCTTCACCAGGATCAGCTCGCGGGCGACGGAGCTCTCCGTGTCCTGCTCGACGATCTTGATGACGTTCACCAGCTTGTTCAGCTGCTTGGTGACCTGCTCGAGCGGCAGGTCCTCCACGGTCACGACGATGGTCATACGCGAGATCTCGGGGATCTCGGTGCCGCCGACCGCCAGCGACTGGATATTGAAGCCGCGACGGGAGAACAGCGACGCCACGCGCGCCAGCACGCCCGGCTTGTCCTCCACCAGCACGGAGAGGGTGTGGGTGGTGGTCATTCCTGGGTCCCCTTCTGGGAGGCGCGCTCGTGAGCCGCCAGAGAAGCCTGCTCGTGCGACATGGCCTCGTGGATGACGGCCGGCTCGGAGATCGACTCGTCGTCGTCGAACAGCGGGCGGATGCCGCGCGCGGCCATGATCTCGTCGTTGGAGGTGCCGGCGGCGACCATCGGCCACACCTGCGCGTCCTTGCCGACGATGAAGTCGATCACCACGGGACGGTCGTTGATCGACTGCGCCTCGCGGATCGCGGCCTCCACGTCCTCTTCCTTCTCCACGCGAATGCCATGGCAGCCCAGGGCTTCCGCGAGCTTCACGAAGTCCGGGATGCGCAGGGTGTGGGTGCCCAGGTCGGTGTTGGAGTAGCGCTGCTCGTAGAACAGGGTCTGCCACTGGCGGACCATGCCCAGGTTGCCGTTGTTGATCAGCGCGACCTTGATCGGCACGCCCTCGACGGCACAGGTGGCCAGCTCCTGGTTGGTCATCTGGAAGCAGCCGTCACCGTCGATGGCCCAGACCTCGCGGTCCGGCATGCCCATCTTGGCGCCCATGGCGGCGGGCACGGCGTAGCCCATGGTGCCCAGGCCACCGGAATTCAGCCAGGTGCGCGGCTTCTCGTACTTGACGAACTGCGCGGCCCACATCTGGTGCTGGCCGACGCCGGCACAGTAGATGGCGTCGGGACCGGCCATCTGTCCCAGCTTCTCGATCACGAACTCGGGCGAGAGCGAACCGTCGGACGGGGTCTTCCAGCCCAGCGGGTAGCTGTCGCGGACACCGCTCAGGTAGGTCCACCAGTCGGTGAGATCCAGCAGCGGGGCCTTGCCCGAACCGGCCGGGTCGGCCTTCAGGGTCTCGATGAGCTCGGTGATGACCTCGCGGCAGTCGCCCACGATCGGCACGTCCGCGTGGCGGTTCTTGCCGATCTCGGCCGGGTCGATGTCGGCGTGGATCACCTTGGCGCCCACCGCGAACGAGTCCAGCTGACCGGTGACGCGGTCGTCGAAACGCGCGCCCAGGGTGATCAGCAGATCCGAACGCTGCAGTGCCGCAACGGCTCCCACGGTGCCGTGCATACCGGGCATACCCATGTTGAGGGTGTGCGAGTCCGGGAACGCGCCGCGCGCCATCAGGGTGGTGACCACCGGGATGCCGGTCAGCTCGGCGAGCTCGAGCAGCTCCTCGTTGGCGTCGGCCTTGATGACACCGCCGCCGACGTAGAGCACGGGCTGCTTGGCTTCCATGATCATCCGGGCGGCCTCGCGCACCTGCTTACCGTGCGGCTTGGTAACCGGACGGTAGCCGGGCAGCTTCATCTCCGGCGGCCAGGAGAAGGTGGTCTGCGCCTGCAGCACATCCTTCGGGATGTCGACCAGGACCGCGCCCGGGCGGCCGGTGGCGGCCAGGTGGAACGCCTCGGCGATCATGCGCGGGATGTCGATCGGGTCGGTCACCAGGAAGTTGTGCTTGGTGCACGCCATGGTGATGCCCGAGATGTCAGCTTCCTGGAAGGCGTCAGTACCGATCAGCGAGCGGCCGACCTGACCGGTGATGGCCACCAGCGGCACGGAGTCCATCTGCGCGTCCGCGATCGGGGTGACCAGGTTGGTGGCGCCGGGGCCCGAAGTGGCCATGCAGACACCGACCTTGCCGGTTGCCTGGGCGTAGCCGGTCGCGGCGTGACCCGCGCCCTGCTCGTGACGCACCAGCACGTGGCGAACCTTGGTCGAGTCGAACAGCGGGTCGTAGACGGGAAGAATCGCACCGCCCGGAATACCGAAAACCGTGTCGACGCCGAGCTCCTCGAGGGAGCGAACGACGGACTGCGCGCCGGTGACCCGCTCGGGCGGGACCTGGCGGCGGTTCGGGGTCGCGGCCGGAGCCGCGGCGGGCTGGGCCGAGGGCGCCGGCTTACGGGCCGAGGGCCCGGGCCTTGCGGTAGGTGCGCTCACCGTCTTGGTTCCTTTACTGCTTGTCGTTCCAGTTCATGGACTTGCCTGAACACAAAAAAGCCCCCGACAGCCAGGTGGCTGTTCGAGGGTGGCGCGTCGCAGCTGCGAGCTGACGTAAATGACCTACAGTCGTCGGCTCAGCGCTGGACGCGCCGGCCGATTACGAGAAGCTCGGTTCGATTCACGCGCTCGACGGTAATTGCGCGTTGGTCGTTCAGTCAAACAGCTGACCTATTGGGTCTCATTATGTGAGACAGTGCGGTTATTCGGGTCCGTTCACCATGATGCAAGGATGTGGGTGTGTCCTCACAGCATCAGTCCGTGCCACCTGCGCCATCGTCCCATACGCCGGAGTCCGAATCGGACGCGGGTCACGTGATCCGCATTCCCCGCCTCGCTCACCTCGGGGTGTTTCTGCTGCTCTTCTGCGTGGCCTTCCCGTTCTTCGGCTGGCCGCAGGTGCTGTGGATCCTGTTCGCGATTCCGCTGGTCGTCGCGATCTGGGTGGAGCGCACCCGGACTCGCGTCTCGGACAATGGGATCGACACCCGCACCCTGTTCGGCTCGCGCCACATCGACTGGGCCGACATCAAGGGGCTGGTCATCCCCAAGCGCGGTTATCTGAAGCTGCACCTGTCCGACGACTCGGATGTGACCTTGCCCGCAGTGGGATACGGACAGCTCCCGGCTCTGATCGCCGCCTCGAACGGACGCATCCCGGATCCCTTCGCCGAGCCGGAGACCGAACCGGACACCGAAACCGAAGCGGCCACCGACCAGGACGCCGACAAGGGCGAGTCCGCGCCGGAGTAACGTTGAGCCCCGCTGGAAACGTTTCGAGGACGTTGTTCCGGCCAGTCGCTTAACAGCCCACTGCGACACGAACCGAGGACCTGACCAATGCCACCGCTTCGCTCACGCACCACCACCGTCGGACGCAATGCCGCGGGCGCTCGCGCCCTCTGGCGCGCGACCGGCCTCGAGGACTCCGATTTCGGGAAGCCGATCGTCGCCATCGCGAACTCCTACACCCAGTTCGTCCCCGGCCACGTGCACCTGAAGGACGTCGGCGAGATCGTGGCCGAGGCGGTACGCGCGGCCGGTGGCGTGCCGCGCGAATTCCACACCATCGCCGTCGATGACGGCATCGCCATGGGACACGGCGGCATGCTGTACTCGCTGCCCTCGCGCGAGATCATCGCGGACTCCGTGGAATACATGGCCAACGCGCACACCGCGGACGCGCTGGTCTGCATCTCCAACTGCGACAAGATCACCCCCGGCATGCTGAATGCCGCCATGCGCCTGAACATTCCGGCCGTGTTCGTCTCCGGCGGCCCGATGGAGGCCGGTAAGGCCGTGGTCGTCGGCGGCGTGGCCCAGGCCCCGACCGACCTGATCACCGCCATCTCCGCGAGCGCCTCGCCGAACGTCTCCGAGGACGGCCTCTCCGAGGTCGAGCGCTCCGCGTGCCCGACCTGCGGTTCCTGCTCCGGCATGTTCACCGCCAACTCGATGAACTGCCTCACCGAGGCGCTGGGTCTCGCACTGCCGGGCAATGGCTCCACGCTGGCCACCCACGCCGCGCGCCGGGCGCTGTTCGAGCAGGCCGGGCGGACCATCGTCGATATCGCGACCCGCTGGTACCGCGACGACGACGCCTCGGTGCTGCCGCGAAATGTGGCCAATGCCAAGGCTTTCCGCAATGCCATGGCGCTGGACGTGGCCATGGGCGGTTCCACCAACACCGTGCTGCACACCCTCGCCGCCGCGCAGGAGGGTGAGGTCGAGTTCGATCTGCAGACCATCGACGAGATCTCGCGTCGCGTGCCGTGCCTGTCCAAGGTGTCGCCGAACTCCGACTACCACATGGAGGACGTGCACCGCGCCGGTGGCATTCCGGCCATCCTGGGCGAGCTGCGCCGCGCCGGGCTGCTCGAGACCGATGTGACCACCGTGCACACCGCGTCCTTCGACGAGTGGCTCGACACCTGGGATATCCGCTCCGGCAAGGCTTCTCAGGAGGCCATCGAGCTGTTCCACGCCGCGCCCGGCGGTGTCCGCACCACCGTCCCGTTCTCCACCGATAACCGCTGGTCCTCGCTGGACACCGACGCGGTCGGCGGCTGCATCCGCGACAAGGAGCACGCCTACACCGTCGAGGGCGGGCTGTGCGTGCTGCGCGGCAACATCGCTCCGGACGGCGCGATCCTCAAGACCGCCGGTATCGACGAGGAACTGTTCACCTTCGAGGGCCCGGCCGTGGTGGTCGAGTCCCAGGAGGAAGCGGTCTCCAAGATCCTGAACAAGGAGATCCAGCCCGGCGATGTGGTCGTGGTCCGCTACGAGGGCCCCCGCGGCGGCCCGGGCATGCAGGAAATGCTGCACCCCACTTCGTTCCTGAAGGGCGTCGGCCTGGGCAAGGTCTGCGCGCTCATCACCGACGGCCGCTTCTCCGGCGGCACCTCGGGCCTGTCCATCGGCCACATGTCCCCCGAGGCGGCCGACGGCGGGGCCATCGGCCTCATCGAGAACGGTGACCGCATCCGCATCGACGTGCACACCCGCGCGCTCGAATTGCTGGTCCCCGAAGAGGTTCTCGCCGAGCGCCGCGTGAAAATGGAAGCGTCCGAACGGCCTTGGCAGCCGGTGAACCGCGAGCGCCCGGTGACCACCGCGCTGCGCGCCTACGCCGCGCTCGCCACTTCCGCCGACAAGGGTGCCGTCCGGCGCGTGCCGTAACTCCAGAAAGCTAGGGAATGACAATCGAATACATCGGCAAGGCCGACTCCATGCTTGCCGAGTACACCGCCATGCTCGAACGGTCGGATGCTCGCAACGCCGAGGCGAAGGCCCTGCTCGCCGAGGCCGAGGAGCTGGCCGCGGAAGTACGCCATCTGGAATCGACGGAATTCATGATGACGCCGGAGGAGATCGTGCAGAGCAACAGCCACAAGGCGATGCTCTCGCAGGAGATCGACACCAAGTCGAACCGCGTGCTCCAGCTGCACCAGGAGACCTTCCAGGAATGGGAATCCTGGACGGCTCGCCAGTACTGAGGGCATGAAAAAGCGGCCGGGGACGATCGAATCGTCCCCGGCCGCTTTGTCTTTCGAGCTCAGTCGAACGGGCCGATGCCCGTCAGCGGGTTGCCGCCGTGCAGATAGATATAGGTCAGGATCGCGGCGACGACCGCGGCCACGAAGGCGGCCAGCGAGCCCATGAACGGCCGCGAGGACCAGCCGCGGTTGCGGTCCAGGGACAACCGGCCCGGGCCGGTCAGGATCAACACCGTGGTCAATCCGACCAGGATGGATTCCAGCTCGACCGAATTCCCCTTGGCGGAGTACTGGAATCCGGGCACCATGCCCTGCTTCCACATCCACGCGTCGAGGATGACCGCGAGCAGCGCGCCCGAGGCCAGCGGCGTGGCCAGGCCGATCGCGACCAGCACGCCACCGCCGAGCTCACCGGCGATCAGCATGGGCGCGGCGAGGTCGACGTGCTTCCAGCCGCCGTTCTCCATCGCCGTCTTGATGCCGTCCAGGCCCGGACCGTGGAACCAGCCCGCCGCCTTCTGCAGGCCGTGGTAGACGAACGTGCCGCCGATGACCAAGCGCAGCAACAGGAGTCCGAGGTCCAGGGTGCCGCGGCGGTCGTCGCGGCGGCGGACGCGGCCGTTGCCCTCGGCGGGGACCGGCGGGGCCGGGGGGATACTGGCGAAGGAGTAGGTCGGGGACGGCTCGGTGGTGGTGCTGTTGGCCGCGCCCGGAATGGCGTTCTTCACCTGCGAGTAGAGCGGAACCTCCGGATCGAGGCCGAGTTCCTCGTCGGTGCGCGGCAGCTTCTCGGTGGTCTGATTCCCGGAAGTCGGGAGTTTCTCGGTGGTCTGGATGCCCGACACCGACGGGAACTGCTCGGTCGGCGAATCGAAGGGGCTGCGGACCGGGCTACCGGTCGGTCGCGGCGTATCGGGCGTGGCGGCGCCCGCCTCGGCGGACGGATCGGTCGGCTTTTCGGTCACGCGGTCAGCGTATTAGCCGGAAGGGCGCGACACACAGCAGAACGCGGGCGTGTCCACAGTCCGATTCGCGCCACGGCACGATATTGCGACACCCCGTCCGAGCATCGACGGCCGGTTTTCCGTAACGTCTCAACCATGAGTTTGGTTGCCGGTGGCCGGGTCGGGGTGGGTGCGCGGAATGTCGCGCTGGGCGTGACGCTCGGCGCGCTACTGCTCTCCGGTTGCGCGCGCTTCGACGATCGGGCCTCGAGCCCGTTCACCCCCGAGCCCACCTGGCAGGACGCCGAACCCAACACCACCACGCCGAAGACCCCGCCCAGCAATGCCAAACGACCCGATCTGCCCTGCGTGGACCCCGACACCGCGGTCGTGGTGTCGTGCCTGGACACCACCGGCGGACTGGTGGCGCTGCCCGACGGCGGCAGCGCGCTGGTGGCCGAGCGCACCACCGGGCGGATCCTGAAGGTGATCGCCACCGACGAGGGTGAGCCGCCCGCGCCCATCGAGGTCGCCAAGCTGGACATCGATCCGGCCGGGGACGGCGGGATCACCGGGATCGCGCTCTCCCCCACCTACGGCGAGGACGGGCTGATCTACGCCTACATCACCACCGCGAGCGACAACCGCGTGGTGCGCATCTCCTCCGACGGCGGCGCGCCCAAGCCGATCCTGACCGGAATCCCGAAGGGCATCAACGGCAATCGCGGCTCCATCGACTTCCTGCACGACCGCATGCTGATCCTCACCGGCGACGCGGGCAATCCGTCGCTGGCCACCGACACCAATTCGATGGCCGGCAAGCTGCTCAGCATCAACTCCCCCGCGCCGGGCGCGACCGCCGACGTGGTGGTGTCCGGGATCGGCGTGGCGGGCGGGGTGTGCACCGACGGCAAGGATTCCATCTGGTTCACCGACCGCACCGCCACCGAGGACCGGCTGCAGCGCCTCGGGCCGGACGGGGTCGCGGTGAAGGCGTGGACCTGGCCCGACCACCCGGGCGTCGCCGGGTGCGCGGCCGCCTCCGACGGTGTGGCCATCTCGCTGACCAACCAGCGCGGCCTGGCGATCGCCACCGCCGACAAGAACACGCACGCCGTGACCGCGGCCCCTTCGGTACTGGCCCAGGACAAGTACGGCCGCCTCGACGGCGCGACGCTCGGCGGCGACGGCAATATCTGGGTCGGCACCGTCAACAAGCCCGACGGCAACCCCAACCAGTACGACGACCGCGTCGTGCGCATCCCGCCGCCGTCGGCGGGACAGAGCAGCCAGGCGGACTAGCCACCGACTTTCACCGCGGCGCACAGCACAAGCTGTGCGCCGCAGTGCATTCGGCTCTCCTCGACCGGCAGGCTTTCGGCCCTACTCGACCGGCATCTGGAGTTCGACGACCCACTCCTCGGAGGTGGGATCGCCCGGGGCCTGGAGGTAGACCTCGCGGATGGGCGCGTTGGGCTTGTGGCCGTTCTCGTCGGCCCAGCGCCCCATGGCCTCGAAGGACACGCACAGATCGACGAGCTTGCCGCGATGGGCGAGGGTGGCGGCCTTGGGGACCTCGGGGAGCTGGAGCAGGTTGAAGGGGTGGCCGGGGGCGGGGGTGCCCGCGACCTGGTGCGCGACGTGGACGCGCAGACCCTCTTCCAGCTCTTCGTAATACACGATCGGCGCGCCGGTGATGGCGAGTCCGGAATCCGGAATCGTCTTGGCCATCTGGGCATACAGCCGCTCGATGATCGGGCCGACCGCGGCCTCGCCGGATTCGGCCGCGACATCACTCATTTCGGCGACGAGGGTGGCGGACAACGGCTTCACGATGATTTCCTGCTCGGGCATGACGCCCTCCATTTCGATACGCAGGAGCCTCGCCTCGACGCTGGCCAGCCGTGCGGTGTCCGCGGCCACTTGATTGGCCAGCTGTGCGCGACGCAGTTGCAGCATGCCGTGCAACCGTTCCGCGGACAGCTGACCGTCGAGCATCTCGGCCACCTGATTCAAGGTGAAGCCGAGATCCTTCAACGCGACGATGCGGTTGAGCCGGGCGAGCTGATCGGCCGAATAGAACCGATAGCCGGAACACGGATCGACCTCGAACGGCCGCAGCAGTCCGATCTCGTCGTAGTGGCGCAGCATCCGCACGGATACCGATCCGAACCTGGCGAAGTCTCCAATACTGAACATGACTCCTCCAGGTTTAGGACCTCACACGGTGTGAGGGTCAAGCTCAGCCCTCGACACCGCAAGCAGCCAAAACCAATTCGCGGACGCGGGCGGCGTCGGCCTGGCCGCGGGTGGCCTTCATGACGTCGCCGACGACCTTGCCGGCGGCCTGGACCTTGCCGGAGCGGATCTTCTCGGCGATGTCGGGGTTGGCGGCGAGGGCCTTCTCGACCTCGGACTGCAGGGCCGAGTCGTCGGAAACCATGCCGAGGCCCTTGGTTTCGACGATCTGCGCGGGCTCGCCCTCACCGGCGAGGACGAAGTCGACGACCTGCTTGGCGACCTTGTTGTTGATGGTCTTGGCCTCGACCAGACCCGCCACCTCGGCGACCTGCTTCGGGGTGATGGGCAGGTCCTCGAGGGCGACCTCGCGCTCCTTGGCCTTCTCGGTCAGGTAGGCGACCCACCAGGAGCGCGCCGCGTCCACCGAGGCGCCGGCGTCGACGGTCGCGATGATCAGGTCCAGCGCACCGGCGTTGACCAGGTCGCGGAACACCTCGTCGGAGAGGTTCCAGTCGGCCTGGATGCGGGCACGGCGCAGCCACGGGTACTCGGGGATGGTGCCGCGCAGCTCCTCGACCCAGGCCGCGTCGGGGGCGATGGGCTCGAGGTCGGGCTCCGGGAAGTAGCGGTAGTCCTCGGCGGTCTCCTTGATCCGGCCGGACGAGGTGGTGCCGTCGGTCTCGTGGAAGTGCCGGGTCTCCATCAGGATCGAGCCGCCGTTGGCCAGCACCACGGCCTGGCGACGCATCTCGAAGCGCACCGCGACCTCGACGCTCTTGAGCGAGTTCACGTTCTTGGTCTCGGTGCGGGTGCCGAACTCCTTGGCGCCCTTGGGCATCAGCGACACGTTGACGTCACAGCGCATCGAACCCTGCTCCATCTTCACGTCGGAGACGTCGAGCGACTTGAGCACCTCGCGCAGCGCGGTCACGTACGCGCGCGCCACCTCGGGGGCGCGCTCGCCCGCACCCTCGATGGGCTTGGTGACGATCTCGATGAGCGGCACGCCCGCGCGGTTGTAGTCGAGCAGCGAGTGCGAGGCGCCGTGGATGCGACCGGTCGCACCACCGACGTGCAGCGACTTGCCGGTGTCCTCCTCCATGTGGGCGCGCTCGATCTCGACGCGGAAGACCTCACCGTCGTCGAGCACCACATCGAGGTAGCCGTTCTGCGCGATCGGCTCGTCGTACTGGCTGATCTGGTAGTTCTTCGGCTGGTCCGGGTAGAAGTAGTTCTTCCGCGCGAACCGGCCCCACGGGGTGATGGTGCAGTTCAGCGCCAGCCCGATGCGAATCGCGGACTCGACGGCCTTCTCGTTCACCACCGGCAGCGAGCCCGGCAGCCCGAGGCACACCGGGCACACCTGGGTGTTGGGCTCGGCGCCGAATTCGGTCGGGCAGCCGCAGAACATCTTGGTCGCGGTGCCCAGCTCGACGTGTACCTCCATGCCGAGCACCGGGTCGTACCGGTCGACGACATCGGAGTAGTCCATCAAGTCCACGGTCGCTGCGCTCATGCGCACCATCCTATTAGTGACCGGTCCGACCGCCTCAACGACGGTCGGACCGGGACTGTCGAGCAACGGCCGGGCGCGATCAGTCGATGGCGATGGCCTCCACGATCGGCAGCCGGGCCGCACGCAAGGCGGGCGGAACGGCCCCGAGCAGGGACAGCGCGAGGGCGATGAACGCGTACGCCACCAGCAGTGGACTGGGGTGATAGGCGATGTCCAGGCCGATGGCGTGGCCGAGGGCGAAGGTGCCCAGATAGTGCACGGCCGAGCCGACCCCGAGTCCCAGCAGAGCGCCGGTCACGCCGATGCCCGCGGCCTCGGTGAGAACGGTGCGCAGCAGGAAGCGGCGGCTGGTGCCCATGGCGCGCAGGACGCCGAGTTCGCGGCGGCGGTCCAGGACCGAGAGCATCAGGGTGTTGAGCAGAGCGACGGCCGAGACCAGCACGGTGATCCAGAGAATCGCGGCGCTGATCGAGGTGCCCTGGCGCACGCTCGAGGAAATCGCGGTCACCGCATCGCGTCCCGTGCTGACGTGGATGTCGGCGGGGACGGCGGCGCGGATGGCGGCCATGACCTGGTTGTGGTCCGCGCCCGGCGCGAAGTCGATGCCGACGATGGTTTCGCCGGGCCGCTGGAACCACTCGCGCATGATGTTCAGATCGAGCACGACCACGCCCGCGATGGCCGAGAAGTACGGCACCACCCGCAGCACCTGGACGTGATGCTCACCCGTCGGCGTGGGCAGGGTCAGATCCGAGCCCTCGTGCACGCCCAGCGAGCGCGCCACATCGCGGGAGATGACGACGCCCTGGCCCGCGGCCATGCGCGCCTGATCGGCCTGGCTCACGCTGTCGAGCGCGGTGGTGCGCGCGACGCCGCCCTCGTAGGCCTGCAGCATCACCCGGCCGCGGCCGAGGGTCGCGAAAGCCATTTGGGCCGAACCGATTCCGCCGACGCCGGGGACATTGCGCAGCTTCTCCTTGAGGTCCGCCGGCAGCAGCGGTCCGGTCGGGAACTGTTCCATGGCGGTCGGGCTGACGAACACGTCGGTGCGGGCCAGACCCTCGAAGCTGTCGGTGGCGGCGGTGACCATATTGCGGCTGGCATTGCCGATGGCCACGATCGCGGTCACGCCGATCATGACCGTCATGACGGTCGCCCAGACCCGGCGCGGGGCCCGCTCGATGGTGGTCGCGCCCAGCGCGCCCGGCGCACCGAACAGGCGCGCCACCCCGGCGACCGCCCGCACGATGGGATCGGTGGCGGCGAAGCACAGCACCACCGCGCCCGCGATGGCCATCGAGATCGATCCGATGGACAGCCGCCCCAGATCGGATTTGGCGAGCACCACCGCGCCGATCACGATGGCCAGACCGAGAACCCCTGCGCTCCAGCGCAACAGCGGCCGCACCGTGTCGGCCGAGCCGACGCCGATCGGGGCCAGCGCCTCGATGGGCGCCACCTTGTACACCTGTCGCGCGGCGATGCCCGCCGCCAGCACGCTGGCCAGCACGCACGCCAGGACCGCCACCGGCACCGCGTATCCGGGCACCTCGTATTCGGTGCGGGACTCGACGGAGTTGACGATGGCGGCCGGCAGCTGATGGATCGCGCTGCGGCCCATGAAGATTCCGAGAACCGCGCCGATGAGGCCGCCGAACAGGCCGAGCAGTGCCGCCTCGGCGAGCAGGTCGCGCACCATGGGTCCGCGTTTGCCGCCCATCGCGCGCAGCAGCGACAGCGTCGGACGGCGTTGCGCCACGGCCATGCTCATGGCGTTGTAGATGAGGAACGACGACACGATGAGCGCGGCCGCCGAGGAGGCCAGCGTCGAGTACCGCACCAGCAGCACCGCGCCGCCCGCCTGCGCGGTGCGCAGATCCGGATCCGCGACGACGGCACGGCCCGCGACCACCTTGGTGAGCTCCGAACGCAGTTGGTCCACATCGGTATTCGGTGCCGCGATGATCTGCACCGAATCCAGGCGGCCGACCCGGTCACTGATCTTCTGCGCCACCGGCAGCAGCGCGATCGCGATATGGCCGCCGTTGATCTTGGCCGCGGCCGGATCGTCGATGACGCCCGCGACGGTGGCCGTCACCGAGCCCAGCTGGAACTTGTCGCCCTCGTGATGCCCCATGCCCGCGCCCACCAGGACGCCGTTCGAGACCGTGAGCAGCTTGGCCGCCTGCTCTTTCAGCGGGCCGTCGAGGTCGCTGCCGAGCTGGGACACCGACTGATCCGCGCCGATCAGCAGCGCCCGGTTCTCGTCGGCGCCGATCGACTGCCGCAGCATGGGCACCGCCGTGCCGACCCCGGAAACGGCGCGGATCTGTTGCAGCAGTGACTGATCGAAGCCGGCGTCGGTGACGCCGCTGATCTCCAGCGCGGCCTTGCCGCCGAGGCTGTGGGTGAGCTTGTCCACCGATCCGGTGATCGAGCCGGAGATGCTGAACACCGAAACCAGCAGACCCGCCGAGACTCCCATGACGATCATGGCCATGGTGGTGCGGCCGCGGTGCGCGAGCAGTTCACCGATATTGAACAGCCGCAGCCGATCCCATCCCGCACGGATCATGCGCGCACCGCCCCGGCGTCATCGGCGGCGTCGGGGGCGGCGATGGAGGCGGTCAGGCCCTCGGGAACGGTGCGGACCTCGCCGTCGTCGGCGCGCTCCACCCGGTCGATGGACCCGATCAGCCCGTCGCGCAGGTTGATCACGCGATCGCAGTACCGCACCGCGCCCATGTCATGGGTCACCATCACCACGGAGTTGCCCTCCTTGGTGATGTCGGCGAGCAGCTGCAGGATCGAGGCGCCGGTCTTGGAATCCAGGTTGCCGGTGGGCTCGTCGGCCAGGATGAGCGGCGGGTCCATGATGAGCGCGCGCGCCACCGCGACCCGCTGCATCTGGCCGCCGGAGAGCTCGGCGGGCCGGTGCTCGGCGCGCTGGCCGAGCCCGACCAGGTCGAGCAGCTCCAGCGCCCGCGGCTTGGCCTTGCGCAATCCGGTGCCGTCCAGCAGTTTCGGGATGGCGACGTTCTCCCAGGCGGTCAGCGTGGGCAGCAGATTGAAGAACTGGAAGACGAAACCGACCTGGTGCCGCCGGAATTCGGACTGGCGGTCATCGTCGAGGTCGCCGATCTCCTTGTCCTGGAATCGAATCGAGCCGGAATCCGGGGAGTCCAGTGCGCCGAGCAGATGCAGCAGGGTGCTCTTGCCCGAGCCGGAGGGCCCCACGATGGCGGTGAACTCGCCCGCGTCGATGCGCAGGCTGATCCCGTCCAGGGCGCGCACGGACTGCTCGCCCACCCGGTATTCCTTGGTGACGTCGGTTAATTCCAGCATGGGCCTCTGTTCCCCTCGAGATCGTTACCAGCGAGTAATATCAGCTGGCCAGCGCTCGCGCATGTGGACGGCGCAAATACAGGCGGTCGGTGTCGTAGGTGTCGAGAATCGCGCGCAGCGCCGGTTGCTCGGTGGCGAGTTCCTGCCAGACCTGGGTCACCGATTTGCCTTGTGCCAGTGCGTGTTCCAGTTTCACGTTCAGATGGTTCTCCCAGCGGTTGCGCAGCGCGAGCAGCACTCCGTTCGGGCCGCCGAACAGCCGAACCAGGTCGGGTAGACCGTCGAAAATGTTGGGATCGGCGGGATTTCGGGCCGCCCGGTCGAGGACGGCGTGCAGGATGTCGGTACGAGCGTGGAAATCAGCCCAGGACATGGCCTCAGCCTTTCTTAGCGCGCCCCTGCCTTGTGTGCGGGCGCTGATGCCGTTGTCCCAAAACTACGATCGTGCCGAGGTCCTGTCTTCGTGCCGCGGACGCGACTTGTCCTCCTACTCCGGTAGGAGACCAGCCCCTGCCACCGAACGATGTACGCCGTCTGATTCGACGGATAGCCTTGCAGAATGAACGTGACCAGCGCCACCCCTGAGGCAATCGGGCAGGTGCGGCAGGAGTTACGGGAGTGGCTTTCGGAGAGTGGCGTCCGGGCCCGCGGTTTCCTGCGCAATCCGGTCGAGGAATACCGGCGCTGGGTGGAGAACACCGGGTTCGACTATCCGGTGGCGATGGTGGTGCTGGTCGATCTGATGATGATCACCATCGGTCTGATCTCCTTCGGGCAGCGCGTGGCGGCCGGCTACTCTCCCGGTGGCCTGGCGTTGGCCGCGCTGGTCATCATCATCATGACCGGACCGCCCTGCGTGGTCCTGAACTTCCCGCCCCGCCCGGCGCTGCTCGTCACGCTGGCCATGACGGCGGTGCTGCTGTTCGAGACGCAGCCGGTGACATTCGATCTCGCGCCGCTGGTGCTGATCATCATCACCGGCGAGGTCGCCGCCATCACGCGCACCGCCTTCGGCACGGTGGTAGGGCTGGCCGCGTTCGCCGAGCTGCTGTTCTTCCGGGTCATCGGGCATGCGGAGGGCGTGGCGTTCCCGTGGTTCGCGCTGGGCATCCTCTTCGGCTGGTTCACCGGCCAGCTCCTCAACTACCAGCGCCGGTATCTGTATCAGGAGCGCGACTATCAGCACATTCGCGCCCTGCAGGCGGCCGGTGAGGAGCGTCGGCGCATCGCGCGCGAGGTGCACGACGTCATCGCGCACTCGCTGAGCATCACCCTGCTGCACGTGACCGCCGCCCGGCACGCGCTCACCACCGATCAGGATGTCGACGAGGCCGTGGACGCGCTCACCGATGCCGAACGGCTGGGCCGCCAGGCCATGGCCGACATCCGCCGCACAGTCGGCCTGCTCGACGGTCATCCCGCGTCGGCACGCCCCGAGCCGGGCCTGGACGACATCCCGGATCTCGTCACGGATTTCGTGCGCGCGGGCATGACCATCGATTTCCGATCGACGGGCGACCCGACGCAGATCTCGGCCGGACTCGGTCTGGCGGTGTATCGGGTCTGCCAGGAGTCACTGGCCAATATCGCCAAGCACGCGCCCGGAGCAGAGGCGGAGGTGCGAATGGTATTGCACGCCAGGTACATCGACCTGGCGGTGACCAACACCCTGCCCACCGGCGTGGTCTCGCGGCCCGGGCGCGGCATGGGCATCACCGGTATGCGCCAGCGCCTGGCCGTGCTCGGCGGCAGCCTCACCGCGGGCGTCGAGGACGAGCGCTGGCAGGTCCGCGCCCGCATTCCGACCACCGGCCAGTTCCCCTGTCTCGCCGCCGCCGAGCAGAGCCTGCGCACGGTGCTGACCACCATGAGCCACAAGCCACAGCAGGAGGGTGTGTGATCGACCGTTCGGACGAGGAGTTGATCGGTGTCCTCGTCGTCGACGATCAGGAGCTGGTGCGCGGCGGTCTGCGCCGAATCCTGCGCCGCCGCGATGGTTTCCTCGTCAGCGAGTGCGCGGACGGCGACGAGGTGCCCGCCGCGGTCGGCGCGCATCGGCCCGATGTGGTGCTGATGGATCTGCGCATGAAGCGGATCGGCGGCATCGAGGCCACCCGGACCCTGCGCACCGCCGCCGACGCGCCCCCGGTGCTGGTGCTCACCACCTTCGACGATGACCAGCTGCTCTCGGGCGCGCTGCGCGCGGGCGCGGCGGGCTTCATTCTCAAGGACTCCCCCGCCGAGGATCTGATCCGCGCGGTGCGCACGGTCGCGGGCGGCGGCTCGTGGCTGGACCCGACCGTCACCCCGCGTGTCCTGACGACCTACCGTTCGGCGCGTCCCACGCCCGCGGCCAGCGGCAATCGCCTGTCGGAGCTGACCGTTCGCGAGCTCGAGGTGCTCGAACTCATCGGCCGCGGCCGCCTCAACGCTGAGATCGCGAGCACATTGGGTATCTCGGAAGTAACGGTGAAGAGCCACGTGGGACATATCTTCGGGAAGCTTGGGTTACGCGACCGCGCGGCGGCCATCGTCTTTGCGTTTGACCACGGCGTAGTGGCACCGGGAGAATCCACCTCGTAGAGGGTGGGTCGCGGGTTCTCGTCTGCTTCCCTCCCGAGAGTTGGAGGTTTGACGGGGTGGATGCACCGCCATCGCGGGCCGGAAGCAGGTTCGGGCCGTACGAGTTGCGCTCGCTGCTGGGCAGGGGCGGTATGGGAGAGGTCTACGAGGCCTACGACACCTCCAAGGATCGCGTCGTCGCGCTCAAACTGCTGCCGTCCGAACTCGCGAAAGATCCGGCCTACCAGGAACGTTTCCGCCGCGAATCGCAAGCGGCCGCCCGGCTGGCCGAACCGCACATCATCCCCATCCACGACTGGGGCGAGATCGACGGTGTGCTCTACATCGATATGCGGCTGGTGCTCGGGCGCGATCTGCGCTCGCTGCTGGACGAGCTGGGGTCGCTGCCGCCGCTGCGCGCCATGGCGATCATCGAGCAGGTCGCGGCCGCGCTGGACGCGGCGCACTACTCGGGCCTGGTGCACCGGGACGTCAAACCCGCGAACATCCTTGTCACCGATGCGGATTTCGCATATCTCGCCGATTTCGGCATCGCGCGGGCCGAGGGCGACTCCACCCTCACCCTGACCGGCACGGCCATCGGCTCCTACGCCTACATGGCTCCCGAACGCTTCGACGCGGGTCCGGTCACCGGGCGCGCCGACATCTACGCGCTGGCCTGTGTGCTGCACGAATGCCTCACCGGCGATAAGCCGTTCCCGGCGCACAACATGAGTGTGCTGGTGCGCGCGCATCTCTCGGAGCCGCCGCCCGCGACGAGCCTGCTGCGCGCCGGGATTCCGCCGCAGCTGGATGCCGTGGTGGCCAAGGCGATGGCGAAGGATCCGAACGCCCGGTTCTTCACGGCGGGCGAATTCGCCCGTGCCGCACGAATGGCGCTGGCGGGCGGGCAGTTCGCGCCGCCGTCCACGCCGCCCGGGCAGCCGCGGCCGGGCCGGACCGTACCGCCGGGTCCGCCGGTCGGTATGCCGGCGGGCCGCCGGATGGACCCGCCGCAGGGTCTCGCGGGTGTGCCGTCGGGTCCCGCCGCGGGTGCGCCTCCGGTTCCGGCGGTGGGTGCGCCGCCGACCACGGTGCTGCCGGCCGGTGATTCCTTCGGGCCGCGCACGACGGTCATGCCGGGCGGTTCCGCGGCCGCGCCCTCGGGCCAGCCGACCGGTCGGAATTCCGATCCGACTGTGCGGCAACCGACTCCGCGCCTGACCACGCCGACCGG
>NZ_BAFX01000103.1 GCF_000308815.1 Nocardia concava NBRC 100430
GTTGAACGAGGTGATGCGGGCGATTCGGGTTCCGATCAAGGTCAGAACCTGAATTCCGTACGCCTCGTAGCGATCTCCCGCGCGCTTGTAGACCACGGCCGCGGGCTGGCCGTTGGCCCGGGTCGCGACGAAGCGCCACAGTCCGGGCCGCACGATGCGGGCGGTGAGGAACCCGTGCACGGCCTCGCGACCGGTGAACCACGTTGGGATGGGCGGCATTTCCATCTCGACGTCGGCGCGCAGCAGCTCGAGCAGCGCGGCGTGGTCGGCGCGCGTGAACGCGTCGACGTAGCCGTCGAGCAACCGGCGTCGGGCTCGCTCGTCGGGTTCGGCCAGATCCTCCTGCACCGGTCCCGCCTCGGCCAGCCGGCTGCGCGCCCGCCGTAGCGCGCTGTCCACCGCGGCCGCCGTCGTGTCGAGCATGACGGCGACCTCGGTGGTCCGGAACGCCAGCACATCCCGCAGGGTGAGCACCGCGCGCTGCCGGGCGGGCAGAAGTTGCAGTGCCGCAATGAAAGCCAGCCGCACTCCGGCCCGCCCGGCCACGATCGCGGCCGGATCATCGAACCCGAACAGCGCGTCCGGCGCGGGCTGCAACCACGGCACCGAGGGCTCCCGCCCCGCGACCGTCACCCGGTGGTCATCTTCCGGCGCACCCAATCCCGACGGCAACGGCCTGCGCGCCCGCCCCTCGAGCGCCGTCAGACAAGCCATGGTCGCGATCTTGTACAGCCAGTGCCGCACCGACGACCGCCCCTCGAACCCGCCGATCCCCCGCCAAGCCCGCAGATACGTCTCCTGCACCAGATCCTCGGCATCCTGCACCGACCCCAACATCCGGTAACAGTGCGCGAGCAACTCCGGCCGATACCGTGTGGTGAGCGCCGCGAATTCCCGCTCGGACGGCACGTCGGTGCCGGAGGCGATGTCGGCGGCCATATCCGCTCCCACGGGTGCGCTGGTCTTCATGATCGCGCCGCCTCAGCCGATCTGCCGCAGCCCGGCGCCGCTCACCAAGTATTCCGCCGCGCTGGCCGGATCGCCCGCGACTTCGACGACGGCCTTGCCGACCTGCTCCGGCGTGAGCACCGGCTGCATCCCGGCGATGAAGGTTTCCACGTCGATCCCCTGCCGCGCGGCGTACCCCGCGACCCCGTCCGCGCCGATCCCGGTGGCCGGTGTCAGCTGAGGCAGCAAGGCCACGAACCGAATTCCGAGTCCCGCCCGCTCCGATTCCTCCGCGGCGTACGTCCGGATGTACCGGATGGCCGACTTCGCCGGTGCGTACCCGCCGCTCAGCGGTGACCCCTTGACCGCGGCCCCGCTCGACATGGCGATCACGGCGCTCCCCGAGCTCAACGGCTCCGTCAACGCGGCCTTGATCCACACGAACGCGTGCTTGGTATCGGTCTCCCAGTTGCGGTTGAACGTCTCCCAGCTCTGTTCGTGAATGGCCGCCAGGTGTGGCGGTGCACCCGCGTTGAGCACCAGCAACTCCGGCCGGTACACCCGGATGACCTTCTCCGCCACGGCTTCCTCGGTGGCGTCGGCGACCACCGGGACAAACCGGTCCCCGAGTTCCTCGCGCACTTCCTCGAGCGCCTCGGCGCCCCGCGCCACCCCGACGACCCGCATCCCCGAGCCGACGAGCGCCGCGGCGATCCCCCGCCCGAATCCGCGGCTCGCGCCGGTCACCACAGCCGTCCGATCAGTTTCAGACATCGCATACTCCCTACTCCGGTCCGTTCCTGTCGGTATTCAGACCAGCGGGAGTCGCGAAATCCGTCGGTGGTCAGCCTTCGAATTCGGCGAGGTCGATTCGGGTTTCGCCGTAGTCGCGGGATTTGAGGTGGGTGTAGCCCTTGGGCCAGGTGATTTCGGGGGAACGGGTGGAGCGTTCGACGACGATGAGGGCGTCGTCGTGGAGCCAGCCGTTTTCCGCGAGGGCGCGGAGGTCGGATTCGACGTCGGAGACTTCGAGGGCGTAGGGCGGGTCGGAGAAGACGAGGTCGTAGCGCTCGGGCGGGGTACCGGAGAGGACGCTGGTGACGGAGTTCTGGCGGAGTTCCGCGCCGGGGAGGCCGAGGTCGCCGATGTTGCCTCGGATGATGGTGGCGGCCTTGCGGTCGGATTCGATCATCAGCGCGTGGGATGCGCCGCGGGACAAGGCTTCCAGGGCCAGCGCGCCGGAGCCCGCGTAGAGGTCGAGGACGTGGAGGCCGTCGAAATCCATGCGGGCGTGCAGCAGGCTGAACAACGCCTCGCGGACTCGGTCGGAGGTGGGGCGGGTGCCCGCCGGGGGGACGCGTAGGCGTCGGCCCCCGGCGGTTCCGGCCACGATGCGGGTCATTCGGCGGCGGTCTCGTTGAGGTTGACGTCGACCAGGAGGTCGCCGCCTTCGACCTGCTGCACCTTGGCGATGGCCACGCGGCGGACGGTACCGGCGCGCGGTGCGGTGATGGCGGCCTCCATCTTCATGGCCTCGATGGTGCCGATGGTGTCGCCGGCGGCGATCGAATCGCCTTCGGAGACGGCCAGGGTCACCACACCGGCGAACGGCGCGGCGATATGGCCCGCGTTCGTCTTGTCGGCCTTCTCGGCGGCGGGCACCTCACTGGCGATGGACCGGTCGCGCACCGTGATCGGCCGCAGCTGCCCGTTGAGGATGCACATGACCGTGCGCATGCCGCGCTCGTCGGGTTCGGAGATGGCCTCCAGGCCGATGAGCAGGGTGACGCCCTTGTCGAGCTGGACGTGGTGTTCCTCGTCGTGGCGCAGGCCGTAGAAGAACTGGTTGGCCGAGAGTCCGGTGGTGTCGCCGTACTTCTCGCGGTGGGCGAGGAATTCGGCGGCGGGGCCGGGGAACAGCAGGCGGTTCAGGGTCGCGCGGCGCTCGTCGGAGGTGCCGTTGAGCCCGGCCTCGTCGGCGGCGGTCAGCTGGGTCTCCGGCTTGGCCGGGCCGCGGCCCTCGAGCGCCCGGGTGCGGAAGGGCTCGGGCCAGCCACCCGCCGGGGTGCCGAGTTCGCCACGCAGGAAGCCGATCACGGAATCCGGGATGTCGTAGCGGGCCGGGTCGGCGGCGAAGTCCTCGACGTCGACGCCGGAGCCGACCAGCGCCAGCGCCAGGTCGCCGACCACCTTGGAGGACGGGGTGACCTTGACCAGGCGGCCCAGCATCCGGTCCGCCGCGGCGTATTTGGACTCGACCTCCTCGAACTGGTCGCCCAGTCCGAGCGCGATGGCCTGCTGCCGCAGGTTCGACAGCTGCCCGCCCGGGATCTCGTGGTGGTAGACGCGGCCGGTCGGGCCCGGCAGCCCGGACTCGAAGGGCGCGTACACCTTTCGCAGCGCCTCCCAGTACGGCTCCAGGTCGCACACGTTCTGCAGGTCCAGCCCGGTGTCGTAGGGCGAATTCGCCGCCGCCGCAACGATTGCCGACAGCGCGGGCTGAGAGGTGGTGCCCGCCATGGGCGCCGACGCGCCGTCGACCGCGTCCGCCCCGGCCTGCCAGGCGGCGAGGTAGGTGGCCAGCTGGCCGCCCGGGGTGTCGTGGGTGTGCACGTGCACGGGCAGGTCGAATTCCCGGCGCAGCGCGCTGACCAGCGTGTGCGCGGCGGGCGCGCGCAGCAGTCCGGCCATGTCCTTGATGCCGATGACGTGCGCCCCCGCGTCGACGATCTCCTCGGCGAGCTTGAGGTAGTAGTCGAGGGTGTAGAGGTTCTCGTTCGGGTTGGACAGGTCGCCGGTGTAGCTCATGGCGACTTCGGCCAGGGCCGTGCCGGTTTCGCGCACCGCGTCGATGGCCGGGCGCATCTGGTCGACATTGTTGAGCGCGTCGAAGATGCGGAAGATGTCGATGCCGGTCGCGGTGGCCTCGGAAACGAAAGCGCGCGTGACCTTCTCGGGGTAGGGCGTGTATCCGACGGTGTTGCGCCCGCGCAGCAGCATCTGCAGGTTGATGTTCGGCACGGCCTCGCGCAGCGCGGCCAGGCGCTCCCACGGGTCCTCGAACAGGAACCGCAGCGCGACGTCATAGGTTGCGCCGCCCCAGCATTCGATGGACAGCAGTTCCGGCGTCATCCGCGCCACGTGCCCGGCGACGTCGAGCAGACCGTTGGTCCGCACCCGGGTGGCCAGCAGCGACTGGTGCGCGTCACGGAAGGTGGTGTCGGTGACCGCCACACCTTCGCGGTTGCGCAGCCACTGCGCGAAGCCCTCCGGCCCGAGTTCCAGCAGCTTCTGCCGGGTGCCGGGCGGCGGGGGCTGGGTCATGTCCAGCGCGGGCAGCTTGTCGTGCGGGTACACCTTGGTCGGCCGCGAGCCGTGCGGCTTGTTCACGGTGACGTCGGCGAGGTAGTTGAGAATCTTGGTGCCGCGGTCGGCCGAGCTCTTGAGGGTGAGCAGCTGTGGCCGCTCGTCGATGAACGAGGTGGTCACCTTGCCCGCGCGGAAGTCCGGATCGTCCAGCACCGCCATCAGGAAGGGGATGTTGGTCGTCACGCCGCGGATGCGGAATTCGGCGACCGCGCGCCGGGCCCGCGCCACCGCGGTCTCGAAATCGCGCCCGCGGCAGGTCAGTTTGACCAGCATGGAGTCGAAGTAGGCGCCGACCTCCGCGCCGACATTCGCGCCGCCGTCGAGGCGCACGCCCGCGCCGCCGGGCGAGCGGTAGCCGGTGATGCGGCCGGTGTCGGGCCGGAAGCCGTTGGCCGGATCCTCGGTGGTGATGCGGCACTGCAGCGCCGCGCCGCGAATCCGCACGGCGTCCTGGCTCAGCCCCAGGTCCGAGAGCGTCTCCCCCGCCGCGATGCGCAGCTGCGACTGCACCAGGTCGACATCGGTGATCTCCTCGGTCACCGTGTGCTCCACCTGGATTCGCGGATTCATCTCGATGAACACGTGATTGCCGCGCTCGTCGAGCAGGAATTCCACGGTGCCGGCGCAGGAGTAGCCGATCTCCTTGGCGAAGGCCACCGCGTCGGCGCAGATGCGTTCGCGCAGTGCGGGATCCAGATTCGGCGCGGGCGCGAGCTCGATCACCTTCTGGTGGCGGCGCTGCAGCGAACAGTCGCGCTCGAACAGGTGCATGACATTGCCGTGCTGGTCGGCCAGGATCTGCACCTCGATGTGGCGGGGATTGACCACCGCCTGCTCGAGGAAGACGGTGGCGTCGCCGAAGGCGGATTCGGCCTCGCGCGCGGCGGCCTCGATGGACTCGCGCAGCTGGGCCGGATCGGCGACGCGGCGCATACCGCGCCCGCCGCCACCGGCGACGGCCTTCACGAAGAGCGGGAACTCCATCTCCTCGGCGGCGGCCATGAGCGCGTCCACATCCGAGGACGGTTCGCTCGAACGCAGCACCGGCAGCCCGGCGGCCTTGGCGGCGGCGATGGCGCGCGCCTTGTTACCGGTCAACTCCAGCACGCTCGAGGACGGGCCGATGAAGGTGATGCCCTCGGCCGTGCAGGCGGCGGCCAGGTCCGGGTTCTCCGACAGGAAGCCGTAACCGGGGTAGACGGCGTCCGCGCCCGCGGTCTTGGCGGCCTTGATGATCTCCTCGATCGACAGGTACGCCCGCACGGGGTGGCCGGGTTCACCGATCTGGTAGGCCTCGTCGGCCTTGAGCCGGTGCACGGAGTTGCGGTCCTCGTACGGAAAAACCGCCACTGTTCCGATGCCGAGTTCGTAGGCCGCGCGGAAGGCGCGAATGGCGATCTCGCCGCGGTTGGCGACCAGGACTTTGGAGAACATGCGTAGAAGGTACCTGCCCGCGGATACGGTTCGGGCATCGAAGTCCCGTTCGGTGCAATCTTCACAGACCGGGCGCGGCGCTTGCGAATTTGTGTTAATCACCGCGATACATCCCTGCCGGTGAGGGTTGCGGCGCTCCGACCACCGAATTCGCCGACTTGTTAACGACCGGTAGCTCCGCGGCGCGGCGGGCGGGTCCCGCATACCGAGACGCGGCCGCGTCCGGATCGCCGCGGGATCGTGTCCGATGCCACAGCGCCGTCACGCAAAGGCGCGCGAGAAGTGTTGGGCGACGGTAAAATCCGGGCCGGGAGGAGGGGCTTGGTGAGAGCGATCGCGTCGCGCATGCCATTTCGGTCGTGGTTGCGCACGCCGTTGTGGGTCTTCGCCGCGCTCGTGCTCGCCACCGTGACGGCCTGCACCACCAGCGTCGCGGGCACGCCGGTGCGGCAGCAGACCGATCCCGCGAGCCTCGAGGTCGGCAACTATCAGACCACCCCGCGCGTGGTGGGAAACGCCAAGACCGACAAGCAATCCCGCATCCGCGAATCGCAGCGGCTCTCGGATTATGTGGCGCTGCCGTTCGAGTCGGATCGGGACTACACCTACGAGTGCTCCAACGGTGTGCGCTCGCATCTGGTCACCAATCACAAGGGCCTGGGCGACATCCTGATCAACGACACCTTCGACGATGTCGCCCATGATCTGCGCGGCGGCTGGGTCAATACCTGGTGCTCGGGCAGCGACGACGACGAGAAGCATCGCAAGCTCAGCATCGCGGTGCTGGAACTGCCCGACGCGGGGCGCGCGGCGGAGGTCGGGCCGACGCTCGAGCAGGACGACTTCACCTACAACATTGACAACCGTCCGGTTGCGCTGCCGAAATACCCTGACAGCAAGGCACATTGGCGGCCCAATGTGGCCTCGCTGGGCTCCTGGACCGTGCACGACCGCTACGTCGTCTTCATCAAGATCGTGGACGAGTTGGCCGCCGCGCCGGACCTGCCCGACATGACCGGGCGCACCGAGCGCATGCTCGATGTGGCGCTGCCGCTGCTGGAGAAGTTCACCCCGACGCCCGCGGACAAGTTCGAGCACATGCCGCTGGATCCGGACGGCATCCTCGGGCGCACTCTCCCCTCCAATCCCCAGTTGCCGATGCGCCCGGACCCCGACGGGGCCTATACCGGCCGCGGCGCGATCCAGAGCCTGGACGGCACCGACCTCGACTTCCTGACCATCGGCGATATCGACCAGGTCGGCTACGGCGACGCCCTGGTGTTCCACAGCAGGACCGGGAAGGCCGCGGCCGCGCTGTGGGACAAGTGGGATCCGGTGCGCAATCCGGAGGACGGTCACCAGGCGATCGCGCCGCCACCGGGATTCCCCGGCGATGTCGGCTGCTTCGCGATCGTGAAGAACGGTTACACCATGTTCCACCAGTGCACATTTCACGTGGACCGGTACAACGTGCAGGTCGGCGCGTCCAATGTGGTGGTGCTGTACCAGATGACCTCGGCCGAGTACGTGCTGGTGACGAGCAGGTGATCGGGTGAGACGAATTCGCGAATTCCGCAGGTGGCGTGCCGGTTTGCTGGTGATCGTCGTGATGGCCTCGGTGGCGGCGTTCGCCGTCGCGCTGGCCTCGTCCACGGTTCCGGGGCATGCGATGCCCGGGATGACGGCGCCGGATTGGCCGAAACTGGTTGTGGGACCGTATCCTTCGGCCCCCATCGACTACGACCCGAACTACGGCCTGCCCGAGGACGTGTATCGGATCGAGTCGCGGCGGATGTTCACCTACCTGGCGAGTCCGGAGGAAATCGATTCCGATGTCACGTTTTTGGGCGGGGCCCGCACCCTGGACACCTCCGAGCTCAATTTCGGCGACCCCGACGATCCGCTCGGCACCGATGCGCCCTTCCCCAAGAGCTGGCTGCCGATCGTCCAGCAGCAGCGGCTGATCGCGGGCGCCTACATCTGGCGCAACAACAACAGCGTGCGCGCCCGCAAGCACATCACCCTGGCGCTCATGCGATTTCCGACCGAGCAGGCCGCCAAGGCCGCCAGCGACGGGTTCGCCGATGCCCTGGCCGAGCCCGGGCTGCACTCGATTCCGATCGACGGGCTCGACGCGCGCGCCTCGTCGGTCAGTGACGCGCGCGGGCAGATCTTCGCGGCGCACGGGGTGTACGCGATCCTCGGGCACGCGGTGATTCCGCAGGCCGACCCGACGGCGCTCGGGCAACGACTGAAGGCCATGCTGCAAGCCCAGCTCGCCAAGCTGACCGATCTGAAACCGACTCCGCTGGAGGACATCCCGGATCTCGGCGCCGATCCGGACGGCCTGCTGCGCATGACGCTGCCCAACAAGTACGACCAGGCCGACGAGGACGGATTCAGCTCCGCGCAGGGCGGAATCTACAGCCCCGCCGGAGCACTGCATTACGAGCGCGACGCGGTCGCCGCGCGCAAGGCGTACACGGCGGCGGGGGTCGATCTCGTGGCCCGCAATGGCGCGATCGTGTACCGCACCAGGGATCTGACCGCGGCCTTCGGGCTCCAGGCGGCGCTGACCAAACCCGGCCGTGACGACGACGTGCTGCCGAACATGCCGGGACTGCCGGACTCCTCGTGCCTGAAATTGGATGAGCCCGAACCGATTCGGCGGATCAGCTATCTGTGCGCGGTGGTGTACGGCCGGTATGTCGCGGTGATCGGCGCGGTCGCTCAGTTCAGCGGCGGCGAACCGGCCTCGTTCGCGCAGCGGGTGGCGGCGCAGTATTCGATGCTGGCCAGGAGCGGATAGCGATCATGGGTAGCGCGCGATCATTCTCCGGCCGAATTCTGTTGCTGGCCTTGGCGACCACGCTGGCGGCGGCCTGCGGCGGGAGCGACGGCCCGCCCACCGCGCCCGCGGCCAAGGTTCCGACCGTCGATGTCTCACTGCTGGATCCGGGCAACTATCCGGTGGTGCCGCGGACCATCACCGGTAGGAGGCCGGATATCACCGTGGGTGATCTGGTGCGGGAATCGATTCGGATGGCCGAGCATGTGCCGTTGGTGTACGAGATCGACGACCGGCTGGTGATCGGCGGAGGCGGGCACGGGGTGACGGCCGATTACCCGCCGATGGGCATCGACAATTTCAATGACGGGGCGCCGGGGCTGATCGCCGGCTGGGAGACCAGCGGACGGCATCGGCAGGATGTGTCGCTGGGGCTCGAACTGGAGATCACGGTCCTGCGGTTCACCCAACCCGCGCAGGCCGCCGCCGCGGCGAATTTCCTGGTGAGCCGGGACGATCCGGAGTATCCGAACAAGGGTCCGCTGACGGTGCCGGGATACCCGGCCGCGAAATCGGTCCTCACCAATCTGGAATCCGTGAATACCCTGTACGCGCAGGACGATTACCTGTATTGGATCTGGGCCGAGGATCAGCTCACCGTGCCCGAGGGACCGGCCGCGCTGCTCGAGGCGACCCGCAAGACCCTGGACCGCACCATCGAATCCATGAAGGGCTTCCAGCCCACCCCGATCTCCGGGCTCGCGGGCCTGGCCGCCGATCCGGAGGACCTGCTCAGCCGCACCCTGCCGCCGGCCCGGGGCGATTCGCGCGGCACCGAGGGCGTGTACTCGCCGCACGCCGCCCTCACCCTCGACGATCGCCCGGCGACCTCGAAACGCGCCTTCGACGACGCCGGCGTAGATCTGGTGGCGCACGGGCTCAGCGGGATCTACCGGACCAAGGATGCCGCGGGCGCGCAACGCCTCATCGGTGCCTTCGTGGACGAGCTGGCCGACCGCTACAAGCCCGTCGATCCGCCGCCCGGCCTGGCGACCGCCCACTGCCTGCAGGTCAAGAACGACAATGTCGCGGGCGCGAAATACGTCTGCTACCTGCCGTATTCGCACTATATGGCCGAGGTCTGGGCCGAACAGTCCCAGGACCTGCACCAGCGTCTGTCGGCGCAGTACGAACTACTCGCCTACGGTCACATTTGAGGCCGGGCCGGGTCCGGGGAACATTGCTACATTCGAGAAGTCGGGATCCCGGCAGCATGAGGAGGACGTGAATGCCGTTGCAGCCCGGCACCGTCGTGGGCGGCTATCGGATCATTCGGGTACTCGGCAGTGGTGGGATGGGCACTGTTTACCTGGTGCAGGACCCGATGTTCCCGCGGCGGCTCGACGCGTTGAAGGTGCTCAGCGCGGATCTATCGCATGACGAGCATTACCGGGCCCGGTTCGAGCGCGAGGCGAATCTCGCTGCCGAGCTTGATCATCCGAATATCGTCACCG
>NZ_BAFX01000102.1 GCF_000308815.1 Nocardia concava NBRC 100430
CAGCACCAGCAGGTCGTTGAGCGCCTCCTTGGGCCACGGCTCGCGTAGCTCGGGCGCGTCCTCCCCGAGCCGGTTGAGCGTGGTGGCCGACATCGGCAGCCCCGTCTGCGCCGAAGCCGCGGCCACCCGCAGGACCAGCCCCGGATCACGCTGCGGGCGCGCGTCCCGCGCCAGCACCACCTCCCCGGAATGCTCGACCACCCCCTCATCGAGTGGTCGGCGTACCGGGACCCGGCGCAGTCGCGCGAGTCCGCGCCGAGGCAGCGCGTTCCCGGCGGTGCGCAGCCCGACGTCGGTGGAGTAGCTGACGGTCCGGGCCGCATCGCTCAAGGTCCGAGCCAGATCGAAGCGGTCCCCGATGCGCAGGGCCGCCCCGATCTCGTCGGCGTCCTGGGCTCGCAGCTGGTCACGGGCCCGGCCCGCCACCCGGTGCAGTTCGGTGCGCACGTCCAGCAGGCGGCGATGCGCCTGTTTCAGCCCGCCGCCCGGCACTTCCGGACCGAGCCCCGGCATGGCGTCGGTCAGTTGTGCGATGGCGAGGGCGTCGAGCAGCTGGATGTCACGCAGTCCGCCGCGGCCGTTCTTGAGATCGGGTTCGGCGCGGTGGGCGACGTCTCCGCTTCTGCGCCAACGGGTTTGCGCCTGCTCGATCAGCGCATCGAAACGGGATCTGACGCCGGCACGCCAGTCCCGCCGGACACCGGTGATGAGCAGACTGCTCAGTCCTTCGTCGCCGACGATGTGCCGCGCCTCGAGCATGCCCAGGGCGGCGGTGAGATCGTCGGCGGCCACGCGCAGCGCCTGCGGGACGGTGCGCACGCTGTGATCGAGCTTGATGTGGGCGTCCCACAACGGATACCAGAGCTGATCGGCGACCTCGGCGACCCGCTTGGGGTCGATGTCGTCGTAGAGCAGCACCAGATCCAGATCCGAATAGGGCAGCATTTCCCGGCGGCCCAATCCGCCCACCGCCACGATCGCGAGCCCGCTGTCGGCGGTGATGCCGACCTCGTGGCCCTTGGTGGTCAGCCACAGTTCGAACAGGTCCACCAGCGCTTCCCGCAGCGCCTCGGCGTCCAATCGGGTCGTGCGGCCGTTGGCGGCGCTGTGTTCGCTCAGCAGTTGGTCACGGGCCTTCACCAGATCCGAAGCGCCACCTGAAACCTTGTCGGCTTCGGCCTTCTCGTCGCGTGCTTGCTGAAAACCCACAACCCACCACCCATCTCATTCGGTTCGCCCACATGGGGGCGGCCCCGCCTCCGCCGGTTCGACACCGACGGGGGCCGGGGCCGCCACTGGATCCGCTCTCGAGTTACCGCATCCGATTTACAGAGCGTCGGACCCGCGTTCGCCGGTGCGCACCCGGATGATCGCGTCGACCGGGGTGACCCAGACCTTGCCGTCACCGATCTTGCCGGTGCGGGCGGCCTCGACGATGACCTCGACGACCTTCTCGACGGAGGCGTCGTCCACGACCACCTCGACCCGGACCTTCGGGACGAAGTCGACCGAGTACTCGGCACCGCGGTAGACCTCGGTGTGGCCCTTCTGGCGTCCGTAGCCCTGGACCTCGCTGACGGTCATGCCCAGCACGCCCGCCTGCTCCAGCCCGGTCTTGACGTCCTCCAGGGTGAACGGCTTCACGATCGCAGTGATCAGTTTCATTTTCGTCATGCCTCCTTGACGGCGGCGGTGCGCGCCGCACCACCCACAGCAGCGAAATCGTATGCCGATTCTGCGTGCTCCGACTCGTCCAAGCCCGTGAACTCGGCTTCTTCATTCACCCGGAGGCCGATCGTGAACTTGATCGCCAGCGCGATGATCAGGGTCGCGATGCCCGAGAAGGCAAGCACCGCACCGGCTCCCACGGCCTGCTTGATCAGCTGATCGAAGCCGCCGCCGTAGAACAGACCGGTGACCGCGGCGGGGGCCTCCGGCGCGGCGACGAGGCCGACCATCAGGGTGCCCGCGATACCGCCGACCAGGTGCACGCCGACCACGTCGAGCGAGTCGTCGAAGCCGAACTTGAACTTCAGGCCCACCGCCAGGGCGCAGAGCACACCGGCGACCGCACCGATGGCCAGTGCGCCGACCACGTTGACCGAGGAGCAGGAGGGGGTGATGGCGACCAGACCGGCCACGACGCCCGAGGCGGCGCCGAGGGAGGTGGCGTGACCATCGCGGATCTTCTCGACCAGCAGCCAGGCCAGCATGGCCGTACCGGTCGCGACGGTGGTGGTGATGAAGGTGGCGCCCGCGATGCCGTTCGAGCCGACGGCCGAACCGGCGTTGAAGCCGTACCAGCCGAACCACAGCAGACCGGCGCCGAGCATCACGAACGGCAGGTTGTGCGGACGCATCGGGGTCTGCGGCCAGCCCTTGCGCTTGCCGAGCACGAGCGCCAGGACCAGGCCCGCGATACCGGCGTTGATGTGGACCGCGGTACCACCGGCGAAGTCGATCGCCTTGAGCTTGGTGGCGATCCAGCCGCCGTGCTCACCGGTCACGCCGTCGAAGGCGAAGACCCAGTGCGCGATCGGGAAGTAGACCACGGTGCCCCAGACGGCGGCGAACAGCACCCAGGCGCCGAACTTCAGGCGGTCGGCGACCGCACCGGAGATCAGGGCCACGGTGATGATCGCGAACATCAGCTGGAAGGCGACGAAGACCGTGGCGGGCACGGTGCCGGCCAGCGGGATCGCCGATTTGACCGCCGGGTCGGTGGCACTGGCCAGGTAGGTGCCGCCGATCAGTGACTTCAGCCCGAAGTACTGCAGCGGATCACCGATCAGGTTTCCCTTGTCGTCGCCGAACGCCGTCGAGAAGCCGTACAGCACCCATAGGACGGTGATCACGCCCATCGCGCTGATGCTCATCATGATCATGTTCAGCACGTTCTTCGAGCGGACCATGCCGCCGTAGAAGAACGCGAGTCCGGGTGTCATCAAAAGCACGAGTGCTGAACTCGCCAGCATCCATGCGGTGTCGCCGGTGTCGGCCGCACCGATTATGGGAAACGCCACCTTACTGTCCTCCTCATCGTCAGCCCCGCAGCAACCTGCGAATAAGCCTGCAATGAGATTCGTCAGTCGGTGTTTCCTCCGTGATCCTGCGGCGTTTCGCGTAGGTGAACGGATGAGATTGCAGTGTTGCGGTCACGTTTCCGAAACCGCGCCACTGTTACGACGACATTGTGAGGTTGATGTTGAATTCGGTAACGATGCAGCTCAGGGGCCGTTATCCGAGGAGTGCGTCGACGAAGGCGCCGGGCTCGAACGGAGCAAGATCATCCGCGCCCTCGCCCAAACCGACCAGTTTGACCGGTACGCCGAGCTCGTGCTGAACCTGGAACACGATGCCGCCCTTGGCGGTTCCGTCCAGCTTCGTCAGCGCAACACCGGTGATGTCGACGACGTCGGCGAAGACCCGGGCCTGCATGAGACCGTTCTGGCCGACCGTGGAGTCCAGCACGAGGATGACCTCGTCCACCGCGGCCTTCTTCTCGACGACGCGCTTGACCTTACCCAGCTCGTCCATCAGACCGGTCTTGGTGTGCAGGCGACCGGCGGTGTCGATGAGCACGACATCCACCCCGCGATCGATACCCGCCGAGACCGCGTCGAACGCGACGGCCGCGGGATCCGCGCCCTCCTTGCCGCGCACGGTCTCCGCACCGACGCGCTCACCCCAGGTCTGCAACTGATCCGCGGCGGCCGCACGGAACGTGTCCGCCGCACCGAGCAGCACCCGCCGCCCGTCGGCGACCAGCACCCGCGCCAATTTGCCGGTGGTAGTGGTCTTTCCGGTGCCGTTCACACCCACGACCAGCAGAATCGACGGGTGATCATCATGCGGCAAAGCCCGAATCGACCGATCCAACTCCGGCCGTAGCGCCTCGATCAGCACCCCGCGCAACAGCGCCCGCGCCTCGGCCGCGGTCCGCACCGTCCGAGCAGCCATCTCCTCCCGCAGCCGATCCACGATGACAGCGGTGCTGGCGGTACCGAGGTCCGCCATGACCAGCGTGTCCTCGATCTCCTCCCACGACTCCTCATCCAGATCGCCACCACCCAGCAAGCCGAGCAACGACTTGCCGACGGCGTTCTGCGAGCGCGACAGCCGACCCCGCAAGCGAGTCAGACGCCCCGAAGTCGGCTCGATCTCCGCGATAGCCGGAGCGGCAGCAGCGGTTTCAGACGCGACGGTCGGTGCCCCAGCCCGGGCCTTGACCGCGGCCTCGGCACCCGCAGCCACCTCCGCGGCGGCAACAGCGGCCTCCGCGGCTTCCTCGGCCGCGGCCTCTTCCGAAACCGGCTGCTCGGCAACCTCGCCCGCGCCACGATCGGCGGCGGATTCACCGGCCTGTCCTGCGGCCTCCACCGCCTCCACGCGCGCCTCGGAGGCAGTCGGCGTGGTGCTCTGCTGCGCGCCCGCCGGGCTCGTGGCGTTCTCGGCGACTGAAGCCGAAGTGGTCGAGCCGGATTCGTCCCTGGCCGCACCCGCGGCGGCATCACCCGGGACAGAAGTTGCGGCGGGCGATGCGGATTCGCTCGGAGCCGCGTTATCGGTGGCGGCCGTTCCCGCCTGGGCGTGGGTGCCCGAAGTGGTCTTACCAGCGGCATCCGGAATGGTCTTACCAGCAGCGGAGGCGGCCTGGTCTCCCTGGGCGGCGGTGGACTCGGTCGGCGTGACGGACGCTGCGGCCTCGTCGGTCTGGGCGGGTTCGGGGCCCTGGACCGGGTCGGGGAGGGGGACGTTGGTGATGCTGCGCTTGGCGGCGTCGCGGGGGACGGCGGCGTCGTCGCCGATGTGGGGCTGGCCCTCGTCGTCGGTGCGCTCGGGCGGGAGGGGCTTGGGCTTGGGTTTGGTCGCGGGGACCTTTTCGCGTTCCGTCGCACTGCCCTGGCTGAAGCTGAATCCGCTCGAGGCCTGGTAGCCGCCGGACCGGTCGGTCACTTCCTTGGTCTCGGTGACCTCCGGGGTCAGCGAGATCCGCCGGCGCTTGTTCAGGGCATATCCGGCGACCAGCGCCACGAGCAGCACCGCGGCGATGGCCGCGATGAGAATCCAAACTTCAGCAGTCGTCACGCCCCCATCCTTTCAGAGGCAGTTGTATTGCCGGTTTCACACACCTATCGACGCGTTTCACACACCTGCGGACGCCCCGGAGGGCAGTGTCGTTTATCACACAGCTATGCCGTGCGAACCGTCGACACGCCGGGGTGGGGCCTGGAAATCCCAACAACTACCGACCGGTCTGCTCGACTACGTGCCACAGTGCGGAAGGAGCGGCGAATGCGACACCGAGACAATAGGATCGGCGACGTGACCGATCGAAATGTGCTTGGGGGACCGCTGGAGGAGTGTGGCACCGATCCTCTCACCGGCTTCTACCGGGACGGATGCTGCAGCACCGGCCCCGAGGATTTGGGCAGCCACACCGTCTGCACGGTGGTGACCGCGGAGTTCCTGGAGCACCAGAAGTCGATCGGCAACGACCTCGTCACCCCGCGGCCCGAGAACAACTTCCCCGGCCTGCAGCCGGGCGACAGATGGTGCGTGGTGGCGGTCAGATGGCTGCACGCCCACGAGGACGGGGTGGCCGCACCGGTGGTGCTGGCCGCCACGCACGAGAACGCGCTCGAGGTCGTTCCGATGGACACCCTGCGCAAATACGCCGTCGACGTTCCCGACGATGTGAGCGACCTGCTCTGATCCGACCCGCGCATGTCCCGATTGCGCGAATAGTCCGTCGTTGGAACGCCATTGGCGCATCCCCGCACCGTGAGGGCGCGGCCGAATCCGGCCGCGCGAATCCCGGAGGGGGAATCCGATGTCCATCAAGAAGCGACTGTTCGGTCCAGCGCTCGGGGCCGCCGCGGCCACCGCGAGCCTGAGGTCGCCGCACCGGCGCCGGCATCTTCGACCTGCGCACCATCAGTTCGCTGACGGTGGAGGTGGAATCGGCCTGGTACGACCGGTGCCCGGTGGGCACGCTGTGCCTGTTCGACCAGCCCGACGGTGAAGGGCACATGACGGTGGTGCGGTCCGACATCCCCGATATCGGCGCCACCCGGATCGACGGCAACCCGGTCTCCCTGTGGAACCGGACCGGGCGGACCGTCGACTTCTATGACCACACCGGGTATTCGGGCAATGTCGACGTCTTCCACGACAACGAGAAGCGGTCCGGTTCGCCGGTGCATCGGACCACACGGTCGATCAAGATCCTGTGACGCTGACGGCGTTGTGCGCGCCGCCGTCATCGCCCTTGCGCAGCAAAGCCTCGGTGGCGCTGCGCAATTCGACGCGTGCCGCGAACAGCCGCGGGTCGGAGAAGGCCAGCCGGTCGGCTCCGGCCTGCAGCGGGACATGCAGCACCTGCAGGGTGATGGCGGCGGCGATGGCGCCGAAGAACAGGGCCACCAGGGCGGGCCGCTCCCCTGCCAGGGTGAGCGCGAGTGCGGCCTGACCGCCGAAGACCGCCGCGGTGGCCGCCGAGACGACCAGGGAGTGGATCATGGCTGCGCGCACGGCTTCTCCCTCGTCGAAGGCGTCCAGTACCGCGATGCCGAGACCGAGCACGACCAGGTCGGCGGCCAGCACCGAGAGCATGGCGGTACTGGGAAGCACGTTGAGCCCCAACAGGATCAGCGCCGCGCTGAGGCCGAGCAGCAACGCGCCGACGGTGAGCAATCCGGCCGCCGAGCGCCGCGAGTCCTCGATCCAGTCGGCCTGCTGTCCGAGCATGCCCAGCATGGTGCCGAGCAGCGCCAGCAGCGTGATCGCGCCCAAAACATAACCGGCGGGCAGGAATCCGCCCGCCGCGGGCATGGCGAGGACCGCGCACACCGGCAGCAACCCGACCCGCCACACCCGGTCCACGCGTTCGACCGCACGGGCCGGCAACAGCCGCACGAACACTCCGCTGAAGGCGAGTACCGGCGCGCACACCAGCACGATGCGCACCCCGTCGAACCAGGGACTTCCCCCGGCCAGCCGGTCGATCACCACCCCCGCGGCGTAAACCAATAGCCCACCGGCCGCCCTGCGTAACAACGGCTTTCGCGGATCCCGCGCCAGCAGATACAAACCGAGCCACCATGCGACACCGAACGCCGCGGCCGACACCCAAACCACGCAGGGAGCGTACTTCCCCACTCCCCGTTTGCGGGTCGTTACAAACCCCTCAAATATCCCCATCTACCAGCATTTTTCACCCTAGAACCCGGCTCGTCACACCTTCGCACCGTTTCGGACACACCCAGGTCACGAAGAGCCCCAACGGGTTTCACATCACCCCCTAACCTCACCCCAAATCCCCCTCCCACCGCGACAAGGCCAGGCGCGCGGCCGGGCCCACCCACCGCTTCGCCGAGCGGCACATCCTTGAGGCGAGATTAGGTAGATATCGGACAAATCCCCTCCAGGATGTGCCGCTCGGCGATACGAGCGGGGTGGGTGGGGTTAGGGGATTTGGGGGGTGTGGCGGCGGCGGTGGGCCTTCTGGCGGCAGGCAGGGGAGCAGTAGCGGGCGGGGCGGCCGGTTGCCGTGGGGCGGATGGGGGTGGTGCAGATCGGGCAGTGCGGGGTCGGGCGACCGGCACGGGGCGGGGTTTCGTTACGCGGGAGGGTTTCGTCTCGGACGGGGGCTGGGTTTCGAGGTTTCGTTACGGGGTCTGTTTGCGGGAGCGCCCGCATGGCGTCGAGGACCATGGCGGCGGGGCGGGACAGCTCCAGGTCTGGGGTGAGGCGTTGGATGGCAACGCATCCCGTGTAGAGGGCCAGGACGTCGGGCACGGTGAGGTCGGAGCGGACCACACCCTGGCGTTGGGCGGCGATGAGCAGGTCGCCGAGGGCGGTGTGGAAGCGCACCCCGGCATCGGCGACCAGTTCACGCGGCCAGCCGTCATTGCTGACCATGTCGCACACCGCCTGATTGCGGTGCGAGGACGTGATCACCTCGGTGCAGAAGGAGAAGAACGCCGCGCCCGCATCGGGAGCGTCGCGCAGGCGATGCGCCAGGCCGGTGAGCCGGTCGATGCGCTGCTGCATAACCGCTTCCAGCAGCGAGGTTTTGGTGGGGAAATGCCGATAGACGGTGCCCGCTCCGACTCCGGCGCGCCGCGCGATCTCGGCCAGCGAGACCGAGACGCCATCCTCGGAGAGGGCCCGCTGCGCCGCCGCCAACACCAGCGCGCGATTGCGGCGCGCGTCGGCACGCGAGTTCGGCGTCGCGCGGGCTTGGCCGGCCGATTCACGAGATTGAGTTGTCGCGGTGCGGGATTGGGCGGTCGCCGGTCGGGGTTGGGTGGTGACGGTAGGCGCGGACATTTCGTTACGCGGGTCCTTTCCGGTGGTGGCCAACCGGAAACGGGTGGATCTAGCTTTCGGATACGGGTCGACCGACCCGAATACTACCGAACGGACAGGCGACAATGTCTTCTCTTGATGAAGTGACTGCTCGTGACGATCTGATCCTGGTGACCGGGGCGACCGGGAAGCAGGGCGGGGCTACCGCGCGGCGGCTGCTGGAGGTTGGGCGGCGGGTGCGGGTTTTGGTGCGTGATCCGGAATCGGCTGGCGCGCAGGAGCTTGCGGCGGCGGGTGCGGAGGTCGCTGTTGGGGACTTCGATACTCCCGAATCCATCGAGGCCGCGCTGGCGGGCGTGGGTTCGGCGTTTCTGGTGCCGCCCGCGGCGTACGGGCCGACGGGTTGGGACGTCGATTTGGAGGTCGAGCGCGGGACCCGATTCATCGAGGCCGCGAAGGCCGCGGGGGTGGAGTTCATCGTCTTCACCACTGTCGCGTCGCTGACCGACGACGGCAGATGGGGTGCGCAGGGCAAGCGACAGGTGGAGGCGGTGCTGCGCGAGAGCGGACTGCACTGGACGATTCTGCGACCGGTCCGGTTCTTCGAGAACTACCTCATCCAGAACTTCCCGTTCGACGGCATCAACAATGGCGTGAACCGTCATCTGTTCCCGTCCGATCAGCCGATCCAGTCCATCGCGGTCGACGATATCGCGGTGTTCGCGCAGCTGGCCTTCGACGATCCGGCCCGATTCCACGGGGAGATCCTGGAATTGGCCGGTGACGCCCGACTCATGCCGGAGGCCGCGGCGGTGGTCGGCGCGGCGATCGGGCAGCCGGTGCGCTACGAGGAGGCTCCGGAGTCCGAGGCCGAGGCGCTCGGCCCGGAAGTGGTGGCCGTCTGGCGGCTGGCACGAGAGGGCCAGCGCTGGCATGCCGATATCCCGGCGCTCCGTGAAATCCACCCTGGCCTGCGGACACTCGAGGCGTGGCTCGCCGAAACCGGTGCGGCGCGGTTGAAGTCGCTGTTGAACGGGTGAGTTCCGGGGCCCGGCCGAGCGAGACCCGGAGGTCCGGCCGAGCGAGACCCGGGGCGAGGAGGCGCGCGGTCTCCTCGCCCCGGGTCACCGGAATCGACCTGGTGGTCGACGGATTCGGCCGATCAGGCCAGTGCGCCGTCGTAATCCGGCAGCTTGAAGGTCTTCTGCGCGTGGCCACCGGACAGGTCGGAGGCGCTGTTGCCGATGTTCGCGACGATCGTGTACCCCTGCCCCTCGATGGCGGCGCGGGTGGCGGTCTTGTACTCGGCGAGCGCGGCCGCCCCGCTGGAGCCGGTGGTCAGCCCGCCGCCGTAGAGCCCGTCGACGGAGTAGCCGACCGAGCTCAGGTTGATCTGGGTGTAGAAGTTCATCAGCGACGGCCGCCCGGTCACGAAGATGATCGCCGCGCCTTGGCTTTTCGCCCACTGCGCCAGCTTCAGGATCGGCGGGATGGCGGGGGTGATCGGGCCCGGGTGGTAGCTGGTCTCGAGCACGGTGTTGTCGACGTCGAAGACGATCGCGGGCTTGGTGGCGCCCGGCAGCGCGGTGGTCAGGTAGGTCTGGGCCTCGTTCGCGACGGCGGTGACGTCGGCGATCCACTGGCTTTCCGGCGGCAGGTTGCCGCTGCCGCCCGAGCCGGACAGTGATCCGGTGCCGGACCCCGAGGCCGAGCCGGAGGATCCGGAATCGGCGAGGGCGACGGGGAGCGGGGCGACGAGGCCGACGGCGAGTCCGGCGGCCACTACGGCGAGGGAGCGTCTCATGGGGCCGGACGTTAGCGCCGACCCCGTGCGACGCGCAGGCGTTTCACTTTGCCCCGCACCAGAATTCCCGCTCACCGGGACAGGCTGGGCAACTCTCACAAACGAATGCGAGAGTCCCCCGTCAGGGTGTCGCGCCGACCAATTGCTCGCCGCGCATGCGCTGCGAGATGACCTGGGTGATGCCATCGCCGCGCATGCTGACGCCGTAGAGGGCGTCGGCGATCTCCATGGTCGGCTTCTGGTGGGTGATGACGATCAGCTGGCTCTTCTCGCGCAGCTGCTCGAACAGGCCGATGAGGCGGCGCAGGTTGGTGTCGTCCAGCGCCGCTTCGACCTCGTCCATGACATAGAACGGGGAGGGGCGGGCGCGGAAGATCGACACCAGGAAAGCGACTGCGGCGAGGGACTTCTCGCCACCGGAGAGCAGCGAGAGCCGCTTGACCTTCTTGCCCGGCGGGCGGGCCTCGACCTCGACGCCGGTGGTGAGCATGTCGGCCGGATTGGTGAGCAGCAGCCGGCCCTCACCGCCGGGGAACAGGCGGCCGAAGACGCCGGTGAATTCGCGCTCGACATCCTCGTAGGCCTCGGTGAAGACCTGCAGGATGCGCTCGTCCACCTCGGCGACGACGTCCATCAGGTCCTGGCGGGCCTTCTTGACGTCCTCGAGCTGGGTGTTGAGGAAGGTGTAGCGCTCTTCCAAAGCCGCGAACTCCTCCAGCGCAAGGGGATTCACCTTGCCGAGCGTGGTGAGGTCCTTCTCGGCGCGCTTGGCGCGGCGCTCCTGGGTGGCGCGGTCGTAGGGCATGGGCTGCGGTTCGCTGACATTCTCGCCGCGTTCGCGGGCCGCCTCGTACTCCATCATCTCCAGCGCGGTGGGCGGCATGGGGACGTCGGGGCCGTATTCGGCGATGAGGTCCTCGAGCGAGAGACCGAACTGTTCGGCGATATTCGTCTCGACCTGCTCGATGCGCAGGGCGGCCTGCGCCCGGGCCACCTCGTCGCGGTGCACGGCGTCGGTGAGCTGGGCCAGCTGGGTGGCGAGGGCGCGCGAACGCTCCTTGGTCTGCTCCACCTGGGCCGCGAATTCGGTGCGGCGGCGGACCAATTCGTCGCGGCGGACACCGGCCTGGGCGACCACCTGCTCGAGTTCGGCGGCCACCTTCTCCGCGGATTCGGCGACCACCGCGGCCACGGCGGCGGCCTGACGACGGGCGGCCTGGGCGCGTTCGGCGCGCTGACGGTTCTCGCGTTCGGCGCGCGCGGCGCGGCGCAGTGAATCCGCCTTGCCGCGCACGGATTCGGCGCGCTCCTCGGCGGTGCGGACGGCCAGGCGGGCCTCGACCTCCATGGAACGGGCCTCGGCGAGGGCGGCGGCGGCCTCCTCACGGGCGTACCCGGCGGTCTCGGTGCCGGCGGCCTCGGGATCCATGCCGTCCTGCTCGGATTCGGCATGGCGCAGCCGTTCCTCGAGTTCGGCCAGCTTGGCCAGGGTTTCCTCGCGGCCGGTCTCGGCGTCGGCGCGCTGGGCCAGCAGGCGGTCGGATTCCTTCTGCGCGCTGCGGGCGGCGTGGCCGAGGCGGCCGAGCCGGTCGTAGATGGCGACCAGGGCCTGATCGGATTCGTGTAGGGCGAGCAGCGCGTGGTCGACGGCTTCCTTGCGGTCGGTCTGCTCGGCCAGCGCGCCGGACAGGGCGGCCTCGAGTTCCTCGGCCTGGCGCTGCCAGGAGGTCAATTCGTCCTTGGCGGAATCGATCTCGGCCTGGACCTCGAGCTGGCTGGGGGCGCGGTCGGAGCCGCCGAGCACCCAGCCGGAGCCGGTGAGGTCGCCCTCTCGGGTGACGACCCGCAGTTCGGGGCGGGCGGCGATGACCTGAGCGGCGGTGGCGAGATCGTCGGCGACGGCGATTCCGGCGGTCAGCGCGGTAATGGCGCCGCGCAGGTTCGCGGGGCAGTCCACCACTTCCGACAGCCAGCGGGCGGCGCCCGGTAGTCGCGAATCCGGCTGTCCGGCAGCGATATCCGAGGCACCGGCGAAGACCAGCGCGGCGCGGCCGCCGTCGGATTCCTTCAGGGCGCGGACGGCGGCGTGGGCGGACGGGCCGGTGTCGGCGGCCACGGCGTCGGCGAGCGGGCCGAGGGCGGCGGCGACCGCGGCCTCGAATCCGCCGTGCACGCGGATCAATCCGGACAGCGGGCCGAGCAGGCCGTCGGTGCGGTGTTCGAGCAGCCAGGCCGCGCCGTCCTTGCGGCGCAGGCCCATGGTCAGGGCCTCGATGCGGGCGGTGAGGGAGGCGACGCGCTTGCCCGCCTCGCGGTCCTTCTCGCGCAGTTCGGTGACGCGCTGATCGGCCAGCGCGAGGGCCTGGGCGGCGTGCTCGTAGGCGGTGTCGAGGCCCTCCTCACCCGCGTCGAGTTCGCTGAGTTCGGCCTGGACGGCCTCGAATTCGGCATTGGCCTCCTCGCCGCGGCGGCGGGCCTCGGCGATGCCCGCAGACATGCGGGTGATCTCGCCGTCCACGGACTGGGCGCGGGAGCGCAGGGTGTCGACCTGGCCGGAGAGGCGGGCCAGGCCCTCGCGGCGGTCGGCGATGGCGCGGACGGCGGCGAGGTGGGCCTGTTCGGCGGCCTTGGCGGCTTGTTCGCGCTCGTGGAGTTGTTCGCGGGCGGCTTCGAGAGTCTCCGTGGCCATTTCGACCGCTTCGCGCAGTTCGGCCTCTTCGGCCTCGACGCGGTCGGCCTCGCGCTCCAGCTGTTCGGGATCGCGGCCGGTGCCGGTGGGTTGCTCGATGGTGAGGTTGCGCGCGCGATCTTTCGCAATGCGGATAGTGGCATTGACACGTTCGGTCAAAGCGGACAGCTGGAACCAGGTCTGGGCGGCGGCCTCGGCGCTGGGCGTCAGCTTGGACAGCTCGAATTCCTGCTGAGCGAGCGCGGCATTCGCGGCATCCAACTCGGCCTGGACGTTGACCTGCTGCTCGCGGGCGTAGGCCTCCTTGCTCTGCTGGCTCTCGAGTTCGCGGCGGCGCGTCACCAGATCGTCGGCGGCCAGGCGCAATCGGGAATCACGCAATTCGGACTGGACGGTCGCCGCGCGCCGTGCCACCTCGGCCTGCCGGCCCAGCGGCTTCAGCTGCCTGCGCAGTTCGGTGGTGAGGTCGGTGAGGCGAGCCAGATTCGCCTGCATGGCGTCCAGTTTCCGGACGGCCTTCTCCTTGCGCCGCCGGTGCTTGAGCACGCCCGCAGCCTCCTCGATGAACGCGCGCCGATCTTCCGGCCGCGACTCCAGAATCGCCGACAGCTGGCCCTGACCCACGATGACGTGCATCTCGCGGCCGATACCGGAGTCGCTCAGCAGCTCCTGCACATCCATGAGGCGGCAGGAGTTCCCATTGATCTCGTACTCGCCCGCGCCGTCGCGGAACATGCGGCGCGTGATCGACACCTCCGAATACTCGATGGGCAGCACCCCGTCGGAATTGTCGATGGTCAGCGTGACCTCGGCACGACCGAGCGGCGCGCGGCCCGCGGTGCCGGCGAAGATGACATCCTGCATCTTCCCGCCCCGCAGCGCCTTCGCGCCCTGCTCACCCATCACCCAGGTGAGCGCATCGACGACATTGCTCTTCCCCGACCCATTGGGCCCGACCACACACGTGATCCCGGGTTCGAATCGCAACGTCGTCGCGGACGCGAAGGACTTGAACCCCTTCAGCGTCAGACTCTTCAGGTGCACAGCGGCCCAGACTACCCGCTCCCCCGCGATTGCCCCGAGTATGCCGAACTTCGCGTCCCATCCCGTCATTCCCCGCCCCACCAGCCACATCGCGAATCCGGACAGAAAAGACTTGAGTCTCCACCAAGGGGAAGCACGAAGGTTGCACGCATGGACGACGAAACGCTGTACACGATCGGAGCGCTGGCCGAGCGGACGGGCCTGACGGTCAAGACCATTCGGTTCTACTCCGACAAGGGCATCGTTCCGCCGACCATGCTCAGCCCCGGCGGCTACCGCCTCTACGACCTCGAGGCCGTCGCACGCCTCGAATTGGTCCGCACCCTGCGCGAACTCGGCATGGACCTGGCCACCGTGCGCCGCGTCCTGTCCCGCGAAACCTCCCTCACCGAGGTTGCCGCGGCCCACGCCGAAGCGGTGGACGTCCAAATCCGCGTCCTACGCCTGCGCCGCGCGGTCCTGCGAGCGGTAGCCAAACGGGAATCATCCGAAACGGAGATGGGATTCATGAACAAGCTGGTCCAACTGTCCGAAGCCGAACGCGACCGCATCATCCACGACTTCATCGACAACACCTTCGGCGCCGTCGACGGCAACCCCGCCGTAGTCGAACTCCTCCGCACCACCATGCCCGAACTCCCCGACGACCCAACCCCGGAACAGGTCGGCGCCTGGATGGATTTGGTAGACCTGGTGCAAGACAACGACTTCCGGCACCGCCATCCGCCGCATGGCCGAATACCAAGCCAAGGAACGCGCCGCCGGCGACGACACCGGCCTCCACCACGACCTCACCGAAGCCGTCCGCGACCGGGTCGGCAAGGCGCTGGCGGCGAATATCGCCCCCGACAGCCCACCCGCCGCGGCGATCATCGACGAACTGACAGCCCGCTACTCCGAAACCTTCGACAAGCCCGACGACCGCCCGCTCCGCGAATGGATCCTGAAGCGTCTCGAAATCGCCAACGACCCTCGCGTAGAACGCTATTGGCACCTCGTCGCAACCATCAACGCCTGGCCCCCACTCCCTGACCTAGCTCCTACCTTCGACTGGTTCGCGGCCGCACTCCGAACGCGACTGATCGAGCACTGACGCGAGACCCGTTCGCCGCAGACGAAAGAGGATCTCGCCGAACGCACCCGAATCGAAGGAGGATGAAACCCGGACACCGCCCGCTACTGAAAGACCTGGTCGAGGCTGTCCGCGGTCAGCACGCGCGCGGACCAGATCCGCAGCGCCTCCGGGTCCGCGGACCGGACGGTGGCGACGGTCTGGTCTGTCAGCGTCCCGAACTTGATCGCCAGGAGTTCGATCAGCATCTCCGCACGCTCTTCGATGCGCCCTTTGGCCTCACCTTCCGCGATGCCTTCTTCGATGCCTTCGGCGCGACCCTGAGCGCGACCTTGAGCGCGGAGGCGGTCTGCTGTCGTCATGATGACCTCCATGGCTTGGGGTCCGAGCTGTCCAACGATGGACTCGAGATCGGATTCACGGATTTCGCTGACTCCACGAATGTACGTCACTACGGATATCAGGGCTTCCTTGCCGTCGAACGCCGCCAATATGGCGTCCAGGTCGGGGAGCAGGAGCTTCAATACGTCGCCCAGATAGCGATTTCCCGGGGCGGTCTTCAGCAGCGCCAACATTGTGCGTGCCTCGGAGGGCTGGTCGCGCGCGAGGATGGCCTGCAGAGGCTCCGCCGTCAGATCGTCGATAAGGAAGCGCAAATGAGGGAGGTACTCGCCGAATGCCTCGCGGGTAGCGGGGTCGACGTCGATCAGGTCGGCCAACTCGGTCGGCTTGCTCCAACGACGGCCCTCGGGACTGACGTATACGACGACCGGGATCACTGCGGGCAACATGTCGGTCTTGGGATGCTCAGCTATGTACCGGTTCCAGATGCGAACCATGTATTCCAGCATCCGGAACGGCATCAGCGGGTGTGGGCGGCTTTGATGTTCGATCAGGACGTAGATGAACGCCTCGCGGCCGTCGATACGGGCGCGGTACAGCAGATCACTGAGACGTACGCGCAGGTCGGACGAGACGAAATGGCATTGCTGCAACTCCAGCGTCTCCCACTCGATGCGCGCCGCCATGGCTTTCGACATCACTGTCTGCAACTCGGCGGTAGCGTTTTCACGCTTGTCCATGACGCGCCGGAAGTAGGCGTCGTGCCAATTGTTCTGATCGGCAGCCATGTTCGGGCAACCTACGCCGAAGCTGTGCTCCCGCAGCGATTTCGGAGCGACTCGCCATCGGACACGCGGTGGGGTCAAGCGGCGATCAGTGTGGGGAGGTGGCGTCGCCAGAGTTCCAGGAGCGGGAGGGCGATGAGGGTTGGGCCGATCCAGGCAATCAGTTGCGCCGCACCGTAGAGGGGGCCGTTCAGGGCGAAGGCTACGACGAGGGTTGCTGTCCAGAGGGCGATGTAGGAGCCGCCTAGGCCGTGGACGTAGGCGTGGGTCCATGCGCTTCGGCGGCGGCGGGCTCGGTGGCCTAGGTCGGCTAGGGCGTAGGTGAGGGCTGAGACTGGGATCAGCAACCAGAGGTCGGGGCGGTGCCAGAGGACCATGACGGTGGCTGTGATGCAGATGGCGGCAAGGGTTTTCAGGTACCAGGGCCACCAGGTGGTGGGGTGCCGCTTCGCTGGGGGTGCGGACCCACTGCGGCGCACGGTCGGCCACATCCGCGCAGGCGGCCACGTCGGCGGACGCGGCCGGGTGGACGGGGGCGGCCGGGTGGACGGGGGCGGCGGGGATTTGAGGTCGGTCCAGGCGACGATGGGGCCTAGGAGTAGGCCGAGGGTGCCGACGATTATGTGCAGGGTTAACAGGACTGTGTATGTGGGCATGGCCCACCTCCACGGGATTCGAACGCCTTCAGGGGATTTGAGCGCCTTCACCGGGTTTGAGCGGGCGGCCGGGGGCGGCCGCCGGGCTCAGTGGGTGCGGGAGCGGTTCCAGGCCGAGGACTCCCAGCCCATGACTGCGCGGAAGGCGAGGACGGCGCCCCAGGGGACGATGACCCAGACGGGCCAGAAGTAGGTGAATTCGGTTGCGGCGAGGGAGATTGCGGCCCAGATGAACAGGCACAGGAGGCTTACGCCGAGCCAGGCGCTGCCCTCGATCTGCTGCCAGATGGGGAAGCGGGTACGCGAGACGGATTGGGGCGCAACTGCCTTCGACAGCTTGGGGAGGTCCTGGAGGACCAGTTGGAGGTCCTCGCGGGTGGTTGTCGCGTAGACCTGGGTGAGGCGGTCGTTGTATTCGGCCAGGTCGAGGCGGCCTTCGGCGAGGTGGCGGCCCAGCAGGTCGGCGATGTGGGCGCGTTCGGTGTCGGAGGCGCGGGTGCCGGTGGTGATGTCCATGTCGGTGCCTAACGGTGCGATCGGGCCAGATATTCCATTGTGGAACGTTAGGCCAAGAATAAACCTCCACATTGGAATGTCAAGGGATTGAAGTGATGGCGGGTGCCAGCACATTTGCCAGCAGGGGTGATGTGATGCGATCGTTAGTGGCAGTTCTCGGACAAGGAGTCATCGTGGACCTCGACTGGTCGCCTGCCGATCTGGCGTTTCGTGATGAAGTGCGCAGCTTCCTCGACGAAAAGTTAACCGACGATCTTCGACGTGCCGGACGGCTGGCGACCAGCGTCTATCCGGATCACGAAGCCAGCATGAAGTGGCAGGCCATCCTGCACGAAAAGGGCTGGGCCGCCCCGGCGTGGCCGGTGAAGTACGGCGGCTGCGACTGGAGCCTGACCCAGCACTACATCTTCGGCCGCGAATGCACCCTGGCCGGCGCACCGAACCTGTCCCCCATGGGAATTCGCATGGTCTCGCACGCCATCATGGCCTTCGGCACCCGCGAGCAGAAGGACTTCTTCCTGCCCCGCATCCTCACCGGCGAGGTCTTCTTCTGCCAGGGCTATTCCGAGCCCGAGGCCGGTTCGGACCTGGCGTCGCTGTCCATGGCCGCGGTCGCCGACGGCGAGGACTTCGTGGTCACCGGCTCCAAGATCTGGACCACCCACGCCACCGAGGCCAACTGGATCTTCGCCCTGGTCCGCACCTCCAAACAGGCCAAGAAGCAGCAGGGCATCACCTTCCTGCTCATCGACATGCGCACCCCGGGCATCGAAATCCGCCCGCTGGTCATGACTTCCGGCGAGCAGGTGCAGAACCAGGTCTTCTTCGACCAGGTCCGCGTCCCGCAGGCCAATATCCTCGGGCAGATCGACGACGGCTGGACCGTGGCCAAGTTCCTGCTCAACTTCGAGCGCGGCGGCGGCGCGGCGGCCCCGATGCTCCAGGTGATGGCCGAGGAGCTGGCGCAGGCCGCCAAGGATCAGCCCGGCCCGAACGGCGGTGCGCTCATCGACGACCCGGCCTTCGCACACAAGCTAGCCGACGCCCGCCTGCGCGCCGATGTGCTGGAGATCCTCGAATACCGCACGCTCGCACTGGTTTCCAGCGGCAAGGACCCGGGCCCGGCCGCCTCCACCATCAAGATCCTGGGCACCGAGCTGAGCCAGACGCTCACCGAACTGGCCCTGGAGGCCGCCGGTCCGCGCGGTCGCGCGTATCAGCCGCACGCCACCATGCCCGGTGCCGCTGTCGCCGACTTCACCGCGCCCGCAGACGGTTTCGTCTCCGGCGAGGAGTGGCAGGCGGTCGCCCCGCTGCGGTACTTCAACGACCGCGCCGGCTCGATCTACGCCGGTAGCAACGAGATTCAGCGCAATATCATCGCCAAAGCCACCCTGGGACTGTAGCCATGGACTTCTCTTTCACCGCCGAGCAGGAGCTGCTCCGCGACACCGTCACCGAATTCCTCGCGGCGCGTTACCGTCTCGAACCCAGCCGGGCCGCGGCCCGCACGGGGGCCGGTTGGCAGCCGGAGATCTGGCGCGGATTGGCCGAGGAGGTCGGGATTCTCGGGGCGAGCCTGCCGGAGTCGGTGGGCGGCATCGGGGGCGGCCCGGTCGAGACCATGGTCATCGCCGAGGCGCTGGGCGCGGCTCTGGTGCTGGAACCGTATGTGGACACCGTGGTGGTCGGCGGCGGCCTGCTGCGCCGCAGCACCGGCAAGCGGGCCGAGGATCTGCTGTCCGGTATCGCCGCCGGTGAGGTGGTCACCGGATTCGCCGCGCTGGAACCGCAATCCGGCTACGACTACACCAATGTCACGACCACCGCGACGAAAGACGGCGAGGACTGGCTGCTCACCGGTGAGAAGACCGTCGTCACCTCCGCCCCGCTGGCCACCCACCTGCTGGTGACCGCGGCCGTGGACGGCGATATCGCTTTGTTCGCGGTGGATTTCGACGCGGCCAACCCGCCCGCCGGTCTCACCGCGCGGCCGTACCGCACCATCGACGACCGTCAGGCCGCCGATATCACCTTCGAGAATCTGCGTGTCCCCGCCGATGCCCTGCTGCTCGCGCAGGCGGGCGCGGCCATCGCCGCCACCGTCGACGAGGCCATCGCGGCGGTCTGCGCGGAAACGGTCGGCGCCATGCGCAAGGTGGTCGCCGACACCGTGGCCTACACCAAGCAGCGCCAGCAGTTCGGCGTCCCGATCGCCAGCTTCCAGGCGCTGCAGCACCGCATGGTCGATATGCTGCTCGAGCTCGAACAGGCCGTGGCCGCAACCTATCTGGTGACGCTCAAGCTGGATGCCCCCGCGCCCGAGCGGGCCCGCGCCGCCTCGGCCGCCAAGGCCACCATCGGCCGCGCCGCGCGCCGCATCGGCCAGGAGTCGGTGCAGTTGCACGGTGCCATGGGCATGACCGAGGAGCTGGCCATCGGGCATTTCTTCAAGCGGCTCACCGCGGTCCAGTACGAGTTCGGCACCACCGATCAGCACATCGCCCGCTACGCCGCATTGACGCGGCCGTAGCGTTCCCGGACGGCGCCGGAATCACCGGCGCTGTCCGTAACCTCCGCTGACGGGTATCCGATCGGCATCACGCTTCCCTGGCTGTCGCGCGGCAGCTGCCCCGCGCGCCGAACCACGCACGGCGAGCACGATTACCAGCGCCAATGCCGGTCCCATGACGAAGCACAAGACACCCAGCGCGATCAGCAGAACGGTTCCCACGTGCGGATTATTGTCCGCCTCGCGGCATTTCGCACAATTACGGCAAACACGGCTCTTACGGCAAACACCCCCTCCAGACGCGACCGGTCGCTAGCTGTGACCGGGCTCATAGTCCCGAGGCCGTCACGTCCGCGGCGGCTGTCTCGTCCAAGGGGTGCATTCGAACCGGACGAGAGGACGACATCATGTCGCGAATGAACCTGAGCGAGGTTGCCCCCGAGGTCTACCAGGCGTGGATCGCCGCCGAGACCGCCATCCGGCGCGGCCCGCTCGACGCCACCGTGCGGGAGCTGGTGAAGATCCGGGTCTCCCAGATCAACGGCTGCCTGTTCTGCATCGACATGCATTCCACCGAGGCCCGCAAGGAGGGTGAGACCGAACGCCGCCTGTGGCACCTCAACGCCTGGCGGGAGTCGGCGCTGTTCACCGACGCCGAGCGGGCCGCCCTGGAATACGTCGAGGCCGCAACCGAACTCGGCCCGCACGGGGTGAGCGATGAGATCTGGGCCGGGGTGGAGAAGCACTTCGACGAGGGCCAGCGCGCCGGACTGGTCGCGGTGACCGCGCAGATCAACCTGTGGAATCGGATCGGGGTGCCGATGCGGCTGGAGCCGCTCGAGCCCTAGCCGCCGAGGCCGCGCGCGGGAATGTCGTTGACAGGCCCGCGCGGCCTGTGGCTGATTGACGGTATGGGTAGCCGCAGCGCAGGCGAAACCGGACGGACCGAGGACGAGACAGCCGACGGCGGAACCGGCCGGGTGCGGATCGCCGCCGTGGGCGATCTGCACATGCGCGAGAGCCTGCGCGGGCGCTTCCGACCCGCGCTGCTCGACCTCGACGAGCACGCGGATGTCCTGCTGCTGGCAGGCGATCTCACCAATGGCGGCACCCTGCGCGACACCGACACCCTGTGCGCCGAGATCGCGGACCTGCCCGTGCCGGTGATCGCCGTCCTCGGCAATCACGACCACGACCGACGGCTCGGCTACCGAATCGCGGTGCAGCTCACCGATATCGGCGTCCACATGCTCGATGGCACCTCGATCACCCTGCCCGTCAACGGAATTCGACTGGGCGTCGCGGGCGTCATGGGCGGCAGCGGCGGATTCCCCGGCCACCCCGGCAATCCCGCCGAGGGCAGCGTCGAGCACCGCCAGCGCTTCCGCCGCGGCCCCGCCGACGCCATCCGCCTGCGCGCCGCCCTGGAAGCCCTCGACTGCGACATGCGCATCGCCCTCATGCATTTCGCCCCCGTCGTGGACACCCTGGTCGGCGAGCCGCCCAAGATCTACCCGGGCCTGGGCTGCCAGGATCTGGCCGACGCCGTGGACGCGGGCGGCGCGGCCCTGGCCGTTCACGGACACGCCCACGGCGGCAGCGAATTCGGCCGCACGCCAGGCGGCGTCGAGGTCCGCAATGTCTCCTATCCGGTCATCCGCGAGGCCTATCGGGTGTACGAGCTGACACACGGGGGCGACTCGTAAACCGGTTCCCGGTACTCTTTTACGGAATCTGTACCGAAGGTGTGCCGGGAAGTCTGGTCGGCCGGTCCGAAACCTCGGGCCGTAGGGTCCGACCTGGGAGTTTCGATGCGGCCTTCGTTTTCGATCTTGACGTATTCTGCTGCCGTGAACGCTCGGCGATCCGTCGTATCCTGCACATATGCATGCCGCTCAGATGGCCGAGGAATATCCGGTGATCGATTTGGACTCCGACGCGATCGACGCGGCGAGACTGCTGGCCGACCACCGGCTCCCGGGAATCCTGGTGACCGATGGGGACGGAAAGCCGCATTCGGTGCTGCCCGCCTCGCAGGTGGTGTTGTTCATCGTGCCGAAGTACGTGCAGGACGATCCGTCGCTGGCGGGGGTGCTCACCGAGACCATGTGCGGGCAGGTGGTGAAGCGGTTGCGGGGGAAGAAGGTTCGCGACGTGATTCCGGAGCGGCTCACCAAGATTCCCTCCGCCAAGGCCGACGACAATTTCGTCGAGGTGGCGGCGCTCATGGCGAAGTACAAGTCACCGCTGGTGGCGGTGCAGGACGGGGACACGCTCCTCGGCGTGATCACGTCCTCGCGCCTGTTGGAAGTGGCGCTCGCGAACTGAGCCCGCCGGGGCGGTGCCCCATTTTGCCGCAGCGGCGGCGACCATGAGCGTCGCCATCGCCATCGCGGTCTTCACGATCGCCTACATCCTCATCGCCTCCGAGCGCGTGCACAAGACCATTGCCGCGCTGGCCGGCGGCGGCGCGGTCGTCGCCGTCGGCATCATGGACTCCGACGACGTCTTCTACTCGCACGAGACCGGCATCGACTGGAACGTCATCTACCTGCTGTTCGGGATGATGATCATCGTCGGTGTGCTGCGCCAGACCGGCATCTTCGAATACGTCGCGATCTGGGCGGCCAAGCGGGCCCGGGGATCCGCGCTGCGGGTCATGATCCTGCTGGTCCTCATCACCGCGACCGCGTCCGGCTTTCTCGACAATGTCACCACGGTCCTGCTCATCGCCCCGGTGACCATGCTGGTGTGCGAGCGCCTGGAGATCTCGCCGACGCCGTTCCTCATCGCCGAGGTGCTGGCCTCCAATATCGGCGGCGCGGCCACCCTGATCGGCGACCCGCCGAACATCATCATCGGCAGCAAGGCGGGCCTGTCGTTCAACGACTTCTTCCTGAACCTGACCCCGATCGTGCTGATCGAGCTGGCGGTGTTCACGCTGCTGCTGCCGCGGCTGTTCAAGGGGTCCTTCGAGGTCGATCCCGAGCGCGCCGCCGACATCATGCAGCTGAACGAGCGCGAGGCGATTCGCGAGCCAAAACTGTTGATCAAGTGCGGAATTGTGCTCGCGGCCGTTTTCGCGGGATTCTTCGGCCACCCGATTTTCCACCTCGAACCATCGCTGGTGGCATTGCTCGGCGCGGGTGCGCTGGTGCTGATTTCCGGTCTGCCGCAACGCGATTACCTGTCCGCGGTGGAATGGGAGACGCTGCTGTTCTTCGCCGGTCTGTTCGTGATGATCGGGGCGCTGGTGAAAACCGGTGTGATCGGCCGATTGGCGAAATACGCGACCGAACTCACCGGCGGAAACGCGCTCGTGGCAACCATGCTGATACTCGTCGTGTCGGCGGTGCTTTCGGGTGTCATCGACAACATCCCGTATGTGGCGACCATGAGCCCACTGGTGGCGGAGCTGGCCGATCACATCGACCACCCGGTCCAGTCGGACGCGCTGTGGTGGGCACTGGCATTGGGCGCGGATTTCGGTGGCAACCTCACAGCAGTCGGGGCCAGCGCGAACGTGGTGATGCTCGGCATCGCCAAGCGCTCGGACCATCCGATCTCGTTCTGGGAATTCACCCGGAAGGGCATTCTGGTGACCGCGGTCACGATTGCGGTGGCGGCTCCGTATCTGTGGCTGCGCTATTTCATATTCGCCTGACCAGGCATAAAAGGCACAACACGGACACCTTCTGTGTGGCGATTCGTAATTTTCGGGACGCCTGACCGACAATGGCAGCCGCCATGTCCATATCCAGCACCGATCAGCCGACCGCACCGGACAGCGACCGTCAGGACGCCCCGGCCGCCTCGGCGATCCCCGGCGCTTACCGGCTGGATCTGGACGGACTGCGCGGCATAGCTATCGCCCTGGTGGTGGCCTTCCACATCTGGGCCGGGCGGGTGTCCGGCGGCGTGGACGTGTTCCTGGTGCTGTCCGGATTCTTCTTCACCGGCATGCTCATCCGCCGCGCCGACGGCGGGCCGGTGGGCGTGCTGACCACCGTGCGGCGCACGCTGCGGCGGCTGCTGCCCGCCATGATCGTGGTGCTGGCGGCGGTGGTGATCGCGACGGTGACGCTGCTACCCCACACCCGATGGTCCGATATCGCGGGGCAGACGCTGGCTTCGCTGTTCTACTACCAGAACTGGTATCTGGCGCTGTCCTGGTCGGACTATCTGGCCGCCGATCCGTCGGTGAGCCCGCTGCAGCACCTGTGGTCGATGTCGGTGCAGGGGCAGATGTATCTGGCGCTGCTGCTGGTGGTCGCCGGGGTGGCGTGGGTATTACAGCGGGCGGTCAAGGCGGGCGCGTGGAAGCTGGCCGCGGAGCGCCCCGTGCTGCGACAACTCGGACAGCACGGTGTGCTGCGGGCGAGCCTCGCGGTGATCTTCGGCGTCGTGGCGCTCACCTCGTTCTGCTATGCCACCGAAGGGGTTTCGACCCAGCAGGGCTGGAACTACTACGACACCTTCGCGCGAGCCTGGGAACCGCTCGCGGGTGCGCTGCTGGCGATCGCCGCGCCCCTGATCAACCTGCCCAAACCGGTGCGAGAAGCGTTCGCCTGGACCGGAATCGCGGCCATCGCGTGCTGCGGCTGGATGGTCAACGGCGTGCTGGTCTTTCCCGGCCCCGCCGCCTTGATTCCCGTAATGGCCACCGTCGCACTGATTCTCGCGGGCGCGGGCCGTGACACCGCCGATCAGCCGCTGATCAATCGCGGACTGGCCTCCTTCCCGATCGTGCAGCTCGGTGGCTTCGCCTACGCGCTGTACCTCTGGCACTGGCCGATTCTCATTTTCTACCTGGGTGAAACGCATCAGCGGCGAGCCGGGGCGATCGGCGGGCTGGGCATCATCGTGGTCTCCCTGCTGCTGGCCTATCTGACCCATCACCTGGTCGAGGAACCGCTGCGGCTGCGCTCCAAGCCCTCCGCCACTCCGGCGCGCACCCGCCTGCTCGCGGGTGTGGCGGTGTCGACCGTCGGTGTGCTGCTGCTGGGTTCGACGCTGGCCTGGCAGTGGAGCATGGGCGCGAAGGCGCACGCGGTCGGCGAGCTGGATCCGTCGAAGTACCCCGGCGCAGCGGCGCTCACCGACCACGCCCTGGTCCCGCGCGCGCCCATGCGGCCGACCACCGAGGAAGCGCCCGCCGATATCGCGTACCCCACCCGCGACGGCTGCATCTCCGACTTCGACACCCGCGCGGTCATCACCTGCGTCTACGGCGACCACGATGCGCACCGCACCCTCGCGGTGGTCGGCAATTCCCATGCCGAGCACTGGGTTCCGGCGCTGCAGATCCTCGGCGAGCAGTACCACTTCCGGGTCGTCGTCTACCTGAAGATGGGTTGCCCGCTCACCGTCGCCGAGGATCCCGTGTACAAGGGCCAGCAGAATCCGGACTGCCGGGACTGGTCGGCCGAGGTCATCGACCGGCTCGGCGTGGAACACCCCGACTATGTCTTCACCACCGCCACCCGCCCCAGCGACAATGGCGGCGACGAGACGCCGCAGGACTACGTGGATGTCTGGTCGGCCCTGTCCGACAAGGGCCTCCAGATCATCGGCCTGCGCGACACTCCCTGGCTGCGCCGCAACGGCATCCGCTACCGCGCCATCGACTGCCTCGCCTCCGGCGGCAACCGCCTCAGCTGCGGACTGAAGCGCAGCGAGGCCCTCTCCCCCGAGAACCCGGCCGCCGCCCCCGCCGCAGCCTTCCCCAACATGCACCTCATCGACCCCAACAACGCCGTCTGCGAACCCGACATCTGCGCGGTCGTGGAGGGCAATATCCTCGTCTACCACGACGAACACCACCTGACCGCAAGCTATTCACGCTCGCTCGCCCCCGAACTGGGCCGCGAACTCCAGCCCATCCTCGGCTGGTGGTAACCCGCTGCCGCCGCGCCTAGCATCGATCTCATGACGATCAACGACCTGGTCGGCCGGTGGCAGTTGACGGCATGGACGGCGACCGACGAAACGGGCGCGGTCACAACACCATTCGGCGAGAAACCGCAGGGCGTCGTGATCTACACCGCCCACGGGTGGATGAGCGGCCAGATAGCCGCTGGTGATCGCCCCAACCTATCCACCGCTGTCGCCCTGGCGGGCACCGATCGCGAACGCGCCGAGGCGTATTCGACCTATATCGCCTACAGCGGCGAATACCGCCTCGAAGGCGACACCGTCATCCACACCTTGCGAATGAGCCTGTTCCCCAACTGGATAGGCACCGAACAACGCCGCACGGTCGAGGTCTCGCCCACCGATCTGACGCTCCGAACCCCGCCGACGCCGGTCGGCAACCACATCCTCGTCAATGCCCTCCAGTGGATCCGCGCCGAGTAACCGAGCCCTGCCCGTCGGTCCTATGTAAAGGAATCGGAAATCCTGTGGGGGCAGGGGTAATGGATACGTTAAATACGGCGGGTGGGTTCCCGGCCGGCGGTTGAATCGAGGTCCGTTCAAATACCGGCAGAAGAGGCAAGGATCATGGGCATTGTCGGGACGGATGTCTGCCTGTCGTCTTTCCATGTGGACTGGTCATCATCGGATGCCAGTTTCATTGCCCGCTCCGACCGATTTCCCGGTTTGGTTGCGCGCAATGAGTTCTCGTCGCTGGCCGCCATGGACGATCTGATCGAGTTGATCGAACAGGCGGGGCGGCACGAGCATTCGGGTGGGCGGTCGGCTGCCGCCTGAGCGGCCTACACCTCGATCCAGGAGCCCATGGTGACCGTGCGGTCGCGCGGGAGGGCGAAGTATTCGGCGGCGTCCGCGGTGATGTGGGAGGTCGCTATGAACAGACGTTTGCGCCAGCGGGCCATGGTGGGAGCGTCGCCGGTGCGGAGTTCGATCTTGGAGAGGAAGAACGAGGCGCGGGCGAGGTCCAGGGCGCCTTCGGTTTCCGCGGGGTCCAGCAGGCGCAGGGCGGCCGGGACGTCGGGGGTCTCCATGTAGCCGTAGGTGGCGGTGACGTGGATGATGCCGTCGTCGGCGTAGCCGAGGTGGTCGAGTGAGATCCGTTGTGCCACCGGCACGCGCGGGATCGGCTCGGTGTGGATGGTCAGGATGACGACCTGGGCGTGGCGCACGTGGTTGTGTTCGACGTTGGCGCGCATGGCCAGGGGGGCGGTTTCCTTGCCGCGGTTGAGGAAGACGGCGGTGCCGGGGACGGTCGTGACCGGCGAACCGCCGTTGCGCAGGCGGTCGACGAAGGCGCTCAGAGAGCCCTCTCGCTGTTCCCGTTCGGCGGTGACGACCTCGCGGCCGCGCTGCCAGGTGGTCATGATGGTGAAGGCGATGAGCGCGATCAGCAGGGGGAGCCAGGCGCCGTGCACGAGCTTGGTCAGGTTCGCGGTGAAGAAGAGCAGGTCCACGATCAGTAGTGGGATCGCGCCGAGTGCGATCAGCCACAGCGGGGTGTGCCATTTCGCCCGTGCGACATAGAAGAACAGCAGGGTGGTGATGGTGATCGTGCCGGTTACGGCGGTACCGAAGGCGTAGGCGAGCGACGCCGAACTGCGGAAGGCGAATACCAGGGTCAGCACCGAAACCAGCAGCAGCCAGTTGATCCACGGCACGTAGATCTGGCCGAAGGTGGATTCGGAGGTGTGCGCGATGCGTAGTCGCGGTAGGTATCCCAGTTGCGCCGCCTGCGCGGCCACCGAGTACGCACCGGTGATCACCGCCTGGGATGCGATGACGGTCGCCGCGGTGGCCAGCAGCACCATGGGCAGCCGCCCCCAGCTCGGGGTGAGCAGGAAGAAGGGCGCGCTGAGATTGGAAGGATCGTCGAGGATCAGGGCGCCCTGGCCCATGTAGCTCAGGACGCAGGCGGGGAGCACGAGAAACAGCCAGGCGCGGGTGATCGCACTGCGCCCGAAATGCCCCATATCTGCATACAGCGCCTCCGCACCAGTAACCGCCAGCACGACCGCGGCCAGCGCGAAGAACGCGATCCCGAAGTGCCCGAACATGAATCCGAGCGCATAGGTCGGCGACAGCGCCTTCAAAATCTCCGGATGCTTCCCGATGCCCGTGATCCCGCACGCGCCGATCACCAGGAACCAGACGATCATGATCGGCCCGAACACCCGCCCGACCGCGGCCGTGCCCCGCCGCTGCACCAGGAACAGCACCAGAATGATCACCGCCGTGATCGGAACGATGAAATCGTCCATCCCGGACGACACCGTCTTCAACCCCTCGACCGCCGACAGCACCGACATGGCGGGCGTGATCATGCTGTCGCCCAGGAACAATGCCGCACCGAAGATGCCCAGCGCCGCCAGCATCATGGCGGTCCGCTGCCCGCCCGGCATGGTCCACCGCCGCAGCAGGGTGATGAGGGCCATGATGCCGCCCTCCCCGTCATTGTCGGCGCGCATGGCCAGCAGCACGTAGGTGACGGTCACGATGATCATGACCGACCAGAACACCAGCGACACGATGCCGAAGATATTGTCGCGGTTCACCGGAACCGGGTGCGGGTCATCGGGATTGAACACCGTCTGCAATGTGTAGATCGGGCTGGTGCCGATATCCCCGAACACCACACCCAGCGCCCCGACCGTCAGCGCGATCCGAGATCCGCTGTGCCCACCGGAAACCGGTGCCGCCGATGCGCTGTCCGCCGCAGTGCCGGAAACCGCCACGCCCATCCTCCTCCGCGCGGATTCGGATGTCCGCGCATGGACCCGGACGATACCGGTCCCCATGATCATTCCGGCCGGGGCATGCCAGGCCGGCGATGATCAGCGGTCGGGCTCCGAGCGCTCGTAGAGGGCTTCCCAGACCGCGAAGCTGGCCAGCAGTTCGACGGTCCGCCAGCCGCTTCCGGTCAGACTGATCGGCCCGGTGATCGCCGCCGTCTCGTCCCAGCTGCCGGTTGCCTCGGCCGTCACCAGCCCGTAGGCGGCGACCACGCGCAGCACGCGGGATACGCCGGGGCGGCGCAGGCCCAGGGCGGCGCGGAGTTCGCGCACGGTGTGGGGTCGCTCGGCGAGGAGATCCAGGAGTTCCACTACGCCACGGTGGTTCACCACTCGGCGCAATGCGGACAGTTCATCCGCCCGGTCGTTCATGGACTCGACGCTAGGGCGCGGCCCGGACCCGATCCGCGGTCTTGACGGCACCTGTTCGCCACACCCTGGCTTCTTTATCGATTCCTTACGCCCCTACCCTGTACCGGCAAGGCTGGACGACAACAGAATTCGGGGGAGCGTTGAACGGGTTTCCGCTGGAGATCGTGTTGGCCATCGTCGGCATCGCGGTGCCGATTCTGGCGTTCGTGTGGGAATTCGTGTTGGTGGGGCGCAAGCGGCTCGGGTATCGGGTACAGATGGATACGCCCGTCACCGGGGAGATCGAGTCGGTGTTCCCGGGCGTGCTGCCGCAGTTGCGGCCCGAAGGGGACGGGGCGGCACCGGAATTGCAGGACCTGTCGGTGGTCCTGGTGCGGATCGAGAACAACGGCCTCGTCGACGTCGACAGCACCGACTATGCCGCGCCCGAGGGCGACGTCGGGATGCACATTCACTTCCCGCATCGCCGGGTGATCGGGATGGCGGTCACCGAGCTCTCCGATGACGCGATGGGCGACAATCTGAAGCCCGGCACCGGAATCGGGAGCCGCGAGGACGCCCAGCACCGCGTCGGGATCATCGATCTGCCCAAGGTGCCGATGGATCGCGGCGATCACTACAAGATCCTGGCGATCCTGCAGCGAACGGCCGGGGCGGGTGAGTACCCGCCGCCCGTGGTGCGCGGGAAGCTCAAGAGCGGCCGGGTTTCGGAGACCCGCAGTCAGGTCGGCGCCTCACCGAAGCTGTTGGCGCTCATCGGGTTTCTGGTGGCGGTTATCGCGGTGCAGTTCACCGTCAGCCTGAGTGACGACACCGGGCCGAAACAGTCGGCCGATTGCGTGTCCGGCAAGCTCACCCTCGTCGGATCCACGGCCTTCGCTCCCGCGATCCGCGATGCGGCCGCCGAATACACCAAGCACTGCTCCACGGCGCAGTTCGCATTCGAATTCGACGGCAGCGACCGTGGTTTGACCCGACTCGACGAGGAGGGCAGGAACGATCCGGGCCTGCTGGCCATCACCGACGGCCCCAAGGGCGTCGGCTACCCGACCCTGCTCCCCCGCACCCTCGCCCTGTCACTGTTCACCATGATCGTGAACCCGGGCGTGGGTGTGCGCGATCTGACCGCCCAGCAGATCCGCGACCTCTACGCGGGCCGGATCGACAACTGGCGCCTGGTGGGCGGCCCGGATCTTCCTGTGCGCGTGGTGAATCGGACGCTGGGCTCCGGCACCCGGGAAGCCTTCCGGACCCATGTGCTCGGTGACGATCAGCCCCCTGCGCCGACCCCCACGAGCTGCCGCACCATCGCCGCCACCAACCCGCCCGGCCCCTCCTACTGCGAGGTGCCGGTCACCAACGACATGCTGAAAACCATTGCGGACCTGCCCGGTTCGATCGGATACAGCGAATACTCCGACACCGCCAAGGCTTCCGGGGTCAAGACCATGACCATCGAGGGCCGCAAGCCCGCCCGCGAGCAGGTACTCGACCACACCTACCCGTTCTGGAGCGTCGAATACGCCTACGGCAACGGCGAATTCCCGGCCGATTCCCTGGCCGCGGCCTTTCTGCGCTTCCTGACCGATGGCACCGGCAAGGACGTGTTGCGCTCGTACGGCAACACGCCCTGCCGGGAACTGCCCAACCCTACGACCTGTACGCCGTGAGGATCAGCCCTTGGACGGGTACTTGCTGTCCAGGTCGTAGTTCAGCTCGACGACGTTGACCGTGCGCTCACCCATGAAGCCGAGCGCCCGGCCGGTGGTGTGGGCGTCGACGACGGCCTTGATCTGGTCGGCGGAGACGTTGCGCGCCTTGGCGACTCGCGCCACCTGGATGGCCGCGTACTCCGGGGAGATCTGCGGGTCCAGGCCGGATGCCGAGGCGGTCACCGCGTCGGTCGGCACCGGGGTGTCGGACGAGGCGTCGCCGCGGATGGGCACGATCTGCCCGGCGGAGTAGTCCTCGCCGCGCTTGGCGCACTCCACCTTGACGCCCTCGTAGGCGTCGAGGAACGGCTTGGTCGGGTTCTTCGGATCGATCGAGCACGCCTCGTTGACGCTGATCACCTGGGTCGGGTGGGTGACCAGGCCGTGCGAGTCGCGCGGACCCATGACCGAGAGCACCGCGCCCACCCCGCCGGGGGTGCAGTACGGACGGCTGCCGTCCACACCCTCGAGCCGGCCCACCGCGAGGCTCCGCGCGCAGACGGTGCTGAGCAGGCTCAGCTTGTCGTTCTTCGGGTTCTCGGGGTCCAGGGTGTCCACGGTGGACTCCGGACCCATGTTGCCGAAGGAGGAGTTGAGCGCGTTGTACCCGTCCGGGCTCGCGTCGTCACCACTCCAGGCGGCGTTGGACGGCCGGGTCTGGAAGTACTGGGTCAGCGGCGTGCCCTTGCCGTCGGTGAACGCCTGACCGATCAGGCTGGACCCGACGACCTTGCCGTCCTGCTTGATGAGCGACCCGTCCGCCTTGTCCTTCAGACCAGGCAACTGCGAGACCCCGAGAACCGCTGCGGGATAGATGATTCCGGTGATCGCCGTGAGCACCAGCAGCGCTCGCAGCGCCGCCAGATGCTGGCGAATCCAGGCTGACATACGCATTAGGACATCCCCGGGAAGAATTGAATGACAAGGTCGATGAGCTTGATCCCGATGAACGGCGCGACGATGCCGCCGAGGCCGTAGATATACAGATTGCGGCTCAACAGTTTCGACGCGCTGGACGGCCGGTAGTTCACGCCGCGCAGCGACAGCGGGATCAGCGCCACGATGACCAGGGCGTTGAAGATGACCGCCGACAGGATCGCCGACTGCGGCGAGTGCAGCCGCATCACGTTCAGCAGATCCAGGCCCGGGAAGATCGACACGAACAACGCGGGAATGATCGCGAAGTACTTGGCGATGTCGTTGGCGATCGAGAACGTGGTCAGCGCGCCACGCGTGATCAGCAACTGCTTGCCGATCTCGACGATCTCGATCAGCTTGGTCGGGTCCGAATCCAGGTCGACCATATTGCCCGCTTCCTTGGCGGCGGACGTACCGGTGTTCATGGCGACACCCACATCGGCCTGCGCGAGCGCGGGCGCGTCATTGGTGCCGTCACCGGTCATGGCGACCATGCGCCCGCCGGCCTGCTCCTTCTTGATGAGCGCGAGCTTGTCCTCGGGAGTCGCCTCCGCCAGGAAGTCGTCCACGCCCGCCTCGTCGGCAATCGCCTTGGCGGTCAACGGATTGTCGCCGGTGATCATGACGGTGCGGATGCCCATGCGGCGCATCTCGTCGAAGCGCTCCCGCATGCCCTGCTTCACCACATCCTTGAGATGGATGACGCCGAGCAGCGTGGCGGTGCCCTTCTTGATCTCCGCGACCACCAGCGGCGTGCCACCGGAGGCGGAGATGCCGTCCACGGTCTCGCCGACCGCGTTCGGGACCTCGCCGCCGTTGGACCGCACCCATTCGGTGACGGCGCTGGCCGCACCCTTGCGCAGCTGATGCCCGTCGGCCAGGTCCACACCCGACATGCGGGTCTGGGCGGTGAATTCCACCCAGGTCGCGCCGGTGAGCTCGCCGGGGGTGCGCTCGCGCTTGTTGTACGCGGTCTTGGCGTACACCACGATGGAGCGGCCCTCCGGCGTCTCGTCCGCGAGGCTGGAAAGCTGTGCGGCATCGGCCAATTCGTCGGAGGTGACGCCTGGCATCGGCACGAAGTCCGCGGCCTGGCGGTTGCCCAGGGTGATGGTGCCGGTCTTGTCCAGCAGCAGCGTGTTCACGTCGCCCGCGGCCTCGACGGCACGACCGGACATGGCCAGCACATTGCGCTGCACCAGCCGGTCCATACCGGCGATGCCGATGGCCGACAGCAGCGCGCCGATGGTGGTCGGGATCAGGCACACCAGCAGCGAGACCAGCACAATGCCGGTGACACCGTTGCCGTCCAGGGCCAGATTGTCCAGCACGCCAGGGTTGTTGGCCTTGGCGAAGATGGCCACCGGCTGCAGGGTCGCCACCGCGAACACGAAGATGATGGTGAGCGAGGCCAGCAGGATGTTCAGCGCGATCTCGTTCGGCGTCTTCTGCCGCGAGGCGCCCTCGACGAGCGCGATCATCTTGTCGATGAACGAGCCGCCCGGCTCCTGGGTGATCTTGACGACGATGCGGTCGGACAGCACCGTGGTGCCGCCGGTCACGGCCGAGCGGTCACCGCCGGATTCGCGGATGACGGGGGCGGACTCACCGGTGATGGCCGATTCGTCCACCGATGCAATGCCTTCCACGACATCACCGTCACCCGGAATGACCTGGCCCGCCTCGACGACCACGAAGTCGCCGCGCTGCAGTTCCGGAGCCGCGACCTGCTCCTCGACCACCCGCGCGCCCGGGGACCAGTCCACGAGACGGCGAGCGATGGTGTCGGTCTTGGCCTTTCGCAGCGTGTCCGCCTGCGCCTTGCCCCGGCCCTCGGCCACGGCCTCCGCAAGGTTGGCGAAAATCACTGTGAGCCACAGCCATACGACGATCGCCCAGGCGAAGAAGCTCGGCTTGACGATGGCCAGGATGGTGGTCCAGACCGCGCCGAGCTCGACGATCAGCATGACCGGGTTGCGCCACAGGGTGCGCGGATCCAGCTTCTTCAACGCGTCGGGCAGCGACTTCAGCAGCTGCTTGGGGTCGAACAGCCCGCTCGAAACACCCTTGCGGGCAGTGGGTTTCGCGTCGTGCGCGGAATCGAGGGTGGAAGTGGTCATGAGTGGATTCCTTCAGCGAGCGGGCCGAGCGCCAGCATGGGCAGGAAGGTGAGCGCCACCAGAATGAGCGTCACGCCCGCGACCATGCCGACGAACTGCGGCCGGTGCGTCGGCAACGTGCCCTCGGAGGCGGGGGTGTGCCCCTGCGCCGCCAGCGAGCCGGCCAGTGCCAGCACGAAGATCATGGGGAGGAAGCGGCCGAACACCATGGCCAGGCCGAGCGCGGTGTTCCACCAGACGGTATTGCCGCTCAGACCGGCGAAGGCCGAACCGTTGTTGTTGGCCGCGGAAGTGAAGGCGTACAGCACTTCCGACAGTCCGTGCGGTCCCGTATTCGCCATGCTCGCGCGCTCGCCCGGCAGTGCCATCGCGATGGCGGTGCCGACCAGCACGATCAGCGGCGAGATCAGGAAGTACGTCGCGGCGAGCTTGATCTCTTTGGGCGTGATCTTCTTGCCCAGGTACTCCGGGGTGCGCCCGACCATCAAACCCGCGATGAACACGGTGATGACCGCGAGGATCAGCATGCCGTACAGACCCGAACCGGTACCGCCGGGCGCGACCTCACCGAGCTGCATGTTGAACATGGTCATCATGCCGCCGAGGCTGGTGTACGAGTCGTGCGCCGAGTCCACCGCACCGGTCGAGGTGAGCGTGGTCGCGGTGGCGAAGGTCGCCGAATTCGATACGCCGAAGCGGGATTCCACGCCCTCCATGGACGCGCCGATCGCCGACGGCACGGTGCCGTGGTGCTGCAGCTGGAAGATGTTCATCACGGTGACGCTGAGGATCGCCAGCACGCTCATGACCGCCGCGATGGCGTAGCCCTGCTTCTTGGAGCCGACCATGCGCCCGAAGGTGCGCGGCAGCGAGAAGCTGATCACCAGCAGCAGGAAGATCTCGATCCAGTTCGTCCACGCGGTCGGGTTCTCGAACGGGTGCGAGGAGTTCACGTTGTAGAAGCCGCCACCGTTGGTGCCCAGCTCCTTGATGACCTCCTGGGACGCGACCAGTCCGCCCGGCAGGGTTTGCGAACCGGTGTTGCCCACGGTCGTGGCGACCTGGTCATAGACATGCAGGTTCTGGATCACGCCGCCCGCGACGAGCACGATGGCGAAGATGAACGCGAACGGCAGCAGCAGTCGGATGGTTCCCCTCACCAGATCCACCCAGAAGTTGCCGAGTTCGCCGGTGTGCCGACGGGCGAAGCCGCGCACCAGCGCGACCGCCACCGCGATACCGACGGCCGCCGAGACGAAGTTCTGCACGCCCAGGCCCACGGCCTGCACGACGTGACCCATCGTCGACTCACCGGCATAGTTCTGCCAGTTCGTATTGGTGACGAAGCTGATGGCGGTGTTCCACGCCAGATCCGCGGTCATCTTGGTGCCCGGATCGTTCAGGTGCCACGGCAGTTTGCCCTGAACCAGCTGCAGGAAGAACAGGAACAGCACACTGATGGCCGAGAAGGCCAGCACACTGCGCGCGTAGACGGCCCAGGTCATCTCCACGCCCGGCTGCACGCCGATCAGCTTGTAGATGCCCTTCTCGGCCTTGGAATGCTTCTCGCCGCTGTACACCCGGTACATGTAGTCGCCCAGGGGCACATGCACCACGGCCAGCGCGATGACCAGGGATACCACGAACAGGATCCCCGCTGTAGTCGTGCTCACTCAGAACCTCTCCGGATACAGCAGCGCCGCAACCAGATACACGGCGATGCCAATGGCCAGGACCAGACCGATAATGTTCTGGGTCACAGCCGTTCCACCCCGCGTTGGATCAAGCCGAACAGGGCGAAGATCGCCACCGTCAGCACGGTGAACACCACGACGGACATCTCTCGAAACCTCTCTCTACTTGGCACGTCCCGAGACGCGCCGCAGTGAGTCAAGCGCCCGATAAGCCGAACTTCGAGGTCCTTTACGCCTTCTTAGCGTCCCAGAGGCCCGCGTTGACGCTCCGCTTACAGCGGTCGTGTCGTGTGTCGCACCGACTTCCGTCCACTGTGCTAGGTTCTACGCGCTCGATTCGAAAGACATGAAAGTTTATGGGGGGGCTTTGCCGATGCGTATCGTTCGGCCTGCGATGGCTGTGGTGCTCGGGATCTTTCTGATCTTCATGGGGATCAGCCAGCTCAACAAGACCGACGTCACCTGCGGTGGCCAGGTCATGCACAGCGGCGATCAATGCCGGGAGACGAAGCACGGGTCGACGACCGCCGTGCGCGACTACGGCGAGCAGAAGTCGGACAACACCACGACCGGCTGGGGCGGCATCGGACTCGGCGCGCTGTTCCTGGTCGGCGGTGGCGTGATGCTGGTATCGCGGCTGAACCGGAGCGGCGCGGGCGTCTGAGCGCCCACACCGTTGCCGGGCCTACTTCTTGTAGGTCTTGTTGATGGTGCCGTCCAGGCCGGCGGAAACGTAGCCTCCGTCGCCGTAGGCGTTGGAGATGTACACGCGCAGACACGGGACACCGTCGGTGAAAGTGCCGGCGGTGTCGACGATTATGTAGCGCGTCGTGGGGTTGGGCACCTCGAGTTTCTGGTTCGCCGCCGCCAGCAGGGCGGGCAGGATGTCCCAGTTGATGGAGCTCAGCTCGAGGGTGGCGTCGGTGAGCTGCCCGCCGGTCTGGCGCTTGACCGCGCCGTCGCGGTAGGTGAGCTCGTCGTAGTGCTTCGGCTGATCCGGCAAGGGCGCCTCGGCGACGACGTATTCGGGGTAGATGGTGGTCTCCGCGAACTGCTTTCCGCCGGAAGCCTTTTCGAGGGCCGCTACGGCCTTGCGCATGCCGTCGGGAGTCAGCAGGTCGACGGCGGCCGCGCCCTTCGCGGTGGTGGGGCTGATCACCGTGGGCGCGATGATGCCGCTGGGCAGGGTGATGCCGGTGGGCGGATCGGTCGGCAGGCCCGATTGGCCCAGGCCGCCGGAGGAGGACGAGGGCCACAGGGCGATCGCGGCGACTACGGCCACGGCGACGAGAGCTGCGGCACCGGCGAGGATCCATGGGCGGGAATTCCGTTGCGGCGCAGCGGGAACAGGAGGCTTGTCGACGGGGAGATATGCCTGCGGCGCGGTGAATCCCTGCGGCTGTTGGACCGTCGCGAAACCCTGGGACTGCGGCGCGGTCGGAAACTGCTGGGGCGCGGTCGGAAACTGCTGCGGTGCGGCCGAAAACGGTTGGGGTGGTACAAAGTCCTGGGGCGAGGTGACCGTCTGCGGGCCCGAATACTGCTGGTACACAGGATGTTCCGGCGCGGTGTCGCCGGTGGCGGCGACCTGGGCGAGCATTCGGTCGACCTGGTCGGCGGGTGGGCGGTGGCCCGGGTTGGGGACCAGGATGGATTGGAGGACCGGGGTCAGGGGACCGGCTTGACGCGGGGGTGGGACCGCGCCCATGAGAACCGCGGCGAGAGTGGAGACGTCGGTGTCGCGGCGCATGGGCTGGTAGCCCTCGACGGCGGCGAACATGACCAGGCCGAGGGACCACAGGTCCGACGCCGGGTTGCCCTCGTGGCCCTGGAGGCGTTCGGGGGCGACATACGGCAGCGAGCCGACGACGCTGCCGGTGGAGGTGAGGCCGGTCAGATCGTTGACGGCGGCGATGCCGAAGTCGGTGAGGACGGGGGAACCGTCGGTGCGCAGCAGCACATTCGGGGGCTTCACATCGCGGTGCAGGACGCCGACCGCGTGGGCCGCGCGCAGTCCGGCGAGGATGCCTCGGCCGATCCAGGCGGCCTGTGCGGGCGGCATCGGCCCCTCGGCCATGCGGTCGGCGAGCGAGCCGCCCGCGACCAGTTCCATGACGATCCACGGATGCTTCTCGGCGGGAGAGTCAACGATGTGGTGGATGGCCACCACGTTCGGATGGGTGATGCGGGCCAGGGCGCGGGCCTCGCGCAGCACGCGTTCGCGCTGCACTTCCGCGTTGCTGCCCTCATCGCCCTGGGCGCGCACCTCTTTCAACGCCACTTCACGATGCAGCGCGATGTCGTAGGCGCGCCAGACCGTGCCCATGCCGCCGCTACCGAGGGGCTCGATCAACTCGAAACGCCCGTCGACCATTGCCCGCCCGGAACTCACGGTGTGCAGCTTAAGGTCGCCGACCCCGCCACGCGAGATCTCGTACCGGACGGTCCGATACAGCCCGCTCGGATGCCGTCAACATCGCGGGACACGGCCGTAAAGAAACCGTCAGGATCGGCTATCCGACCTGCACAGCAGGTATGAATGCGAATGCCACAGAACCACCCCATAAGTAAGGAGAAGCCGTGCCGCATATCGCCGTCACCCTGATGGTGATCTTCGGGTTCCTCGGTTGCGCGCTGACGCTGCGCGTCCTGGCGGCCAGCGAGGGCAAACGCGCACCGATCCGCACGGCGCAGCAGGGCATCCGCGCACCTCGCGCGATGATGGACGAGTGAAACGCGGCCAACTACGCATCTACCTCGGCGCTGCCCCCGGTGTGGGCAAGACCTTCTCGATGCTCTCCGAGGCGCAACGCCGCCTGGGGCGGGGTCGCGATGTGGTCGCGGCGGTGGTCGAGACCCACGGCCGGTCCAAGACCGCCGAGATGCTCGCCGGCATCGAACGCATCCCGCCGAAGATGGTCGAGTACCGCGGGACCACCATGCCGGAATTGGATACCGAGGCCGTGCTGCGGCGGCGACCGGCGGTGGTGCTGGTCGACGAGCTCGCGCACACCAATGTCCCGGGCAGCAAGAACGAGAAGCGCTGGCAGGACGTGCAGGAACTGCTGGACGCGGGCATCGATGTGGTGTCCACGGTCAATGTGCAGCACCTCGAGAGCCTCAACGATGTGGTCGAGCAGATCACCGGCATCGTGCAGCGGGAAACCGTGCCGGACTGGGTGGTTCGCTCCGCCGATCAGGTGGAGCTGGTCGACATCACGCCGGAAGCGTTGCGCCGCAGGATGTCCCACGGCAATGTCTACGCCGCCGAGAAGGTCGACGCCGCCCTGCGCAACTACTTCCGCCCCGGCAATCTGACCGCACTGCGCGAGCTGGCGCTGCTGTGGCTGGCCGATCAGGTGGACGCCGCCCTCGCCAAATACCGCGAGGACCACAAGATCACCAAAACCTGGGAGGCCCGCGAACGCGTCGTGGTGGCGGTGACCGGCGGCCCGGAATCCGAGACCATCGTGCGCCGCGCCAGCCGCATCGCCGCCAAGTCCAGCGCCGAGCTGATCGTGCTGCACATCGTGCGCGGTGACGGCCTGGCCGGGGTGTCCTCGCAGCGCCTGGCCCGCCTGCGCGATCTGGCCACCAGCCTCGACGCCAGCCTGCACACCGTCACCGGCGAGGACGTGCCCTCGGCGCTGCTGGATTTCGCGCGTCAGGTCAATGCCACCCAGCTGGTGCTGGGCACCTCCCGGCGCTCGCGCTGGGCGCGCATGCTCGACGAGGGCATCGGCGCGACCGTGGTACAGGAGTCCGGCAAGATCGACGTGCACATGGTGACCCACGAGGAATCCAACAAGAGCAGCGGCTTTCGCTGGTCCGCGCTGACCCGCGGGGAGCGCAAGGTCGCCTCCTGGTCGGCGGCGTTCGTGGTGCCCTCGGCGATCTGCGCCGTCATCTACTTCTGGCTCGACCGGCTGCTGGATCTCAGCGGTGAGAGCGCGCTGTTCTTCATCGGCGTCATCGCGGTCTCGCTGCTGGGCGGTGTGGCTCCGGCGGCGCTGTCGGCGATTCTGTCGGGCATCCTGCTGAACTGGTTCTTCACCGATCCGCGCTACAGCCTGACCATCGACCAGCTCGACAACTTCCTCACCATCGTGGTGCTGCTGATCGTGGCCGTCGCAGTGGCGGCGCTGGTGGACGTGGCGGCCAAGCGAACCCGAGAGGCGCGCAAGGCATCCCGGCAGGCCGAACTGCTCGCCCTGTTCGCGGGCTCGGTGCTGCACGGCGCGGATCTGCAGGATCTGCTCGAACGCGCCCGCGAGACCTGGGGTCAAGAGGCGGTCAGCCTGATCGCCGACGACGAGGTGGTCGCCTCGGCCGGCGAGAACCCGCCGTCCAAGGTCGACGACTCGCTCACCGCATTGGAGGCAGGCGATGACATGCACTGGCTGCTGCTGCGCGGGCGTCCGGTGAACTCCGGTGACCGCCTGGTGCTGCGCGCGGTCGCGAATCAGGCTGCGGGACTGGTGCATCAGACCCAGCTGCAGGAGGAGGCCAGCGCCGCGCAGGCGGTGATGGAGGCCGACAAGCTGCGCCGCGCATTGCTCTCCGCGGTCAGCCATGACCTGCGCACCCCGCTGGCCGCCGCCAAGGCCGCGGCGTCGAGCCTGCGCAGCGACGATGTCGAGTTCTCCCCCGAGGACACCGCCGAATTGCTGGAGACCATCGAGGAATCCGTGGATCAGCTGACCGCCCTGGTCGGCAATCTGCTGGACTCCTCGCGGCTCGCGGTCGGCGTGATCAAGCCGCAGGTGCGCAAGGTGTACCTGGACGAGGTGGTGCATCACGCGCTCATGGGCATGGGCACCCGCGGCATGCGCCGCACCACCATGGACCGGGTGAAGGTGGATGTCGACACCGTCTCGGTGTGCTCGGATCCCGGTCTGCTGGAACGGGTCCTGGCCAATCTCATCGACAACGCGGTGCGGTATTCGCCGCGGGATTCGGTGGTGCGGGTCGGCGCCGAGCAGGTCGGCGCCCGGGTGGCGATTACGGTGGTCGATACGGGTCCGGGCGTCCCCTCGGGCCAGGAGGATCAACTGTTCGAGCCGTTCCAGAGGCTCGGAGACCGCGACAATTCCACCGGCGTGGGACTCGGGCTGTCGGTGGTGCGCGGTTTTGTGGACGCCCTGGGCGGCACCGTGCACGCGGAGCCCACCCCCGGCGGCGGTCTGACCATGGTGATCGATCTGCCGGCGGGCGACGACCCCGCCGGCACGGAAGAGGAGAACGGGTGACGAACGCGGCGGCAGCGCCGACCAAAGTGCTTGTGGTCGATGACGAACCACAGATTCTGCGCGCCCTGCGCATCAATCTGTCGGTCCGCGGGTACGAGGTGACCACCGCGGCCAATGGCGGCGCGGCCCTGCGCGCGGCCGCCGAGAAGCATCCGGACGTCATCATTCTCGACCTCGGCCTGCCCGATATGGACGGCATCGAGGTGCTGGCGGGCCTGCGCGGCTGGTCCACCGCCCCGGTCATCGTGCTCTCCGCCCGCACCGACTCCTCCGACAAGGTGGAGGCCCTCGACGCCGGCGCCGACGACTACGTCACCAAACCCTTCGGCATGGACGAACTGCTGGCCCGCCTCCGCGCCGCCGTCCGCCGCTCGTCCAACACCTCCGACACCGCCGAGCCGGTCATCGAAACCGCCTCCTTCACAGTGGATCTCGCCGCGAAGAAGGTGATCCGCCACGGCCACGACGTCCACCTCACCCCCACCGAATGGGGCGTCCTGGAGATGCTGGTCCGCAACAAGGGCAAACTCGTAGGCCGCCGCGAACTCCTCCGCGAGGTCTGGGGCCCGTCCTACGCCACCGAAACCCACTACCTGCGCGTCTATCTCGCCCAACTACGCCGCAAACTCGAAGACGACCCCTCCCAGCCCAAACACCTCCTCACCGAGGCCGGCATGGGCTACCGCTTCCAGTCGTAAAACGCCCCCACGTCATCCCGGCACAAGCACCAACCCTCGTCATCCCGGCATGCTTTTGGCCGGGATCCACCCAGCCGCAATGGATTCCGGCCAAAAGCGCGCCGGAATGACGGGGCTGGTCCGAGCCCGCAGACAGACAGATCAGGGAGCTCCCACTGCACGGAACCGGACAGAATTCCGCGGTGAGAGCTCCCTGATCTTGGTAGGACCCTTTAGCTCGGCAGGGCCGCCGTGTGTTCGGATTTCACGGCGTCGAGTTTGTCGGGGTCCAGGCCGAGGCGGGACAGGATGGTGGGGGCCACCTGGGTGGTCGAGACCTGGTCGGGGACATCGTGCTTGGAGATGAAGGAACCGGCGATCAGCAAGGCGACGTGGCGGTCGTCGGGGCTGGTGCCGCCGTGCTCGGCGATCTTCGACTTGCCGGCGGTGAAGACGGTGCCGTTGGTGCCCGCGAACAGGTCGGGCACGCGCGGGTCGTCGGTGGTCGCGCCGAAGTACTTGGCGGCGTCGGCGCCCGCGTAGACCTGGTTCTGGTCCACGCCCGACGCGGTGAACGGCTTAGGGTTGCCGTTGATGTCGGTGCCGGTTCCGTTGAACTCCAGCACCTTTCGCTTGGCGAAGGCGGTGGCCTCCGGGGAGCGGTCGGTGAGCCACCACAGCAGGGCGGCGTCGTCGAGGGAGTGCGCGATGAGCTTCGGGGTCTCGGGATGGGTTGCGGCCCAATCCTTGTTCACCGCGTCGATGAGCGGCTTGTCGTCGACCCGGGTCAGGGCGTCGGGCTTGATCGGCGACTGGCCGTGCTTGGCGGTCAGCACGATCGTGGTCTTGTCGGTCAGGCCCGCCTTGTCCAGCGCGCCGACGAAACGTCCCAGCTGCTGGTCCACGAAGTCCAGCGAAGCGCTCAGTGCCGCACCGGGTTTGCCGTCGGCGGTGTAGCCCTTGCTCGCGGGCAGCTTCTGGGTGACCGACACGGCCTGGAAGTTCATGCCGAACAGCGCGGGCACCGCGGCCGACTTGGTGCCGGAGTGGTCCTTGCCGCCGATCTCGTTGACGATGGCGTCGGCCTTGTAGGTGTCGTACTGCTTGACGGCGTCGAGATCCTTGGTCCAGGCCGCGCCCTTGGGCGACTTACTGTCGATCTCGGGGGTGAACAGGTCGTCGACCGAGCGGCCGCCCTTGCCGTTCACGATCTGGTAGGCCGGATGCTTGTCCGACCACGCGGTGCGCTGACCGGCGGCGTGCACCACCGAGAAGACGGTGTTCACCTTCAGGTAGTCCGACGGCGAAATCGGCTTGCAGGTGGCCGGATCGACCGGCAGCTTCGACTCGTCCAGCACGGCCGACGGGTCATCGGTCATGGCCAGGATGCCGCCCGGCAGGCCGGACAGGCCCTGGCCGCCGTCGAGGTCGTCGGTCTTCTTGTCGATCTCCTCGGTCAGCGGGACCTGCGCGCCCTTCTTGGCGGTGGCGCAGTCCTTGGTCTCCTCGGGGAGCAGATCGCGGGCCCAGGTGTCGTCGTAGTAGACGCCGGTGGTCTTGGGGCTGCCGCCGGTGAGCAGCGCCATCAGGCCCGGAAAGGAGTCGGCCGGGGCCGGGGACTGCGCGTTGGTGTACTGCGCGCCGCGCGCGGCCAGCTTGGCCATGGCCGAATCCGGATGCGCCGCAACATAGTCGGCCAGATCCGACTGATGCATGCCGTCGACCGACAACAGCAGCACATGCTGATCGTGCTTGGCCGAATCGCCACTGCTCCCGCAGCCGACGACCGCCAGCCCCACCACCGCACACGCACCGGCCGCCGCCAGCCGATAGCCCGTCCTGCGCACCTGACTCAACTCCATTCCAAGCATCCGGCCCTCTGAAGGAGTGCCGAGATCCCGGAAAGGTTGGCGGTCGCGGGTAACGGCCACGCATCGACCCGGTGATGCGCGCGCGAACATTGGCTGCGAGTCAGCGCGTCAAACGCAAGGGCAGCGACTTGAGGCCATTGTTGAGGTTGGAACGGATGCGCCGGGCGTCGCCGATCTGCTCGATCTCCGCGAATCGGCCGAGCAGTTCCTCGAAGAACACGCGGCCCTCCAGGCGGGCCAGGTGCACGCCGAGGCAGAAATGCTGGGCGAGACCGAAGGACAAGTGGGGGTTGGGGTTTCGGCGGATATCGAAGCGCTGGGCGTCGGCGAAGACGTCCTCGTCGCGGTTCGCGGAGGTGTACCACATGGCCACCTTGTCGCCCGCCTTGATGGGGACGCCGCGGATCTCGGTGTCGGCGGTGGCGGTGCGGCGGAAGTAGTGGATCGGGTTGGCGACGCGCAGGATCTCTTCCACCGCACCGGGAATCAGCGCCGGGTTCGCACGCAGCGCGGCCAACTGGTCCGGATGCCGCAGCAGCAGTTGCAGACCCGAAGAGAGCATGGTCTTGGTGGTGTCGTTGCCCGCCGTGACCAGCTGGGTGAAAAAGCTGCCGAACTCCAGGTCCGACATGGCTTTTCCGCCGAACTCCCCGGCCAGGATCAGCGAGGTGAGATCGGCCTTCGGCTCCTGCTCACGCCGCGCCATGGAGAACTGAATGGCGTAGATGGCCATCTTGGTGAGCTCGGCCGTCACGTCGAAATCCCCGACCAGCTCCGGGTCCTGCTGGCTGGTGGACTGTTCGGCCCACTGCCGAATGCTCGGCCAATCCTGCTCCGGAATCCCGAACAGCCCGCCCACCACCTGACTGGGCAGCACCCCCGCCACCTCGTGCACGAATTCCACGTCGCCGTCGACGCTTTCGAGCAGCGCCCGGGTCAACTCCCGAATCCGCCCCTCCATCTCCCCGATCACCCGCGCCTTGAAATGCTCGGCCAGCGGCCTGCGGTACTCGGTGTGACGCGGCGGATCCATCATCAACAGCATGTTCCGGGTCTGCTCGAGCCGTTCAGGCGGCTGATTCTCCAGGATCACGCCCTGCTGTTCGGCGGAGAACAACTGCGGATTGCGTGCCACGTGAGCCACATCGGCGTGCTTGAGTACCGCCCAATACCCCGGCTCCCCCGGCATCTCCTGCCAGTGCACGGGATCGGTGCGCCGCAATTCGGCGAGGATCTCGTGGATCGGCCCCGCCACGTAGAGATCGGGATCGTAGATGTCGGTCACCGCGCCCACGGTTCACCTCGGTATTCACTTGCGGGTCTGCGTCTTTCATTTTGGACGCTAATCGGGTAAGCGGCCCTTGAAAACCCGCTACTGACAAACATCCCAGTCAGTGGACACGATGTCAGTGAATTCGCGGGGACCCCCGTCCCCCGCGCGCAGGGTGATGAACCACCATGGAGGCCATGCCGATTGCCGCGATCGTGTTCGACATGGACGGTGTGCTCATCGATACCGAGCCCATCTGGGAGGAGGTGCGGCGCGAGTACATCGCCGAACTGGACGGGCGGTGGCTGCCCGACACTCAGGATCGGTTCATGGGGATGAGCACCGCCGAATGGTCGGAGTACACCAGTGAGGATCTGCTCGACGGTCGGCGCACGCCCGATGAGGTGGCCGAGGATGTGATCTCGCGCATGGCCGCTCGCTATGCCGAGCATCTGCCGCTCATGCCCGATGCCGTGGACACCGTGCGCCGGTTGTCCGCGGACTACACACTGGGGCTCGCGAGTTCCTCGCCGCGGCGGCTCATCGACGTGGTGCTCGATCACATGGGGGTCACCGAGCTGTTCGCGGCCACGGTCTCGACCGAGGAGGTGGAGCGCGGCAAGCCCGCGCCCGACGGCTATCTCGAGGCGGCCGCGCGGCTCGGCATCGATCCGGGACTGTGCGTGGCGATCGAGGATTCCAGCAATGGCCTGCGCGCCGCGCACGCCGCGGGCATGACGGTCATCGCCGTGCCGCATCCGAAGTACCCGCCCGCCGCGGATGCCATCGCGCTGGCGTCGGCCGTCGCCGAGAGCCTGAAGGACGTCACACCGGAGCTGGTGGCGGAATTCCGCTGACGGCCTCGACGTTCCGAACGAGCGGCAACCAGATGGTTGTCCCGGGTGACTCAATGGGAGGATCTTCCTATGTCCGAACAGACCGCCGCACCGCAGACCGCTACCGCAGACCCGGCCGCCGAGCCGGTCGAACTGTGGGCCGAACGCACCGGCACCCGCGCCTACACCGGCCGCAACAACCGCGGCGCCGAGGTGTCGATCGCGTCCGCGGGCGTGCCGGGCGCGTTCACCCCGGGTGAGCTGCTCAAGATCGCGCTCGCGGGCTGCACCGGGCTCAGCGCCGACTTCACCCTCTCGCGCCGCCTCGGCGACAGCTTCGACGCCACCGTGCGCGTCTCCGGCGACGCCGACCGCGAGAACGAGGTGTACCCGGAACTCACCGAGTCCTTCGAACTCGATCTCAGCGAACTCGAACCGGAAGCTCGCGAACGCCTGCTGGTCGCCGCGCAGCGCGCCGTCGACAAGGTGTGCACCGTCGGCCGCACCCTCAAGGCCGGGACCACCGTCAACCTGACCTTCCGAATCGACGAATGAGCTCGGAGACGGTTCGGCTCAGCGCCTGGGTGCACGGCTACGTCCAGGGTGTCGGGTTCCGCTGGTGGACCCGATCGCGCGCCCTGGAGCTGGGCCTGACCGGCTACGCCCGCAATCATCGCGACGGCCGCGTACACGTCGTCGCCGAAGGACCCCGCGATCGCTGCGAAACGCTCCTCGACCTGCTACGTTCCGGTACTACACCGGGCCGGGTAAACCTGGTGGTGGAAGACTGGAACACCGCCCAGGGCGGCATGTCAGGATTCGAAGAACGCTAGCGAGCGGCAAGCCCACGGAGTCGACCAATGCCCAGTGACCGCCCCGGTGGCCCGGACAACACCCCGGACCGCAACTCCCCCGACCCTGCGCACCCCTCCGAAACCCCCACTCCGCCAACCGATCCCGCCCAGCTGGTCTACGAGCACCATCCCCTCCCGCCATATCCGGAGGAGCTCGAGGCCGCGGCCGCGAGCGGTGGCAGCGAGCCCACGAGCAGTGATACCGAGCCTGCGAGCGGTGAGGCTGCGCCGCCCGCGAGCGGCAATGAGCCGACGGTGCGGTTCGAGGTCCCCGAGCCGGGCGGCCACCAGCCGACGCTGCCATTGCCGACCGAATCGGCCACCGGCGCGGGCACTTCCGGTGCGGGCGGGGCAGCGGACACTCCGGAGAGCCCGGGCGGCATCGACTGGGCTCCCTTCAGCGGTTCGGCGCCGAGCTACCCACCCCCGAACCCGAGCGCGTATCAACCCACGCTGCCGTTGCCGACCGAATCGGGCGCTCTCGGCGAGCAGCCCGGGGTGGCGGGGGTCGAGCCGCCGTTCACCATGCCGGTGCCGTCGCTGGAGCCGGAGGCTCCGCCGGTGCCCGCGGTGCCGCCGCGGCGCGGGAGCATCGTCAATCAGGAGGCGGGGATCACGCAGCCGCGGCCGCCCACGGTGGCCGAGGCGCGGGCTCGGGAGAAGGCGCGCAAGCGGGCCGAGGAGCAGGCACAGGCCGAAGCGGAGGCCGCGGAGGCCAAGCAGCGCAAGAAGAAGCGCATCCTCATCGGCGGTGCGGCCGTGGTCGGCATCGCGGGTCTGGTCGGCGGCGGGTACCTGGTCGCCTCCGCGTGGAACGGGCCCGACGTGACCGCCACCTGCACCGTGGTCGCCAAGAAGGGCGAGGTCGTGCCCACCGGCAACGGGCAGACGGTGACCGCCACGCAGGACAATCAGGAGATCGTCGTCCCGGACAACTACTGCTCGGACGCGCAGAGTCACGGCAACAGCGGGATCAATCCCGGCTTCTTCTTCCTCGCCGGACACTCCTACCGCTACTACTACGGCGGCCCCAGCCAGACCATCGGGCACGCGCCGGTCGGCGGCACCACCGTGGCCCCGAAGGGCGCGACCATCAAGACCAAGAGCGGCAGCACGATTCAGCGCGGCGGGCTCGGCGCGCGGGTAGGTGGAGGTTCTTAGTGCGGCGAGTGCGCAGCACTCCGCGGCCGGGTTGGCAGCGGATCATCGAGGGGCAGGGTCTGGTTTTCGGGTCGCCGGGGCAGTACGGGAACGGTCAGCCCCGTCCCTACTGGGACGAATCGGTGCACTACGAGTTCGATATGGACGAGATCCTGGCCATGGAGGCCCAGGTCGAGGTGCTGCACACCATGTGCCTGCACGCCGTCGAACAGGTCGTGGTGACCGAGCGTTTCGCGGATTTCGGTCTGCCGCAATGGAGTTGGGAGCCGATCAAGAAGTCCTGGCACCGCTCCGACCCGCACATCTACGGCCGCTTCGACCTGCGCTACGACGGCCGCGCACCGGCGAAGCTGTTGGAGTACAACGCCGATACGCCCACCTCCCTGCTGGAGGCGGCAATCGTGCAGTGGCACTGGCTGACCGACACCCATCCGGACGACGACCAGTGGAACTCCTTGCACGAGAAGCTGGTCGAGCGCTGGGGCGAACTGCGCGACACGCTGCCGGGCTCGCAACTGCACTTCACCTGGTCGGGTTCGGACGCCTCCGGTGAGGACAATGTCACCACCGCCTATATGCAGGAGACCGCCGCCGAGGCCGGATTCGACACCGTCGCCCTCCCCATCGAGGAAGTCGGATTCGATTCGGAGCTGGATCGTTTCGTCGATCTGGCCGAGGCCCCCATCGAGGCCATCTTCAAGCTGTACCCGTGGGAGTGGGCCCTCGACGACGACTTCGGCAAGCGCGTGGTCGGGTCGCTGCCGGAAACCATGTGGGTGGAACCGCTGTGGAAGACCCTGCTCTCCAACAAGGCCATCCTGGCCGTGCTGTGGGAGATGTATCCCGGCCACCCCAACCTGCTGCCCGCCTACCTCGACGACCCGCACGAGCTCACCGAGTACATCCGCAAGCCCAAACTGGGCCGCGAGGGTGCGAACATGACCATCGTCGGCGCGGGCCTGGAGACCGCCACCGGCGGCGTCTACGGCGAAGAGGGCTTCGTCTACCAATTGCTCGACCCGCTGCCCGAATTCGACGGCATGCGGCCGGTGCTGGGTGCTTGGATCGTGGGCGACACCTCCGCGGGACTGGGCATCCGGGAAACCGTCGGCCTCATCACCGACGACACCTCGACGTTCGTCCCGCACCGCATACCGCAATGACCACCCACACGACTCCCACGGAGGATCACCGATGATCACCACTCTCGCTCTGGAGGCGGGGTACTGGAACTCGCTCGGCCGCGGCGTGGGCGCGATCGTGCTCTACGCGCTGCTCGGCCTGGCGCTCATGCTCATCGGCTTCCAGGCCGTGGACTGGACGACACCCGGCAGCCTGCGCGCCATGGTGGCCCGCGGGCTGCCGAACGCCATCATCGTCAGCGCGGCGGCCATCGTCAGCATGGCGTTCATCGTGGTGCTGGCCATCTTCGCGCAGGCGGGCAAGCTCTCCGAGGGCCTGATCGCCGCCACCGTCTACGGCCTGGTCGGCATCGTGGCCCAGGTGATCGCCGTGCGCGTGCTGGAATTCGTGCTCGGCATCGACATCGGCGCGGTGCTGAAGAATCCGGAATTCAGCACCGAGGCCGTCGTCGTCTCCGCCGCCCACGTCGCCATCGGCCTGGTGGTGGCGGTCGCGATCCTCTAGCGGACGCGGCCGTATTTGATGAAGGCCACGCCGTCCTCGAAGACGCGACTGGTGATGACCCGGAACTTGGACGGTTCCGGGAGCCGCGAGCCGGTGCCGAAGAGCGGGCGGCCGTGCCCGAGGACGATCGGGTAGAGCTTCAGGAAGACCTGATCGATCTCGGGCATCAGGGACTGGGCGAGTTCGCCGCCGCCGCAGAGCCAGATGCCGAGGCCCTTCTCGCGCTTGAGTTCTCGCACCCGCTCGAGCGGATTCTCCGAGATCAATTCCACATCCGGGGCCGGGTGCTCCGGCAGTGTGGTCGAGACCACGAACTGCCGCAGGTGCGCATACGGGCTGGAGGTGCCGGTGCGGACGCCGAAGTCGTGGGTCTTGCGGCCCATGATGACGGTGTCGAAGTTCCGGCAGGGTTTGTCGACGCCCAACACCTGACGCACCTTGGTCGGGAGGGTCTCGGGATACTGCGCGATGATCGCTGGCCCGTGGTCACCCCCGACCGGGAAGAAGTCGACCGAGCCCGCATCGGTGGCGATGAATCCGTCGATGGTGGCCGCGACGTAGTAAGTCAGTTTGCGCATCAATTTCCTCCGGTCGGCACAACTGCATGCCGCTAATGAAAAAGGTAGCGCTTCATCGGCATCGGTAGGGAGGTTAGGCCACCGTCACCCCGGCCGACCGGGAAGAAAACCTGCTGGTCTCAGCCGCGCCGGCGGGGCTGACAGCGCGGGCAGGAGAAAGACGAACGGTTCATGAACTTCTCCCGCCGCATGATCGCACCGCAGCGGCGGCAGGGCTCGTCCTCGCGCCCGTAGGCGTTGAGCGAGCGCTCGAAGTACCCGGATTGGCCGTTGACGTTCACGTAGAGCGCGTCGAAGGAGGTGCCGCCGGCCTGCAGCGCCTCGCCCATGACGTGCTGCGTCTCGGCGAGCAGATTCGCCAGCGCGGGCTTGGTCAGCTTGGCCGCGGGGCGCTCGCCGTGAATCTTGGCCCGCCACAACGCCTCGTCGGCGTAGATGTTGCCGACCCCGGACACGACGGTCTGATCCAGCAGCAGCCGCTTGATCTCGGATTGCTTACCGCGCAACGTCTTCACGACTTTGTCGGCATCGAAGAGCGGATCCAGCGGATCGCGCGCGATGTGCGCCGCGGACTCGGGCACCCAGGTGCCGTCCACCTCGACCAGATCCGAGAGCTGCCAGCCACCGAAGGTGCGCTGGTCCACGAACCGCAGTTCGTTCCCGTCGTCGAGGGTGGCGATGATGTGCGCGTGCTTCTCCAGCGGCGCGGTCGCGGGCTGCACCAGCATCTGCCCGGACATGCCGAGATGCACGACGAGGGAGGTATCGGGCTCATCGAAGGTGAGCCACAAGAACTTTCCGCGCCGCTGCGCATCTTCGACACGCAGACCGGCAAGACGGGCGGCGAGATCGTCCCCGCCCAGCACATGCCTGCGCACCGAGCGCGGATGCTTGACGGTCACCCGGTCGAGGACGCGGCCCACCACATGCTCGGCGAGCCCGCGCCGGACGACTTCGACCTCGGGAAGTTCGGGCATCTAGCTCTTCGAGCCGTCCGAACCCTCGGGCGCGTTCTCGGCGTGCAACGCCTTGTAGGCCGCGCCCGCGGCCTTCTGCTCCGCTTCCTTCTTGGAGCGGCCCACCCCCTGGCCGTAACCCTTCCCGCCGATCACCGCGGTGGCGGTGAACTCCTTGTCGTGGTCGGGTCCGGTGGAGGTGATCTCGTAACTGGGCACGCCGATGCCGCGCTCGGCGGTCAGCTCCTGCAGGCTGGTCTTCCAATCGAGCCCGGCCCCCATGCGGGGACCGCGCTCGAGCAGATCGGCGAACAGCCGCAGCACGACGGTGCGTGCCACATCGATGCCGTGCTGCAGATGCACGGCACCCAGCAGCGACTCCATACCGTCGGCGAGGATGCTCGGCTTGTCCCGGCCGCCGGTGAGCTCCTCGCCCTTACCGAGCAGCAGGTGACGGCCGAGACCGCCCTCACCGAGACAACGGGCCACCTCGGCCAGCGCGTGCATGTTGACCACGCTCGCGCGCAGCTTCGCCAGCTCGCCCTCGGATTTGTCCGGGTGCTCCAGATAGAGGCGCTCGGTAATGCTCAGTCCGAGCACCGAATCGCCCAGAAACTCCAGGCGCTCGTTGGTCGGCAGGCCACCGTTCTCGTAGGCGTACGACCGGTGCGTCAGCGCTAGGCGCAGAAGCTCCGGTTGTACGTCCACGCCGAGAGCCTCGAGCAGGCTGGCATGGTCGGCTGCATCACCTACGGCGGGAATATCCGCCGCATCCTTGCTGGCGGTCACGGTCGCTTTAACGCGAATCAGATCGCGGAGGTGACCTGACGGCCCTTGTAGGTGCCGCAGGACGGGCACGCGATGTGCGGCAGGGTCTTCTGGCCGCAGGCGCGGTTCGGGCAGGTGATCAGGGTCGGCGCGGAGGCCTTCCACTGGCTGCGACGCGCGTGGGTGTTGGCACGGGACATCCGGCGCTTCGGAACGGCCACGACTAGCTCTCCTCTGTCTTACTTGCGGCACCGTTGTGTCCCGCAAGGGTGGAATCGGTTGATGGGTCCGACACTGCTTCCGAGCCGAAAGACTCAGGGTTTGCGTCGGGGGACTCAGCGTTGAACTTGGCGAGCCCGGCCCAGCGAGGGTCAAGTATCTCATGACCGTGGCCGGAACCCGCAATCGCCATCCTGACCCCGCATTCCGGGCACAAACCGGCGCAATCCGGCTCGCACAGCGGCTGCAGCGGCAGCTCCAGGCCGACGGCGTCCACCACGACCGGCTCGAGGTCGATCATGTCGTCGACGAGACGGTGGATCTCGTCTTCCTCGGTGGTCTGGTCGGTGGCGCTGTCCGGGTAGGCGAACAGTTCGGTGAGCTGCAACTGGATCTCGTCGGTGAACGGTTCCAGGCAGCGCGAGCATTCACCCTCGATGGGTGCGTCGACCGTTCCCATCACCAGCACGCCCTCGGAGACCGACTGCAGGGTGAGATCCATCTCGACCTGCGCGCCGACCGGGATTCCGACCATTTCCAGGCCGATCCGGTCCTCGGTGGTGACGGTGCGATGCAACTGCTTCATCGTGCCGGGCTTGCGTCCGAGGCTCCGCACATCCAGCACGAAACCGCCGTCCTTCAACGTCTGCTGACGACGAGGACGCGACTCGGAACCGGAATCGGCGGACATTCGGGACAACACCTAACGCTCGGCGGGGAATGGGCAACCACCCAACAATACCGAAAGCCCCGCTTGCGGCCCAAATTGGGTTACTCCGTCATCCCGGCATGGTTTTGGCCGGGATCCACAGTGGATTCCGGCCAAAAGCACGCCGGAATGACGGTGCTATCTAGCGGCGGAACTCGGAGGCGTAATCCGGAATCGAGGTACCCGATCGCACCTGGTGGCGGCCGCGGCCGACGATGCGCAGGGTATTGGAGAGGGTCTCCTCGAAGTCGGCGAGCTTGCCGTCGACGTAGTCGTCGCATTCCTGGCGCAGGCGGTCGGAGTCGGCCTGGGCGTTGTCGATGAGGCGGGCGGATTCGGCGTGGGCGGCGCGGACCACCTCGGTCTGGGAGACCAGGCGTTCCTGTTCGGCCTTGCCCTCGGCGACCGAGCGGTCGTAGGAGGCCTGGCCGGCGGCGGCCAGGCGGTCGGCCTCGGCGCGGGCGCGGCCGGTGAGGGAGTCGTATTCGGCCTGGCCGTCGGCGACGGTGCGCTCGGCCTCCTCTTCCGCGGAGGCGACGAGGTGCTCGGCGTGGGCGCGGGCCTCGGCGACCATGCGGTCGGCGTGCGCCTTGGCGTCGGCCAGGATGCGGTCGGCCTCGTCGCGGGCGGAGGAAACCGTGTGGTGCGCTTGCTCATTGGCGGTCTTGACGGTGGTCTCGGCGCCGGTGCGGGCGTCGGTGACGATCTTGTCGCGGTGATCGAGCACGTCCTGGGCGTCGTCGAGCTCGCCGGGCAGCGCCTCGCGGACATCGTCGAGCAGTTCCAGCACCTCACCGCGCGGCACGATGCAGTTGCGGGTCGGCGGGATGCCGCGGGCCTCTTCGATGATGGCCACCAGTTCGTCGAGCGCTTCGAATACCCGGTACATGTGCTACCCCACTCTCCTGCCAGGACTCACGGCGAGACTCTCCGCTGCAGCCAGTCTGCCAATCTCAGCGCTGTCAACAAGGTCCGACACGGCGTGTCGCGGGTTTTCCGGAACATGGACTGTCTCACAGACCACAAAAACAAGTGGAGGGAACCACTCCACTTCGTGTTACCTTTGTTAGGCAAGAAGGTGTCGGTCGGTGACGCTGGCCCGGGAGAATTTTCGGCGGCGGCAGGCCGACACCGACGTGTTCGGATGGGGAATGACAATGGCTGTCTACGAGATGACGGAGCGGACCACAGCGTCCGTGCCCGGTCTGGTGAGCACCTATGCCTATGGAACGCAGGCCCTGTACACGACCTGGTCCCGCTGGCTCGGGCAACTCGGCGCCTGGCTGCGCGGCGAAGCCGCCTTCGCACAACTGATTCGGTTCGCCCTGGTCGGCGGGCTGAGCAATGTCGGCTACATCCTGCTGTTCCTCGCCCTCTACGGCGGCGGGCCGCAGCTGGCCAACCTGGCCGGATCCATTGTGAGCACCGCCCTCGCCAATGAGATGCACCGTCGCCTCACCTTCCACGCCGCCGGTCGGGTGCGCTGGTACACAGCGCAATTGGAGGGCGGCGCGCTGGCGCTGGCCGGACTGGCCATCACCGCCGGTGGCCTGGCCATCCTCGAGGTGACCGCGCCCAGCATGGGCGATATCGCCGAAGCCCTTGCCGTCCTGGCCATTACCGCCGCGGTCGGCACCATGAGATTCCTCACCCTGCGCCTCTGGGTCTTCTGAGCCCCTCCCCGAAACCTCGCACTCCCGCCGGACCGAAATCCGGCGCTCGGTGCGAGGTTTCGTCGTTTCCGGAAGAAGTGGAACCCACCCGAGCAGCCCCGCGTCCAAGTAAGCATCCGATGGACGAAAGGGGTTCCGACATGATCAGTGGCCGCGGATGCCTTGGGGGACGACGCGATACACCGGGGCCACGCCCCCAACGCCCACCCGGCCGCGCCTGTGGTTCCTGCGTACGTCACCACCGGCCGCCCCGCCCCCGCAAGGAGGGCGAATGACCACCGCGAACGCCGAGGTCGCGGTGGCCGGAGGCGGAAAGCGGTGCGATGCGGTGAAATCCCGGCGTGCGCTGCTCGAGGGGTGTGGCGTTCCGCGTGGGAGTGGGCACGGCGCGATGCCGACGGCGTTGGATCGGCGGGAGCAGCATCGGGAGTTGATTCATGCGGTGCTGGCGGAGAAGGCGGCGGGGACGGTGGTGAGTCATCAGTCGGCGGCTGTGCTTTATGGGACTCGACTGTGGCGGGCGCCATTGGATCGGGTGTGTCTGACGAGGAATCGGCGTGGGGGTGGGCGGACCAGGGGGTTCGCGAAAGTGCATGGGTCGCCGGTGGATTCGGCGGTGGAGGTGGAGGGGGTGCTGGTGACGGCCCCGGCGCGGACGGTGGTGGATCTGGCGTTGACGCTGTCGTTCGAGGCGGCGGTGGTGGCGGGGGACGCACTGGCCGGGGCCTTCGGGCTCGGTGCCGAGGAGCTGGAGGCGGAGCTCGCGCTGGCCAAGGGTCGGTATGGGATCAATCAGGCCAAGCGGGTGGTGGGGATGCTCGACGGGCGCAGTCAGAGCATCGGGGAGTCGCTCAGCCGCAGCATGATTCATCGCGGCGGGCTACCGCTGCCCTCGTCCCAGGGCAATGTGTTCACGCCGGATGGGCGGTTCGTGGCGCGGGTCGATTTCTACTACGAATCCGCGGGTGTGCTCTGCGAATTCGACGGCCCCACCGAGTACGGTCGTCTGTTGCGCCCGGGGCAGGACATCGCCACCGCGATCCATCGGGAACGCGTCCGCGAAACCTACCTGCGCACACTGGGTTTCGAGGTGATCCGGTGGACCTGGGACGACCTCGTCCGGGGCACCCCGGCGCATCGACTCCGCGAGGCCCTCGCAACCAACCGTCCCCGGCCCTACGGCCGGATCGATCCGGCCCCGGCGCCGGAGCCGCGCGCGCTACCGGTTCACGCTCTGTGACGCCACCGGGCCCGCGGGGCCGTAAGGGGTTGCGGTCCCGCGGGTGTGGGGTTCTACGTTCGGCTCAGCCCTTGCGTTCAGCGATGCGCGCGAGCAGCCGCTTGTGCACGACCGGCGGCAGCAGGTCGGAGACGTCACCGCCGTAGGAGGCGACCTCCTTGACCAGAGAGCTGGAGACGTAGCTGTACTGGGGATTGGTGGCGATGAAGTAGGTGTCCACGCCGGTGAGCTTGCGGTTCATCTGCGCCATGCGGAGCTCGTAGTCGTAGTCCGTGGCGTCGCGCAGGCCCTTGACGATCGCGGTGATGCCCTGCTGCTTGGCGAAGTCGACGAGCAGGCCACCCCACGATTCCACCCGGACATTGGGCAGGTACGCGGTCACCTCCCGGATCAACTCCATGCGCTCGTCGACGGTGAACATCCCCTGCTTGTTGGGGTTCACCACGACGGTCACCACCACCTCGTCGAACTGCGCTGCCGCGCGCGCGAACACATCGAGATGTCCATTGGTCACCGGGTCGAACGACCCCGGGCACAGTGCTCCAGCCATGGCCGAACGCTACCCCATCGAGGTGGTCTCCCCGCCCAGGGCCGTCGCGAATCCGAAGGCCGGGACCAGGGC
>NZ_BAFX01000101.1 GCF_000308815.1 Nocardia concava NBRC 100430
GAACACCGTGGGGGCGTCGAGACCGTCGATCGATTCGATCGCGATGGTGTGCAGGTCCGAAGTCTGCAGCCGTTCGCAGACCTGGTCGTAAATGTCGGCCGGGTCGCCCGCATCGGGGAGCAGCAGGACGTGGTGCCGTGTTTCGGGTCCGCCGATTCGCACCGCCCACTCGCGGTCACCGACCGTGATCCGCCGAGATTCCATGGTCGATAACGCTACAGGAGCGCCGGAGGGGTCGAACGCGAGTCAGCCGGATTGCTGTGACGCCGGTCACTTGTGGACGGTCAGAATTGGGAGATCTGACAGCGGACCTGCGGTGATGAGGCGCTCGAGGGTGTCGGGATCGAGGCGCTTCTCGAGCAGATCGGCGAGCAGATCCAGCTGCCCGGTGCGCACCTCGTCCACCGAAACATCCTCGGCGACAACGAAGCCCGCGCGGCCCGCCCGCTCGGCCACCTGACGCAGCCAGGCGCGGCGAAATTCGTCCGATTCCAAGGCTCCATGGAGATGGGTGCCCCAGATCGATTCGCGCACACTGCCTTCGGGGTGGCCGTCCAGTTCGAACCAGGGGCGGTCGCCGGTGTGGGTGACGCGGCCGTGGTGGATCTCATAGCCGTGCACGGGGAGATGGTTATTACTCCCGGCTCCCGCATGATCCTGGACACGGCCGGTGGAGCGGCGCAACACCTTCGGATCGGCGAATTCGATCTCCAGGTCGAGCAGGCCCAGGCCGGGGACGGTGCCCGCACCCGATTCCACCGGGTCGACGATGGTGCGGGACAGCATCTGGTAGCCGCCGCAGATGCCGAGGATCGGTGCGCCCGTGGCCGCCCGCGCGGTGAGGGCGTCCGCGATCCCGGTGCGGCGCAACCACTCCAGATCGCTGACGGTGGATTTGCTGCCCGGTACGACGACCAGGTCGGCTCCCGCCATGCGGGACGGATCGCTCACCCAGCGCACGGAAACCCCGGGTTCGCAGGCCAGCGCCTCGACGTCGGTGGAGTTGGAGATGCGCGGCAGCCGGACGGCGGCGACGGTCAGCCACTCCGTGCCCAGCGGCGGGCGCGACCGACCCACCGGCGCGTCGGCGACCGTGCCGAGCGAGTCCTCCGCGTCGATCCACAGATCCTCCGCGAACGGGATGACACCCAGCGTGGGCCGCCCGGTGAGCGCCTCGAGCTGATCCAGCCCCGGCTTCAGCAGATCCACGTCGCCGCGGAACTTGTTGATGATGAACCCGGAAATCAGTTGCTGGTCTTCGGGTTCCAGAATCGCGACGGTCCCGAACAGATGCGCCAGCACTCCCCCGCGATCGATGTCGCCGACCAGCACGACCGGCAGCTCCGCCGCCCGCGCCAATCCCATATTCGCCAGATCGGTTGCCCGCAAATTGATCTCGGCGGGGGATCCGGCGCCCTCACAGATCACGACATCGAATTCGTCACGCAGCGAGGCCAATTCCTCCGCCACAATGGCCCGCAATTCCTGCCGATGCCGGAAGTAATCCTTGGCCCCCACGGTATCGATGGCCTTGCCCCGCACCACGAGCTGCGACCGCCGATCACTCCCCGGCTTCAACAACACCGGATTGAACCGCACGCTCGGCTCGAGCCCACAAGCCCGAGCCTGCAACGCCTGCGCCCGCCCGATCTCCCCGCCGTCGAGCGTGACCACGGAGTTGTTGGACATGTTCTGCGCCTTGAACGGCGCGACGCGCACCCCGCGCCGCGCCAGCATCCGGCAAAGTCCCGCTACGACAACGCTTTTGCCCGCGTCGGAGGTAGTGCCCGCGACCAGCAGCGCACCTCTCACCGCGTGCTGTACTCCGCTCGCGGGCGGTAGACGTAGTATTCGCGGCCGCTGCTGGTGTAGGCGTCGCGGTTCACGTACTCGTCGCGGCTGTCGGCGGCGGCGTCGTCGGTCTCGGCGTCATCCACCGGACGGCCCGCGGAGAGTTCGACGTGGCGGCGCATGGTGGCGCGCATGACGTCCAGGCCCGCGTCGCGCGGGTTCGGGGGGAGGAAACGGGAGGGCTTGCGGCGCGGGCCGCGGGAGCCGATGCCGCGCGTGGTGACGCCCCGTTGGGGCATGGCGATTTTCACGGCAGCGTGAGGATCTCGGCACCGTCGTCGGTCACGACGAGGGTGTGCTCGAACTGGGCCGTCCACTTGCGGTCCTTGGTGACCACGGTCCAGCCGTCGTCCCAGATCTCGTAGTCGATGCCGCCCAGATTGATCATGGGCTCGATGGTGAAGGTCATGCCCGGCTCGATGACCGACTCCACGGCCGGCTGGTCGTAATGCAGGATGACCAGGCCCGAGTGGAAGGTGGGCCCGACGCCGTGCCCGGTGAAGTCGCGGACCACGCCGTAGCCGAAGCGGTTGGCGTAGGCCTCGATCACGCGGCCGATCACATTGAGCGCGCGGCCCGGCTTGACCGCCTTGATGGCCCGCATGGTGGCCTCTTCGGTGCGCTCGACCAGCAGCCGCACCTCCTCGTCCACATCACCGGCGAGGAAGGTCTTGTTGGTGTCGCCGTGCACGCCGTCGATGTAGGCGGTCACGTCGATATTGACGATGTCGCCGTCCTCGATGACCGTCGAGTCCGGAATCCCGTGGCAGATCACCTCGTTCAGCGAGGTGCAGCAGGACTTGGGAAATCCCTTGTAGCCCAGCGTCGACGGGTACGCGCCGTGGTCGAGCATGTACTCGTGCGCGATGCGGTCCAGCTCGTCGGTGGTCACGCCCGGCGCGACGGCCTTACCGGCCGCTTCCAGGGCCTGCGCCGCGATCTTGCCCGCGAGACGCATCTTCTCGATGGTCTCCGGCGTCTGCACCCAGGGCTCGTGTCCCTCGTTGGCGGTCTTCTTCCAGACGTATTCGGGTCGCTCGATGTTCTTGGGGACCTCGCGAATAGGCGACTGCACGCCGGGTACGAGGGGCTTGCGGGTACGCACAGACATGGGTACCAGAGTATCTGCCGGTCCGAATGGTGAGATGACCAGGTCCGGGCATGCGGGAATCTTTCCGGACTGCGGTCCGTTTAAGCTCTCGAATGACTTGGAAACGAGACTCGAGAGGGGCTTCGGCCGTGGAACTGGGACTGACGACATTCGCGGAAACGCACCCGGTCGGTGGCAACGGACCGACCCCCACCGCTGGTGAGCGGCTGCGACAGGTGGTCGAGGAGGCGGTGGCCACCGAGGCGGCCGGGCTGGACGTATACGGCGTGGGCGAGCACCACCGCAAGGATTTCGCGGCCTCCTCGCCCGCCGTGGTGCTGGCCGCGATCGCCTCGCGGACCGAGCGGATCCAGCTCACCAGCGCGGTGACCGTGCTCAGCTCCGCCGACCCGGTGCGGACCTTCCAGGACTTCTCGACCCTGGACGGGCTCTCCAACGGACGGGCCGAACTGATGGCCGGGCGTGGGTCGTTCATCGAGTCGTTCCCGCTGTTCGGCTACGACCTCAGCGATTACGACGAACTCTTCGAGGAGAAGCTGGCGCTGCTGCTGAAGATTCGCGAGGAGGGGCCGGTCACCTGGGAGGGCAAGTTCCGCGCGCCCCTGAAGGACGCGATCGTCTATCCGCGTACCGAGAACCGGCCGCTGCCGGTGTGGATCGCGGTCGGCGGCAGCCCCGAATCCGTTGTGCGCGCGGGACTTCTGGGCCTGCCGCTGGCGATCGCCATCATCGGCGGGCAGCCGGCGCGGTTCAAGCCGCTGGTGGATCTGTACCACCGGGCCCTCGACGAGGGCGGGCACGAGCCGCAGCCGGTGGCGGTGCACGCGCACGGGTACATCGCCGACACCGACAAGGCGGCGGTCGAGGACTTCTACGGTTCCTACGCGCGAGCCATGTCCGCGATCGGGCGCGAGCGCGGCTGGGGTCCGATGAACCGCCAGCAGTTCGATGCCTTGCGCTCGCAGAGCGGTTCGCTATTCGTGGGCACGCCGGACTACGTGGCCTCCAAGATCGCCGATGTCCGCGACACCCTCGGACTGGATCGGTTCATGCTGCACACCAGCGTCGGCACGCTGCCGCACGAGAAGGTGCTGCGGAGCATCGAGCTGCTGGGCACGAAAGTCGCTGCGCAGCTTCAGTAATCGGGCAGCTTCAGTAATCGGTGAGCTTGGCCTGGAACGCGATGCGGTCGCCGCGATACAGCGACCGCACGCGTTCGATCGGCACACCCTCGGCATCCACGCTGCGCCGGTGCAGCAACAGCATCGGCAGGGCGGTAGTGCATTCCAGCAGCGCGGCCTCACGCGGTGAGGCCAACATGGTCTCGATGCGCTCGGTGGCGGAGAAGTACACCACGCCACGCGAGCGCGTCGCCGTGTACAGCGACGTCGTCGGGTCGTAGAACTCGCGCAGGAAAGCGAAGCGCGGCAACGGCATCCAGGTGCTCTCCAACCCGATGCGCTCACCGTCGGCCAGCAGCACCCGCTCCAGATGGGTCACCACGGTGCCCGCCGGGACGGCCAGATCCGCGGCGACCTCCGGCGCGGCGGGGATGTCGGTCCACTCGACGAGCAGCCGCCCCGGCTTGCGGCCGAACTTGAGCGCGCCCTCGGTGTAGGAGCGAAGGGTCAAGGGCTGCACCATCTTCGGGTGCGAGACCACGGTGCCGCGACCTTGTCGGCGAATCCGCCCCTCCACCAACAGTTCTCGCACGGCCTGCCGCACGGTTTCGCGGGCGACGCCGCAGCGCAGGGCCAGTTCGCGTTCCGACGGCAGCGGATCGCCTTCGGAGAGTTCGGTCAGCAGAGATTCCAATTCCGCACGCACGCGATACGACTTCGGCATGCGCGCCAGCTGGTCTTCCACCCCTGCGGCCTCCCTCGAATCCATGCCCCCAGCGTACACAAGATTGGTCTATACCAATTATTAACCTATCGTTTCCACACGTAACACTCCTAGGTCTAGACCATTGCCCAGGATGTTGTTCATGCGATTGGTCATCATCGGCGGAGGGATCCTCGGCACCGCCCACGCACTCGCCGCCATCGGACGCGGCCACGAAGTGGTCCACCTGGAACGCGAGGTGGAGGCGCGCGGCGCTACCGTGCGCAACTTCGGCCTGGTGTGGGTATCGGGCCGCAGCGCAAACGAATTGGAGCTCACGCTGCGGTCCCGGCAGCTGTGGGAGGAGATCGGCGGCAAGGTGCCGGGCGTGGGCTTCCGGCCCGCGGGCTCGATCACCCTGGTGCGCACCGAGAACGAACTGGCCGTGGCCGAGGCCGCCGTGGCGAACCCGTCGGCCGCCGAACGCGGCTTCGAACTGCTCGACCCGGACCGCGTCCGCGCGCTGAACCCGGCGCTGCGCGGCAAATTCCTTGCGGGCCTGCACTGTTCGGCCGATGCCGCGGTGGAGTCGCGGCAGGCGCTGCCCGCGCTGCGCCGCTACATGGAGGCCAGCGAGCGCTACACCTTCTTCTCCGGCACCGAGGCCCGCACCATCACCGGCACCACCGTGATCGATGATCGCGGCCGCCGTCACGAGGGCGATCTGATCCTGGTCTGCCCGGGCGCCGCGCACGTCGGCCTGACTCGTGAACTGGTGGGCGATATTCCGGTGCGCCGGGTGCGACTGCAGATGATGCAGACCGCTCCCCTGGGCGAGCCGCTCACCACCGCCATCGCCGACGGCGACAGCTTCCGCTACTACCCGGCCTTCGCGGGCCCGGAGCTGGATCGGCTCAATCGTGAAGAGGCGCAGCCGTTCACGGCCGCGCAGCACAAGATGCAGCTGCTGGCGGTGCAGCGGCTGCACGGCGGGCTCACCATCGGCGACACCCACGAGTACGACGAGCCGTTCACCTTCGACGTGGACGAGGCCCCCTACGAGCACCTCACCGGCGTGATGGAGGAGCTGCTGGGCCGCAAGCTGCCGCCGGTGGTGCGGCGCTGGGCGGGTGTGTACAGCCAGTCCATCGATCCGGGGACCATCGTCACCCGTGCGCAGGCGTCCGAGAACGTCTGGGTCATCACCGGTCCGGGCGGTCGCGGCATGACCCTCGGCCCCGCCCTCGGCGAGCAGACCGCCGACCTCCTCAACCTCTGACCGTTCGAAACCGCGAAGGAAACCCAGTGTCCGACAAGCAGATCGAACTCGCCGTCCTGGACATGGCCGGCACCACCGTCGCCGATGACGGCCTGGTCGAGCAGGCGTTCGAGGCGGCCATCACCGCCGTCGGCGTCCCCGCCGAAGGGCAGGAGCGCGAGGATGCCCGGGCGTTCGTGCAGCGCACCATGGGCCAGTCCAAGATCTGGTGCTTCCGCACCCTGTTCGGCGACGAGGATCGCGCCCAGGAAGCCAACCGCGCCTTCGAGGCCGCCTACACCGAGCTCGCGGAGGAGGCCGGGATCACCCCGATTCCCGGTGCCGCCGAGGCCATTTCGGCGCTGCGCGCGGCGGGCATCAAGGTGGCGCTGACCACCGGGTTCAGCCGCGTGACCCAGGACAAGCTGCTGAACGCGCTGGGCTGGAACGATATCGCGGACCTGGCCCTGGTCCCGTCCGACGCCGGACGCGGCCGCCCCTACCCGGATATGGTACTGACCGCCCTGCTGCGGCTCGAGGTCGACGCCGTGGATCGCGTTGCGGTGCTGGGCGATACGTCCAGCGATATCGCCACCGGCCTGGCCGCGGGCGCGCGCATCGTCGCGGGCACGCTGACCGGCGCGCACACCGAGGAGCAGCTGCGCGCCGCGGGCGCGACCCACGTGCTGGCCTCGGTCACCGAGTTCGCGCAGCTGCTGCTGGCCGAGCGCGGCTAGAGAATTCCGCCGCCCGGACGCGCCTCGCCCGGGCGGCGGAGTATCCCCCAGTCCCTTCTAGCGTCACGTCCCCTGAACTGAAAGTTGCAGTCACCGTGCGTAATTCGAACAACCGCCTCGCACGCACCATCGCCCGTACCGCTCTCATCCTGACCTCCGCCACCGCGGTCGCCTTCAGCCTGACCGCCTGCGGCGGCACCGGCAGCAGCGAATCGGGCGACAAGACGGTCACCGTCTACTCCGCCGATGGCGTCGGCGACTGGTACAAGGCCCAGTTCGCGAAGTTCAAGGACCAGACCGGCATCGCGGTCAACCTGGTCGAGGCCGGGTCCGGCGAGGTCGTCAGCCGCGTCGAGAAGGAACAGTCCAACCCGCAGGCCGACGTGGTCGTGACCCTGCCGCCGTTCATGCAGAAGGCCGACAAGTCCGGTCTGCTGCAGGCGTCGGGCGTCGACACCGCCGCCGTCGCCGCGGCCGACAAGGACGCCAAAGGCAACTGGGTCACCCTCGCGGGCAACTACCTGTGCTTCATCGCCAATCCGTCGGTCGACGCCACCAAGGTCATCACCTGGGACGACCTGCTCAAGCCCGACTACAAGGGCAAGATCCAGTACTCCACCCCGGGCCAGGCCGGTGACGGCACCGCGGTGCTGATCCTGCTGCAGCAGCTCATGGGCAAGCAGGGCGCGCTGGACTACCTGACCAAGCTGCAGGCCAACAATGTCGGCCCGTCCTCCTCGACCGGCAAGCTGCAGGCCAAGGTCGACAAGGGCGAGATCCTGGTCGCCAACGGTGACGTGCAGATGAACCTGGCCACCGTGAAGGAGAAGGGTTCGAAGTTCGACGTCTTCTTCCCCGCCACCGCCGACGGCAAGGCCAAGACGGTCGCGCTGCCGTACCTGATGGGCCTGGCCAAGGGCGCGCCGCATTCGAGCGCCGGTAAGAAGCTGATGGAGTTCCTGCTCTCGGCCGACGCGCAGAAGAGCCTGCCCGACGCCTACGCCGTCCCGGCCCGCACCGAGCTCGCCAACGCCCCGGCCACCACGCCCGGCGCGGTCTCCCCGGCCTCGGTGGTGAAGAACGTCGAGATCCTGCACCCGGATTGGACGAAGGTGCTCGACGACCTCGACGCCGACGTCGCCGCCTACTCGAAGGCCACCGGCAGCTAGTCCACCCCGAGCCCCAGGAGCAGCAACCATGTCCTCCGCGTTGACGACATCCACGGTGGCCACCGAGTCCACCGACGAACCGGCCATCGTGTTCGACCGGGTCGGGGTCACCTACGGCCGCGGCAAGAAGACCACCGTCGCCCTGGCCGAATTCAACCTGCGCGTCGCCGCGGGCGAAACGGTCGCGCTCCTGGGGCCCAGCGGTTCCGGCAAGTCCACCGCGCTCAAGGCGCTGGCCGGATTCGTCCGGCCCACCTCGGGCACGGTGCGCCTGGCCGGGCGCGACGTCACCGACCTGTCCCCCGCCAAGCGCGGGATCGGGGTGGTGGTGCAGTCCTACGCGCTGTTCCCGCACATGCGGGTGCGCGACAATGTGGCCTTCGGGCTCAAGGCACATCACGTGCCGCGCAACGAGATCGGGGCCCGGGTGACCGAGGCCCTGGAGATGGTCGGCATGGGGGCCTACGCGCAGCGGCTGCCGCGCGAGCTGTCCGGCGGACAGCAGCAGCGCGTCGCCATCGCGCGGGCGCTGGCCATCCGGCCCAAGGTGCTGTTGCTCGACGAGCCGCTGGCCGCGTTGGATGCCCAGCTGCGGCAGAACATGCTCGGCGAACTGCAGCAGCTGCGAAAGGCGTTGCCGGACACGGCGATGCTGTACGTGACACACGACCAGGCCGAGGCGCTGGCGCTGGCCGACCGGATCGCCGTCATGCGCGACGCGCGGCTGGTCGACATCGACACCGCCCGCAATCTGTGGCGGCAGCCCTCCACCGAATTCACCGCGTCCTTCCTCGGCGGCGCGAATCTGCTTGCCTGCGAGGTGAAGCACGTCTCCGGCACCGCCGCACTGGTCACCGTCGGCGAGCACACCCTGCGCGCCGACGCGCCCCCGCCGGGTGTCGGCCGCCCCGACTGGGCCCCCAACGCCGACGCCCAACTGTGCGTCCGCCCGCACACCGTCCAGGTCGTCCCCCTGACCGACCGAGATGCCCTGCGCGCCACCGTGATCACCAGCGTCTGGAAGGGCGCTTCGACTCGCCTCCACCTCGAGGTCGCGGGCATCCCCGCCGAACTCGCCGTGGACGTGCTCGGCCACACCGAGATCACCCCCGGCGACCACATCGGCATCCGCTTCCCCGACCCGGCCGGTGTGCTGATCCCGCCGGGCATCGGCACCGACTCCGCCGCAGTAGAACCCGAGGTGCGCGCATGATCAGGTCATTTCCTCGTCATCCCGGCGTGCTTTTGGCCGGGATCCATTCGGCCGGTGTGGATTCCGGCCAAAAGCATGCCGGAATGACGGTGGGGACTTACCACGCCGGAATGACGGTGGGGGCTTACGTGGAAGGGAGAGGGCTGTCATGACCGCGTTGCTCGAATCTCCTTCCGCGCCCGAGGCTCCCGAAGCGCGAGAAGCAGGCCAGTCGTGGCGGCCGGTGCTGTGGGCGGTGCCGCCGGTGCTGGTGGTGTTGCTGATCGCGGTGTATCCGATCGTGCGGGTGCTGCTGGAGTCGACCAAGACCAAGTCCGGGCGAGGGGTCGGGACTTGGTCGAAGGTGCTGGCCGAGGAGTCTTTTCGGCATGCGTTGTGGCGGACCGTGACCATCGCGGTCAGCTCGACGCTGGGGTGCCTGGTGCTGGGGACGTTCCTGGCCGTGGTGCTGGCGTTCGTGCCGTTTCCGGGGTCGCAGCTGGTAGGGCGGCTCATCGACTCGGTGCTCACGCTGCCGTCTTTCCTTGTGACGCTGGCGTTTACGTTCCTGTACGGGACGGCGGGCGCGGTGAACGCGTTCATCAACCAGATCACCGGCGGCAAGCAGCCGGTGGTGAACTTCCTCAGCACGCCGTGGGGTGTGATCCTCGCCGAGGTCACCTTCTTCACGCCGTTCGTGGTGCGGCCGCTGCTGGCGGCGTTCGCGCAGCTGCCGCGGGAGCAGCTGGATGTGGCGTCGAGCCTGGGTGCGACGCCGTGGCGGGTGCTGCGGCAGGTGGTCATGCCCGAGGCGTGGCCGGCGCTGGCGGCGGGCGGGAGTCTCACGCTCCTGTTGACGCTCAACGAATTCGGCATCGTGTTGTTCACCGGCGCGAAGGGCGTCATCACGCTGCCCGCGCTGATCTACACGCGGGGCATCGTCACCTTCGACCTGCCGGGGGCCGCGGTGCTGGCCTCGGTGCAGGTGCTGCTGTCGCTCGGGCTGTATCTGGGATACCGAATGCTGTTCGCGCGCTTGACCGGTGCGCGGAAGGAGAGCTGATCATGCTGGTGTGGACGCGACGCGGGCGGGCCGCGGTGCTCGCGGTGTTCGGGATCGTGGTCGCGGTGGTGTTCGTGGCCCCGATCGCAACCGTGGTGGCCGCCGCGCTGGCCGGACACTGGAGTGGGCCGCTGCCCTCGCAGCTGGGTTTCGCGAATTTCGGCCGGGCGCTGTCGGGCGAGGAATCCGCGAGTCTGTCGGTGAGCCTGCAGACCGCGCTGCTCGCCGCCCTGTTCTCGCTGGTGCTGGGCACCTGGGCGGCGCTGGCCTCGCGGGAGGCGCCCGGCTGGCTGCGGCGGATCACCGACGCGGTGTTCCACGTGCCGGTGGCGGTGCCGTCGGTGGCGATCGGCCTGGGCGTGCTCATCACCTTCAACGAGCGCCCGCTGCTGCTGGGCGGCACCAAATGGATCGTGATCCTGGCCCATACGGTGCTGGTGCTGGCCTACGCGTTCAGCGGCGTCTCCGCGGCGCTGGACCGGCTCGATCCCGGCTACCGGCAGGCGGCCGAATCCCTCGGCGCGGGACCGGTGCGTGTACTCCTGCGCATCACCCTGCCGCTGCTGCTGCCCGCCCTGGGCGCGGCCGCCGGTCTGGCCATCGCGCTGTCCATGGGCGAACTGGGCGCGACCATCATGGTCTACCCCGCCACCTGGAAGACGCTGCCGGTGACCATCTTCGCCGCCACCGACCGCGGCGCGGTCTTCGACGCCGCCGCCAGCACCACCCTGCTGGTGCTGGTCACCCTCATCGCCCTGGTCATCCTGGGCCGCTTGAAAGGTCGTGCGGCGCTGCGTTGAGCGCATCCACCGCACCACACCGCTGACCGGTTATGCGGGGACGGTCAGCGGTGTCTTGCGTTTATGCCCGGGCGTGGCGGACGCTGGACCGGTATCCTGGCCGCGTTGTCGGAGTTGCTGGCTTTGTCGGAGTTACTGTTCGGGCGGGGGAAGTTCGATGGTGTTCGTAGCAGGTATGTCGGGTGAGTCCTATGACGTGGACGCCGAACCCTTCTACGCCGCCGGCAGCCGGTCGGTGCAGTACCTGTGCCGGGATCCACGCGGGCAGCAGCGGCTCTACAAACAGTTCCGGACCCCGGTAACCAGCCCGGACGGGATCGAATGGGCCCGCCAGGCCATGCTTCTCGGACGGCAGACGGTGGCCAACACGGGCGGATCCACCGCCAATGCCGCCGAGGCCGTCAACTGGCCGATCGATCTGATCGTCCACGACGGGGTACTGGCCGGTGTCATCCTGCCGCTGATCCCCATGGACTACCTGCTGCCCGATGGTCGGCCGCGCACCCTGGACCAGCTGTGGAGCGGCGTGCCCGGTCAGACCGCGACGTATTTTCGTGCGGGACTGGGCATTCGGCTCTGCGATATCGTGCGCGTGCTCGAGGATCGGCACCTGGTGCACGGCGACCTGTCGGCCAAGAACGTGCTCTGGCACGCGACCGTCCCGCTGGCCTACGTCATCGATACCGCCGGGCTGCAGCCGGTCGAGGCCGCCTACGACCGGTACAAGGACCGCTACGATCTCGCGGCGCTGCTGTACCGCACCCTGTTCCTCGACGCCGGGGCCGGGCCGGGTGCGCCGTGGCAGCCGACGCGCGGGTACCCCGCCGACCTGGATCCGCGGCTGCGCGCCTTGTTCGACCGCGCCTTCGGCAATGGCGGATTCGGCCCGGACGCACGGCCTTCCGCATCGGAATGGGCCGACACGCTGCGCGCGGCGTACCTGACCCCCGACGGCGCGAACTACATCTCCGAGCATCTGGCGGTGCTGGATCGCTTCACCGGGCAGCGGCCCGCGAGCGCGCCCGCCCTGCCGACGGTGGCGTTCGGCCAGTCCACCGCCCCCGGCCCACCGACCGGTTGGTCCCAGCCGCAGCCGCTCGTGTATTCCCAAGCACCGCAACCACAATCGGGCGACTCCAACACCGCACTGAAGGTGATCCTCGGCGTCCTGCTGGTCGTGCTGGTCATCGCCCTCGGCGTCGGCGCGGTCGTGCTCACCCGCGGCGATTCCGAGAACACCGCCAAGACGACCACCACGACCACGGTGCCGCCCACCACGACCACCGCTCCCCCGACGACCACCACCGCGGCCTTCGACAAGAGCACCCTCAATCAGCAGGCCACCGACAAGACGCCCTTCACCACCGAGGCGATGCTCCCGCAGAACTTCACCGACAGTAAGAACGTGCTGTTCACCCGCCGCTCTTCGGGTGTGAAGGACTGCACCACCACCAATATGTCGCAGAACGTGAAGACCGCGCTGGGCGACAACAAGTGCCAGGGGATGGTGACCGGCACCTACATCAGCCAGGACGACAAGATCCTGGTCTCGGTCGAGGTCTTCGCCTTCCCCTCCAACACCGAGGCCGAGAACCTCTACAACGGTCTCAAGGGCGCCAACCAGACCTGGGACGTCTGGTGCCCCACGCAGGGCGTCGGCTCCAGCGTCTGCCAGGCCGATTACGACACCCTCTTCGGCGCCACCTACTCCAGCTGGGGCCGCCAGCAGTACCGCTACGTCTACGAGTCCTACGGCGTCTACATCAACCTGGCCAAGGATTCCGCCCTCGAACCCAACCTCGACGCCCCTGCCCACACCAGCATTCAGGTGGTGGGACCGGACAACTACTGGAAGCCGCGCTAATGGTTCCGCTGTCGCACCTGGTGGCCTTCGGGTTGGCCGCCTTGATCATCATCGTGATTCCCGGGCCCAACGTGATGTTCTCGGTGGGAAGGGCATTGGTGCTGGGGCGGCGGGCGGCGGTGTTGTCCGTCGTGGGGACCGGGATGGGGACGACCGTGTGCCTGGTGGCGGCGTCGGTGGGGCTGGGAGCGCTGCTGATGGCCTGGGCGATGCTGTTCCTGGCGGTGAAGATCGCCGGGGCGCTGTATTTGATCTTCCTGGGGGCCAACGCCATTCGCGAGCGGCGGAAGCTGAGTGAGGCGCTGCGGGCCGAGATTCCGGTCGCCGAGGAGCGGCGGGTGCTGCGGCAGGGGTTCCTGGTGGGGGTGACCAATCCGAAGACCGTGGTGTTCTTCGCCGCGGTGCTGCCGCAGTTCGCGGTGCCCGAGGCCGGATGGCTGCCGCTGCAGTTCCTGATGATCGGGGCGATCTTCCCTGTGCTGCAGGTGCTTTCGGATGTCGTGTGGGCCGTGGGCGCGGCCTCGGCGCGGCAGTGGTTCGCGCGGTCGCCACGGCGGGTGGAGGCGGTGGGGGCCACCGGCGGGGCGATGATCATCGGCGTGGGGACGACCGTGGCGTTCAGCGGGAACGGCTGAGATCTTCCGGCACGAACGAGATCGCCTGGCACGGACGAGAGTTGGGCCGGTACCCGGGGATTCGGGTACCGGCCCAACTGTTCTCCGGGTGAGGGATCAGAACCCCGAAGTTTCGGTTGCCGCCGCGGTTCCTATGGATGCCGTAGCGGCCAAGAGTGCGCGGGAGTGGGCCGCGTCGGTGGCCCGGATGAGTCCGGCCGCCAGCAGGTAGGCGGCGGCCATCTCCAGGGCCGAGTCACGCAGGGCGGTCAGGGCATCGGTGAGGTCGGCGGCCTTGTTTTCGAAGCCGCGGCGGAGCTGGTGGGCGGAGTCGAACGCACCGAAGCCGGCGAGCCGGTGGGCATCGCGGCTGCGCGCGATCTGCGGGTCCAGCGCGTCTGCGAACCGCAGGAAGTTTGCGGCGCACTTGCGCGCCGCACCGACTTCCAGGCGGAACGTACCGTCCTGGGCCCGCTGATAGAGCTCGGTGGCCGTGGCCTCGCCCGCGTTCATGAACGAACTCCGTCCCCTCGGATTGTGAAAAGCCGATTACACCCGCACGAGTGCGAAAAAGACACCGTGCGAATGACTGTCGAGCGCTCCGCAGTCACGAGAATTCAGGGCGGGCGTGCCGCGCCAGTCGACCACGCGGCACGCCGGGCGGGGCGCCCCGTTGCGCCCGCCGTCTTGAGGCGGGCGACGTCTTACGGTTCGAGCGAGCTATTGGTCCGATAGCGCTACTCGGTTGACGTCACCGCTGACGATCAATGGTTCGGTAGCAATACATTAATTGTGTCAATGCATTTGGAATCATTGTTCTGGTAAACGGCGACGGCCACCGGCCACGTCGATTACGAGATCAGTGTAACCGTCCACCAGTTCGGCAAGATGGTACCAGTGTTTATGGGTGTTATCACTGGCCGCACCCTCGTGATCGATCACCTGATTGGCCTCCACCCAGCTCCGGGCCATGCGGTCGACGACCGCGCCCAGACTCTCGGTGTGCAGCCTGGCGCCGTTGCGGTGTTGTGGCAGTTCCTGTTCCACCCAATCGTTGATATCGTCAACGAGTTCGCCGCGGCGACAATCGATCTCACTCACCATCATGGGATCCCGCACCTGGGCACGACGTTCGTGAAGTTCGGCGAGCGCATGCGCCGACCGCAACAAAACTCGATCTTGAAATCGCCTCCCCTGGAAGGCGCAGAGCAATTGCGGAGCGGTCGGCAGGACTCCCGCTATGGACATGGTCATCGCGACTCCCCATACACACCCGACAGCATCACTAATCGCACCAACATGATTGGTCTCCGGATTCAGCTATACCGGTCATCGGATCGGTTGTACACGAATAGGCTAGCTGGATCATGCTCTTACAAATGCAAGAACGCAAGAATGCGTTCTTGCTTGTGCGCCAAGCGAAAGGGTTGTCATGGCAGGCAAGCGCACCGTGCTTACCGTCCGTTTGCGGCGGCTCGCCGCGATGCTCCACGAGATGCGCGAGAACGCCCAACTCAGCAAAGAGGTGGTCAGCGCCAAGACCGGCATCAACGTGACCACGCTCTACCGCATCGAGACCGCTCAGGCCAGGCCACAGCGCCGCACCCTGACCGCGATGCTGGACCTGTACGGCATCGGCGAGCCGCAGCGTTCAGATGCCTTGCAGTTGCTGGTGGACGCGCTCCGCCCCGGCATGGCACGGTCCTTCGAGGATGCCGTCTCTGAGGTCTACGGGGCATACATCAACTTCGAGGCCGAGGCCCTGTCGGCGCGCTTCTTCCAGTCCACCTACGTCCCGGGCCTGCTGCAGACCGAGGCCTACGCCAACGCGGTCTACCAGACCACCATGCCCAAGGTCTCGGATCAGGTTATCGAGCAACGCATCCGGGCCCGGCAGGAGCGCTCCAAGGTGTTGATCAAGGATGATCCGCTGGAGCTGTGGGTGGTGCTGGACGAGGCCGTGATCCGCCGCCTGGTGGGCGGTCCGGAGGTGATGAGCCAACAGTTCAGCCAGCTCTTATGGCATACCGAGAAGCGCAATGTGATCCTGCAGATCCTGCCCTTCGACGCCGGCGCGCACCCGGGCATGCTGGGCTCCTTCACGCTGCTGGACTTCCCCGATCCCGCCGACCCCGAGCTGGTGTACGTCGAGGGCATCGCCAGCGACGAGCTCATCGAGGGCCACCCGGAGGTGCGCCGCTACGGGGTGATGTTCGATCAGCTGCGGGCCATGGCGCTGAGCCCCCGCGATTCCATCACCATGATCCAGCAAACCATGGAGGACCTGGACAAATCATGATCGGAGCGGGCAGATGATCTTCCACCCACCCTAGGGTGGAGGGACCCGCACCCTCGGAGCGGAAATCGGCAGCACTGTGGTCGCTATCGACCGCGGCGCGCGGCGGCGAGAGTGGATACATACCGAACACCCCCGCTACCGCCCCCTCCGAGAGGATGATGTTCGATGTGCAAGCCGGTCGAATCGCCCGCCTCCATCGCGGTGACCGCCGCCGACTGCGAACTCAACAACGCGGAGCTGGACCGCTGGAGCAACCGGATGGCGCGTATGCTGCTGCGCCTCGGAGCCCACCCCGGCGCGCGTATCGCGATCGCGGAGACCCCGCAGCTCGAGGCTGTGGTGGCCCGCCTGGCCATTGTCAAGACCGGGGCCACGCCGGTGCCGCTGACCACCGAAACCACCTTGGCGCGTGCCGATTTCGGCATCACCACCAAGGCCGGGCGCGATCTGATCACCGACGCGAGCCGCTGGCTGGTGCTCGACGACCGGTCCACGCTGGTGCAGTACCTCACCGGCTCGGACGCACCGCTTTCCGAGGCGGAGCTGCAACTGGCGCGGAAGGCCTCCTGACCCGCCGAATCTCTATAGCCCGCAGAAGGTTACAGCAGAATGGCTTCCAGTAGCACCCTGTCCGCTTCCACCCCTGCTGCTGGCGAATCAGCTGCGGCCTTCACCCTGTCCGCCGCCCAGCGCGGCATCTGGTTCGCCCAGCAGCTCGCCGGTGACACGCCGTTCTCGATCGCCCAGTACGTCGAGTTCACCGGCGCGTTCGATATCGAACTGCTGGCCGATGCGGCGCGGCGAGCCGGGCACGAGTTCGGCACCGGATACCTGCGGATAGTCGAAATCGACGATCTGCCTTGGCAAGTCGTCGATACCACGCTCGACGACCGGATCGAGACCGTCGACCTGAGCGGCGCGCCCGATCCGGAAGCCGCCGCCCGGGCCTGGATGCGCGCGGAGTACACCGCGCCGCTGGATCTGACCCGCGACCGGCTGTGCAAGGTCGCCATGCTGCGGCTGGCGCCCGATCGCTGGTACTGGTACTCGCGCTTTCATCACATCCTGCTCGACGGCGTCGGCGCGCTCACCATGCTGCAGCGCACCTCGGAGATCTACAACGCCGCCGCGCGCGGCGAGGAGGTTCCGGCCGGCAAGGCCGAACCGTTGCAGCGCATAGTGGAAGCCGATGCGGCATACCGGGATTCGGACAAGCTGCAGGCCGACCGCGACTATTGGCGCGAACATCTGACCGGTATGCCCGAACCCGCCCAGCTGGGCAAGCGCACCGGCGCGGTGGACGCCCACCCGCGGCTGCTGAGCGGCGCGCTGCCGGAATCGACGGCGGCCCTGCTGGATTCGGTGACGGCGGCGCTGTCCACCAGTCCGGCCCCCGTGGTGGTGGCCGCCTTCGCCGCCTATGTCGGGGCCATGACCGGAGCGGGCGAGATCGTGCTGAGCCTGCCGGTGTCCGGGCGCACCACCGCGACCCTGCGCCGCTCCGGCGGCATGGTCGCCAATGTGGTGCCGCTGCGGCTGCACCCCTCCCCCACCGCCACGGTCGGCGATCTCATCCGCGCCACCCAGGGTGAGCTGACCGCCGCCCTGCGCCGGCAGCGGTACCGGCAGGAGGACATCATCCGCGACCTCGGCTGGGCCATGGACGAGGTGGCCGGATTCGGGCCGACGGTGAACCTCATGCTCGCCGACACCCGCATCCGCCTGGGCGAGGTGACCGGGCAGCTGCACGTGCTGACCTCGGGGCTCATCGACGACCTGTTCGTGAACGTCTATCCGGGCACCGGCGGCGAGCGCACCCACATCGATTTCCAGGCCAATCCGAACCGCTACGCCGATACCGAGCTCGCCACCCTGCACGCGCGGTTCCTGGAGTTCCTGCACCGCTTCCTGGCCGGGGGCATCGAGGGGCGTCTGGCCGCGGTGACCGTGATCTCCGCCGAGGAGCGCGCCGAACTGGTGCCCGCGGTCGGCCGCGACGGCACCCGGCCGCACAGCCTGCCCGAGATCCTCACCGCCGGGGCCGAACGCGCGCCCTCGGCTATTGCGCTGCGCATCGACGGCACGGCCTATACCTATCGTGAGCTCACCGAGTACACGAACCGGCTGGCCCGCGTGCTGATCGCGGCGGGCGCGGGACCCGAACGGGTGGTGGCGATCTCGATCCCGCGGTCGGCGGAATCGGTGCTGGCCATGTGGGCGGTGGCACAGACGGGCGCGGCCTTCGTGCCCATCGATCCCGGGTATCCGATCGATCGCATCGAGCACATGATCGCCGACAGCGGTGTGGTCGCGGGTGTGACGGTGGCCGGATCGCGGGCGGCGCTGCCGGATCGGATCGACTGGCTGGTGCTCGACGATCCGGAGACCGAGAAGCGGCTCAGCGCAAGCGATTCCGGTCCGATCATTGATGCCGATCGCCGTGCGCCGGTGCTGCTGGACCAGGTGGCGTATCTGATCTACACCTCCGGTTCGACCGGCCTGCCCAAGGGCGTCGCGGTCACCCATCGCGGGCTCACCAATCTGGTGACGGGTTCCGGGGCCGCGTTCGGTGTCGGCTCGGATGCCGTGGTGGCGCACGCGGTCTCACCAAGTTTCGACATCTCGATCGAGGAGCTGCTGGTCGCGTTCGCGGTGGGCGCGACGGTGGCGGTGGTCCCGCCGACCGCCTACGCGGGCGACGATCTGGCTCGCGTGCTGCGGCAGCTGGAGGTCACGCATCTGAATGTGACTCCGGCCGTCGCGGGTTCGCTGGAACCGGATTCGCTGCCCCGGCTGCGGACCGTGGTGGTCGGCGGCGACTCCTGCCCGCCGGAGCTGCCGGTGCGCTGGGCCGGACGCTGCGTCCTCAATGGCTACGGCCCGACCGAGACCACGGTCACGGCCACCCTGAGCGCCCCGCTGGCCCCCGGTGATCCCATTACGATCGGCGCGCCCTCGCGTGGCGTCTCGGCGGTCGTGCTGGATCCGTGGCTGCGGCCGGTGCCGCCGGGCGTGGTCGGCGAATTGTATTTGAGCGGTGCGGGTTTGGCGCGCGGCTATCACCAGCGCATCGGGTTGAGCGCGGAGCGGTTCGTGGCCAGCCCGTTCGCGGCCGGGGAGCGCATGTACCGCACCGGCGATCTGGTGCGGTGGCGCCGGCGCAACGGCCGCTGGGAACTGGAGTACCTGGGGCGCGGTGACACCCAGGTGAAGGTGCGCGGGTTCCGGATCGAGTTGGGCGAGGTGGATGCGGCGGTGGCGCGGCATCCGGGCGTCGAGATGGCGATCACGGTGGGCGCGAGCACGCCGGGCGGGGCGACGGCGCTGGTGTCGTATGTGTTGGCGACGGACTCGGCGGTCGAGGCCGAGGCCGTGAAAGCGACAGTGGCCCAGCACCTTCCGGCGCACATGGTGCCGTCGGTGGTGATGGTGCTCGATACGCTGCCCCTCACCCCGGCGGGCAAGGTGGATCGCCGCGCCCTGCCGAAGCCCGATTACGGTACCCGGGCCCGGGCCGGTCGCGCACCCGCCACCGAGCGGGAAATCCTGCTGGCCGAGGTGTTCACCGCCGTTCTCGGCGTGGAATCGGTTGCGGCGGACGACAATTTCTTCGCACTCGGCGGTGACAGCATTGTCGCCATCCAGCTGGTGGCGCGCGCCAAGGCCGCCGGGCTCGGGCTGCGCGCCCGGGATGTGTTCGAGCACAAGACGGTTGCCGGGCTGGCGGCCGTGGCCACCGATGTGACCGCTCCGATCATCCAGGAGTTGCCCGGCGGTCCGGTCGGCCAGGTGCCGCTCACCCCCATCGTGCACGACATGCTGGCGCACAGCGATGCCTGGCCCAGATACGCCCAGGCCGTGCTGATCCCGCTGCCCCACGACATCGATCGCGGCCGCCTCGTCGCAGCGGTTCAGGCCGTGCTGGATCGTCACGATCTGCTGCGCAGCACCCTCACTCATACGTCGGCCAATGGCACCCGCGCCTGGGACTGGCGGGTCGGCGAGCCCGGTGGGATCGAGGCGGGGGCGCTCATCGAGACCGTCACCACCACCGCCGACAGCGACGGTGAGGACGAATTGCAGCGCGCGGCCGATCTTCTGGATCCGGCCGCCGGGATCGTGGCCCGCTTCGTACTGATCGAGCGCGGGGAGGCGCTGCCGCTGCTGTGGGTCGTGCTGCACCACCTGGTCACCGACGGTGTCTCCTGGCGCATCCTGCTGCCGGACCTGGCCACCGCGTGGGCGGGCGGCACGCTCGCTCCGGTCGGCACCTCCTTCCGGCGTTGGGCGCACGGCCAGGTCGAGCAGACGCCCGCCCGCGCGGGCGAGATCCCCGGCTGGCGAAGCATTCTCACCACCCCGGATCCGCGGCTGGGCACCCGCGCCCTCGATCCCGGGCTCGACACCGTGGCCACCATGGGCCAGCTGCGGACCGTGATCGATTCCGATACCACCACGGCCGCACAGGAACTCATTCCGACGCGCTTCCACTGCGGGCTCGACGACGCGCTGCTGGCCGCGCTGGCCATGGCGGTCGGCCGGATTCGCGGCACCCAGCGCACCCTGCTCACGGTGGAGGGGCACGGGCGCGAGGAGTCGATCCTGCCGGGGGCCGATATTTCGCGCACGATCGGCTGGTTCACCAGCGTGTTCCCGGTGGCGCTGGATCTCAGCGATATCGATCTCGACGATGCCTTCCGGGGCGGCCCGGCCGCGGGCGCGGTGCTCAAGGCCGTGAAGGAACAGCTGCGGGCCATCCCGGACAAGGGTGTCGGTTTCGGCATGCTGCGCTACCTCGATGCCGAGACCGCGGCCGAGTTCGCGGGTGCGCCGACGCCGCAGATCAGCTTCAACTATCTGGGCCGGACCGGGGCCGGGGTGGAGCATCCCGGTGGCGCGGAAACACCGTGGGTGCCGGTCCGATTCGCCTCCACCCAGGACGACAGCGCGCCGCTGGCGGCGGTCGTCGATATCAATGCCTTCCATACGGCCGCCGGGCTGGAGGTGACCTGGGCCTACGCGTCGCGGGTGCTCGGGGCGGCCCAGGTCCGGGAACTGGCGCGGCTGTGGGGGCGGGCGGTCACCGCGCTGGTCACCCATGCGCGGCATGCCGGGGCGGGCGGGCATACGCCGTCGGACTTCCCGCTGGTCGCCGTGTCGCAGCGGCAGCTGGACGAGTGGGAGCGCACATACCCGTCGCTGGCCGACGTGTGGCCGCTCTCGCCGCTGCAGTACGGACTGCTCTTCCACGCGCGCTACGACACCGATACCGCCGACGGCTACACCGTGCAGACCCAGCTCACCCTGGCCGGGCGGGTGGATGCGGCCCGCCTGCGCACCGCGGCCGCGGCGCTGCTGGACCGGCACGAGGTGCTGCGGGTGGCCTATGTCGAGACCACCGACGGGCCGCGGCAGCTGGTGCTGGGCGAGGCCGAAATACCTTGGCAGGAGCTCGATCTCACCACCATCGCGGAACCGGCCGAACGGCAGCGGGAACTGGCCCGGCTGATCGCCGTGGACGCGGGCACTCGCTTCGATCTGGCCCGGCCGCCGCTGCTGCGGTTCAGCCTGATTCGCACCGACGCCGAGGCGTACACGCTCCTGATGACCAATCACCATCTGGCACTGGATGGTTGGTCGACGCCGCTGGTGGTGCGGGAGCTGCTGGCCGGGTACCTGGCCGCGGTCACCGGGCATGAGATTCCGCAGACACCGGCGCATTCCTATCGCGAATTCCTGGGCTGGCTGGGTGAGCAGGACGATGCCGCGTCGCTGGCCGTCTGGACCGAGGCGTTGGCCGGGGTCGATTCCCCGACTCGGGCGGTGCCGACCCTGGCGGGCATCACCTCCACCGAATCCGGCATGGTCTCGGTGGACTTCGACACGGTACGCCTGGAGCGGCTGACCGGCACCGTGCGCGAGACCGGCGCGACGGTGAACACTGCGGTGCAGGCGGCGTGGGCGCTGCTGCTGGCCATGCTCACCGGCCGCACCGATGTGGTGTTCGGCGGCACCGTCTCCGGGCGGCCACCGCAGCTGGCCGGGGTCGAGGAGATGGTCGGCCTGTTCATCAATACCCTGCCGGTACGGGTGCGGCTGGAACCCGGTGAACGGGTGGGCGATCTGTTGGCGCGGGTGCAGGGCGAGCAGGCGCGGCTGCTGGATCATCAGCACGTCGGGTTGGCGGCCATTCATCAGGCGGTGGGGCTGCCCGAGCTGTTCGACACGCTGACCGTGTTCGAGTCCTATCCCATCGATCGCGAAACGCTCTCGCGGGCACTGGATATCGCGGGGATGCGCATTCTCGACGTGTCGGGTACCGATGCGACGCCATATCCGCTCAACCTGATGGTGATTCCGCAGCGCGCCGCCGACGGCAGCGAAAGCCTGACCATCACCATCAAATTCATGGCCGACGAGCTGCCCGAGGCGGCGGCGCGGCGGCTGCTGGACCGGTTCGTGCTGCTGCTCAACCAGATCGCCGACCATCCGCAGCGCCGCATCGCCCAGTTGCAGCATTGCGATCCGATCGAGCGGGCGCAGCTGCTGCCGGTGCGCGGCGGCGAGGCCACTCCCCTGCGCACCCTGCCCGACATCCTGGCCTCGGGAGCCCGCGCCAATCCGGATGGCATCGCGGTGAGCTCCGGCGAGCTCAGCATGACCTACCGGGATCTCGACTCGTGGTCGAACCGGTTCGCGCGAATCCTGTTGCGGCGCGGGGTCGGTCGCGAGACGTTCGTGGTGCTGGCGCTGACCCGGTCGGTGGAGTCGGTGGTCGCGGTGTGGGCGCTGGCCAAGACCGGGGCGGCGTTCCTGCCGCTGGATCCCAACTATCCGGTCGAGCGGATCGAGCACATTCTCACCGATTCGCGGGCCCCGATCGGGGTGACGGTGTGCGAGGTCGGCGAGACGCTGCCGGGCAGCATCGACTGGCTGCTGCTCGATGATCTCAACACCATTCGCCGGGTCATGACGGTTTCCGACGCGCATATCACCGATGCCGAGCGCGGCGGGCCGATCAACCTCGCGCAGACGGCGTACCTCATCTACACGTCGGGGTCGACGGGTAAGCCCAAGGCCGTGCTGCTCAGCCATCGCGGGCTGGCCAATCTCGTTGCCTCCCAGCAAAGTCTGCTGGACTTGGATGAGACGACCAGTGCGCTGCAGGTGGCCTCGCCCAGTTTCGACGCGTCGGTGCACGAGCTGCTCATGGCCCACGGGGCCGGCGGCCGGCTGGTGATATCGCCGCCGGATGTGTACGGCGGCAGCGCGCTCGAGGAGCTGCTGCGCACCGAGAAGGTCACGCATGCGGTCATCACACCGTCGGTGCTGGCCACCATGAATCCCGAAGGGCTCGAGGACCTCAGCTGCCTGTCGGTGGCCGGCGAGGCGGCCGGGACGGAACTGGTGGCGGCCTGGTCGGCCGGGCGGCGCATGGTGAACCTCTACGGCCCAACGGAATTCAGCGTGTGGGCGACCGGTCCCGGTGAGTTGCTGCCCGGGGAACCCATCACCATCGGTGCGCCCATTCGGGGTGCGGCGGCCATGGTGCTCGACACCTGGCTGCGGCCGGTTCCCGTCGGCGTGACCGGGGAGCTGTATCTGGCGGGACCCGCCCTGGCGCGCGGCTATTTCAACCGATTCGGGCTCACCGCAGCACGTTTCGTGGCGAATCCGTACACCCAGCACGGGGCGCGCATGTACCGCACCGGCGACATGGTGCGCTGGGTCGAGGTCAAGACGGCCGACGGCGCGCAACTGGAACTGGAGTACCAGGGGCGCAGCGACTTCCAGGTCAAGATCCGCGGCCTGCGCATCGAACTCGGTGAGATCGACGCGGTACTGGGGGCCGACGAGCAGGTCGAATACGCCGCCACCATCGGCTGCCCGGGACCCGCCGGGCAGACCGTGCTCGTCTCGTATGTGGTCGCCGCACCCGGCCACACCCTCGACACCGAAGGGCTGCGGACCCGGGTGGCCGGGGCGCTGCCCGGCTACATGGTGCCCAGCTACCTCATCGAACTCGACGACGTCCCGCTCACCCCGGTCGGCAAGCTCGACCGGAATGCCCTGCCCGCACCGGATTTCGCCACCCTCGACGAGCGGTACCTCGCGCCCCGCAGCCCCATCGAGACGGCGGTCGCGAAGGTGTTCGCGGAGGTGCTCGAGACCGAGCGGGTCAGCATCGACCGCTCCTTCTTCGACCTCGGCGGCAACTCACTGATCGCCACCCGAGTGGTGGCGCGCGTAAATGCGGCGCTCGGCGCGACCATCGCCCTGCGCGACCTCTTCGACGCGCCGACGGTCGCGCAACTCTCGGCGCGCATCGTGCCCGGCACCGAGATCGCGGGCCTGCCGGCGCTTGCCCCACGCATCCGCCCCGACCGGATCCCGTTGTCGCCCGCGCAGCAACGCATGTGGGTGCTCAACCGGCTCGACCCCACCTCCGCCGCCTACAACATCACCGCGGCCCTGCGCCTGACCGGCGACCTCGACGTCGACGCGCTGCGGCAGGCTGTAGCCGACGTCGTGCTGCGCCACGAAACCCTGCGCACCCTCTACCCCGCCGACGCCGACGGGCCGCGTCAGGTCGTGCTCAGCGCCGACGCGGCCGCGCCCGCCATCGAATTGGACGACGTGGAAGACGGTGCGCCACTGCGGAAACGGATCGAGGACCTGACCGGCACCGGCTTCGACCTCACCCGGGAGGCCCCGCTGCGCGTCGGCCTGCTCCGCATCGTCACACCGCCGCATGGTGCGGACGCCTCTCGTCATCCCGGCGTGCTTTTGGCCGGGATCCATCCGACCGCAGTGGATTCCGGCCAAGAGCACGCCGGAATGACGGGGGGATCATCCCGCACGGCGCGCAACGGAGCGGCCGTCACCCACGTCGTTGTCCTCGTGGTCCACCACATCAGCGCGGACGGGTCCTCGATGGCACCGCTGGCCACCGATCTGATCACCGCGTATCTGGCGCGGAGCACAGGTATCGAGTCCGACCGGCCGCCATTGCGGGTTCAGTACGCCGACTACTCGATGTGGCAGCGGGAGCTGCTCGGGGACGAGAAGGATTCGGAATCCCGGGCGGCACAGCAGATTCGGTACTGGAGCGAGCGGCTGGCGGCCACTCCGGACGTGCTGGAGTTGCCGACGGATCGGCCGCGGCCCGCGGTGCAGAGCATGCGGAGCACCGATCTGGAGTTCCGGCTCGACGGCGGATTGCACTCGGCGCTCACCGAATTGGCGGCGGCGACCGACACCAGCCTGTTCATGGTGCTGCATGCCGCGCTGGCGGTGCTGCTGTCGCGGATGGCGGGGACGCACGATGTGCTGATCGGCACCGCGGTAGCCGGGCGCGGAGAGGCCGCGCTCGACGATCTCGTCGGGATGTTCGTCAATACCCTGGCATTGCGCACGCCGGTCGATCCGGCCAAGGGGTTCCGGGAATTCCTCGGCGAGGTGCGGACCACCGATCTGGATGCCTTCGCGCACGCGGAGGTGCCGTTCGAACGGCTTGTGCAGGTGCTGGATCCGCCGCGCTCGACCGCGCAGCACCCGCTGTTCCAGGTGTCGCTGTCGCTGCAGAACTTCACCCCGCCGGCCGTGGAATTTCCGGGGCTGCGGGTCGAGGTCGAGCCCATCGAGCGGGATGCCTCGCAGTTCGATCTGACCTTCGATCTGCGCGCGCCGCTGCCCGGCACGGACTCCGCGGGGCTGGACGGAACGCTCACCTTCGCCACCGATCTGTTCGACGAGGCCACGGCGGCCCGGCTGGTCACCCGCTGGCAGCGGATACTCACCGCCATCACCGCCGATCCCGGTGTGCGGCTGTCGGATATCGACCTGCTCGACGCGGCTGAGCGCCGGGCCCTGGTGCCTTTGCGCGGGCCGGGGCATGCCGGAATCACCACCCTGGCCCAGGTTTTCCGGGCCGCGGCCACCGCGCACCGGCTGTGCCCGGCCATCGTCGCCGACGGGCGGGCGGTGTCCTATCGGGAGCTGGATACCGCATCTCAGCGCCTGGCCATGCAACTCTCGGCCGCCGGTGCCGGATCGGAAAGCATTGTGGCGTTGGCGCTTTCGCGAGGCACGGAGCTGCTCACCGCGATCTGGGCGTGCGCGAAGGCCGGGGCGGCGTTCCTGCCCATCGATCCACGCCATCCGCTGGACCGCATCGATCACATGCTGACCGATTCGCGCGCGGTGCTCGGACTCACCACGAGCGCGCACCGGGGGCTGCTGCCCGATACCGTCGGGTGGCTGGTGCTTGATGATCCCGCCGCGTCGAGTGTGCGGATCACCCTGGGGCAGGGCCGGATTCGAGCGATGGGCAGCCATCCGGATCAGCCCGCGTGGCTGATCTACACCTCGGGCTCCACCGGTACGCCCAAGGGCGTGTCCGTCTCGCATCGCGGCATCGCCGACCTGGTGCGGGCGCAGCGTGAACTGCTGTCCCTGGGCGAGCACTGCCGCGTGCTGCAGGTCGCGTCACCGAGTTTCGACGCGTCCGCCTTCGAAGCGCTCATGGCGTTCGGGTCCGGCGGCACCGCGATTGTCGCGCCGCCGGACGTCTTCGGCGGCCAGCCGCTGACCGATCTCATTGCGGCACAGGGCGTCACGCACCTGGTTATCACACCGTCCGCGCTGGCGACGCTCGATCCGGACGCGGTGTCCAGCGTTCGGGTGCTGGCGGTGGCGGGCGAGGCCATCGGGCCGGATCTGGTGGCGCGCTGGGCGACCGGGCGGACCTTGATCAACCTGTACGGTCCGACCGAATTCACCATCTGGGCAACGGCTTCCGAGCCGCTGATCGCGGGGCAGCCGGTGACCATCGGCACCCCGATCCGCGGGGCGGGCACCCTGGTTCTCGACGACCGGCTGCGGCCGGTGCCCATGGGCGTGGCCGGGGAACTGTACCTGGCCGGACCGGCCCTGGCCCGCGGCTACCACAACCGGCCCGGGCTCACCGCGGCCCGCTTCGTACCCGACCCGTACGGGCGGCCCGGGGAACGGCTCTACCGCACCGGCGACCTCGTGCGCTGGACCGGATACCTCGACGAACCCCGCCTGGAATACCTGGGCCGCACCGACTTCCAGGTCAAGGTGCGCGGGCAGCGCATCGAGCTCGGGGAGATCGACGCGGCGCTCTCCGCCGCCGAAGGCGTCGAGTTCGCGGTCACGCTGGGCGTTCCCGGGCCGGGCGGCGCCACCGCGCTGGCCGCCTACCTGTTGGCCGAGCCCGGCCGCACGGTCGATCTCGCGGCCGTGCGCGCCCATGCCGCCGACCGGCTGCCCGGGTACATGGTGCCGTCGGCGTTCGTGGTCCTCGACGCGATCCCGCTCAACGCGGTCGGCAAGCTGGACCGCCGCGCGCTGCCCGATCCGGTCTTCGAGTCCGAGACCGAATACCGGGCTCCGACAACCGATCTCGAAACCGTGCTCGCGGAGATCATCGCCGAACTGCTGGGCCGCGACCGGGTCGGCGTACACGACTCGTTCTTCGCGCTCGGCGGCGACAGCATCCTGGCCATTCAGCTGGTCTCACGCGCGCGGCTGCGCGGCATCGAACTCACGCCATTGCAGGTGTTCGAGCATCGCACCGTCGCGGCCCTGGCGGCGCTGGCGGCGGCCGCGGGCGAGACCGTCGTGCTCGAGGAGCTGCCCGGCGGCGGGGTCGGCGAGATTCCACTCACCCCGATCGCGCGCTGGATGCTCGAACGCGGCGGCGATCACCGCAGATTCGCGCAGACCGCGGTGCTGGAACTGCCGCGCGGCATCGGCCGCGAACAGCTCGTCGCCACCGTCACCGCGGTCGTCGACCAGCACGACATGCTGCGCGCCCAGCTGGCTTTCATCGACGGCGACTGGCGGTTGCGGACCCGCCCGCCCGGCGCGGTGGATGTCGACCGGCTGCTGCACCGCATCGAATTCGATACCGGCGACAGTGTCGAACTGCGCGAATACGCGGTCACCGAACTGGATTCCGCGCTCGGGCGGCTCGATCCCGACAGCGGGACCGTGCTGCAACTGGTGTGGCTGGATCCCGCGCCGGACAGCCCGCCCGAACGCCGGGGGCGGCTCATCCTGGTGGCCCACCACCTGGTGATCGACGGCGTGTCGTGGCGGATCCTCATTCCGGATCTCATTGCCGCGTGGGCGCAGATCAGCGGCGGCGCGGAACCGATCCTCACCGAGACCGGAACCTCGGTGCGGCGCTGGGCCTATGCCCTCGACGAGGCCGCCCGGCAACCCCGCCGGACCGGGGAGCTGGACTACTGGCGCGATATCGCCGCCACACCCGACCCGCGCATCGGCGCTCGGGAACTCGATCCGGCCGTGGATCGTGTCGCGGCCGTGCGCGAGGTCGAGGTCGAGGTCGACGCGGAGACCACCGCGACACTGCTCACCACGCTGCCCGCACTGTTCGACGGCACCGTCGAGGACGCGCTGCTGGCCGGGCTGGCCCTGGCCATCCGGCGCTGGCGCATGGAGCCGATCGAGGCGGTGCTGCTGCGGCTCGAAGGCCACGGGCGGCAGCAGGAGATCATTCCGGGCGCGGATCTCTCGCGCACGCTGGGCTGGTTCACCACCGTGTATCCGGTGCGACTCACGCTGTCCGACATACCGATTCGCGACGCGCTCGCGGGCGGGCCGTCGATGGGCGATGCCATCCGCGCGGTGAAGCATCAGCTGGCGGAGGTGCCGGACAAGGGCATCGGGTACGGCATGCTGCGCTACCTGAACCCCGACACCGCCGCCGAGTTGCCCGCCCGGGTGCCCGGCCGGATCGGGTTCAACTATCTCGGCCGCTACGCCACCGCCGACATTCCAGCGGGCCTGGAGGATCTCGGCTGGCTGCCCACCGACGAATTCGGCGACCTGCACGCCACCGAGCATCCCGACGTGCCCGTCACCGCCGAGATCGAGATCAACGCGGTCGTGGTCGGGGATCGGCTGCAGGCCAGTTTCAGCTTCCCCGAAACCCTGCTGCCCCGGCACGAGATCACCATGCTGGCCCACCTGTGGGTCGACGCGCTGTCCGCCGCAGCGGCTTTCGCGCAGTCACCGGCCGCCGAACTCGCCGCCGAGGCCGAACGGCAGTTCATGATCGAGCTCCGCGAGAAGCAGGCCGCCGCGGAACTGGCTGCCACGCGGGCGGATTCACAACCCGGGCTGGGGTTGGACGTGGTGCTGCCCATCCGGCCGGGCGGCGACGAGCCACCGCTGTTCTGCATCCACCCGTCCTCGGGCATCGCCTGGACCTACCTGGGTCTCGCCGACGCCCTGTCGCCGGGGCGGCCCATCTACGGCCTGCAGGCCCCCGACCTGTCCGGGGAACCGCACGCCCGCAGCATCGCCGACTTCGCCGACCGCTACGTGGCCGAAATCCGCCGACTGCAACCGCACGGCCCCTATCATCTGCTCGGATGGTCCTTCGGCGGCCTCATCGCGCACGCCGTGGCCGCCCAGTTCGAGGCAACCGGAGACGAGGTCGCCACCCTGGCCCTGCTCGACGCGGACAGCACCGATATCGACGGCGGCAGCATCGACAAGCTCACCGCCGGATCCTTCGTCGCCACCTTCGGGTCGGTCTTCGGGATCACCGACATCCCGGCCGACACCACCGCCGAACAGGCCGCGGCCATGATCAGCGAACGCATGGGCGGTGTTTCGCTGGTCGACGCCGAGACCCTCGAACGCATGGCGGCCTCCTACAACGCCTCCGCCGACACCCGCACCGGGTATCAGCGGCCCGTATTCCATGGCGACGCACTGTATTTCAGCGCCACCGTGCACTCGTCCGACATCTTCGGCCCGGACGGCTGGCGGCCCTACATCACCGGGACCATCAGCAATCACGACATCGACGTCAGCCACGAAGAACTCACCGCGCCGCACGCGCTGGCGGCCATATCTCGCATTCTCGACACACATTGGGGACGGACGCCGTGAACATCGACAGTGGCAAACCCGATACAACACACGTGAAAACCAGTACGGTCCTCGACGGCGTGGTCGTCGAGAACGTCGAGAAATCCTTCGGCGCGGTGCAGGCGCTACGCGGGATCACCTTCAAGGCCGCGCCCGGTGAAGTGCTCGGCATCCTCGGGCCCAACGGGGCGGGCAAGACCACCACGGTCAATATCCTGTCCACGCTCATCGCGCCCGACGCCGGACGGGCCATGGTCGCCGGGCACGATGTGGTCGCCGACGCGGCCGCGGTGCGGCGGTCGATCATGCTGACCGGGCAGTTCGCGGCGCTGGACGACGCGCTGTCGGGCTACGAGAACCTCGTCATGTTCGGGCGGCTCATGGGTTTGCGCAAGCGCGCGGCCCGGGCGCGGGCCGACGAACTCGTGGAGGAATTCGATCTGGTGCAGGCCGCCGGACGGCGCGTCGGGACCTACTCCGGCGGTATGCGGCGGCGCATCGACATCGCCTGCGGGCTCGTGGTGCGGCCCGAGGTGGTGTTCCTCGACGAACCCACCACCGGGCTGGATCCGCGCAGCCGCCAAGGGGTTTGGGATCTGGTCGGCGGCTTCCGCAAGCACGGGATCACCACGCTGCTCACCACCCAGTACCTGGAAGAGGCCGACGCACTGTGCGATCGGATCATCGTCATCGACCACGGTGTGGTCATCGCCGACGGCACCGCCGATGAACTGAAGGCCCGCACCGGCGGCAGCTACTGCGAGATCGTGCCGCTGCGCATGGAGGATCTGCCCTCGATCGCCCGCGCACTCGGGGACATGCTGCCCGCCGCCAATCGTGAAGCGCTGACCGGCGATTCGGATCGGATCACCATTCCCGCGCCGGAAGGGGCCAAGACTCTGGCCGAGGCGTTGCGGCGGTTGGACTCGGCCGGAATGGAACTGGTCGACATCGCGCTGCGGCGGCCCTCGCTCGACGACGTGTTCCTGGAACTCACCGGGCACATCGCCAAGACCGAAGAGCCGGAAGACGATTCGCCGTCCGTGCGATTCCGGACCCCGGACGGGCGCTACACCTCCGAGGATCGGACCCGGGCATGAGCGCCGACACGGCCGTCGCCGAGGCGCCCGGCAACTGGCTCACCGACCTGCGCGCCACCCCGGCCACCCTGGCCCAGTGGTGGGTGCTCACGGTGCGGCTCATCGCGCCCTCCATCCAGACCGGCGAGATCGCCACCGCCATCCTCGCGCCCATCACCTTCACCGTCAGCTTCTACATCCCGCTGAATCGCGTGATGACCTTCGCCGGACTGGGATTCAGCAGCTACGCGCAGTTCATGGCGCCCATCGTGATCCTGCAGGCCGCCGCCTTCACCGCCGTGTCCGCGGCGTTCCGGGCCGCCACCGACGCGGTGTCCGGGCTCGACCGGCGCTTCGACGCCATGCCCATGCATCCGCTGGTGCCCGCCGCGGCGCGCATGTCCTCCAACGTCTTCCGGCTCGTGATCGGCATGATCTCCGCGGTCATCAGCATCTACGTGATCGGCTTCCGCTTCGCCGGCGGCGCCGCGCACACCCTCGGATTCCTCGCGCTCGGCATGCTCATCGGCTTCGCGTTCTGTCTCGGCGCGGACGCCATCGGCACCTTCACCCGCAGTCCGGAGGCCACCTCGCAGATGCTGGTGCTGCCGCCGCTCATCCTCGGCATGCTCTCCACCGGTCTGGCCCCCGCCCACCAATTCCCGCACTGGGTCCAGTTCTTCGTGCGCAACCAGCCCGTCTCGCAGTTCGCCGAGGGCCTGCGCGCGCTCGGCGGCGACACCCTCGGCAAGGCCCATCCGGTCACCTGGGGGCTGATGACGCCGCCGCTGCTGTGGATCGCCGCCATCCTCGCGGTGTCCGGCTACTTCATCGCCCGGCAGAACCTGAAGAGGTCGTGATGGCAACCCTCGACCGCCCCGCCGCCGATGACACCCTCGTCTTCCACGAGGCCTCCACCCCGGCCCTGTTGCGCCACACCTGGATTCAGGCGCAACGCCTGCTGGTCCGCTGGGCCCGCGATCCCGTCACCCTGCTCGAAACCCTCATCGTCCCTTGCCTTTTGCTATTGATGCTCGACATCGTTGTGGGCTCCCAGATCCAGAAGTTCTCCGGCCACAGCGCCCTCTACGGCTCGACCCCCATGGTCACCCTGGTCGGCGCGCTGTCCGGCACCGTCGCCAGCGGCGTCATGCTCGGCCGCGAACGCGAGGCGGGCATCCTCGCCCGCTTCTGGGTCCTGCCTGTCCACCGCGCCTCCGGCCTGGCCGCCCGCATCCTCGCCGAGGGCTGCCGCATCTTCGCCGGCACCGTCGTCATCATCCTGTTCGGCATGGCCCTGGGCTTCCGCTTCCGCGAAGGCCCCCTGCAAACCTTCGCCTTCCTCTGGATCCCGGTCCTCTTCGGCCTGGCCTTCGCGACCATGGTCACCGCCATCGCCGTCTTCACCGCCAAATCCACCTTGGTCGAAGCCGTCGCCCTCCTCTCCTCCCTCCTCATGTTCTTCAGCTCCGGCTTCGTCCCGCTCCTGGCCTACCCCAAGTGGATCCAACCGGTGGTCCAGCACCAGCCCATGTCGGTGGCCGTCGAAACCATGCGAGCCCTGGCCGAAGGCGGCCCAGTCGCGAGCCCATTGATCCAAACCATCGCCTGGTCCCTCGGCCTGATCGCCGTCTTCGCCATCCCCGCCGCCTACGGCTACCGCCGAGCCAGCCGCCGCTGAGCAGAACCCGCTCGGGTCAGGGCCGATGCTCATTCTCGAGGAGCCGGACCAGATTCCGCAGGAGCGATCGCAGGGCCTCGAGCTCCTCCGGCCCGGCCAGTTCGGCCCAGTGCTGCTCGATCCGATTTCCGGCGGCGACGGCCAGCGGCCGGACGGCGCGGCCGCGGTCGGTGAGGAAGACCAGATGTGATCTGCGGTCGCGCGGATTCGGGCGGCGTTCGAGGTAGCCGCGGCCCTCGAGCCGATCGATCGCCTCGGCCATGGTCTGCTTGCGCACCCCGGTGCGCAGGGCCAGCCCGCCCGCAGTGATGCCCTCGTCGGGAACATGCGGAAAGGCCTTGGCATCACCGGGCCGGAGGTCGTCGAAGCCCGCATCCCGAATCGTGGTCTCGACGGCGTTGGCGTAATGCCGCCGCAGCAGCCCGGTGAGCATGGCGATGCGCGGGCGTTCCGGAAGATCCACGGACATATCGACAATCGCCTGTCTGCGCTAGGCGTCGGGGGCGGAGCGCACGGCGGGCCAGAGCGTGGCCGCGAGTACGTCTGCCAGACCGCGTCGGGTATCGGCGTCATCGCCGCGCAGGAACGCACCGAAGTACGCGCCGAACACCATGGTGGCGATGGCCCGGGTGTCGATATCGGATCGGATGGCACCGCGGTCGCCGAGTTGGCGCAACAGCTCTTCGACCTGGCGGGCGCGCGGCTCGATGGCCCGTTCGACGACATGCGCGAGCAGTTCCGGCACACGCTCGGATTCGCTGATGAACCCGCTCAGCAGAAGGATCGCGTCGGGGTTGCGGTAGCAAGGATCGGCGCGGCGGATGACTTCGGTGAACACCTCGCGGGGCGTCGAGTCATCGAGCGGGAACGGCGGGGTGGCCGCGGTCTGGGCGCGCAGTCCATGGTCGAGGGCGTCGATGACGAGTTCGAGCTTGCCCGGCCAGCGCCGGTAGAGGGTGGGACGGGTGACCCCGGCATCGGCGGCGATATCGCCCAGCGCCATCTGGGAGTAGCCGTCGGTGACCAGGCGGCGGCGGGTCGCGAGCAGGATGGCCTCGTCCACGGCGGGGTCGCGGGGCCGCCCGCCGCGCGGACCAGATTTGGGCGCCCGCGGCGGCTCGGTGGATTCCATACGCTGCTCCGTCATGGTCAGAGATTGTGGTGGGCAGGCAGATTGAGGCCGTACCGGGCGACGATGTCATCGAACCATTCGGGGTTACCGTAGGTCAGCCCGTACCGGGCGGCCAGGTCCTGGAACGCGGCGGGGGCGGTGCCATCGGTCGCCATCAGATCACTGAGTTCGCTGAAATAGCGTTCGAAGCCGCCGGGAACGATGATCTCGATGATCCGGCCCGGGGTGTCCCCCGCGTTCCACATGGCGTGCATCTCGCCGCGCGGTTTGATCACGTAGCCGCCCGGTCCCACCACCGCCTCGGCGTCGCCGGACCGGAACCCGATCTGCCCCTCCAGAACAATGGAGTACTCGTCCTCACGGCTGTGCATGTGCGGCGGCGTGATCATGCCGACGGAGAAGGGATGCTCCACCATCGACACCGCACCACCGGTGCTCTGGCTGTCGAACTTGAAATCGGCGCCGAAACCGGGGATCGGAAAGCTCCTGCCCGCACCGGGCTGCACGATGGTGAAGGGCGGAATTACGTTGTGGTTCACAGTGTTTCGCTTCGCTGTAGTTATATTACGTGCACTGACTGTAACGTAACTGGCGGAAGCCGGCAACCACAGCGATCACGCCCGGGCCACACCGCTGATCCAGGCCCCTTTCCGTAAATAGTGGTGTGCGGGCGCGTCGAGCGGGTACCGAGATCGATTGGGCCGATTATGCTGGCCGCCGTGCTCGAAGCCGAAAATCCCGTTGCGCCGCATCCCGATATCGCCCATCTCGCTCCGCTGCTGGGGACCTGGCGGGGGCGTGGGCAGGGGGAATACCCGACCATCGAGTCGTTCGAGTACCTGGAGGAAGTGCACTTCGGGCACGTCGGGCGGCCGTTCCTGACCTATCGGCAGCGCACCCGGGCCGCCGACGGTAGTCGGCCCATGCACAGTGAGACCGGGTATCTGCGGGCCACCGGGCCCGATCGGATCGAGTTGATTCTGGCGCACCCGACGGGGATCACCGAGATCTGCGAGGGGCGGCTGGTGAACGAGGACGGGGAATTGCGGCTGGAGCTCGATTCCACCTCGATCGGGTTGAGCAGCAGCGCGAAGTCGGTGACCGCGCTCGGGCGGACCATCACCGTCGCGGGTGACACGCTCGAATACTCGCTGCGGATGGCCGCGGTCGAGCAGCCGCTGACCCATCACCTCGCCGCCACCATGCAGCGCAGCAACTGACGGTAAACATCCGATACCGATTCAGGCAAGGGTCTACTACACACCCCAGGTAGTGGCTGTGTTGCGGGCCACGGGCGGGTTGCCCCGGCATAACTGACCGATTACCGTTTCGTGCATTGGCAAACAGTCAGCCAACCCTAATGAGCACCGGGCAACCGAATAACCCCATTCGGTCTCCCTGACTCATCCCCAAACAAGGGAGAGGGACATGAAGCGCTCGGCCCTTTTGCTAGTCACCACCGCGGGAATGATCCTCGCCGGAGCCGGAGTCACCGAAATCATCGGCGACGCCTCCGCGGACGGACCACCCACCAAGGCCCTGGCCGAACAACGCTTCGTCACCGACGGAGTCGGCAACCTCCCCCCCGCCGCCTGCCTCCGCCTCGACAGCCAGTACGGCGAACGCTGAAACGTCGAATGACGCTCGGCCGCTCCACTTCTCAGTAGCCGGTCCATTCTTCAGTAGCCCGCGGGCAGGGCTGTCAGCATGTCGCGGGTGACCGCCACCGCGTTGTCCGAGCTGCCGCCGCGCACCACGAGGGTGGCCCAGGCCATATCGCCGCGGTAACCGATGAACCAGGCGTGCGAACCACCGTCCACCTCGGCCTCACCGGTCTTGCCGTAGACCTCGCCCTGGTCGACGATGCGTTCGGCGGTACCGCCGAGCACCACTTTGCGCATCATGAGGCGCAGGCCGTCGATGACGTCGGGGGTCAATTGGGGGTGGTCGCCGGAGACCTGGGTCGGGTGGCCCGCGATCAGGTACGGCACCGGGGTCGAACCGCGGGCGACCGTTGCCGCCACCAGAGCCATGCCGAATGGGCTGGCCACCACCTTGCCCTGGCCGATGCCGTCCTCGGCGCGCTGCACCAGGTCGTCGTCGGGGGGCACCGAACCCGAGACCGTGGGCAGGCCCGCCACCGTGTAGTCCGGGCCCAGGCCCAGAGCCGATGCGGCCCTGCGCAGATCCTCGCCGCCGAGCTCCGAGGCGATCTTGGCGAAGGATGTGTTGCAGGAGCGCTCGTAGGCGGTGGCCATCGAGACCGTGCCCACGCTGAACAGGTCGTAGTTGGGAATCGTGCGCTCCCCCACCACGATCTGGCTCGGGCACGGGACCGAGGTGTCGGGGGTGGCGTGGCCGGCGGTCATGGCCGCGGCGGCGGTCACCGTCTTGAAGGTCGAGCCGGGCGGGTAGAGGCCGGTCGCGGCGACCGGGCCGTCGGCGTCGGCGGCCTCGTTCTGGGCGATGGCCAGGATCGCGCCGGTGGAGGGTTGCAGCACCACCATCATGGCCTGCTCGGTGCGGGCGTCGACCGAGTGCTGGGCGGCGTTCTGGACATTGCGGTCGACGCTGAGCGAGAAGGACGGGGAGGTCTCGGGATCGACCTCCTGGAGCACATCGGTGTCGACGCCGTTCGCGTTGACGGTGACCACGCTCCAGCCCGCCTTGCCGTCGACCTCGTCGATGACGGTCTTGCGGACCTGGGTCATCAGGTCCGGGGCGAAGCGGCGGTCGGTGGGGACCAGATCGAATTCCTTGCTGAAGGTGACCCCGGGCAGGCCCAGCAGCTCCGAATTGACCTCGCCGAACTCCCATTCCGTGAGCAGGGCCGCGGTGTAGGGGCCGTCGGACTTGCGGGCCGCGGACAGCAGCGAATCGGGGGTGAGGTGTTCGTCGAAGCGGCGCAGCGCATTCGCCAGGGTCACCGAGACACCGCGGGCGTCGGCCGACGGGGACGGCTTGAACTTCACCCGGTACAGCGAGCCCGGCACCATCACATCGCTGCCCGAACGCTCGTTCACGCGGGCGCGCGGGGCGGGGTTCGAACGTAGTTGCAGCGTCTGGGTATTGCCGAGCCGCGGGTGGATGTCGGCGGAGGTCCAGCGCACCTCCCAGCGGCCCTCGGTGCGGCCCATCTGCAGCTGACCCTTGTAGGTCCAGACGCGATCCTTGGGCAGATGCCACTGGTAGGTGTAGTCGACGATGGCGGTGTCGTCGGTGACGCGGGCATTGTCGGTGGTGGCCACCAGCTTCTCGGCCTGCAGCTGATCCCAGGCCGAAGCCATTGCGGCGCGGGCCTTTTCGGGTTGGCTGGTGCGGTCGGCGGCCGCGTCCAGGTCGTGGTCGGCGAAGGCGGAGACGAACGCCTCGGCGGACTGGGCGGGACCCTGCGGACCCGACGAGCACCCGGCGGCGAAGGCGGCGACCGGGAGGGCGACCGCGGTGGCGATCAGCGTGGAGAAGACCCGTGGTGACATCGGGTCAGATGCTAGAGCCAACTATCGGCAAACCGGTGCGACACACTGCACCGGAACGGATTTCACGACTACATCACAGGGAGTTCTTCAGTCCAGCAGCACGGTCGCGAACGTGGCGATTTGCCGGAATCCCACCTTTTGATAGGCGCGGCGCGCAACCTCGTTGTAGCAGTTGACATACAGGCTGGCCGTGCGGCCCGAGGACACCACGACATTCGCGACGGTCGCGGTACCGGCCGTGCCATGGCCCTGACCACGCTTTTCCGGATGCACCCAGACGCCCTGGATCTGCCCGGTCCGCCGCGAGAGCGCGCCCACCTCGGCCTTGAAGACCACCTCGCCGTCCTCGAAACGCGCCCAGGCCCGGCCGGATTCGATGAGGCTCGACACCCGGCGGCGATAGCTGCGGCCGCCGTCGCCCGCGCGCGGGTCGATGCCGATCTCCTCGGTGAACATGGCGACGGCTGCGACCATGTAGCGATCGATCTCCTCGGGCCGCACCCGGCGCACCCGGAGATCGGGAGCCAGATTGGCGGGCCGCTCCAAGGCCAGCAACGGCTGATCCTCGCGCAGCTCGCGCGCCGGGCCCCAATGGTCGCTCAGCATCTCCCACAGCGGCAGCGCCAGCTCGCGGCGGCCCACCACCGACGAGCACAACCGCGGGCCCTTGACCGCCCGGTCGGCGAAGGCCTTCATATCCTCGCGACTACCCCGCAGCGGCACCAGATTCGCCCCCGAGAAGCACAGCGACTCCGCCGGACCGCCACGGCTCCACAGCTCCCCGTACGCCCCGCGCGGGTCCAGCCCGTACTCCTGCAGGCGCGCGGCGACCATGCAGGTCGCGACCGGATCGGCGTCCAGCACGCGCAAAACCTGGGTCAGATCGCGGTTCGCGAGCTGACGGGCCCCGGATATCCGGCCCCGGCGAGTCGGCTCCAGCACACTCCGCACGCTCACAGCCTGCCAGAACTTCCCCACCCGCGCCGCCCGATTGCCCCCAACCCACCAGTAACCAGCGAAAACCCCAAACCCCCACACCCCGAACCGACCAGTCCGCGCCGCACTTCGCATCCGGCCCGCGGCGTCCTCGCCATCCAGCCCGCGGCGTCCTCGCCATCCAGCCCGCAGCGCCTTCACCATCCGGTCCGCAGCGCCTCGTCATCCCGGCATGCTTCTTGGCCGGGATCCATACCGGCCGGGCCACAGCCTGTTCCAGTGGATTCCGGCCAAAAGCACGCCGGAATGACGAAGCCGGACCGACGCCGGAATGACGAGGCCCGGTCACGGCCGTCTATCTGGATGGGCGTGGCATGCGAACGGCCCGGTCCGCAGGGGACCGGGCCGTTGGAATCGGTGGGTGGCTAGCCCGCGGTGACGACCGGGGCGCCGGTGCCGGCCTCGTCGCCCATGTCCTCGGCGAGGCGCATGGCCTCCTCGATGAGGGTTTCGACGATGAGGTGTTCGGGGACGGTCTTGATGACCTCGCCCTTGACGAAGATCTGGCCCTTGCCGTTGCCGGAGGCGACGCCCAGGTCGGCCTCGCGGGCCTCGCCGGGGCCGTTCACGACGCAGCCCATGACGGCCACGCGCAGCGGGACCTCCATGCCTTCCAGACCGGCGGTGACCGCGTTGGCCAGGGTGTAGACGTCGACCTGGGCGCGACCGCAGGACGGGCAGGAGACGATCTCGAGCTTGCGGGGGCGCAGGTTGAGCGACTGCAGGATCTGGGTGCCGACCTTGATCTCCTCGGCGGGCGGGGCCGAGAGGGAGACGCGGATGGTGTCGCCGATGCCCTCGCTCAGCAGCGCGCCGAAGGCGACGGCGGACTTGATGGTGCCCTGGAACGCCGGGCCGGCCTCGGTCACACCTAGATGCAGCGGGTAGTCGCATTTGGCGGCGAGCTGGCGGTAGGCCTCGACCATGACGACCGGGTCGTTGTGCTTGACCGAGATCTTGATGTCGCCGAAGCCGTGCTCCTCGAACAGCGACGCCTCCCACAGCGCGGACTCCACCAGCGCCTCGGGGGTGGCCTTGCCGTACTTCTCCAGCAGCCGCTTGTCCAGCGATCCGGCGTTGACGCCGATGCGCAGCGGGATGCCCGCGTCCCCGGCCGCCTTGGCGACCTCCTTGACGCGGCCGTCGAATTCCTTGATGTTGCCCGGATTCACGCGCACCGCAGCGCATCCCGCGTCGATGGCGGCGAAGATGTAGCGCGGCTGGAAGTGGATGTCGGCGATCACGGGGATCTGGGACTTCTTGGCGATGGTCGCCAGCGCGTCCGCATCCTCCTGACGCGGGCACGCCACACGCACGATGTCGCAGCCGGACGCGGTCAGCTCCGCGATCTGCTGCAGGGTGGCATTGATGTCATGGGTCTTGGTGGTGGTCATCGACTGGACCGAAACGGGGAACTCGCTGCCCACTCCGACATTGCCCACCATCAGCTGGCGCGTCTTGCGCCGCGGTGCGAGGACGGCCGCCGGTGCGGCCGGCATCCCCAAAGCGATGGCACTGCTCACGATCGGCTGCCTACTTTCGACTAAGTCCTCACCCTTACCGGCTCCGAGCTTACCGAGGCTCGAATACCGGTCGCCCTGTGACGGCGGCGACAAGGGTACCCGCGCCGGATGCAGGACTCGGAATCGGCCGGGGCCTACAGTTCTTATTCGTTGCAAGTGACGTGAAGGTTTACGGTCTGAATTGTGAAGGTAGCGAAACCGGATTCGTGGCCCACCAGCCCCGAAGAGGCTGTGGCACTGCAAGATCTCCTGCGCACCCGGGTGGTCGCCGAAAATCCTCGGCCACCTCGTTTCCGGACGGTAGCGGGTCTCGACTCGGCCTACGACGATGCGGGCAACGTGGTCGCCGCCATAGTGGTGTTGGACGCCACAACCCTGGAAACCGTCGAGGTCGCCACCGCCCGCGGCACCACCGACTTCCCCTACGTCCCCGGCCTCCTGGCCTTCCGCGAACTCCCCACCACCCTCGCCGCCCTCGAAAACCTCACCGTCACACCGGATCTGTTCGTCTGCGACTCCCAGGGCCTGGCCCACCCCCGCCGCTTCGGCTTCGCCTGCCACCTCGGCCTCCTCACCGGCATCCCCACCCTCGGCGTGGCCAAGAACGCCTGGGGCGACTACGACGAACCCGGCCCCGAGCGGGGCTCCTCCAGCGTGATCACCATCGACGGCGACCCGGTCGGCCGCGCCCTCCGCACCCGCACCGACGTGAAACCGGTCTTCGTCTCGGTCGGCCACCTCATCGACCTCGACACCGCCTGCACCCAGGTCCTAGCCCTCACCCCCGAATACCGCCAACCCGAAACCACCCGCCGAGCCGACCACCTCTGCCGCCAACTCCTCCGCGACATCGCCGCCACCGGGGCGGCTCGCCAGGACTGACCCCGTCGGCCCTACATCCGCGCGCCCTTGGCCAGATTGCAGCGGCGGCAAAGGATTTGCAGATTGTCGACACTGGTCGCACCGCCCCTGCTCCAGGGGATGACGTGGTCGAATTCGAGGTATTCCTGGGCGCCGCACTCGACGCATTTGCCGCCGTCGCGCTGCCAGACCCGGGTCTTCACATCTTGCGGAATCGCCCGGGAGTCCCGTTCGCCCGGTGCGAGCACGAGACGTTTGGCGACCCGCAGCGTGCCTTCCAGCACCGCGGCGACGTATTCGGCGTCGGGCACGCGGTAGCTGCCGCCGCCCTTGGCGGTGGTGGCGGCGATGACGACGGTGTCGTACTCGCGCCGGATGGAAACGATCTTGGTCCAGGGCAGTTCGGCTCCGGCCCCGGTTCCGATGAAGCGCAGCTTCTTGCTGCTGCCGATGAGCCGTCCGGTGCTGTGTTTCGGGCCGCTGGCGAGGTGTCTGATCTGCACCGCGTTCACGTCCACGTGCAGCAGTTCGTCGGCCTCGAGGTGCAGGTCGGGGCGATTCACGCGGGGCAGCTCACCGGCCTTCACCTGGGTGAGCGCTCGACCACGCAGCATCCGCTGCCGCAGCTGTTCGATGGGCCGGCCCATGGCGGACAGATCCGCCGCGGCGTGCAACTCGGCGACGGTGCGATCGAAATCGTCGAGCTCCCCCTGCTCGATCTCGTTGTCCGCGAAGGCGAAAGCCACCACTCGCTCGAGGTGCGCCAAGGCCAGCGGCCGCAAGGCCTCGCGACCGGCCAGATCGCTGATCATCTGGTAGCGCAACATGATCCAGAGTTCGTCCCAGCGCGGCCCGCGCGGACCGGTCGCGGTGAGGACCTGCCAAGCCTGAGCGCGCCAGGTCTCCAGTATCTGCCCGTACGTCGCCGGGTCGTGTGGCGGATGCGACTTCCAGCGCTCCTCGGTCCACGCCGTGCCGCTCCACCACCGCAGCCGATCCGGATCCCCCGGCATCTCGTACCAGCCCGGCGCCAACGCGACCGGCGGCGGAACGCTCGCCTCCGGCGACGGTAGCGGGTCATCGTCCACCGTGACGCCGAATTCCTCTGCGAGACCACGCAATCCGCTGTCCCAGCCCTGCCCCACGGCGCGGAATCGCCAGCCGCCCGCGCGCCGATAGAACTCGCCGAGGACCATGGCCTGCACTGCGTCCATGCGCGACACCGCGTATCGGAGCACGGGCCGCCCGGCCTCCTGAACGCTCAGCGCCAGCCCCGGAATCTCCCGAAACGAACCGGCGGCAACCGATCCCGCGATCACGACCCGATCGACTCCGGATTCGATTCCCCGCAGGTCCACCGCCAGAACCGCTCGCCCGGCCGTAACCTCTTGCAGCACTACGGCTCCGGACGGATGCCGGGGCGCGTTGAAGAAGACGAAATCGTCATCGGATCGGATCCGCCCCGTCTCGGCCAGTAGCAGTGCTTGCGGATCGACCTCCTGCCCCGAACCCCATTCCAGCACCACCGAGACGGCCGATGCGGCCACGCGCGTATTCGCCCCACGCGTCAACTCCACGACGCAAACCCCAATTCCTCGTGCGCATTTCGCTACCGGGACACAGTACTCATCCACCCTGACACGCGGACGAGTCCGCTGCACACAGCCATACTTGAACAGTGTTCAAGCTCGAGGTAGGTTGCGTTGGCATGACGAGTGGATTGTTGAACCTGTTGGCGGACAAGGCGTTACGGAAGGTGGCTCCCACGAGGGCGGAAGGGTTGGCGCTGTTGGCGGGTTCGGAACCGCTGATCGACGTGATCGCCGCGGGATCACGGGTGCGGCGCGAGTTCTTCGGGATGCGCGTCAAGCTGAACACGATCATCAATATGAAAAGCGGTTTGTGTCCGGAGGATTGCGGCTACTGCTCCCAGCGCCTCGGTTCGAAATCCGAGGTCCTCAAGTACTCGTGGATTTCACCGGACGAAGCGGCTCGGATCGCTGATCGCGCGATCGGCGCGGGCGCGAAGCGGGTTTGCCTCGTCGCCAGCGGGCGGGGGCCCGGCGAGCGCGACATCACCCGGATCGAAAACACCATCGCCGCAATCAAAGCCGACAATCCGAACGTCGAGATCTGCGCGTGCCTGGGGTTACTGAACGAGGGACAGGCCGAACGGCTCGCGGCGGCGGGTGCGCACGCCTACTCCCACAACCTCAATACGGCGGAAGCCCGCTACTCGGAGATCTGCACGACGCACACCTTCGCCGACCGAGTGGACACGCTCGCACGCGCCGGTGCGGCCGGATTGTCGCCGTGCTCCGGGGCGATTTTCGGCATGGGCGAGTCCGATGCGGACATCGTCGATGTGGCCATCGCACTGCGCGAACTCGACCCGGACTCGGTGCCGGTGAATTTCCTGATTCCATTCGAGGGCACCCCGCTGGGCGACCGGTGGGACCTCACCCCGCAGCGCTGCCTGCGCATCCTCGCGCTGTTCCGGTTCTTCTTCCCCGACGTCGAGGTCCGGCTCGCGGGCGGTCGCGAGATCCACCTGCGCAGCCTGCAGCCCTTGGCGCTGCACCTGGCCAACTCGATCTTCCTGGGCGACTACCTGACCAGCGAGGGCCAGCCCGGCGTCGACGACCGCCAGATGATCAGCGATGCCGGATTCACCATCGAGGGCGCGGACGAGCAATCACTCCCGCAGCCTCGCCACGACCTCGTCGCGCTGCGACGCCGAGGCGCGGGAACAGACCTGCCCGCCAACTCCTGAGGCGATTCCCCAAGCGCGGCAAGCGCTATGGGAACAGCTTCACCGGGTTCACGATGTCGGCGACCAGGGTGAGGATCATGTACGCGCCGCCTATGACGACCACGACGTAGGTCGCCGGGAGCAGTTTCAGGTAGTCGACGGGAGCGCCGTCCGGCAGGCCCTTGCGGTTGCGGAAGAGGTTGCGGAGCTTCTCGTAGATGACCACGGCCATGTGGCCGCCGTCCAACGGCAGCAACGGAAGCAGGTTGAAGGCGCCCAGGAAGAAGTTGAGGCTGGCCAGGGTCAGGATGAAGATCGACCAGAGGCCGTGCTCGGCGGTCTCGCCGCCGATCTTGCTGGCGCCGTAGACCGAAACCGGAGTTTCCGGGTCGCGGACGCCGCCGGTGACGGCATGCCAGAGGTCGACGACCTTGGCGGGCATCTTGGCGAGGGATTCGACGGTCCGGACGGCGAGCTGGCCGGTGAAGGCGCCCGAGGCGGGAATGGCGGCCAGGACGTTGTATTTGACCGGCTCGTAGATGGTCTTCTGGACGCCGACCTTGGCGACGGTCCGGGCCTTGCCGTCCTTGTCGTAGACCACCGCCATCTGCGGGGTGATCGGGAGCTGCAGGGTGCGGCCGTCGCGGTCGACGGTGTAGGTGAAGGTGCCGGTCTGCTTCTGGGTCTGGGTGGTGAAGTCGTCCCAGCTCTTGATCGGGACGCCGTTGACCGCGGTCACCTTGTCACCGGGCTGCAGGCCGGCCAGCTCGGCCGGACCGGAACCGGTGCAGTCGTCGTACTTGGACCGGTCCGCCTTCATGTCGGACACGCAGATCAGCTTGCCCACCTGGGTTTCCGGCGGGGAATCCAGGCGCGGCAGCCCCCAGCCGACGGCCAGCACCACGATCAGTAGGAAGCCGATCAGGAAGTTCATCAGGATGCCGCCGGACATGACCAGCAGCCGCTTCCAGGTGGCCTGCCGGTACATGGCCCGGTCGAGCTCCTCGGGCTCGAGTTCGTCGAGGGCGGTCATGCCCGCGATATCGCAGAAGCCGCCCAGCGGCAGCGCCTTGAGACCGTATTCGGTCTCGCCGCGCTTCCACGAGAACACCTTGGGCCCGAAGCCGATGAAGTAGCGCCGCACCTTCATGCCGGTGGCCTGCGCGGTCCACATGTGACCGCATTCGTGCAGGGCGACCGAGGCCGTGATCCCGAGGGCGAACAGTATGAAGCCGATCGCGTAGCCCATCCGGTTACGAACCCTCCTGCTGTCAGCCGCGCACGAGCGTGCGTGCGGTGTCGCGCGCCCACGTATCGGCCGCGAGCACCTCGTCCAAGCTACCGGGTTCGACCGACCAGCGGTCGGCGGACTCCACGACGCGCGCCACCGTGCGCACGATGTCGGGGAATCGGATGAGTCCGTCCAGGAAGGCCTGCACCGCGATCTCGTTGGCGGCGTTGTAGACCGCGGTCACGCAACCACCGGCCTCACCGGCGCGGCGGGCCAGCTCGACGGCCGGGAAGACCCGATTGTCGACCGGTTCGAAGGTCCAGGTGGACGCGGTGGAGAAATCGCAGGCGGCGGCCGCGCCCGGCACCCGGTCCGGCCAGCCCAGGGCCAGCGCGATGGGCAGCTTCATATCGGGCGGGCTGGCCTGGGCCAAGGTCGAGCCGTCCTTGAAGGTGACCATGGAATGCACGATGGACTGCGGGTGCACGGTCACGTCGATATCCGCGTAGGGCACCCCGAACAGCAGGTGCGTCTCGATCAGCTCGAGGCCCTTGTTCACCAGCGACGCCGAGTTCAGCGTGTTCATCGGACCCATGGACCAGGTCGGATGCGTCTTGGCCTCGGCCGGATTCACCGACTCCAGCATCTCGGTGGTCCAGCCCCGGAACGGCCCGCCCGAGGCGGTCAGCACCAGCTTCGCGACCTCGTCGGCGCGCCCGCCGCGCAGGCACTGGGCCAGCGCCGAATGCTCGGAGTCCACCGGCACGATCTGCCCCGGCTTGGCCGCCCGCGTCACCAGCGAACCGCCCGCCACCAGAGATTCCTTGTTGGCCAAGGCAAGCCGCCGCCCCGATTCCAGGGTGGCCAGCGTCGGCTCCAGCCCGAGCGAACCGACCAGCGCGTTCAACACCACATCGGCGTCGGTACGCCGCACCAGCTCGGTAGCGGCGTCCGGACCGGCCAGCGCCACACCGAGTTTCGCCGCCGCGGCCTCGTCCGCCACCGCCACGTTGGTGGTCCCGGTCGCCGCGATCTGCTGAGCCAGCAGCTCCGTATTGCCCCCGCGCGCCGCCAGACCCACCACCTCGAAACGGTCGGGATTGGCAGCGATCACCTCCAGCGCCTGCGTACCAATCGACCCGGTGCTGCCCAGCAGCAGAACTCTCACAACGTCCGACACGCGCCTATTCTCTCCTGCCCCGATCTCGAATCCGCTTCGCCCCAATGCCGCCGATCCCACCCTTGATGGGCGTGGGTGTTTCGGGACCTCCGCCAGAGTCGGCGACACGCCCACCTCGCTCCGGGGTTTCAGAGGCTTGCCCCTGAGAGTTACGAGAGTTGTCCATCCCCCCTGCTGGCTACGACGCCGGGTCGTATGTCACGATATTGCCCAGCAATCGATTCGAGCCGTAAAGGAGCCAAAGTGGCCGCCACGGAACTGGAACCCGCGCACCCGAAGGATGTCGTCACCAAGGTCGACACCGCCGAGGTTCCGTCCGCCGCGTGGGGCTGGAGCGGTGAATCGCGCCGGACCGCCCGCGCCGCCGGTTGGGTCGTCGTCGTGATCCTGCTGGCCATGCTGTTCGAGAACCAGCAGGGCAGCTCGTCGGGCACCGGCAATGTCGGTTACATCTTCCTGATCCTGTTCGCGGTCGGCATCGCCTTCATCCTGATCCGCGATTCGATCCTGTCGCGCCGCCCGCGCTAGTCGCCCCGGCGCACATTTCCGACGCGTAATCCCTTGCCCCACCGACTCGTTCGGTGGGGCATTCGGGTTTTGTCGGTGTCTTGCGGCACACTCGCTAGCGTCCCAACGCAGTACGAGTAACCGGAGACATCACATGCGCAAGCTCCTGCCGTCCGCCCTGGTCGCCGTGGCCGCCACCGCCGCGCTGCTGGTCGGCCCCACCGGCACCGCCCACGCCCAGTCCTGGGCCTGCGGCACCGCCGTCGATCTCATCAACGCCGCCATCGACCAGTACCCCAACGGCATCGACAACGACGGTCAGAAGGCGCTGGCCGCCAAGCTGCTCGGCATCGACGCCTCCGGTTCGGACAAGGCGGCCATCGCGGCCTTCGCCACCGCGCTCATCGACGACAATGTCACCGATCTGAGCGACGCGATCGACGCGTTCAACGCTTCCTGCGCGTAAGCACTGCCGCGCGCTCACACCTGACCGAGGGCGCGCACACGAATCGGGCCGGATCGCATTCCAGCGATCCGGCCCGAATTCTATTGTCCCGCAACAACTCCTGCATAGTCGCCACGGGTGCCACGATCCGGTCCGACCGTGGTGGTCCCGGTCGGTCCCGGGTCAGCGGCTCAGTTGTCGGCCGCGGTCGGCGCGAGCAGCCGGGAACCCAGACCCAGGCCGATCGCGACGGCGGCGACGCCACCGGTCAGCACCAGCCCGGCCGCGGCACCGATCGGGATGCCGATGCCGGCGCCCATCAGGCAGCCGCCGATCCAGCCCGGGAGCAGCACCGGGGTGCCGAGGACCGCGCCGAGCGCGCAGCCGCCGACGCCGCCGATCAGGGTGCCGATCAGGGTGCCCATGCCGGTCGCGATGCCGAACTGCGACGAGGCCGCGGACCAGGCGGCATCCTGGTCGGCCTGGCTGGCGACGTTGTGCAGCACGGGGGCCGGGGTGGCGGCGGCCGGGTCCATGTTGGGGGTGAAAGTGGCGGTGTTGCCGTCGATCTGGGCAGCCACCGGGTGGGCCAGCCCGTCCGTCTGGAAGGACAGCGGGAACGCGGTCACCAGGCCGCCGTCGGCGTCGAGCACCTGGAACTGCCCGTCCTGCTGGGTGAGCGAACCGAGATCGGTCTTCAGCACGACCGAAGCGCCTTCGATCTTGGCGTCCCAGTGAATGGCGTCGGCCGTGGGTGCCGGGGCGGGATCGGCGTAGGCGGTGCCGGCGCTGATTCCGAGGGCCGCGATGGCCAGGGCCGAGGTGGCGGCGAACTTCTTGAATCGCATTACTTCTCGTCGCTTTCTTGAACGGGCGCTTCCCTCCAGGGAGCGAGGTCCTCATCGAGCACCCGGTACAAGAAAACCCAGCAAATGTTGCCTAGTTGTTGCTAAAACGTGGCGATAACAGGACTTTGAGTAGGTTTTGCGTAAATGTCATGTTCCATAGCTATTGGTACAACGCTTGCAGCAATCTCTTGGAATACGAAAAAGGCCCCTCCCAACAGGTGTCGGAGCGGGCCTTTTGCGTCGCGAACTTCCGGCTACTGCTCGGCCGGGTTGTTGATGCGGTTGAAGAAGACGATGCCGACGACGATCGCGGCGGGAACGCCCACGAGAACCAGACCGGCGGCAGCACCCAGGGTGATGCCGACCGCGGCACCGGCCATGCAGCCACCGATCCAGCCGGGAACGAGACCCGGGGTACCGACGGCAGCGCCGACGACACAGCCGAGCGAACCGCCGATGACGGTGCCGACCAGGGTGCCGATGGCGGTGGCCAGACCGAACTGGGTCGCCGCGGCCGAGACGGCGTCATCGAAGCTCGACTGCTTCTCGCTGGTCACGTTGTGCAGCAGCGGGTTGGCCGGGCGAGCGGCGGCCGGGTCGGTGTTGGGAACCAGGGTGGCGCGCAGACCCTCGACGATCGCCTGAATCGGGTGGTCCAGATCGTCCAGGGTGTAGGACAGCGGCACCGCGGTGACGACATTGCCGCCGTTGTCGCGAACCTGGAGCTGGCCGTTGTCGGTGCTGAGCGAGCCCTGGTCGATGTCGACCACCACGGCATTGCCATCGACCTTGGCGTTCCAGTGGATGCCCGGGGCCACCTGGGCGATGCCCTGGTTCACACCGTCGAGCAGGGAAGGAATGACCGGCACCGGAGCGGGGGCGGGATCCGCATGAACCACACCGGCGGTGACGCCGAGCGCCGCGATAACCATCGTAGAAGTGGCGGCGAGTTTGCTGAACTTCATGGCACTTGCTTTCTTACGGGGGTTGACCTTCCTCTGGGTGCTTCCCGAGAGCGAAGTGGACGTGGGTTTCGGGCGTCCGGGTCAAGTGTCCAGTAAGAATATGCTGAGAAATAGCGACAAATGTCCTTTGATAGCAGACGTCACTCAGTGCCATCAAGCGTGAGGCAAGCCACTCCCACCTGCGGATTCACCGCCGGAACCGCTCCCGAAGCTGCGGATCGTTCTCCCACCACAGGCCGCTGGACACCGCCTCGCCGTCCTCCTCGACATCGAGTTCGGCATCGGTCTCCCTCGCCTTGCGCGTCTCGTCCGCCGCGAACGCGCGCATGACGACCAGCGAATAGACGAGCCCGAGCAGATCGCCGAGCAGCCAGAGGATCCCCGCGCCGATGGTCTGATCCAGCCGCGCGTCCGGCCCCCAGGTGCGGCCGAGCGAGGAGTAGTAGCCGGTGGCCACGAGCGGACCCAGCCACAGCACGATCCCGAGAATGCCGTCGGCCAGGGATTCGGCAATGGTGATGAGCAGCGACAGACCCTGGGTGAAGTGCTTGGCCACCGGATCGACCTGAAGTCGCGAATAGAAGTACAGGAACCCGATGGCCACCACGAGGATCCGGGTCAGGGCGTCGACTCCCCCGTGCCGCAGCACCGCCTCGTACCAGGGCGAGAGGAACAGCGCCCAGGGCAGCAGCAGGATCAACACGGACGCGGTGGCCGGATGGGTGAGCACCCGGGCGATATCGCCGGAGAGCATGGCGTCCAAGCGTTTCCGGCCCGCGGGCCCCAGCGCCGCGCGCAGCACCGTGAACGGCGCTCCGGCCGCGAGCGCGAACGGCACCAGGTAGAGCAGGATCAACACCTGCAGCGCGCGCACCCAGAACAGCGTCCCGGAGTAGACGCCGATGAACCCGAGCCCGGAATACAGCCACACCCCGAGCCCGCCGACGGCGAAGCACACCGCCCGCCCCATCGAAAGCTGTTCGCCGCGTTGGCGCCCCTTCACGAAACAGATCGCATAGGCGACCCCGAGCAGCGCGGTGACCAGCACGGTCGAGCCGTCCCACCGCCACGAACTCACCAAACCGGCCATCCGCAACGGTGTTTCGATCCCGATCACGGCGTCCAGTATGCGCCGCCCCCACTCCCCGCCCGTCGAGTGGCACATCTTGGAGGCGATATGTCCGGATCATCCTGAAATCGCCCTCCAGGATGTGCCGTTCGGCGAAACGACGGTCAGGTGGGGAGGGCGATGTGGGGGTCGGTGGTGAGGTACGGCTCGGCTCGGGGGCCGGTGGCGAAGCCACGCAACACCGTGGCGATGGCGTGGCGGATGGCGGCCTCGCGGTCCGCGTCCTCGACGTCGGTCAGGGGGCCGTCGACGATGAGGGTGGCCAGGCCGTGGATGGCCGCCCAGGCCGTGAAATCGGCGCCGGGGCGTTGGCGCGGATCCATGAAGCCGAGCGATACCAGTGTGTCGAGGCCGACGCCGATGAGTTGGAAGATCGGGTCCTCCAGGACGTCCTCGTCCTTGTGGATGTCGATATCGCTGCCGCAGAACGCGGTTCGGAACAGGCCGCGCTCGCGGGAGGCGTACTCGATGTAGGCGCGGCCGGCGGTGGCCAGGCGGGCGATCGCGGTCGCGGTCGGATCGGCTTGGTCCGCAACGTCGTTCATGGCGGTGGCGAGGGCCTCGAACAGTGCGGCCTCGGCCTGCTCGTGGACCGCGGCCAGCAGCTCCTCGTGTCCGCTGAAGTGCCGGTAGGCGGCGGTGGCGGTGACGCCGACCGCGCGGGCGGCGGCGCGGACGGTGACCGCGGCCGGGCCGCCGATCTCGGCGAGTTGCGCGGAGGCGGTCACCAAGGCGTTGCGCAGGTCCCCGTGGTGGTAGGGGGTCTCGCGAACGGGTCGCTGAGCTGCATCGCCGGTGACGTCCACGACACCAATGTTGACACCCGTACAGATTCGATGGCAAGTTAACACCCACAAAGTTCACGCCTGTAAACATCCCTCGCGTTCCCGAGAGGAATCACCCATGAGCGCACTACTGGGGCGCCTCGGCGACTTCGCCTTCCGACGCCGGGGCCTGGTCGTCTCGATCTGGGTTCTCGTACTCGTCGCCGTGGTCGGCGGCGCGGCCCTCGCCGGCGGCCGCCTCGACGACCGCTTCACCGTGCCGGGCGCCGAATCCCAGCACGCCCTGGACACCTTGACCGAGACCGCGCCCGACGCCGCGGGCGCCACCGCACAGCTGGTCTTCACCGCGCCCGAGGGGCACCTCATCACCGAAGCGCCCTACCGCGCGGCCATCGCGCACACCCTGGAAACGGCCGGGACCGCACCCGGGGCGATCGGGGTGACCACACCGCAGGAGGCGGGAACGGTCTCCCCCGATCAGCGGACCGCGGTCGGCGTGGTGCATTTCGACGGCGACCGCTCCAAGGTGAGCGCCGATGCTCGCGAAACGGTCGAGAAGTCCGGTGACTCGGCTCGCGAAGCCGGACTCGAGGTTTCGGTCGGCGGATCCGCCTACGGGGCGGGCGACATACAGCCGGGCATCACCGAGATCCTCGGGCTCGCCGTGGCGGTGCTGGTTCTGCTGATCACCTTCGGTTCCCTGCTCGCCGCCGGAATGCCGCTGCTCTCAGCGGTTTTCGGGATCGCCGTCACGGTCGGCGGGCTGTTCGCGCTGAGCGCCGCGGTCCCGGTGTCCTCGACCGCGCTGACCCTGGCGCTGATGCTGGGCCTGGCGGTCGGGATCGACTACGCGCTGTTCATCCTGTCCCGGCATCGCTCCCAGTTGGCGGCCGGACTGACACCGCGCGCGTCGGCCCGTCGTGCGAACGAAACCGCGGGCAGCGCCGTCGTTTTCGCGGGCATCACGGTGATCATCGCGCTGGCCGCACTGAGCGTGATCGGCATTCCGTTCCTGACCGTCATGGGCCTGGCCGCCTCGGGAGCGGTCCTGGTCGCCGTGGCCGTGGCCCTGACGCTGCTGCCCGCGCTGGCCGGATTCGCCGGACACCGCCTGGCTCCGCGCCCCGGATCCCGGGCTCATCGCCGGATCACCGCCGCGGGCGACAGCACTGCACCGGACCAGAACGGCGCTGTCCCGCGCTCCGACAGCATGGGTGCGAGGTGGGCGCGGCTGGTGACCGCGCGGCCGGTGGTCACCGTCCTGGCGGTGGCCGGGGCGTTGATCCTGCTGGCCCTGCCGGTCGCGTCGCTGCGGACCGCCTTGCCGGACAACGGTTCCGCCGCCGTAGGGAGCGGACCGCGGCAGGCCTACGACACCATTGCCGAGAAGTTCGGTCCGGGATTCAACGGCCCGCTGGTCGTGGTCGTGGACGGCGACGCGAGTGCGGCGGCGACCGTCTCGGACTCGGTGCGCAAGCTGCCCGACGTCGCCTATGTGCTGCCGCCGCAGCCGACCCAGCGGGCGGGCCAGTCGCTGGTGACGGTGGTTCCGGCCAGCGCACCGGAATCGCAGCAGACCACCGATCTCGTGCACGCCATCCGTGACCGCGTGCCCGGCGCGGTGCCCGGGGCCGAGGTGACGGTGACCGGCGATACCGCCGTCACCATCGATGTCTCGCAACGGCTTTCGGCTTCGCTGCTGCCGTTCCTGGCCATCGTGGTCGGCCTGAGTCTGCTGCTGCTGGTCGTGGTGTTCCGCTCGATCGCGGTGCCGGTGAAGGCGGCGCTCGGCTTCCTGCTGTCGGTGGCGGCGGCACTGGGCACCACGGTGGCGGTGTTCCAATGGGGTTGGGCCGCCGAGCTGTTCGGGGTGGCGAAGGTGGGCCCGATGGTGAGCGTGCTGCCGATCATCCTGGTGGGCGTGCTGTTCGGGCTGGCCATGGATTACGAGGTGTTCCTGGTCTCCGGCATTCGCGAACAGTGGTTGCACCGGGGCGATTCGAAGACGTCGATCATCGAGGGCACCCGCCACAATGCCCGCGTGGTCACCGCGGCGGCCACCATCATGGTGGTGGTCTTCGCCTCGTTCGTGCCGATCGAGGACGCGATGATCAAGCCGATCGCGTTCGCGCTGGCGGTGGGTGTGCTGGTGGACGCGTTCGCGGTGCGCCTGACCCTGGTGCCCGCGGTGCTGGCGCTGCTGGGCCGGGCGGCATGGTGGCTGCCGCGCCGCCTGGACCGGATCCTGCCGGAGCTGAATATCGAAGGGCCGCAGGAGAAGAGCGAGGAACAACCCGCGGAGCTGGCCGCGGTGTGATCCGACGATCCCGGCCTCGGTGTGACCCGGGGCCGGATCAGTCGGTCTCGTGGGCCGGCTCGTGGGCGGCCTCGTACTCGGCCTCGAAGGCCTTCTCGCGGCGGCTCTCCCGGATCTTCCACACGATGAGCCCCAGCACGACGATGACGGCGACCGCGATGGCGATATCGCGGCCGACCGCCTTCGCCACCCGCTCGTAGGACTGTCCCGCCACGTACCCCAGCACCACGAACGTTGTGCCCCACACGATTCCACCGGCGGCATTGAAGATCAGGAAGCGGCGGTAGGGCATCCGCGAGGTCCCGGCCAGGGCGGGCATCATGGCCCGGAAGAAGGCGGTGAACCGGCCCAGGAACACCGCCCAGCCGCCGCGCCGGGCCAGGTAGTCCTGCGCCTTGTCGAGCCGTCCGCGATGGCGGTCCAGCATCTCGGCCTGCAGTAGTCGCGGCCCGACATGCTTGCCGACCTCGTATCCCACACTGTCGCCGATGATCGCGGCCGCCACCACCAGGACGATCATCACGCCGAGCACCACATGCCCCTGGCTGGCCGCCACTCCGCCGAGCACCGCGGCCGTCTCGCCCGGAATCACGAAGCCGACGAAGATCGCGTCCTCCGCGAACACCAGCAGGGTGACGATGAGGTACACCCAGATCGGGGCGATATCCAAAATCCGGTGCAGCAGCGAGTTCATGTCCGCAACGGTACCCAGGCCGCGAGATTCAGGTCGCGGGATCGTCCTCGGGGCGCCGCCGCAGCAGCACCCACAGACCCACCCCGCAGCCCGCCGCCAGCGCGGTCGCCGCCCAGCCCGGCGCGAACGAGGTGAAATCGCTGATGGTGCACGGCTTTCCGGGCTCGACCAGCAGGCAGTGCCCGCGGCGGGTGTAGTCGCGCAGCGCCAGCACCGGCGAGGGCGCGTACAGCAGCACGATGCCGAGCACGCGGGTGGAGCCGTAGCGCGGGGTGACCGCGCCGAAGCAGTAGCCCGCCAGCAGCGACAGCAGGCCGTGGCCGAGGCCGGTGAGAACGGCGGCGTGCCCGGCCGCGACCACCAGCACCGCGAACACCGAGATCCCGATGATGCCGACCGCCGCGACACGCATTCCGGGCCACCGGGTTCCGGCCAGCAGCCCGAGCCCGACGAGCACCATGTACAGCGGCAGCGACCAACCCGGCAGCCGCGTGACCAGGATGGCGCTGCCCGCACCCGCCAGCGCCACCGCCAGCAGCACCTGCGCGCCGTCGCGATCGGGCAGCAGCAGCGCCGCCAGCATCGCGGCCGATGCCGTGGCCAGAATGGTGATCGCGATATCGCGCGGGCTGTCGCCGTGCCGGGCCAGCACCGTGGAGCAGAGCAGGCTCACCCCGATCATCAACGCGCCCGCGATGATCGGCAGGATGGGCAGTTGCAGCGAATAGGGTTCGGCCGGTTGCGATCCCGGCTCCCGCAGGAACCGCCATGCGATCAAGACCAGAGCCAGCGCGATGAACCACAGCGGCGGCGCGTCGAGGGCGGGCCAGTTCTGCGGGAAGTGCTGGTCGATGACCCTGGATCGGGTCTCCGGTGCGATCTGCTGCAGGACGACGCCACCGATGGCCCCGAGCAGCCAGGCCAAAGCCGTCCAGGAGTACCGGGATTCGATGCGCGAGCGCGACAGCACCGCCGCGCCCGAGCCGCCGAAGATCAGACCGCCCGCTATCGAGTCCAGGAAGTTCAGGGTGGCGAGGGACGTGCCCAGCACGGCGTGCCGCCCCAGCAGATGGTTCAGGAACAGCAGCGCCACCCCACCCAGCGCCACGCCCCAGCGCAGGCTCTGCCCGCCCAGCGCGGTCGCCAGCACCGCCGCGACCACGGCAATCAGCGAACCTGCCGCAATCGCCTGCGGCAGACTGAAAACCAGCAGATCCAGCCGCAGCGCCGTACTCCGAGAGGTCCATGCGAAGTCGATCGGGACCATGAGCGACAGGCCAGCTATCAGCGCGGCGGCAAACGCGGTGGCCGCCTCCAAGCCCTCCCGACCCCACCGGACCGTCATCGAAGCCCGAGTGGACGCGATCCGGAAACCCGCCGATCTGCACCCATCTCGTCAGATTAGCAATTATTCAGCTACCAACCGGGGAGGCTGGGAACCGTCCGCCACAAGAGCCGGAGCGCGCTGTGAATCAAGCCGCATGCGCGAGAACCATCCCGATCGACACCAAGCCCACCGCCGCCACTCCACCCGCCACGAACGGCAGCAACGGGACGGCGGCCCGATGCTCACGACGCCGCAGGCTCCGATTTCGCGCCACCGCCACCACCGCGAGCACCACCATCACCACCGCGGAGGCCAGCGGCAGCAGCCCGGTCGGCTGCCACCCCACGCCACCCTCGGCCGCGACCTTCCCGAACAAGGCCGCACTGGCCATCGCGGAAATGGCGGTGCGCCGCCAGGCGAGCGCGGTTCGCTCGACCGCCAGTCCCGTATCCGGCGCGGCCGCAGCGCTTTTCGTGGCCGTGCCCGCACCGCTCACAGGCCGAGGACGCCGATCACCGCGAAGGCGGAGATCAATGTGACGCCCGCGGCCAGCACGGGAATCAGCACATTCCGCGGCAACTTCTTGCCCGCCCACATGGCCTGCTCGACCTTGCGCCACTGCGTGTACGCGCCGACTGCGAGGATGACCGCCAGCACGATGGCCGACATGGCGATGGCCACCCGCAATCCGTGGATGCGGAACCGTTCGACCAGCGTGTGCACGGCGACACCACCCGCGAGCAGGCCCAGCGAGGTGCGGATCCAGGCCAGGAAGGTGCGCTCGTTGGCGAGGGTGAATCGATAGTCGAGTTCGTTCTGCTCTTCGGACTGCTGATCGGAAGCCACCCCGCCATTTTATTGCATAGTGACTGCAATAATGCCGGGGTGTGAGCATCCGTACAGCTCAGCCCTCGCCGAGGAAGGCGTCGAGCACCTTCGCGGTGGCCTCGGCGGGAATGCCGTGGTCGGCGCCGCCGGGCACGCCGACGTAGCGGGCGTTGGCGAGCCGGGCGGGCAGCGCCTCGGAGGCCGAGCGCACGCCGGGCCAGGATTCGGGGCTGCTGATCACGAGGGCTTCGATGTCCAGGCGGGCCATCTCGGGGGTCGGGACATTGGGCGGGCGGCAGATGGCGGCGTCGTAGACCACGGTCTGCGCGATGGCCTCCAGCTGCGGCCAGATCGGGGACAGCTTCACCTGTTCGATCAATTCCGCCGGGAGACCGATGCCTTCGCGCTGCATGAGTTCCACGGCCGCGCCGCGCTCCCCGCGGGCGATCAGCTCGGCCAGGCGTTCGGGCAGGCGGTGCGGGGCGTGGTCGGCCAGCCCCGCCAATGCGAAGGGCGGCTCGTAGAGAGCCAGGCGGGTGATGGTCGAGCCCGCCGCGGCGGCGCGCAGGGCCAGGATCGCGCCGGAGGAGAAGCCGAAAACCGCTGCGCTGCCGCCGATATCGGCGAGGACGGCGTCGAGGTCCTCGATCTCACGTCGGATGTCGTAGCGAGCGGCATCCACAGGGGCGATGGCGTCGGTGCTGTCGCCGCGGCCGCGGCGGTCGGGGCGGACGACGGTGTAGCGGTCGCTCAGCTGCTCGGCCAGCGGCGCGCAGGTGGTGCTGTCGTTGAAGGCGCCGGGCAGGAACACGATGGCCGGGCCGGTACCGGCGCGGTGGTAGGCGATGACGGTGCCATCGGCGGAGGTCACGGTGGGCATGGGAGTTTCTCCATCGGTCGGGGCTTGATATCGGCACGACGAACGGGAATCCCGGCCTTGGACACCTCGCGTCGGCATAGTTGATGTCCATCCCCGGCCGATCCGTTCGTCGAGGGGGTGAAAGGAGACGACCATGCGATATTTGTTGCTGATCAGCGCCGACGAATCCCGGGTGGATGACGCGGTGTCCGAGGAGGGGCTGCGGGATTTCCGGGCGTGGATGGACGATCTGCTGGCCCGCGGTGTGCTCACGGCGCACGAGGGTCTGCATCCCAGCCACACCGCCACGACGGTCCGGGTGCGCGGGGACGAGGTGCTGCTGACCGACGGGCCGTTCCTGGAGGCCAAGGATCAGATCGGCGGTTTCGCGCTCATCGAGGTGGAGGATCTGGACGAGGCCATCGAGATCGCGGCGCGGCATCCGGCCAGTCGCTTCGGGCAGATCGAGATTCGGCCGGTGCTCACGCTTCCCCTCGGAATCCCTGCCCCGTGACCGCGGTCGACGATGCCATTACCGCCGCGTTCCGCACCGAGTGGGCGCGGCTGGTGGCGACCCTCATCGGCGGGCTGGGCGATTGGGATCTGGCCGAGGAGTGCGCGCAGGAGGCGTTCGCGCTGGCCTGGCGCACCTGGCCGCGCGACGGCATCCCGGATCGGCCGGGCGCGTGGCTGCTCACCGCGGCGCGGCGGCGGGCCGTGGACCGATTGCGCCGGGAGCGGGTGGGTGCCGAGAAGCTGCGCGCGCTCGCCCTGATCGATGACCCCGGAGAACCCGTGTCCGACAACAGCATTCCCGACGACCGGCTGCGCCTGCTGTTCACCTGCTGCCATCCTGCGCTGGCCTTCGAGGCCCAGGTGGCGCTGGCGCTGCGCACCTTGACCGGGTTGACGACCGCCGAAATCGCCCGCGCCTTCGGCGTTCCCGAGCCGACCATGGCGAAAAGGCTGGTGCGGGCCAAGCAGAAGATTCGCGATGCCGCGATCCCGTACCGGGTACCGCCCGCGCATCTGCTGCCCGAGCGGACCCGGGCGGTGCTGGGGGTGATCTATCTGCTGTTCAACGAGGGGTACGTGGCCAGCGGCGGGGCGGAGTTGCAGCGGGCGGATCTCGCGGCGGAGGCGCAGCGGCTGGCCGCGCTGGTGGTGGAGTTGATGCCGGACGATCCGGAGGCCGGTGGGTTGAATGCCCTTGTGCTGCTGCAACAGTCGCGGGCGGCGACGCGCAGCGCGGCCGACGGCGGGTTGATTCCGCTGGAGGAACAGGATCGAACCCGCTGGGATCGGGAGCTGATCGCCGCCGGGCTGACCGAATTGCGGCGTACCGCGCGGCGAGATCGTCTGGGGCCGTATCAGTTACAGGCGATGATCGTCGCATGCCACGTCACCGCGGAGGGTCCCGGGGACACCGACTGGGCGCGGATCACCGAACTGTACGAAGCCCTGCTGGTCCAAGTCCCCTCCCCCACTGTGGCTTTGAACCATGCCATCGCCGTCGCCATGCGCTCCGGTCCTGAGGCGGGGCTGAAACTACTGGACGAGCTGGTCACCACACCCGAGCAAGGTCACCTGTTCGCGGCCGCCCGCGCGGACCTGCTGCGCCGACTCGGCCGCGACGATGCCGCCGCACGGGAATACCGCACCGCCCTGCAACTCGCCGCCAATGACGCCGAACGCGCCTACCTGACCCGCCGTCTCAACGAGGTTGTTCGATCGGAAACATGATGGGGCTCAACAGATATTGATCACGCCCCGCCTCGGCCCGGTTGGCCAGTCGCGGCACGATCACCGCGCTCAATTCGGCGATCATCTGCTCGAGCTCCTCGCGGCTCAGCCACAGCGCATGCTGCCGGAATCCGACGAGATCCGCCGCGGGATCGGGCTTCTCACCGTCGAGGTAGGCGTTGAATTCGGCGATCAGCACGGCCATGGCGACGGCGAACACGGAACGGTATCCGTCACCGGACAATTCGGCGGCCGCCTCGGTGGGAATGGCGGCCTTGTCCTGCCGCAGCCGGTAGAGCCGCTCCACCGCGCCGCGCACCCGCCGTTCCTCCGCGACCTCCAGAATGCCCGCGGCGGTGAGCGCGTCGACGTGCCGGTACACCGTCGCCTTCGAGATGTCGGGCAGGCGATCGCACAGTTCGCCGGTGGTCAGGGTCCGATCCCCGCGCAGCGCGTGCACGATGCGCAGCCGCGCCGGATGCGCCAGCAGCTCGAAGGTTTCCACTACCCAACCTTCTCACACCCTGCTACCGTTCTCAATTGTAAGAATGATTGCACTTATTGAGAAAGGTTCGACGGCATGACCGTTGACATCGACTCCGCGACCGTGGCCACCACCGTCGCGGAAATGCTGAGGGACGAACGCTTCGACGACCTCGCGGAACTGTTCGCGCCCCGGATGGCGGCCGTGGTGTCGGCCGAGACGGTGCGGGTCGGGTGGACCGGGGAGATCGCCAAGATCGGCGCGGTGCGGGCGATCGGGAACGCGGCCGTCGAGCGGGTGGACGACGAGCTGGTGAAGGTGAGCGTGCCCGTCACCGCCGAACGCGGCGGGATCACGGTGTATCTGGCGGTGGACGCGGACGGGCGACTGCACGGGTTGCGGCTGGCGGGGCCCGCCGAATCCGGCTGGACCCCACCGGATTACGCCATACCGGGGCTCTTCAGGGAGCGTGAGGTCACGCTCGGCGACGGGGACACCGCGGTTTCCGGCACGCTGACCCTGCCCAGGGGCCGGGGCGCGCGGCCCGCGGTCGTCCTGGTCTCCTCCGGTGCCGTGGACCGCGACGTCACCACGGGCCCGAACAAGCCGTTCAAGGATCTCGCCTGGGGACTCGCCACTCTCGGTGTCGCGGTGCTGCGGTTCGACAAATTGACGTACGCGCACAGCGGATTCGAGAGCGCGCCGGGTTTCACCATGGTCGAGGAGTATGTCCCGCACGCGCTCGCCGCGGCCGAGATCCTGAAGCGGCAACCCGGCGTCGATCCGGCCCGGATCTACGTGGTCGGCCACAGCGGCGGCGGCAAGGCGGCCCCGCGCATCGCGGCCGCCGACCCGTCGATCGCGGGCGTGGGAATCCTTGCCGGAGATACGATTCCGCTCCCCCGCTCGATCCTGCGCGCCCTCGCGCATGTCGCGGCGGTGCAGCCCGGCGAGGACCTCACCGAGGTCCTGGAATCCACCCGCCGCCAGGTCGAACGCACCGAAAGCCCCACGCTGTCAACGGAAACCCCCACCTCGGACCTGCTGTTCAACTGGCCCGCCTCCTACTGGCTGGACCTGCGCGACTACGACCAGGTCGCCACCGCGGCCGCGTTGCACCGGCCGATCCTGCTGGTGCAGGGCGGCCGCGACTATCAGGTCACCGCCGATGAGGATCTCCCGCTGTGGGAGTCGGGGCTGGAGGGCGTTGCGGACGTCACCGTCCGCGTTCACCCGGCGGTGGACCACATGCTCTTCCCCGGCACCGGCCCGTCGACTCCGGCCGACTATCTCGAGCCGCATCACGTCGATCCCGCGGTGATCACCGATCTCACCGACTGGCTCGGCGCCGAACCCGTCCGGCTGAGTCTGCGAGATCGGCTGGGAGACTTCTGGATCCGTCAGGCCGCCCGGGTGCGGCGCATGAGCAGGATCGGCCGCCCCGACGAAACCACCCAGTACTCATAGGCATTGAGCCCGGCCACGATCGCGGTGACCGCGGCCAGCGTCACGATCTCCGGCAGCAGCGACGCGGCCGCCGTGACCGCACCCAGCACGACCGCGGTGACGAACCTGCCCACGGTGGCCGCGCCGAACATGCGCCAGCGGGTGAACAGGAAGGTGCTCACGTACAGCGTGGCGCCCAGCGGCAGCAGGTATCCGATCGCCCCGTGCGCGGTCGCGGTCGGATGCTCGACCATGGCGCTCGCCCCGACCGCCACCAGCACCAGGCCGATGACCAGCAGCATGTGCCCGTAGCTGAGCACATCGCGCACCACCCGCCCGCGAACCTGGTTGGTGCGCAACGAATGTTCGACGGCGGAGAACCCGTAGGCGAAGTACAGCCACCACAGCGCACAGCCGAGCAGGAAGATCAGCACGACCGCGATCCACGACGTCACGCCCAGATGCGCTTCCGCCGCCCGGGATCCCACCGACGCCACGGTCTCGCCGAGCGCGATGATGACGAACAGCGCGAAGCGTTCGGGCAGATGCGTCGCCCCGAACTGCACGGTCTCGAGCCGGCGCGCCAGCAGCGCCGGTCCGCCGAACATCAAGGCCACCGCGAAGATCCACAGCCCATCGCGCGGCGCGCCCTCGGGGACCAGGGTGGCCACCACCAGAATCAGCGCCGCCACCACCGACACCGTGAACGGATTGACCCAGCTCCCGAACGTCCCCGCCTGCGAGAACGCCCGCTTGCGCTGCATCTCCCACCACAGCAGCAGCCGCAATACCAGATGCGCGACGGCCAGCACCACCGGTTGCGCGTGACCGGCGAACGCGTGCGGCGCGGTGATCGCCATGACGAACATGCACAGCCCGCAGGCGAACAGGAAGATCCGCTGCCCGTTGGAGTCCTCGACCCCGTGCACGGCCAGCGTGGTGCCCACCCACGACCACCACATGATCGCCAGCACCAGCACCGTCTGGCCGACCGCGCCCCAACTCTCCCCCGCGAACGCCACGTGCGCCGCCTGCGTCACCGCGAACACCAGCACCAGATCGAAGAACAACTCCGCCCAGCTGGCCCGCTCGTGCGCCTCGTGCAGAACCTCAGTCACAACCCGTAATTCCCGTCTAGCTCCACATCCAGCGGCCCCAACCCTAGCGGGGGCCGGTGAAGCGTACCGGTTGGCTAGGAAACGGCCTGGGAGCCCAGGAAGTTCAGCAGGATCTGGACATCGTCGCCGTAGTCGACGTGGGCGTTAGAGGCGTAGAAGGCGGCCATGTCGACACCCTGGCGGCTCAGCTCCAACAGCGAGTTGATGGAGTCGACACCGCCCGCGCTGAGCAAGGTCTGCGCGGCCACGCGCAAATCACCCCGGACGGCGGCGGTGAACGGGCCGACCACCGATCCGACCAGGTCGAGTCCGGTCGGGGCGAGCGTCGCGACCTCGGTGGCGGCCGCGCGCGCATTGTTGTTCGTGAGGTATTCGACTGCGCGCCAGAGGGTTTCCTCGATCTGACCGACGTCGGCGGCGATGCGCAGGATGTCGACCTGGGCCAGGGCGTCACCGATGACGCTGGCGGCGGCGGTCCAGCCCGAGGGGTCGATGGTTCCGGCGGCGCGGATGACCGCGCCGATGAGCGGCAGGTCGACGCCCGCGACGGCGTGAACCATCGGGGTCAGGGCGACGTTCAGATCGCTCGCGATCTGATGTGCCGCGGTGAGATCCCCGGATTGGATCAGCCCGGGCAGGCCGGTGAGGTCGCGCAGGATCGTGGGCAGTTGCGTCGCGGTCGCCGTCCAGCCCGCACCCACCTTCACGGCCTGCGCGAGCAAGGTGTTCGGGTCGGTGCCCGGGGGGATCAGGGCGGAGATCGCCCCGCCGTCACCGCTGAGGACGCGGCCGAGCGCGGCCAGGAACGGCGAGGCGGTGGCATTGAGCGAGCAGTACAGGTCACCCGCCGCGCACAGCGTGCGCACCCGGTCGGTCAGCGCGCCGAAGTCGTGCCCGCGGGTTCCGGCGATGCCGTGGCCGGGTTGCGGATCGCCCAGGGAGAGCGTGGTGTTCGGATCGCGGTGCGGATCGGCCAGCAGGCCGACGGCGACCACCCGATCGGCGGGGATCGGGCCTTCGCCGTTGCCGATCTCGGTGGCGACATCGCCCATGCCGTCCGCGCCCTGGCTGTACCCGGCGAGGATGACCCGCGTCGAGGCGCACAGCCCGCGCGTCATCTTGCCCAGTTCGGCTTCGAGGGTGCTCAGGGACTGCACGTAGCTCAGGCCCTGGTCGAAAGCACTCGCGGCGTATGGGGCGTACAGCACGGTGATGTCGGCGCCGAACTGCCGCTGCAGACCGTCACCGATCGGGCGGAGCATTCCGACCGGCACGCTCGGATCCGCGTCGGGGCGCGTCTCCCAGGTGCCCGGCGCGAGAATCGCCGTGAACGGGGTGCAGTCCGCGGCCGCGACCGGTCGCGCGCCCGCCTCGACCGCCGTGCTTCCGACCATGACCGTCACCGCGCCCAGGATCGCCGCGCACGAGGTCGCCAGCCTGTTCATGATCCAATCCCTCTGTCGCCGACACGCTTTCGTTCCAGTGCGGCAGAGGCTCGACCCGCAGCACAGTCACAGCTAATTCTCGCCGCGAACCGCCGATTTCGCAGCATTTTCAGACACATATTCATTTCAGATGTTCGGGCGGGTCGATCCGGCCTCCCACCGCGCCCGCGCAATCCGGGTCTGCCGAACGGAAACGTCTCTCCGTACGTTGGAAGAGTGTCGGACGGTGCCGTTCGACCGGCAGGCGAGGGGTGGATGAGCTGTGCTCGAGGTTTCCGAAACGACTTCCGACAGTGGGCTTTTCGGTGAGGTCGTGGTCACGCTGACCGACGATCGGTGTTCCGTGCGCTTCGCGAGCGGGGATTCACCGGTGGTGACGATCGAGCGCCTCGGGGCGCGGACCCGCAAGAGCGTGCCGATCGGTACGCGGGCGGCGGGGTGCCTCAGCGCGCGGGTGAACGACCGGGCGATGGCGGTGCGGCCGGGCAGCGGGCGGGTGTTCCGGCGGAGCTATCGGGTCGCCGCCGAGATCGACGGGCGGGTGGTGAGTCTGCGGCCGAAATCCATTGATACGTGCCTGTTCATCGACGGTCGGCCGAAGGAGGTCGAGCGGGAGTTCGGCGAATTCACCGCGCGCGCCGACGGAACGATCGAGGTGGTGTGGCAGACGGCGACCGAGATCAGGGCGCTCGGGAAGACTGTCGAACCGCCGGAGGCGACCGCGGAGGATGTGCTCATCGGGTTCGCGCTGGCGGCGGCGTTCGGCACCGGGTCGCTGTCGGCGATATCGATTGCGCTGGGATTCGTTTCGGCAGCCCTGCCGAACTGAGCCGCTCTGCCCGGCCGACCGCTCAGATCGTCTGGGCCGCATGGGCGTCGACGAGCGCCCGCAGAAAGGCCGGGGGAACCTCCGGCCATTCGGGGTGCCAGCGGCCCGCGAGCTGGTCGGCGTGCAGCGCGGCCAGGGTCGCCACGACGTAGGGGCCGCCGTCGAGGATGTAGCGGACCGAACCGTGTTCGGCGCATTGGGCGGTCACGGTCGCCAGCAGCGCCTTGGCCTCCTCGATGTGCCCGGCGGCGGCCAGGCAGGCCACGAGCAGACGGCGGGCCTTGAGGAGTTCACGCGGGCGATGCACGGCCTCAAGGCGATCGACCCATTCCTGCGCCCAGGTGCGCGCGAGTTCGAGGCTCTCGGTGGTGGATTCGGCCAGCAGCAGGCGGATGGCGGTGAATTCCTCGTAGAGGACGGTGAATTCGTCGATCGGATCGGTGGGCTCGCGGCGGTTGTGGTAGTCGACGACCGGGAGCGGCCCGAATTCCGGATGCGGCGGCAGCCCCAGGCGTAGGCGCTCGTTCTCGACCTCGGCGCGCAGGCGCGGCAGCGACATCGAGATGGCCACGCGCGCACCCTCGTTCAGTCGGCGGATGGCGGCCGATCTGTCGCCGCGCAGCGCCTTCACGCGTGCGCCGACCACGTAGCGGGCGAGTTTGAAGTCGACGACCCCGGCATCGGGGCCCAGCTTGTAGCCCTCGTCGAGCAGCCGTTCGGCCTCGGCGACCTCGCCGCGCTCGTAGAGCAGTTCACCCAGCAGGGAACCGGCCAGCCGCGCACCGTAGGAGTGGCTGCCGCCGGATTGCTTGGCGATCTTCATGGCGGCCCGGAAGTACTGCTCGGCGCGGGCGATGTCGAGTTGCAGGCTGGCGGCCAGGCCGAGGAAGCACAGGCCGTGAATGTTGTTGTAGAAGCCCTTGTTCTGGCGCATGTAGGGCGCGGACCACTCCTGGATGCGGACCGCCTCGTCGAAGTCGTAGCGGTAGCCCGCGGCGAAGCTGGCCACATTCGCGCCGATGGCCACGACATAGGGCGAGAGTTCGTCGGCCAGCTCGAAACACGGTGCGAGCCAATCCTCCACGCCGGTCAGCACGTCCGCGCGCACGGTGACGACCGCGTGCACCACGCCCGCCTCGGCGCGCAGCCGGGCCCGCACCCGCTCGTCGAGTTCGCCGGTGTCGAGGGTCGATTCGGCCAGTCGCAGTGCGCGTTCGGCGGGTCCGGCCCGGTGCAGCAGGATGTTCGCCCAGGCCAGATCCAGTTGCAGGCGCGGATGGGTTTCGATGACCGCGGGCGGCAGCTTGTTCACCAGGCCGATGAGGCTGGCCATCTGACCGTATTCGAGCAGTGACATGCCGTCGCGTTCCACGATGACCACGGCCCGCTGCTCGTCACCGGCGAGCAGGGCGTGGTCGACGGCCTCGCTCACGTGGCGGTGCTCGGCGAACCAGGTCGAGGCGGTGCGGTGCAGGGTGTCGATGTCCTCGGGGCGGCCGTGTTCGAGGCGCTGGCGCAGGAAATCCTGGAACAGCTGGTGGTATTGGAACCATTGGCCGCCGTCGAGGCGGCGCAGGAACAGGTCCTGCTGTTCGATCTGCTCGAGCAGGGCCTGCCCGTTGGGGACGCCGGTGAGCGCGGAAGCCAGGTCGCCGCAGGTGCGTTCGGTGATCGAGGTCGCGACCATGAAGTCGAGGACGCCGGGTTCCAGTGTCTCCAGGACGTTTTCGGCGAGGAATTCGCCGATGGCGTGATGGCGGCCGGTGAGCTGGCCGATCAGCATGCCCGGATCCTCGCTGCCGCGCATGGACAGCGCTGCCAGCTGCAGCGCGGCCGCCCAGCCGCCGGTGGATTCGGTGAGGTCCTCCACATCGCCGCGGTCCAGGTCCAGGCCGCCCAGCTCGACCAGCAGGGCGTAGGCCTCCTCGGCGGTGAAACGCAGTGCGGCGGTGTCGATTTCCACCAGTTCGTCGCGGGCGCGCATGGAGCTCATGGGCAGGCCGGTCTGGCGGCGGCTGGTGACCAGGATGCGCAGGACGGGGCTGGAGCTCTCGATGAGGAAGCGCAGGGCGGCCTGGGTGTTCTGGTCGGCGACGCGGTGCCAGTCGTCGATGACGACGGTCAATTGCTCACCGCGGCGGTCGATGTCGTTGATGAGGGAGGTCAGGACGAACCGCCCGGCCTCGTCGCCGTGTTCCTCGAGCAGGTCGCCAAGTTCGCGGGCCAGGGCGGGGCGGGCCGCGCGAATGGCCTCGATCAGGTGGGAGAGGAACCAGACCACATTGTCGTCTTCGCTGTCGACGGTCAGCCAGGCGACCGAGCCGCCCGACGCGGTGACCTCGGCGCACCACTGTGCGGCGAGGGTGGTCTTGCCGAAACCGGTGGGGCCGTGGACGACCGCGAGGCGGCGGTCGCTGGCCGAGCGCAGGGCGTCGAGCAGGCGCGGGCGGGCGACCAGGGCGCGGCTGAGGGTGGGCGGGCGCAGGCGGGTCGCGGGGACGGGCGGGGTCGCGGTGGTGTTGCGGCCGCGGCGGCGGTTCGGTGTGCGGCCGGTGGTATTGCGTCCGGATGTGGCGCGGTCGAATCCCGTGACGCCGTCCCATTGCCCGGTTTCCTCAGCGGGCAGGTCCTCGGTGGGCAGCGGTATCGCCATCTCGTCCGGCTTGAGCCCGTGCCGTTCCTGGATCTCGCGCAAGGCCATTCCGAATTCCGCCGCCGATTTCGGCCGGTGCCCGCGCTCGCGCGCCATGGCGGATTCGATCACCACGGTCAGCTCCTCCGGCAGCCCCGAATCACCCAGATCCGGCATCGGCTGCTTGGTGATCCGCACGAACTGCGCGACCAGCTGCTCCCCGCTGCGCCGCTCGAACACCGCGTGCCCGGTTCCGGCGCAGAACAGCGTGGCCGCCAAACCGTAGACATCGGCCGTCACGTCCGGGGCCTGCCCCTGCAGCACCTCCGGCGCGGTATACGCCGGCGACCCGGTCACCGTCCCCGCCGCCGTCTCGAAACCCCCTGCCAGCCGGGCGATCCCGAAGTCCGCGAGCTGCGGCTCCCCGTACTCGGTGAGCAGGATGTTCCCCGGCTTCACATCCCGATGCAGCAGCCCCCGCCGATGCGCCGTCTCCAGCGCCCCCGACAACTTCACCCCGAAATGCAGCAGCTCCTGCCACGGGACGGGCCCCTTCTGCTGAATCCGCGCATCCAGCGACCCTTGCGAGTGATACGGCATCACGATGAACGGCCGGCCCGCATCCGTGGACCCCGCCTCGAACACGGTCACGATATTCGGATGTCCGCTCAGCTTCCCCATGGCGAGCTGCTCCCGCACGAACCGCTCCAACGCCTCGGACTCCAGATCCGCCGTCAACACCTTGATAGCGACGGTCCGCTCCAGCCCAGCCTGAAACGCCCGATAAACCACCCCGAACCCACCCCGCCCGATCTCCACCGGCCCCCCGAACCCGGCCGCCTCGAGCTCCGCCGCGAACCCGGAGGTCACATCGCGGCGCGTAGAAAACGGATCGACATGCCCCACAACGACCCCGATACGAAAACGAGCCTTCCACCCCGAGCATAAGCCGATCACCGCGTTCAGGCCGCCCCAATGGCTTCACCAAGACCAATCCTCGCTCTCGTCCGCGGCCACCGACGGCCACCGCCCCTCGATCGCCCGTTCCGCCTCGTCATGAAGGACATTCCGAGTCATGACCAAATACATGTAGGCCCGATCGGTGTACGGGATCAGATCCTCCGCCCCATCGTCGGGCCGAGTGAAGCCACCTTCATCCAGCATCTGCGCCAGCTCCTCCCGCCGCCTCTCCGCAGCAGCCTCCCGATCGCGCGCGAACCTCCTCCTCGCCTCCGTCAACCACTCAGGCCGCTCCCGCCGCAACCGCAGCACCTCCCCAACGGTCCACCTCCGCCCCAACTCCGGCAGATCCCCGACCGCGATACTCAACCGCGCCGCCGCAGCAGCCCACGTCAATGGCCTTGCCTCCCTACAACTTCGACTCCGCTTCGGGCTCATGGCCAACAACGCTGATCAGACCCCCATTCGCCCCACAGCCCTTCCGCAACTTCGCACCTCGGGCCGACTATCCCGTACCCCGCGTGCGCGACATTATGAACTTCAACGCTGCCAGCGGCCACCAAGTTCTGCGAATTACGGGGTCGCCCGTTGATTCTTTCCGAAACCGACCGACCGCAGCGAGAGACTATTGTGCCAGCTGAGCCTGAACCGGCCGATGCAGACCTCGCCAATGCAGCTGTTAGATTCGAGGGCCGGAGAAGCGGCTGGGTGAGCTATCAATGCCGAATTCCTATAGCTTGCATGATGAATGCCTCGGATTTCGAATCATGGCCTGGACTTACGTCCGGTCTGGTGATGAACCACGGGTGGCTACAGTGGTCGCGATTGCGCGGCGCGCCGTAAGCACCTTTGGTCAGCCCTGCGGTTCTCCGTTATCCGGGTTTTCGGCCTCGGGCGGAGCAGAGCCAGCCATCAGGTTCTCAAGCCGGTCGACCAGTGTGGGCTTTTCGAATGCGCCCAGGAACTTTCCGAACATTCTAATCACATATTCACGCTCGTCCGGTTCGGTGTCAGTGAAGAGATCGCCAATGATGCGAACGAAAGAATCCTGCGCGGCGAGGGTCTCAGCTCGGCGATGTTCATTGCGCGCATCGTCGATATTTGACACGAGCATTTTGAATTCGTCCTCGGACAAGGCTTCCAACTTCTCTGATGGCTGGTCAATCCACCAAAGCCAGGCATGCTCCTTGCTCTCAAACACCGTCCGCAGATGATCCAGACGCACAACTGCCTGAGCCTGCCGCTTTCGCTCGGCCCGGATTGCGGACAGGTACTCGGAGGTGATCAACTCGCTCTCAGCGGCCGGGGCTAGCCGAACCCATCCTCCGACAGCAAGCTCAAAAGGCTCCTGCACAGTTACACGATGAGCAAGCTCATGATTGATCGCGATCTCAGCGGCGGAACATTGTGTCACCATTCGTGAAGATGCTGCGCGTTCAGTGACCCAACGCAGACGATCGCAAGCAATCCAAAAGGCTTGCTTATCTCGTCCCCCATCACCGGTTTCGCTCTCGCGGTACACCCACTCCGGATGCAGATCGACAACAAAGTCGGCACCAGGGATAGCGCTTGACACACTGATCGTCGTGCTATGACCGTTTTTCGTTCTACTGGAGAGTGATGAGGTGCGACGTAGTATCACGAATTAGTCACCTGCACAGATTTTTTGAAGTCATCCGCTAGAATATCCATGATTCTTTCACCAACGGCATCGGAGGCGGCCGAGACGACCTTCGCGTGTAAGGCGTGGTTTGCCGTCGCCCGAATGGTTGGCATACAAACGTCGAAGACGATATCTCCTGGTAGTAGATCACCACTCGCGGCGAACCAAGAGCACATGACTGGAGCACAACCAGCCACATCCAGCACGTCGTAGGTCTGGCGCCACAGATTTGCGATCAGATCCTTTACCTTGTTGTCGACCTGCGCTGCCTCAAGCAGGACCGGCACGACGTTGGGCCCATCCAGTCGCGCCAGTTCGATGAATGTTTTCGCTCCAGCGGAAGCATTGTTCTTTAAAAGTCGTGCTACGGATTCTACAAACCTAGCCGTGGAATCGACGCTGTTGACTAGCCCTGCGATTGCGCGATTCGCTGCTTGCAAGATTTCGCGTGGGGCGCCGGTTTTCGCGAGCACTCGCGTCAGCCTCGTCAACGCAAGATCGGTACGCTCGACGGCCAGTCGTCGTTCACATACACCCACCGTCAGCGCCAATCGGACCGGATCCTGGTTATTGGCCCAGAAGTAGAGCCGCCGCCGCACTCCGACTCCGATATCCGAATCAAGCACCACGGCGTCAAGCACTAGTACCGCAAGCTCGAGGTGCCTAGGGCTGCGGACCGCTTCGGTGCGTAGGAAATCGAAAAGCTGGTTTGGATTGTGTAGCCGAACCGCAAATCCTGCGAGCACGGCAGCAATCCTCTGCCTTCTATTGGACGGAGCCTTCTTGCTGGTCCCCAGATCAACCAGCCATGCCAGTAGTGGTTCGCGCAGTGACGGCCGCTCTCGCCAGATATGATCTAAGATCGCTATATCGAGCCGGGGCCGAGCTTTTGTGAGTGATACGCGCCGGTCCTGATCTATCTGTGCGCCAGTGCTGGAAAGCTTCGCGCTAATGTCTGGTCCAGCGAGCGGGCCGAAAACTTCCGGCTGCTGAGAGCACGCATCGGCTAGCAAATCACCCGCGTGCACGATTTCATGATCGAACGCTCCATCTAGCACAGCCGCAGCAATAAGGTAGGCACGCGAGGACACGTCCTCGTTCTTGTGAAACCACGCTTCAAGATAATTGCGCCATCCCCAGAACTCATCGAGAGCGTCGGTGAGATTTGCGAATCCGTCGGCATTCCCAACGCGCGCGATGGCCTGTGCGAGCCGAACCGCATCAGCAGGCGCCAAATCGGACCGTTCAAGAATCGAATTCACCGATTCGTCGGCTTGCCAATCAACCCGCTCGGCCATTGGGAATCGTCGGTTCAAGCATGCAATTACGATTCGTTGCGGCTCCGGTTTTTCCCAATCGAAGGTGACATCCTTCGCTGTTCCTGCACAATGAATCCAAATCTCAGGTGTTGTGATAATTACGAGGAACGATCCACGGCGCTTCATCTCTGCCGACAACCGAATCAGGTCTTCGCCGAAACGGGCCGATGGTCGACTATCCTCGCCAATCTCGGCATCGCGTGCGTCCCAGGTTCTAGACAGATCCAGAAGGTAACCGTGCTGGTGGCGGAGCGGTAACCAGTGGACGTCGGGGCGGAGCCACGTTGGATGTAGCCGACTTACATCACCGAGGGGACGTCCTTCGCGGTTCGCCAGCTCCCGCGCCTCGTGTAGCAAACTGAGCGCCGCTGTCATACGGCCGGTGCGCGGTTTGCCCGATACGACCGTTATGTGTTTTTCAAAAAGGTTGCGGCAGGCGCTCAAAGATGGCCCGGTATCGACGAAAAATGCATTGGCCGAGCGGAGCTGCGATTCAGCGATCGGCTCGATGCTCAGCTGCCCATAATAGTGATGTTCGCTCTGGTCATGGAAGGCTGAAGCATTGCCCTGGAAGGCAACTACGGCGTTCGAATGGTCGCTGGCAATGACTGTATGTCCACGGTCGCCCAGTGCGGACGACAGCACTGCCGAATCGGCAAAATCTGACAACTCTCAGTCCCGATATGTTGCAGATGCGTTGCCAATGCCAGTCGAGGTGATGCGACTTCCGCCTGACGCGCTGTTCTTAATTTTCACCACTTGGCTACTCGTGGGTACTTTCGGACCCGCGCCGCCTTCAATCAGTGCCCGAAGCGAGTCAAGAGACTCCGGGTGATCGGCCAACAATTCATGCAAGCGAACAGACCATTTGGAATCTAGTCGTGACGCCCACGCCTCGTCGCCGGATTCGCGTGCATCTTCCAACCGGGCGGCGTCGCGGTCGAGCTGCGCCTCCTCGCGGGCTTCGTCTTCGGGGTCGCCCTGCCCAAGGATCCGGCTCAACAGCTTCTTAAAGGCGTCCCATGTATCGGTCCCTATCGTCTTACCCAGCGCGGTCACCACTGCTGCGACCACTGCCGATTGCGTAGCGTCCATTACACCTTCCCCCTGTCCATCAACGTTAATCACGAGTTTTTCATGGAACATCTTGCCAGGCAACATACTTCAGGCTGGCCTAAGCGCAGCCTTTGGTTCAAAGTGATGTCGGCAGACGCCAAGCTGAATGACGGTATTGACCATCCCGCCGGGTCGGCGACATCGATCGGTGCAGGTACGGAGCTGATTTGGATCCATGTTAGCCGTCGCCAAGACCGTCCTCAGTGAGATGCCGATCGACTGTTCTTACTTGACTCGCATCTACCGCGTCGGCCCGGTTCGCGGCGACGGCAAGCCACCAGAGCGACGGCCACCTCGGATCTGATCCGGCATAGTGGTGATCAACCATCCGATCTCGTCCTGATGTTCCAAGGTCAACCCTGCAGGCGGGTGCGGGTGCCGCAGGCCACGTGGAGCCAGTCGACGTCAGGGGTGGGGGCCGCGCTGTCGGCGATGTAGCGGTCGATCATGTTGGTGCCCACGGGATCCTGGCCGAACAGGGCCTTGCAGCCGCGATTGGTCGCGACGACGGTGCCGTAGGCGTCGACGACCAGCGCCGGGAAGGGTTCGTGGGCGCGCAGCAGGCGGTCGATGACGGTGGTGAAGGGCTGCCAGCGCGGATCATGCACCGGGACATCGGGATACGCCGAGGGGAAGCCGGCGGCGCGCAAAAGCTGGTTGCGGTCGGGTAGGCCCAGGTCCAGGACATCGGTCATGCGCAGGACCAGGTCTCGCTCCGGCTCGGTCCGCCCCGTCTCCAGTAGTGACAGCTGTCGTGCGCTGATTCCCACCAGCGCAGCCAATTCCACCTGGCTGACATGCCGAATTCGGCGCCACTGGCGCAGCCGCTCCCCGAACGAATCCTCCGGGACCCCCGCAATCGATCCCATGCTGTCCCAGCTTGCCAGACGTGTCCCGCGCCGTCCGGCGCTCGGCGAATCGTCAAGTGTGCGAAGGGTTCTCCAAGATCGAGGCGGGAAAATGGCGGCGGGATTCCGCTCTCGCGGGGGTGTCGACCGGGGATCATGGATGCGACGGGTTCCCGACCGCCCGTCCGGAATTACGGGGAGTCTGTCATGACGACTGTCGGCGATCAGGAACTGTGGTGTCCGTTGCGGGGGTCGGTGCATCCCCTGCGCGAGGCCATCGAGGCGGACAGCCGGGCGTGGCTCGACGGGCACGGGGTGATGCCGCCGGGGCGGGTCGAGGAGTTCTGGGCCGGTGCGCCAGGGGCTTTGGGGGCATACACCTATCCGCGCGGGACGCGGGAGGGGACGCAGCTGGCGACGGATTTCATTACGTGGCTGTTCGCTTTCGACGATCTGTACTGCGATGGGAATCGGATCGGGAGTGATCCGGTCGAGTTCAGTGCGGTGATCGGGGAGCTGATCGAGGTGCTGGAGGCGCCGGAATCGGGGAATTCACAGGAACTTCCGGTGCGGCGGGCGCTGCGTGATCTGCACGGGAGGGTCGGGGCCATGGGCTCGCCGGTGCAGCGCCAGCGGTGGGCGGCGGACACCGAGCGGTATCTGCTCACCAAACTGTGGGAGGCGGGGCGGCGGCAGGCCAGATCGCTGCCGCCGCTGACCTCGTACGCGCATATGCGCAGGCTCGGCGGGGCGAATGTCGCCTGCCTCATGCTGACCGATATCAGCCTGGGCCGCGAGGTGTCGGCCGAGGTGATGTGCGGTGCCCGGATGAACGAATTGGTCCAGGCCGCCGCCGATCTCGCCGATCTCGACAATGATCTGCTGTCGTATGCCCGGGAGAGCGGGCCCGACGAGGAATTCCCCATCAACGGCGTGACCGCGGCGGCCCAGCACGGCGCTCCCGACCTGGCCGCGGCGGTTCGGTGCGTCGTGGAATTCCGCGACACCCGAATGCGGACGCTGCTCGACGCATCGGCGCACTTCGCCGCGGATCCGGAGAGTCCGGCCGCCGATTTCAGCCGTGGGGTCTGCGACTGGGTCAGCGGTCATATCGACTGGATCATGAAGTCCGGTCGATATTCTCGGCTTCCGGCCGCGTGAGGCTCGGCCCGGCGGGCGTCACCGCGGTGACGCGCATGCGCAGGTGCCGGGGCTGCAGTGTCGCGGACCGGGCCGGGCGGGCATCGCTGCCGGGCAGGGTCTTCAGCCGCCAACGGGAGGCGATGCTGGCCAGCGCCAGCGTCATCTCCGTCATCGCGAAGTCCTCCCCGATGCATTTGCGCGCGCCGTCGGCGAAGGCCAGAAAGCCGCCGCGGGACGCGGGTTTGGACTCCAGCCAGCGGTCCGGGTCGAAACGATCGGGGTCCGGGTAGAGGTCGGCGCGGTGCTGGATCGTGAAAGCGCTGTACAGCACCGTGGTTCCGGCGGCGAGCGCGTGGCCGCCGAGTTCGGTGTCCTCGCTGACGGTCCGGGTGACGAACCAGACCGGCGGGCGCACACGCAGGGTCTCGATGATGACCCGCCTGGTGAGCGGCAGAAGCGGCAGGTCTTCGTAGCGCGCGGACCGACCACCCAGTACTGAATCGACTTCGGCGTAAAGCCGATCCGCAATTTCCGGATGCCGGTCGAGCAGATACAGCGCCCACGCCAACGCGGTCCCCGTGGTTTCGGTCCCCGCGACGAAGAACGTGATGACATGATCACTGATCTCCTGATCGCTGAACCCCTCCCCACTCGTATCCCGCGCGGAAATCAACGCCGACAACAGATCTCCCCCGTCGACCCCAGCGGAACGCCGCGCACTGATGATCTCGGCAAGCGCGTTCCGAAGATTCGTAATCGCCCGCTCGTACCCCCGATTCCCCGGCGTCGGCAACCGCAACAGCGCGGCGGGCATCACCGTCCGCACCATCAACGCCGCCACCACCCGATCGAGATCGCTCAACATCCGCGCCAACCGCACCCCCGGCACCGAATGCGTGAACAACGCAGCCGCCGTCACCCCCGACGTCAGCGCATGCATCTCCCCCTTCACATCGAGAACCCGCCCATCCCACCAGGATTCGACCGTCTCCCCGATCCGCCGACTCATAACCTCGGCGTATTCCGCAGTCCGCCCCGCCTGAAACAACGGCTGCAACAACCGCCGATGCCGCCGATGCACCGAATACGGGCAAGTCACCAACCCCTCCCCCAACACCTCCCGTACCCGATCCAACAACGCCCCACCCTTGTCGAAAACCCGATCCCGCCGCAGCAGTTCCCTGGTCAACTCCGGATCACAAACCGCCACCGCACTCACCGGCCCCAGCCCGATCCGCACCAGATCCCCGTGCGCAGGCAGCGATCTCAAAAACTCCAGCGGATCACGCACCAGCGAACCCACATGCCCGAGCAAGGGCATCCGACGCGGAGCGACAGCGATCGATCCCATCAACCAACTTTCCCAGACCCACCCCCTCACACTCCGCAAATCAACTCACAGGAGGAGGTCCGTCGGCACGCGATAGCATCATTATCACTGCCATAACAACGATAGACGCTCAATAGGCCACCCGACACCCCACATCCGCATCTTATCGTTGCCATCGCAGTGTTAAGCGTGGGAAGATTGCACAGTTCCGGCCATCGCGACCAATGATGCCCGTTAGCGCTGCCATAGCAACGATAGGAGGCCAGGTGACGCGTCCGAAACCGCGGAAGCGATCACGAAACGAGAGAGGTCCCCTCGCATCCTTCGGGGCTTATGTCGAACAACGGCGACAGACCCTCGGCCTTACTCAGCTCGATCTCGCCGATCTGGCGGATGTAGGTGTCTCGTCGGTGCGCACCGTGGAGTCAGGACAGTCGTCCCCGACCCTCGCGATTACGTTGCGAATCCTGGATGCCCTCGGATTGAGCCTCGTCAGCATGCCGCACGCGGACGCGCGCGCGCTGAACGACGGCACCGCCACCTTGTGGGCGACGGAGGTCGGCCACCTGTGACCACGCCGCATGACCTCGCACAGCTTCGAACCATCGACGAAGTCGACGTATACAAGGCCGGCCGTCTCGCCGGACACCTGCGCCGCAAACGAGACGATGTCGAATTCACCTACGCCGAGCCATATCTCGCCGACACTACGGCACCCCCCGTCGCGTTCACCCTGCCGAAGCGGGCCGGGGCATTCAGGGCAACGGCGGGATCGGTCCCGCCGTTCTTCGCCGGTCTGCTCCCCGAAGGTCTGCGCCTGTCAGCCATTACCCGCGCCGTACGGACGAGCGAGGACGACCATCTCAGCATCCTCCTCGCCGTGGGCGCTGACACCATCGGCGATGTTCAAATCCTGCCTGCCGGAGCGATTCCCGCCGACCCGGCGCCGCTGTTCGACCAAACCGCCACATCCGGTGTCGATTTCACCACGCTGTTCTCCCGCGCGACCTCCACCGAGGTCGATGAACTGGACCGCACCGCGCTGCCCGGTATTCAGGTCAAGGTATCCGCGCAGATGATCTCGACACCCGTCTCCTCGACACGCGGTCCGGCAATACTCAAACTCAATCCTCCCGAGTACCCCCTACTGGTCGAGAACGAGAACTTTTTCCTCGACATGGCCGCTGCATGCGGTATCCGGGTGCCCGATCACCATCTCGCCACCGATAAGAACGGCCGAACCGCACTGTTCATCGACCGGTTCGATCGAGTCAGCGAGGACGGCAAGATTCGCCGCTTGGCACAAGAGGACGCCTGCCAGGTCCTCGGACGCTATCCAGCCGCGAAATATCGAATCGCGTTGCAGGAAGCCATCCAATCACTCGCCGACGCCGTCACGGCAGGCCGCGGCTCTCACCCGCTCGCCGTTCTGCAGATGCTCGAAATCGCGGCATTCAGCTACCTCATCGGCAACGGCGACCTGCACGGCAAGAACCTCTCGATTCGCCAGAACCCCGACACCATCTGGGAGGTCACCCCGGCCTACGACCTGCTCACCACACAGCCGTACCTGAGCTGGAACGACCCGATGGCATTGCCGCTCTACGGACGCGACGGAAAACTTGCCTACCGCTGGTGGGTAGAAGCAGCAACCCGCCTCGGAGTCACGAAGCGAGCCATCAACCGCAGCCTGACCCGAATCACCGAGGCATCCGAACCCTGGCCCGATCGAGCCGCCACAATCGGCTTCGACGAGAAGACGACTCGTCACTTGGCAACCTTCATCGCCGAACGGCGTCGAGAACTCCGACCGGTGGCCTGACACCGACCGGGCAGAGAATGAATTCGCCTCTCCGGCGGCAGCGGTCCCACATCACAATCCCGCGAACCGGCCGATGGCAACCAGGACGGCGATGACCAGGATCGTCGAGGTGATGGCGATGTTCTTCGGCTCCCGCAGCCGCACGTGCGCAATAATCGCGCCAACCATCACCACCGCGAATCCCACTGCGGCCAAAGGCGTCAGCACCGGCGCGATCCCGGTCCACCACGGCACGATAATCCCGACGACACCGAGCAACTCACATCCCGCGGTCACCTTGACAACAGCGCGTGGATACAACCCAACCCCGGTCTGCCCCAACTCAACCAGCCGTTCCCGCGACAGCGTCGATTTGGCCGACCCCGACACGGCAAACACAACAGCCAACACAATCTGCCCGATCCATAAAGCGATATTCATGACAACCTCCTCGATTGCTTATTGCCATTGGACAATCGAGGGGTCGCGAACGTGACAGCCGTCGGTGAATCAGGCGAGGCTGAGAGTGTCAGCTGTGCTGGCTCGGGTATTGGCCGGGGTACGACGGGTAGGCGGGGGCCGGGCGGAAGTAGGGGCGCGCCTGTTTGTTCCACAGCAGGATCACTGCGCCGAGGCCGACGGACCAGGTCAGTAGGCCGAAAACGGTTGAGATCACCGCGGTGTCGACTCTGGGTAGGAACAGGCCGATCAGGCCGATCAGCGTGGAGAGGGAGTAGAGGCCGAAGAATACGGTGCTCGTGATCCGGGCCCAGTTCTTGCCGGCCCGGGTCATGAACGCCATCCAGATCCAGAGGCCGATGGAAATCAGGGACATTGCGACGCCGACACCGAACGAGACGTTTGCGATCGTGTCGATATCACTCTCGGTCAGGGCGCCGTTCGAACTCTCGGAGGCCTTGTCCCGGATCGTCGACAGCTGGGTGAAGCCGTACAGCGTGCTGATCAGCGTCAGCACGGCACCGGCCAGCATGAGATAGAAGGCGTTCATGACCGGCTGCGGCGGCTTCGACGCCCCCGGTACCGGTCCACCGGGATACGGCGCCATCCCCGGAAACGGCTGATACACGCCGGGATCCTGATACGGCTGCTGCCCGGGCGCGGCCGGGTATGGCTGCGACACGGCCGGGTACGGCTCGGGCGCGGCCGAATACGGCTGCGACACTGCCGGATACGGCTGTGGCGCGGGCGGATACGGGTGCGGGTAGGACTGCTGCGCGGCCGGATCCCAATAGGACTGTTGCGCCGGATCTTGATTCGGCTGCGGTTCTGGATAGCTCACTGTCGCTCCCCTCGGCGGTGCATTTGCCGGAGCATACGGGCAAACGCGGTATCTAGCCCTCGGCGGCGAGCTGGCCGCAGGCGGCGGCGATTTCCTGGCCTCGGGTGTCGCGGACGGTGCAGGTGACGCCCTGGGCCTGGACGCGGCGGACGAATTCGTCCTGGACCGGTTTGGGGCTGGCGTCCCACTTGCTGCCGGGGGTGGGGTTGAGGGGGATGAGGTTGACGTGGACCAGGGGGCCCAGGGCCTTGTGGAGCTTTTTGCCGAGCATGTCGGCGCGCCAGGGGTGGTCGTTGATGTCGCGGATCAGCGCGTATTCGATGGAGACGCGGCGGCCGGACTTGTCGGCGTAATAGCGTGCGGCGTCGAGGACTTCGGCGACGGGCCAGCGATTGTTGACCGGTACCAAGGTGTCTCGGAGTTCGTCGTCCGGAGTGTGCAGGGAGACAGCGAGTCTCACCGACATGTTCTCGTCGGCCAGTTTGCGGATGGCGGGAGCCAGGCCGACGGTCGACACGGTGACCGACCGCTGGGAGATGCCGAACCCCTCCGGCGACGGAGAAGTGATGCGGCGCACGGCGTTCACCACGCGCTTGTAGTTGGCCAGCGGCTCGCCCATGCCCATGAACACGATGTTGGACAGGCGGCCCGGACCACCCGCGACCTCGCCGTCACGCAGCGCGGCCGCGGCGGCGCGCACCTGGTCGACGATCTCGGCGGTGGACAGGTTGCGGTTGAGGCCGCCCTGACCGGTAGCGCAGAAGGGGCACGCCATGCCGCAACCGGCCTGCGAGGAGATGCAGAGCGTGTTGCGGTCCGGATAGCGCATGAGCACCGACTCGAGCAGCGTCCCGTCGTTCGCCTTCCACAGCGACTTGCGGGTGGTGCCGTCATCGCATTCGATGTGGCGGATCTCGGTGAGCAACCGCGGGAACAGCGCCTCGGCGACCTTGGCGCGCATCGCCTCCGGCAGATCGGTCATCTTGTCCGGATCGGCCACCAACCGGCCGTAGTACTGCCGGGCGATCTGATCGGCCCGGAACTTCGGCAGCCCGAGCTCCTCGACCACCGCCTTGCGCTCCTGCGCATCGAGGTCGGCGAGATGCCGGGGCGGCATGCCGCGACGCGGGGCATCGAAAACGAGGGGCAAGGGAGTCGTCATAACCCGTCCAGTGTACGTACCGGCGTTTTCCCGGTTACGGCCGGATTCGGGGGCACGGCGGTACCCTCTCCCCGTGACCGAACCGGATCCACAGTTGGAGGAGCTCGAGGAGCAGCGGGCCATGCTGCGCGCGATGTCCGCGGAGTTCGACCTCGTCGACGAGTTCGCCGAGGTGAACCAGCACCTCGACCAGCTGATCGCCGGGCTCGACGACATCGGCCGGGAACTCGACGACGCGTTGGCCAGGCTCGACGACGCGGAACAGGCCGACGACCCGATATCCGAGCTTCCGTCATAGCAATCGGCAATGATCGAGCTATGACTACCGCCGTGCCCGCATCGGGAGCAGACCCGACCCCGAGCCAGGGCAGTTCGAAGCACAAGGGTCAGGGCGTGCTCAAAACCCGCGCCGGTTATGCCTGGATCGGACTGGTCGTCGCGGCCCTGATCGGCATCGCGCTGCTGGTCTTCATCCTGCAGAACCTCGAACAGGTCAATGTGACCGTCTTCGCCTGGGATTGGAATCTGCCCCTGGGCGTGCTGATACTGCTGTCGGTGATCGCGGGCGCGCTGGTCACAGCGCTCGTCGGCGGCTACCGCATCTTCCAATTGCGACGGGCCGCCAAGCGAAAGTAAGAAGCCCGGGGGCTCAGCCCCGGGCTTCTCGTCACAGCAATGCGGTCAGCACCAGCCAGGCCACGAACGCGGACGGCAGCATGGAGTCCAGTCGATCCATGATGCCGCCGTGTCCGGGCAGCAGAGTACCCATGTCCTTGATGCCCAACTCCCGCTTGATCTGCGATTCGATCAGATCACCGCTGGTCGCCACGAGCACCAGGCCCGCGCCCAGCAGCACGCCGATCATCGAATTCGCCTGCAGCAGCAGCGTCACCGTCAGCAGACCGCCGATCACGCAGAACACCAGCGACCCGGCGAAGCCCTCCCAGGACTTCTTCGGGCTGATGTGCGGCACCATCGGATGCTTGCCGAACAGCACCCCGGCCACGTACCCGCCCACGTCGGAGCAGACCACCAGGATCATGAAGGTCAGCACCCGCAGATTGCCGTCGTCCTCGGACAGCATGAGCACCGCGAACGACGCCAGCAGCGGAATCCAGATCAGGGTGAAAACCGAAATGGCGGTGTCGCGCAGGTAGTTTCGCGGCGTCGCCGTCAAGCCGTGGTCGAACAGCCGCCACACCATCAGGGTCAGCGCCGTCGCCCCGAACGCGCCCAGCACGCCCTGCGGCCCGATCGGCCAGGCCAGCCAGATCACCGCCTGCCCGCCGACCAGCAGCGGAATCCGCGGCACCAGCACATCGGCCTCGCGCAGCCGCTTGGTCACCTCCCAGGTGGCCACCGCGACCGCGACCGCGATCACGCCGACGAGCACCTTGGGCGCCCACAGCAGAATCGCGATGAGGGACAACCCCAGCCCGAATCCGACCGCCAGCGCGGCCGGCAGATTGCGGCCCGCCTTCGACTTGGGCGCGCTCGGCGGCCCCGCCGCGTCGGGCTCGCCGCCCTGGCCCGAGACGTCATTGTTCGAGTCGACACCATTGCCAGATTCGCCGTGATTGCCGGATTCGCCGCCCTGCCCGGCCGAATGGGTGTCCGACCCGGCCGCACCCGTGCCCGCCGCGGCCGCGGTCGGCACGGTGGCTTCCTCCGGCTTCTCGCCGGTGGCGGCAATCTCTTCGGCCACGATTGTCCCGTCGCTCAACTTGTCGTCCGTTCGTCCCTACCCCCGGCCGGAGACCGGCCGTCTCAGCGCTCCAGCAGGCACTAGACCTCGAGCAGTTCGCCTTCTTTGTGCTTCACCAGCTCGTCGACCTGCGCCACGTACTTGTCGGTCGTCTTCTGCAGTTCCTTCTCGGCGCGCGAGACCTCGTCCTCGCCCGCCTCGCCGTCCTTCTGGATGCGGCCGAGTTCGTCCATGGCCTTGCGCCGCACATTGCGGATGGCGACCTTGGCGTCCTCGCCCTTGGACTTGGCCTGCTTCACCATTTCCCGGCGGCGCTCCTCGGTGAGCTGCGGGATCGAGACCCGGATGATGTCACCGTTGTTGGTCGGATTCACCCCGAGATCGGAATTGCGGATCGCGGTCTCGATGGGCTGCATCTGCGCCTGCTCGTACGGCTTGATGATGACCATGCGCGGCTCAGGCACGGTGATCGAGGAGATCTGGGTGATCGGTGTCATCGACCCGTAGTACTCGACCACGATCCGCGAGAACATGCCCGGATTGGCGCGACCCGTCCGGATCGAGCCCAGCTCGTCCTTCACCACCGAGACGGCCTTCTCGAACTTTTCCTCGGCGTCGAAGAGCGCTTCTTCAATCACGGCGTTTCCTCCACTGCGTCATGGTTCTTGTCGTCGGTCACGACCGGACCAGGGTGCCGATCTTCTCACCGGCGACGGCGCGGGCGATATTTCCCTTGGTCAACAAATTGAACACCAGCATCGGCATCTGGTTGTCCATACACAGGCTGAAGGCGGTGGCATCGGCGACCTTGAGGCCGCGCTCCAACGCCTCCTTGTGGGTGATCTCGGTGAACATGGTGGCGTCGGGATCCTCCTTGGGATCCGCGGTGTAGACGCCGTCCACGGCCTTGGCCATGAGCACCACTTCCGCGCCGATCTCCAGCGCGCGCTGAGCGGCGGTGGTGTCGGTCGAGAAGTAGGGCATGCCCATACCCGCGCCGAAGATCACGACGCGGCCCTTCTCCAGGTGGCGCTTGGCGCGCAGCGGCAGGTACGGCTCGGCGACCTGGCCCATGGTGATGGCGGTCTGCACCCGGGTGTCGATGCCCTGCTTCTGCAGGAAGTCCTGCAGCGCAAGGGAATTCATAACGGTCCCGAGCATCCCCATGTAGTCGGAGCGGGCCCGCTCCATGCCGCGCTCCTCGAGCTCGGCGCCGCGGAAGAAGTTGCCGCCGCCGATCACGACCGCCACCTGGACGCCCTCGGAGACGACCTCGGCGATCTGCTCGGCGACCATCTGCACCACATCGGGATCGAGACCCACCCGGCCTCCGCCGAACATCTCGCCACCCAGCTTGAGGAGCACTCGGCGATAGCCCTTGCGATCGGGGGCGGTATCCGGGTCCGTCATCGGTCTCCTTGTCTCGGCGGTGCAATCGAGCGTCTGGTGGGGCAATGTGCGCGGGCACATGAAAAGACCATCCCGGCCGACGAATTGCACGGGACGGCTACAAAGCTTCATCTATCCTGCCTCACGACCGGTCACGACGGTGACCCGACCCTCGATACCGCCTCCCGATTCGTGACAATCCGACCCCTCATTCCGCCGCCAGCAGCCCGGCGATTCGCTCGGCCGCCACCGGCGTGGCGGGCACCTGGACCACCATGAGCAGCAACGGATTCTCCACCGGGCGCAGCTGGAACACCTCGAGTTCGATCAATCCGGCGCGCGGATGCCGTACCCCGATGGTCGCGGGACGAAACCGGCGTACCGGATATTCCGACCACCAGTGCCGGAATTCCGGGCTCGCCGCGATCAACTCGGCCACCAGTTCGGTGAGCCGCGGATCGCTCGGACGACGGCCCAGGGCATCGCGCAACTGGCTGAGCACCGCCAGCGCGGCGCCCTCCCAATGCGTCATCCGCATCCGATTCGTCTTGTCGGTGAACATCATCCAGAGCAGATTGCGACGCCCCGGCGGCAGATCGAGCGGATCGTCGCGGACGCGGACGTAGGCGCGATTCCACACCAGATAATCGAAACCCTCGTCGTACACGCTGGCCGGATTGGGCATGACGGCGTCCACGAGCCGCTGCAGCCGATCCCGGTCGGCGGTGGCGCGCTGGTCCTCCGGATCGGAGAGCCCGGCCAGGAACCGCAGATGGCGATGCTGATCGGGATCCAGACGCAGCGTCCGGGCCAGGGCGTCGATGACCTGCCGGCTGGCCTCCACCTCCCGGCCCTGCTCCAGCCAGGTGTACCAGGTCAGGCCCACGCCCGAGAGCTCGGCGACCTCCTCGCGCCGCAGGCCGGGCGTGCGGCGGCGGGACGGATCGCCGTACGGCGTGAGTCCCACATCCCCCGGCTGCAATCGGGCCCGCTGCGCGCGCAGGAATTCGCCCAGTTGCGCGTGCCGCGAGGCGGACCCGGACGCACCGTCCGGAGTAGAAGTGCCTTTGCCGCTTACCATTTCGCCATCCCCCTGTACAGATTGGTGCCTAGCAGTATCGCCACCAGGACAGGTTCGCGCCCGGCTTCCTACCGTCGTTTCAGATCCACGCGACGGGAGCGACCACATGAACGAGGCACACGGACCGGTATTGGTCATCGGAGCAACCGGACGGCAAGGCAGCGCCGCCGCCCGCGCCCTGCTCGAGAAGAACTGGCCCGTGCGGGCTTTCGTCCGGAACCCGGAGGCGCCCGCGGCGGTGCGCCTGCGGGAGGCGGGCGCCGAACTGGTGACCGGAGACCTCGACGACGAGGAATCGCTGCGCGCGGCCATGGACGGCGCCTACGGCGTCTTCCTCATGCTGACCATGATGGAGGGCGTCCACATCAGCCTCGACGCCATCGCGGCCGAGGAGCGGCGCGGCAAGACCGTCGCCGACCTGGCCGCCAAGAGCGGTATCGAGCACCTGGTCTACAGCTCCCTGCGCGGGGTCGGCGCGGGCTCGGGCATCGAGTACTACGACGCGAAAGAGCACATCGAGAACCACATTCGCGCGCTCGGCCTGCCCGCCACCATGCTGCGGCCGGTGTCCTTCATGGACAACTTCGCGACCTACAGCAAGCCGGTTCGTGACGGCGACAACCTGGTACTGGCGCTCGCGGTGCCGCCCGAGCAGCCGATGCCGCTGGTCGCCATCGAGGACATCGGCCGCTTCGCCGCGGTGGCGTTCGAGCGTCCGGGCGAGTTCATCGGTCGCACCGTGGATCTCGCGGGTGATGCCCTCACGCCGGTCCAGATCGCCGAAACCTTCGCTCGCACAGCCGGATTGACCCCGCGCACCGTCCAGGTCCCGGTCGAGCAGATCCGCGCCTTCGACGAGCAGGTGGGAAAGATGTTCGCCTACTTCAACTCCCACCCCGAGCCGCCCGTCGACCTGGCCGCCCTGCGCGCCGACCTGCCCGAACTGATGACCCTCGAGGCGTGGATCGCCCACACCGACTGGAAACTCTGAGGAGCACACCATGACCGACGGACTCCTGGCCGCCGACGGCCTGCTGCTGCCGCCCGGCGCGGGCGACAAGGTCCAGCCCACCATGACCATGAAGCTCGGCGCCGACCGCTCGGACGCCTGGTCGGCCTTCGAAGCCGAGGTCCCACCGGGTTTCGATGTCGGCGCGCACTGGCACGGGCACGCGGAGGAGATCTTCTACGTCGTCGAGGGCGAACTGAACCTGCTGGCCTTCCACCCGCAGGCCAAGGCCATCGGCGACTGGCTCACCTGGGAGGCCGCCGACGGCACCACCGTCTACCGCGGCGGTCCCGGCAGCTTCATGTACGTCCCGGCGGGCTGCCCGCACGCCTTCTACAACCCCGGAACCACCACCGCCAAAATGCTTTTCATGGTCACCCCCTCGGGCCATGAGAAGTACCTCGCCGAGCTGAGCGAGCTCCTGCTCTCCGGCGAGGCCACCCCCGACCTCATCTCCGAACTCCGCCTCAAGCACGACATCCACCAGCTGACACCCCTCCAGAGCCGCCCGGCGGAGTAACCGGCAATCACCCGGCATCTCGACGCTGCCCCGGTAATTCGGGGCAGCGATCAAGTTTGAAACACGCAGATTTCAAATACGATCTGCGCCCATGCTCTCCAAAACCGGCGCAGCCCGAACGGGATTCGCGGCCCTCACCCTCGCGGCGGCCCTCGCCACCGCCGCGGGCCCGGCAGCCGCCGACATCCCCCTCGCCCCCTACTCGCCCGGCACCACGAGCGACATCGCCGTGGAGGGTGCGGGTAGCCCCGGCAGCAGCGACACCCTGCTCGGCCCGGTCTCCGGCTCCGCCCTCGGCTCGGCCTCACTCTCCTCGACCGGAAGCCGCAACGCAGGCCTGCTGGACCTGCCGATGGCCCTGGGATACGTCCCCTGCAACCCCGCCAAGAGCAGCGCCCTGGGCACTCTCGTCGCCGGGCTGATCGAGATCACCGGCAGCGTGGCCTACGGAGTCTCCTGCCCGCCCCCGACCACCTAGCCGATCAAGACCCGGGCAGGGATAAGAGAAGGCCCCTCGCGCATCGGAATCCGATGGGCGAGGGGCCTTTTCGAGTTTTCAGGCGATTACGCCTGGCCGACCTCGAAGCGGGCGAAGCGGGTGATGGTGACACCGGCCTCGTCCAGCTGGGCCTTGACGGTCTTCTTGGAGTCGGTGACCGAGGCCTGCTCGAGCAGCACGACATCCTTGTAGAAGCCGTTGACGCGGCCTTCGACGATCTTCGGCAGCGCGGCCTCCGGCTTGCCCTCTTCCTTGGCGGTGGCCTCGGCGATCTCGCGCTCCTTGGCGACGAGCTCGGCCGGGACGTCCTCGCGGGTGAGGTACTTGGCCTTGAGGGCGGCGACCTGCATGCCGGCGGCGCGGGCGGCCTCGGCATTGTCACCGGTGTACTCGATCAGCACGCCGACGGACGGCGGCAGGTCGGTGGCACGCTTGTGCAGGTAGACGGTGGTCTGGCCGTCGAACGCGGCGACCCGGCGCAGCTCGAGCTTCTCGCCGATCTTGGCGGCCAGCTCCTGCAGCACCTGGTCGGCGGTCTTGCCGTCGACGTCCAGCGCCTTCAGGGCGTCCAGGTCGGCCGGGCGGGCCTTCGCGGCGGCGGCCACGATGGCGTTCGCGACGTCCTGGAACTCCTGGTTCTTGGCGACGAAGTCGGTCTCGGAGTTGATCTCGATCAGGACGCCGTCCTGCGAGACGACCAGGCCCTCGGCGGTGGCGCGCTCGGCGCGCTTGCCGACATCCTTGGCGCCCTTGATGCGCAGGAACTCGACGGCCTTGTCGAAGTCGCCCGCGTTCTCCTCGAGCGCCTTCTTGCAGTCCATCATGCCGGAGCCGGTGAGCTCGCGGAGCCGCTTCACATCGGCGGCGGTGTAGTTCGCCATCTCGGGCGAGCCTCCCTTTGTGAGTGAAAGTCTGTGGGTGTCACACCTTGCCGACCGTTTTCGACCGGCAGTGCACATTCAAATGAACGGTCGGCAAGGTGAACAGATGCCTCGCGGCGGGTGGATCAGAAGTCGGCCGGGGTCTTGGTGGCCGGGTCTTCCTTCAGCTCCGCCTCGGCAGCGGTCTCCGGGGCAGCCTCGGCGGCGGGGGCGGCCTGCGCGAGCAGCTCCTGCTCCCACTCGGCGAGCGGCTCGCCGGCGCCGGCCTCGGGCTTCGAGTCACCGGCGGCACGCGAGGCACGAGCCTGCACGCCCTCGGCGACGGCGGACGCGACGACCTTGGTCAGCAGCGCGGCCGAGCGGATCGCGTCGTCGTTACCCGGGATCGGGTAGTCGACCAGGTCGGGATCGCAGTTGGTGTCCAGGATCGCGATGACCGGGATGTTCAGCTTGCGAGCCTCGCCGACGGCGATGTGCTCCTTGTTGGTGTCGACAACCCAGATGGCCGAGGGAACCTTGGCCATGTCCCGGATGCCGCCCAGGGTGCGCTCCAGCTTGTTCTTCTCACGCGTCAGCATGAGGATTTCCTTCTTGGTGCGACCCTCGAAACCGCCGGTCTGCTCCATCGACTCCAGCTCCTTCAGTCGCTGCAGCCGCTTGTGGACGGTCGAGAAGTTGGTGAGCATGCCGCCCAGCCAGCGCTGGTTCACGTAGGGCATGCCGACGCGGGTCGCCTCAGCGGCGATCGACTCCTGGGCCTGCTTCTTGGTGCCGACGAAGAGGACGGTGCCGCCGTGGGCAACGGTCTCCTTGACGAACTCGTAGGCCTTGTCGATGTAGGTCAGCGTCTGCTGCAGATCGATGATGTAGATGCCGTTGCGGTCGGTGAAGATGAACCGCTTCATCTTCGGGTTCCACCGGCGGGTCTGGTGACCGAAGTGCGCGCCGCTGTCGAGCAGCTGCTTCATTGTTACGACAGCCATGGCTCCGTAACTTCCTCTCGTTGCTGGTTGACACAGGAATCGGCGATCCCTGCCCTGGCGCTCACGGCCACCGGAACCCTCCGAGAAAAATTCAGGGGGACCAGCCGGCGACACTCACTGTGGGCGCGCGAAGTCGGTTCGCGTTCACGCAAACCGCTGACCCAGTTTACGCAGCGGTGGGCCCAGACCGAAATCGGCCCCGGGGGTCGGGGAAATGGGGGTGCGGATGCGCAGGTCAGGGGCTTAGCGTGGACGGATGCTGCGGACCGGGAGGCTGGTACTGACACCGCTTTGCGCGGACGATCAGGACGCGTTGTCGGCGTTGTTGCGGAAGCCGGAAGTTCGCGAATTCCTGCTCGACGGGGAGGTGCTGAGCGACGCGGAAGTGACCGAGATCATCGTGAATTCCGAAAAGGATTTCGCTGCCTCGAATTTCGGGATTTGGGGGCTGCGGTTGATCGGGGACGAGGGGTTGATCGGGGCCGGGGACTTGATCGGCACGGCCGGACTGCGGCGACTCGACGGCGGGCCGGAGCTCGAGGTCGTCTACAGCCTCGATCCGGAGCATCAGGGGCGCGGGCTGGCGCTGGAGGCGGCCACGGCGGTGGTCGACTACGCGTTCGAGGTGCTCGGGCGCGACCGCGTGCTGGCGGAGATCGATGAAGGCAACGCGGCGTCGATCGCGCTGATCGAGCGGTTGGGCATGCGGGCATTCGAGAGCGTGCCCGGGGTGCTCGGGCCGATGGTGCACTACTCGCTCGCGAATCCGCGTCAGGCCACCGAGAGCGCATAGGCGACCGAGATCGCGAGGGCGGTCGCCACCACCGCGCCGATCGCGACGGCGAAGGCGGTGATGGAGCGTCTTCCATTGCTCCAGTTGCCTTTTCGATGCGAATGCAGCACGGCGCTGCGGCGCACACAGACGACGGTGACCACCGCCAGGGCGACCATGGCGACGAACGCCAGGACCGCGACCGGCCGACACTCACTGGTGAACGCGACGCGCACGAACAACAGCAGATTCGCCATACAGCCGATGGCGGTCCGGCGCCACGCCAGCGCGGTCCGCTCGGCCGCCAGCCCGGCCTCGGGGCTGGTCATGCCAGCAACAACCCGAAGCTGGCCAGCACCGCGATGACCGCGATGCCGAAGGCGAGTATCGGCACCATCACCGTGTGCGGCAGCCGATCTCCCCGCTCCATCGCCGACTGCACATGCCGCCACCGCCCGTACGCGCCCACCGCGATAATCGCTGCCAGCACAATGCAACTCATCGCCACCGCACTCCGCAGCCCGTGCTGCCGGAACGGCCGCACCAACTCGTGCACCGCCACCCCACCGGCCAGCAGGCCCAGCGCGGTCCGCATCCACGCCAGGAACGTGCGCTCATTGGCCAGCGTGAACCGATAATCGATCCCCGACTCCGGTTCCTCCGACGAGCTCATCGCAGGCGTCCTCCATCACGTCCGAGCGGCATTCGCAGCGACCCACGACTGGCCTCGGCCCTGTTCACAACCGTCGTGTCATCCACACTCGCCGCACACGCTATCCCGCCCGCGAATCCGAGCGCGCACCCTGATCCCATGCCCCTGCTCACCCACCGTCCTGACCCTCCACCACGCTCTCGCAGGACCACAGATCCCCCACCGGCCGCCCGCCCGAGCACATCACGCCGGACACTCCTCGCCACCGCGCACAGGACGATTCCGGCCGCGGGACGCAGGAGACTTCCGAACGCGGGGAGCAGAATTCGCGCTGCCTGGCGCGCACCACTCCCGGTCGCGGCCTGCCCGTCGACCGTGATGGGGGCGCGCACGAAAGTCGCGACGCCGGTACACACAACGATCCCGACCGGGTTCACGCGAGTACTAGCGGCCGCGCCGTGCGTGGTCGGCCTGGCCGCACTGTGTGTGGTCGGTTTGGCGGCTCCGAGCCGGGGCGCGCCTGCGGACCAGGATGTGCCCGTGGGTGCGTACGGCTGGCCGCTGGTGCCGCGTCCGGCGGTGGTGCGGGTGTTCGACAAACCCGAGCACGATTGGCTGCCCGGGCATCGCGGGGTGGATCTGGCGGGTGTGCGGGGGCAGGCGGTGTTGTCGGCCGGGGACGGGATTGTGGTGTTCGCCGGGTTGGTGGCTGGGAAGCCGGTGGTGTCCATCGATCATCCGGGTGGGTCGCGGACTACGTATGAGCCGGTTGTCGCGTCGATTGCGGTGGGGCGCAGGCTGACTCGCGGTACTCCGATCGGTGTGCTGGAGGAGGGGCATGCGCCGTGCTCGCCGTGTCTGCACTGGGGTGCGCGCCGGGATCGCGAATATGTCGACCCGCTGGGCTTGCTGCGGCGCGGCCCGATCCGCCTGAAACCGCTGACATCCGGGCCGGGAGCGGGATCACAGCGTCCCGGCCTGTCGGGGTGATGGGGACGGCGGGAGGATGTGGGTATGTCGCAGGAGTCCGCCGACGTGCCGTTCACCTATCCCGATGCGGGCGCGACCCAGGGTGAGTTTCCGCCCGGATACGACCATTTCCGGTTGCGGCTCCGAATCGGTTCCGGGCGGGCGCTTTTCGAGCAGGCTGCCGAACACATCCTCGACTACGGGATACAGCGGGACACCGGGATCTTCAAGTGGGCCGATACCCCGCGCGTGCGGGTCGGGACCCATCTGACCGTGCGGTTGGGTTTGGGGCCCATCGGGATCGATGCGCCGTGCCGGGTCGTCTATGTACTCGATGAGCCGGATAAGCGGGGCTTCGCTTACGGCACGCTGCCCGGGCATCCGGAGATCGGAGAGGAGTTGTTCGCTGTCGAGTACGACCCCGCCGACGATGCGGTGTACGGCGTCATCGCGGCCTTCTCCAATCCCGGCGCCTGGTACGTCCGCCTCGGGGGCCCGATCGTCCGCCTCATCCAGCGCTGGTTCGCCCGCCGCTATATCGGAACGCTCCGCCCGCGCTGAGGCGGGCGGAGCGACGCGATCTCAGCCCTCGCCCAGGTGGGCGGCGAGGGCGGCGGCTTCGGCGCGCAGTGTGGCGGCGCGGTCGGCGCCGCTGGCGAGCGACTCGTATTCCTTTGCGGCGGTGAGCCGCTCGTCGATCTCGGCACGGACGATGGCCGCGATCTCGGCTTCGGTCAGATCGCGGCGGGCGCGCTCGGCCGCGCCGAGACCGACGGCACTGGATTCGATGGCCCCGGCTCGCACCTCCGAACCGTCCACCGCTTCCGCATTGTCGATGGCCCCGAGGGCCGAGCGCAGTGCGGCCGTGGCAGGGCGGTCGCGAGACTTCATCGCGGCGGGCAGCGCCGCGCGCAAACGGTCACGCAGCGGCTGGATCTCGATGGTCATGACCGGCACGGTACGGCGGCAAACCGCTCGCGTCGACCATTTTTCGCAGCGCGTCGGGGATCCAGGATGGCCGAGCGGATCGCCTAAACGCCTGCGGGAGCGGCCTTCTCGCTTGCGGCGAGCTCGGACTTCCAGGCGCGGAAACCCTCTTCGGTGCGGCCGCGACGCCAATAGCCGGAAATGGAGGATGCCCATTCGGCGGGGACGGCGCGTTCCTTGCGGATGTAGGGGCGCAGGTTGTGCATGACGGCCTGGGCCTCACCGTGAATGAAGACCTGCACCTGCCCCTCGCGCCACGGCGCGGATCGGACGGCCGAGGCCAGTCGCTCGCCCGGTTCGGCGTCGCCGCGGTGAATCCAGGTGAGCTCCACGCCTTCCGGATGGGCGAAGGACAGTTCGTCGGCCGGGCCGCCGACCTCGACGAAGATCTGACCGACGGCATCGCCGGGCAGCGCCTCGCTGGCCGCGGCGATGGCGGGCAGTGCGGACTCGTCGCCGGCCAGGAGATACCAGTCGGCATCGGGGCGCGGCGCGAAGGCGCCGCCGGGGCCCATCAGCTCGATGCTGTCGCCGGGCTCGGCCGCGGCCGCCCACGGACCGGCCACGCCCTCGTCACCGTGGTAGACGAAGTCGATGGCGATCTCCTGGGCCGCCCTGTCCACCTCGCGAACCGTGTAGGTGCGCACAGTGTCGCCGTCGGGGCCGGGGAAGACGAGTTTGACGTAGGCGTCGGTGAAATCGTTGGGCTGGAAGGCTGCGAAACCGGGACCGCCGAGCCGTACCCGGATCAGGTGATCGGTCAGGCGGATCGTGTTCTGGACCACCAGCGTCGTCCGTGTGCGTGCCAAAGTGCCACCTCCATTATTAGGATTACCTAAGTGACGCTAGCACGAATTCCGATAGGTCGTCGATACGATTTCGATATGCCGTTGATCATGGGATTCCGCTGATGAGCGATGCCAGCGCCGTGGCCAGCCGATTTATTCCGGGACCGGGCGGGCCGCCGGGCTCGGACATGTAGAGATCCCGGCGGATCTCCACCATCAGCGCGGAGACCCGCGCGTCGGTGCCGTAGAAATCCAGGGGCACATAGGTTCCCGCGAACGGGCTGTTGGCGCCGACACCGCCGAAATCCACGAAGGCCCCGGCCGCGCGGGTGAGCAGTTCGGGCGGGGTGTGAAAGGCGTCCGCGCCCAGGCAGATCGGCGGACGGAGGCCTTCGCCGTGCAGCTCGTAGGGCAGGGGTTCGGTGGGATAGGAGTGCACGTCGATGATGACGGCCTGACCGACGGCGGCGAGCCGGTCTGCGACCACCTCCGTCATGGCCCGGGCGTACGGATGGAAGTAGCTGTCCAGCAAGGGATTCGGGTCGAAGTCCGGCTCGCGCAGCGGCTCGCGGTCCGTGGTGGCGGTGTACACCGCTCCCATGCCGACCGCCAGCATCTCCTCGCGCTCGTCGGGGAAGCGCTCCGGGTCGACGACCAGCCGGGACAGCCGGTTCACGAATTGCCAGGGCCGCTTGGCCGATAGACCGGCGGCCTCGGCGGCCAACTGCGCCGTGTGCGCGTCGGTGATGGCGTCGAGTTCACGGTCCAGGGCCCGGTCGTCGAGCAGCAGATCCGCGCGGACCGGCTCCGGAATCGTGCGCGCGGAATGCGGAACATGCAGCACCACGGGCGAATCCGCGGCGCCGGGCAGCAGTTCGACCGAATCGGGGATATCCATCAGGCGCGCGGGTGGGCTTGGTCGTGCACCTTCTTGAGCCGATCGATCGACACGTGGGTGTACAGCTGAGTGGTGGCCATGCTGGCGTGGCCCAGGATCTCCTGCACGACCCGCAGGTCGGCCCCGCCCTCGAGCAGGTGGGTGGCGGCGGTGTGCCGAAAACCGTGCGGCCCCATATCCGGTGCACCGGGAATGGCCGAAACCACCTCGTGCACAACGGTTCTGGCCTGCCGCGGATCGATCCGTCGACCCCGGCGACCGAGCAACAGCGCCCGCCCCGACTCCGGCGTGGCCAGGGCCGAGCGCCCGAACCGCAGCCAGCCTTCCAGCGCCTGTTCGGCGGGCCCGCCGAACGGCACCGCCCGCTCCTTGTTCCCCTTGCCGAGCACCCGCACCAGCCGCCGCTCCCGATCCACATCCTCGATGTCCAGCCCGCACAGCTCGCTCACCCGGATCCCGGTGGCGTACAGCATCTCGACGATGAGCCGATCCCGCAATGCCATCGGATCCCGTTGCGCCGCCCCCGATTCCGCCGCCTCCATCGCCGCCCGCGCCTGCTCCTTCCCCAGCACCGACGGCAACACCCGATGCGCCCGCGCCGACCCCAGCCGCGGCCCCGGATCCACCGCCAGCCGCCCGGTATGCGTCAGCCACGCCGTGAACGTCCGCGCCGACGAGGCCCGCCGAGCCATCGTGGTCCGCGCCGCTCCCCCGGCGGCCTGCGACGCCAACCACGACCGCAACAACTGCAGATCCACCTCCCCCACACCGGAATCCACAGCCCGATTCAGCAGATGCTCCAACAACCCACGCGCATCCCCCACATACGCCCGCACCGTATGCTCCGACCGATTCCGCCCCAACCGCAGATGCCGCCCATACTCGACCAGCAACGCCTCCAAATCCTCGGGCAGCTCACTCATCCCCTCACGCTGACCCGAATTCACCCCCAAGGCAAGCGCCCTCGCCGACAACGCCGATCCGGTCCGCGATACCGGCGCCGTCAGCCGTCGATGCGGGCCAGGGTCTCGGCCACTCGTTCGAGGTGTTCGGACATGGCCTGGCGGGCTTCTTCGGGGGAGCGGGCCTGGATGGCGCGGACGATGGCCTCGTGTTCGCGGTCGGAGTCGGCGCGGCGGTCCTGGGTCAGGTTGAGGAATTCCGATTGGACGTCGAGGGCGCGGCGGGTGTCGGCGACCATCGAGGTCAGCATCTTGTTGCCGCTGGCCGCGGCGATCGCGGTGTGCAGTTCGCCGTCGTGGCGGACCCATTCGCGGGCATCGGTGGTGGCGGCCAGCTTGTCCAGGAGGGTGAACAGCTGCTCGAGCTGTTCGGGGGTGTGGCGCTCGGCGGCGAAACCGGCGGCCGGGATCTCCACCAGGCGGCGGGCCTCGATCAGGTCCCCGGCCTCGATGCCGGCGAAGGTCAGCCGCGCGTTCTCCTTGGCGGAGATGACGAAAGTGCCTCGGCCGCTGCGGGTTTCGGTGAGGCCGAGAATGGCGCAGGCGTGCAGGGCCTCCCGCACCACCGGGCGGCTCACGCCGAATTCCTTGGCCAGGGCGATCTCGCCGGGCATGCGGTCGCCGACCGCGTACTCACCGCTGGTGATCAGGCTCTTGAGTCGACGAAAGACCGCCTCCGTAGCGCCGATGCGCTGCACACGTCCTTCTTCGACAGTCACGCGACCAGTATGGGCGCCCCGGCTCGAGCCGCGCAAAACGCTCGCGCCGCGTTTCCCACGGGTGATCCGGCGGGCCATTGACAGCGATTGTGACGCCAATTACGGTTCACCTGTCTTACAGCCTGACAGCCTTACTGCCTGAGCGCTCTCCACCCGCTCGCGGAGGCTGGATGCGGCCCGAGGAAGGTTTCCCATGCAGCTCGACCAACCGCCGTCCGCGGCGCACACCAGCGCCGCGACAGCGGACATCAGCACAGCGGCAGCGCACACCGACGCCGCGGCGACGTCCGCCCCGGCCCCGACCGGCTCGCCGGAGCGGATCGACATCGGCGATCTCGGCTATCAGAAGCAGCTGCGCAAGCGGCACATGCGGATGATCGCCATCGGCGGATCCATCGGCACCGGCCTGTTCCTGGGCGCCAGCGGCCGCATGGCCCTGGCCGGCCCGTCACTGGCCATCGTCTACATCGTCTGCGGCATCTTCACCTTCATGGTGGTGCGGGCACTGGGCGAACTGGTCATGTACCGGCCCTCGTCCGGCGCGTTCGTCTCCTACGCCCGCGAATTCCTCGGCGAGCGCGGCGCCTACTCGGTCGGCTGGCTGTATTTCCTGAATTGGTCGACCACCCTGGTCGCCGACATCACCGCGGTCGCGCTGTACGTGCACTACTGGTCGTTCTTCGTGCCGGTGCCGCAGTGGGTGCTCGCGCTGATCGCGCTGGCCGTCGTGGTCGGGCTGAATGTGGTGTCGGTCAAGCTGTTCGGTGAACTGGAATTCTGGTTCGCGCTGGTCAAGGTCGGCACCATCATCGTGTTCATGCTGGTGGCAATCGGATTCATCGTCACCGGCACCGATATCGGCGGGCACACCCCGGGCCTGTCCACCATCACCGACAACGGCGGCATCTTCCCGCGCGGGCTGGCCCCGATGCTGACCATCGCGCTGGGCGTGGTGTTCGCCTTCGGCGGCACCGAGATGATCGGCGTCGCCGCGGGCGAATCCGACAACCCGCGGGCGGTCGTGCCCAAGGCGGTCAACTCCATCATGTGGCGGATCGTGCTGTTCTACGCCGGTTCGGTGGTGCTGTTCACGCTGCTGCTGCCGTGGACGGCGTACTCGTCCGGTGAGAGTCCGTTCGTCACGGTGATGAGCAAAATCGGTGTGCCACACGCCGGTGACGTCATGAACCTGGTGGTGCTCACCGCCGCCATGTCGAGCCTGAACGCGGGCCTGTACGCGACCGGCCGCACGCTGCGGTCGATGGCGGTGGCCGGGACCGCACCGCGGTTCGCCGCGCGGATGAACGGCCGGGGCGTGCCCTACGGCGGCATCCTCATCACCAGCGCGGTCGGCATCGCGGGCGTTGTGCTGAATCTGGTGGTGCCGCAGCAGGCTTTCGAGATCGTGCTGAACCTGGCCGGACTCGGCATCGTCGGCACCTGGGCCTCGATCATGGTCTGCCACTGGATCTTCGTGCGCCGCGCCGAGCGAGGCGAGTACACGCGGCCGGAGTTCCGGCTGCCCTTCGCGCCGGTGCTCAATGTGCTCACCCTCGGCTTCCTGGGCGCGGTCGTGGTGCTGATGTTCTTCGACGCCGAGGTCGGGCGCATCACGCTGGTGGCGTTCCTGGGCGTGGTCGCGGCCATGGTGGCGGGCTGGTACCGGGTGCGCGGGCGGCTCGATGCCACGGTGCTCACGACGGACGGGAAGTCCGCCCTATGACCGGCGCCGCGTCCAGCACTGTGGCACAGGATATTTCGACGCTGCGGGTCGCGATCCTGTACACCGGTGGCACCTTCGGCATGGTCGACGGCGGTGACGGGCTGCGCCCGCGCGCCGGGATCGGGGGCGAGATCGCCGACCTGATCGACGCCTATACCGACCGGTTCGGGATCCCGGTGGAGTTCCGCTACAACGAACTCGAGCGGGTCATCGACAGCGCCGACGCCGATCCTGACACCGCCCGCCGGATTGCCGAGCGGGTGCGCGCCGGGCTCGGAGTGACCCCGCCCGACGGCGTCATCGTCATCCACGGCACCGACACCATGGCCTACGCGGGCGCGCGAATCGCGTTCGAGCTGCACGACATTCCGGTTCCGGTGGTGCTGACCGGCGCGCAGATCCCGCTGGGACTGCCCGCCAGCGATGCCGGGGACAACCTGATGCTGGCCTTGAATTCGATTGCCACCCAACCCGCCGCGGGCGTCTTCATCGCCTTCGGGTCGGCGCTGCATCCGGCGGTGCGGGCGAGCAAGCGCAGCTGCGACGGGTACGACGGGTTCACCACCGTGCGTCCGCTCACCCCGCCGCGGGCGTCGGTCGCGCATCCGGTCGCGGTGCATGGGGGCGAAACATCGCCTCCGGTCGGCCTTTTCACGGTCTTTCCCGGCATGGACACCGATCTGCTCGATGCCGCGCTGCGCATCTACCACGGCGGCGTGGTGCTGGAGTGCTACGGCGCCGGGACCATGCCGGTGTCCGAGACCACGGTCGCCGCCATCGGCAAGGCGACCGAGCGCGGCACGCCCGTCGTGCTGATCACCCACTGCGACAGCGGAACCGTCGACCTGGGCCGGTACCAGCCCGGACGCGCGCTGCTCGCCGCGGGCGCCATCGGGGGCGGCGATATGACGCGGGAGGCCGCGCTGGCCAAGCTCGCCCACCTCGCCGACCTCGGACTCCCCGCGGCCGAACTCCGCCGGTGGATGACCACCAATCTGCTCGGCGAACTCACCGACTGAAATCCCAATCCCTGCCAGCCACAAGCCGATCGCATGGAGACGACAATGACCGAAACCCGCACCGAACACGATTCGCTGGGCGCGCTCGACGTACCCCGGGACGCCTACTGGGGTGTGCACACCGCCCGCGCCCTGGACAACTTCGCCATCTCCGGCGAGCGCATCGGCAACTATCCGGCGCTGATCACCGCCCTGGCCGCGGTGAAGCAGGCCGCCTGCCTCGCCAATCGCGAACTCGGCCTGCTCGATGACCGCCGGGGCGAGGCCATCGAGGCCGCCTGCGCCGAAATCCGCGGCGGCGCACTGCACGACCAGTTCCCCATCGATCCGATCCAGGGCGGCGCGGGGACCTCGACCAATATGAACGCCAACGAGGTCATCGCCAATCGCGCGCTGGAGCTGCTCGGGCACGAGCGCGGCGCCTACTCCGAACTCGATCCGCTCGATCACGTGAACCTCGGTCAGTCCACCAATGACGTCTACCCGACCGCCGTGAAACTCGCTGTCATCCAGCATATTCGGCAACTGGCCGCGGCCATGGAGCGGCTTGCGGGCGAATTCGACCGCAAGTCCGCCGAATTCGCCGACGTCCTGAAAATGGGCCGCACCCAGTTGCAGGATGCCGTGCCTATGACTCTCGGGCAGGAATTCGCCACCTTCGCGATCATGCTGCGCGAGGACTGCGCCCGGCTGGCGGAGGGCACCGCGCTGTTGCACGAGGTCAATCTTGGCGGTACCGCCATCGGCACCGGTATCAACGGCCATCCGCTGTATCCGGCGCTGGCCTGCGCGCGGCTGAGCGAACTCACCGGTGAGCAGGTGGTTCCGGCCGAGAACCTGATCGAGGCCACCCAGGACTGCGGCGCGTTCGTCCAGGTCTCCGGCATCCTCAAGCGGGTGGCGGTGAAACTGTCCAAGACCTGCAACGATCTGCGCCTCATGTCCTCCGGCCCGATTACGGGCCTGCGCGAGATCACCCTGCCCCCGGTGCAGGCGGGCTCGTCGATCATGCCCGGCAAGGTCAACCCGGTCATCCCCGAAACCGTCAATCAGATCGCCTTCGAGGCCATCGGCGCCGATCTGACCGTCACCATGGCGGCCGAGGGCGGCCAGTTCCAGCTCAACGCCTTCGAGCCGATCATCGCCCACAGCCTGCTGCGCACCACCGCGCACCTCACCGCCGCCGCCGACACCCTGGCCACCAAGTGCGTCAACGGCATCACCGCCCACCGCGACCACCTCGCCGCGGGCGTCCACCGCTCCATCGGCATCGTCACCGCCCTGACCCCCCACATCGGCTACGCCGCCAGCGCCCGAATCGCCAAGCACGCCTTGCAAACCGGCCAACCCGTCGCCGACGTCGCCACCGAACTCGGCCTGCTGACGCCGGAAACGGTCGCCGAACTCCTGGCGCCGCACCGCCTGGCGGGCCTGCCCGACTGACGGCTCGGACCGACTGCGCGGCAACGTCTTGCGGGCCTGCCCAATCCGCAGGCTCGCGGACGTTATCGCCGAAGCGCTCCTGGCGGTGACGTTGGCGCTCGCAGGCGGAGATATTGGCGCACATGGACGGTGACGTTGGCGCCTGTGGGCGGTGTGCTCGTGGGCAGTGACGTTGGTACTCATGGGCGGCGCTGATTGTGCTCATGGGCGGTCACGATGACGCCGGGTGCGGTGGCCGGTGGATTCGTGCGGTACCAGCCATTGCCGTCACAGGCGACCAAGCCCGCGATCTCCAACGCGGACAAGGTCGCCCGGACTGCGGGCAGCGGCAGTCCGGTATCGATGCTCACCCCGCGGGGCAAGCGGGAGCCGGTGCGTGGAAGCGCGGCGAGGACCAGCGCTTCGTCGTCGGAGAGGTTGTCCTCCGGGCTGGGCGGCACCGTGCCCGGCAGCGAAAGTCGCAGCGGCCCAGCCTCATCGAGAATGTCCTCGGCCCGGGTCACGATGAACGCCTCGCCTTCCCGGATCATCCGATGGCACCCCACTGACGCCGCCGACGTGATCGGCCCCGGCACCGCCATCGCCGGACGTCCAAGGCGCCGACACCATTTCACGGTATTGCGCGCCCCGCTGCGCACCCCGGCCTCAACCACGACAACCCCGTCGGCGAGCGCGGCGATCAGCCGGTTCCGGGCCAGAAAGTAATGCTTCCGAGCCGAGGTCCCGGGCGGGTACTCGGTGACAACCAGCCCGGTATCGGCGATTTCGGCCAGCAGTTGATCATGCTGCACCGGATACGGCCGATCCGGCCCGCAAGCCAGCACCGCGATCGTCATCCCGCCGACCGCCAGCGCGGCCCGATGAGCCATCCCATCGATGCCGAACGCGGCTCCTGAAACGATCGTCCACCCCCGCGCCGCCAACTCCCCCGCGATCTCCCCGGTCGCGTGATTCCCATACCCGCTACTGCACCGAGCCCCCACCACCGCGATGGCCCGCTCGGTCGTCTCCAACAACGACCGCTTCCCCCGCACCCACAACACCAACGGCACCGCCGCATCCGCATCCTGCCCCGAATCCAACTGCCCCAATCCCAACAATCGCCAAGCAGGCCACTCCGGATCATCCGGCGTAACCACCCGCCCACCCAACCGCTCGATATGCGCCAAATCCCTCTCCGCCCTATCAATCCCCCTCCGCAACTCCGTAGGCCCGCGCAACACCTCCGGCAACGCACACTCCCGCACCGCCCGAGCCGCCTCCACCACCCCCACCGACTCGATCAACCCCGACAACGCCGCACACGGCCCCTCCACCACCCGAGACAAATACACCCAAGCCAACCGCCGCTCATCCGCATCACGGCCACCCGCCATCGCGCCCGCAGTGGCCTTCTCGTCGTGCATCGCACCGGTCCACCCGGACCCCCGCCCGAACTCACTGACGGGAGCGTTCGTCCGTCCCAGTTCGGTCGCGGCTGCACCGGCCGCACCGGCGCCGGTCTCGAAATCCGTTCCGGCATCGACGAAAGGAATTGGACTCTCACCCCACGCCGGCCCGGGATCCGAGATCGACCGGTCATCGTCGCCGGTAGGGCCCGTCGGATCAGCGCTGTTCGCTGCCTCGCTCATGCTCCACCTCGCTGTCGAAAGCTCAAGGCCTGCAATACGTCCTGCGCATTGGGCAGGTCGCCGCCGCGCAAGTCGCAAACGGTCCAGGCGACCCTGATCGCCCTGTCCGCGCCGCGGGCCGACATGCGGCCGTGGCGGAGGGCGTTCTCCACCGGTGCGAGAGCCTCCTGCGGCAGCCGGAAGCGTTGGCGGAGAACATGTCCGGGCACCTCGACATTGGTCGACATGCCGATCTCGGCCCAGCGTTTTCGCGCGGCTTCACGAGCGGCCGCCACCCGGACCCGGACCGTTTCGCTGCTCTCGACTTCGTCGCCGGTGAAGGCCCCGGCCGCTTGGGCGTGCATCTGCACCGACAGGTCGATTCGATCCATGAGCGGGCCTGAGAGCTTGCCGAGATACCGGCGGCGCGCCAAAGGGGCACAGATGCAATCGATATCGCGGGCAGGCGCGCAGGGGCACGGGTTGGCCGCCAGCACCAGCTGGAAGCGGGCCGGGAATCGGGAGACGCCATCGCGGCGGGCGATGCGAACCTCGCCCTCCTCCAAGGGAGTTCGCAGGGCCTCGAGGACCTTGGTGCCGATCTCGGCGCATTCGTCGAGAAACAAGACGCCGCGGTGGGCGCAGCTCACCGCGCCCGGGCGGGCCGATCCCGAGCCGCCGCCGATCATCGCGGTCACCGAGGACGAGTGATGCGGGGCCACGAATGGTGGCGCGGTGACCAGCGGAGCGTCGTCAGACAGGGTGCCCGCAACCGAGTGAATCGCGGTGACCTCCAGCGAATCCCGCTCGCGCAGTGGCGGCAGGAGGCCCGGAAGGCGTTGCGCCAGCATGGTTTTTCCAATGCCCGGAGGACCGGTCAAGAGCAGGTGGTGGCCGCCCGCCGCCGCCACTTCCAGGGCCCAGCGGGCCTCGTCCTGGCCGACGACCTCGCGCAGATCGCCGATCGACGGCGGGGCCGGGGCCTGCATCGGCTCCGGGCGGGCGAGCTCGCCCCCGCCTCGCAGCCAGTCCAGCAGTTCGATCAGGGTGGACGCGCCGAGTACTCGGATGCCATCCACCAGGCCCGCCTCGGGCAAGGCGTCGCTCGGGACGATCACGGTGCGACGGCCCGCCGTCCGCGAGGCCAGGACTGCGGGGAGGATGCCGCGCACCCGGCGGACGCGGCCGTCCAGAGCCAATTCGCCCAGCAGAACCGATTCGGCGAGCCGGTTCGAGGGGATCACTCCGGCGGCGTCGAGGACCGCGCCCGCGAGGGCCAGGTCATAAACCGAGCCGACTTTGGGGAGGGTGGCTGGGGAGAGGGCCAGGATTACGCGGCCGTCGGGCCATTTTTCGCCGGAGTTGGTGACTGCGGCGCGGACTCGGTCGCGGGATTCCTGGAGGGTGGTGTCGGGGCGGCCGACGAGGTGGACCGAGGGGAGGCCCTGGCCGATGTCGGCTTCGATTTCGACGAGTTGGCCTTCCACGCCGTTGACGGCCACCGAATACGCGCGTCCCAGGGGCATGTCAGAACACCGCCTTCAGGTGGCGGATCTCGGGGTCGCGGCCGTGGCGCAGCAGGACCGCGACGACGTCGAAGCGGACGCGGCGCCAGGGGCCGGGTTGTTCGCGCAGCCAGAATTGGGCGGCGGTGCGGATGCGCTGCTGTTTGAGGTAGGTGACGGCCTCCTGGGGCGGCCCGCAGGTCAGCCCTCGACGGGTCTTCACCTCGACGAAGACGGTGACCTCACCGTCGCGCCCGATGATGTCGATCTCCCCCGACCGACACCGCCAGTTGCGGTCGACGATCTCGATCCCGGCCTCACGCAGAAACCGCGCGGCCAGTTCCTCCCCCTGCGCTCCCAGCGCCACATGCTGTGCCATGAGAGCCAGCATGGCCGGGCCCGCGACGGACCCGGCCATGCCGACCTGGGAAAACGGTGAAGCTGTGGATAAAACCGCGGCTGTGGATTACTCCGGAAGCCGCAGGTCGGTCTTCTCCAGCTCCTCGATATTCACGTCCTTGAAGGTGATGACGCGAACGTGCTTCACGAAGCGCGCGGGCCGGTACATGTCCCATACCCATGCATCCGACATCCGCACCTCGAAATACACCTCGCCATCGGCGTTCTGCGGACGCAGTTCGACAGAATTGGCGAGGTAGAAGCGACGTTCGGTCTCCACCACGTACGAGAATTGGCCGACGATGTCCTTGTACTCGCGGTACAGGGATAGCTCCATCTCGGTTTCGTACTTCTCGAGGTCCTCGGCGCTCATCGGGTGGAACGTCCTCCTTGTCGCCCAACTGGGTGTAGAGACATCATCCCGCATACGCCGTGTCGGTAGCCACTCGGCCGGTCTCCCGGACGTTTCGCCAGGACCGACGGTGCTCGGGGGTGATGCCGAGGCGGGTGAGCGCCTCATTGTGCTCCGGTGTGTTGTAACCCTTGTGGGCAGCGAAACCGTACCCCGGGTACTGCCGATCCATCTCGACCATCATGCGATCCCGGGTCACCTTGGCCAGCACGCTGGCCGCCGCGATGCACGCTGCGGACGCATCGCCGCCGATCACGGGCAGGTTCGGCACCGGAATCCCGGGCACCCGGAAGCCATCGGTGAGCACGTATCCGGGCACCGGATCGAGCCCGGCCACAGCGCGGCGCATGCCCTCGATATTCGCGACGTGGATGCCGATGGCGTCGATCTCCCAGGCCGGGATCACCACCACCGACCAGGCCAGCGCCACCCGTTTGACGATCGGGAACAGCTGCTCGCGGGCATTCTCGGTGAGCTTCTTGGAGTCGTCCAGACCGGCCAGCGAGGTGTACGCCTTGGGCGGCAGCAAACACGAGGCCACCACCAGCGGCCCGGCCGAGCAGCCGCGCCCGGCCTCGTCCACGCCCGCGACCGGCCCCAGCCCGCCGCGGATCAGCGCGGCCTCGAGCGTGCGTAGCCCGCCGGCCGGGCGCATGACCACGCGCGGCGGCCAGTCACCGCGGTCGATCCGCTGAATCTTCTTGCCGCCGCGCGGTTTCCGGCCTCCGCCGGGTGCCGCGGCACCGCTCGCCATCTTCCCCACCGATCGATTATCCCGCGGTCCCCACTGCTACTGGGGGTCCTGCGACTTGACCGGACCGATCCGGCTCGGCGGCCAGATCTTGAACACGGCCTTGCCGCGCACGTCCTTGACCGGAACGGTGCCCTGCAGCTCATCGGTCATGTGGTAGCGGGAGTCGGCCGATTCGGCGCGGTTGTCGCCCATCACCCACAGGTTGCCCTCGGGCACCTTGACCTCGGGGAAGGCGCGGCCCGCACCGAAGGGGATGTCGGGCTGCGCCGGATTGAAGGGGTTGTTGAACTTCACGTACGGCTCGTCGAGCGACTTCCACTCGGCGCCGGGGGTGTTGTCCTTGACCATGACCCGCCCTTGCGCGTCACAGCATTTCACCGATTGACCGCCGACCGCGATGACCCGCTTCACCAGATCGTTCTCGTCCGGCGGCACCAGGCCGAAGAAGGACAGGAAGTTCTGCATGCCGCGAACCACGGTGTTGGAGGAGCGGATCGACTTGTAGTGGCTGTTCCACGAACTGGTCGGTCCGACGAAGACCACCACGTCACCCGGCTGCGGATCGCCGAAGTAGTAGCTCAGTTTCTCCACATAGATGCGGTCGCCGGTGCAGCCCGCGCAGCCGTGCAGCGTGGGTTCCATGGACTGCGAGGGGATCACGTAGGGCCGGCCGATGAAGGTCACCAGCAGCGCCACGATGAGCGCCGCGAAACCGACCAGGATGGGAAGCTCCTGCCAGAACGGGCGCTGCTTCTTCTTCGGCTTCGGCTGGGGGGTCTCGGGGGCTGCCCCGTTGTCATCGCCCGAACCAGACATCGTCACCGACTCGCTCTCGTCTGCCACCGGAACAGAGTAGCCCGGCACCGCGAAGAACCATGCGGTGCCGGGCTACTCGGCGTCGGCGAGCCGACAGTTGGATACTGCGAGAACCGTTCCCGACTCGGTCGGGGCGGTTGCTACCTCAGCGCTTTTCCTTGATCTTGGCGGCCTTGCCGCGCAGATCGCGCAGGTAGTACAGCTTGGCGCGACGCACGTCACCGCGGGTCACGACCTCGATCTTGTCGAGGTTGGGGCTGTGCACCGGGAAGGTGCGCTCCACGCCGACACCGAACGAGACCTTACGCACGGTGAAGGTCTCGCGGATGCCACCGTTCTGGCGGCGGATGACGACGCCCTTGAAGACCTGGATGCGCTCCTTGTTGCCTTCGATAACCTTCACGTGCACGTTGACCGTGTCACCCGGGCGGAAGTCCGGGATGTCGCTGCGCAGCGAGCTTGCGTCGACGAAGTCGAGGGTGTTCATTTCCGTCCTTATTGGAGTTCGCGCGAACAGAGGAACCTGGCGGCTGACCCCGCGAGGGGCGCTCGACCGGTTCGTGCTCCGGATAATTTGGGCGGTGCCCGGGCATGACTACGCCCAAGGCAACCCGAGTATTGTGCCAGACCGATCGATCGAGGCGTGAATCGGGGGCAGACCGCGCACCACCGCCCGGCCACAGCCTAGTCGGCCCAGCCGGGGCGCGACCGACCGACCGGTCGACAAATAGTGGGGTCGGGAATACGAAAAACGATATGCCACTTGGTAATCGAGAAAATATTCGGCGGGGGCGGTAGTAGCATGAGGCGCGGGGTTTCGGTGTGCTCGGGAACTCTGAGGCGCGGATGGGTATGTCCGCGTCCGCGAAGGAAGTCAGATCAATGGGCGAGCCCTATCAGTTCAAGAACATGCTGATCGTGAATACCAAGACCGGCGGCGCGAATCCGAACGTGCTGTGCGCCACGCAATCGGGACCGAGTTTCGTTCCCAAGCTGGCCGTTTACGTGAATAAGACCCTGCCGCCGAATTGCCATTGGAATATCGGGTGGGCCAGCGTGGGCGCGCAGTACACCATCGAGATCAACGATGGCTTCGGCAATACCTATCTGCTGGCCGCGCCGCTGAACTCGAGTCCCAATGGGACCGGTTGCGCGCTGGTGGCGCCCAGCGCTTCGGCGGGGTACTGCACGGCGTGGGCGTTCGCGTACCCGACGCGCCTGCTCTCGGGCCTGGGCACCGGGCTGCACTCGTACGACGGGAATGAGGGGACGCTCTCGCTGGACGCCGGGAGATACCCGGACCCGATCGTGTACAGGTTCAATTCCAAGGAAAACCAGACCTGGCAATTCGGCTACTCGATGGATTCCCTGAAGCCGACGCCCTACTAGATCATGACCGAGTGTTCGCGCGAGTGAGCGCGGACGCGATATCGGAGACCAGCGGCGGATAATCGGTCGTTCCGGTGACGACTTGCAGGAAGACCAGTCGGTCCTGCTCCGCCGCTGCGGCTTTCAGACATTCCCGCAATTCGCCGATGGTGGTCGCGCGCAAAGTCAGGACCGATTCGGCGTCACCGCCGAAGGCATGCGGTAATTCGGCCCAGCGCCACGGGGAAATGTCGTTGTAGGGCGCGTCGGGGCCGTGGATGGCGCGTTCGATGGCATAGCCGTTGTTGTCGACCAGGATGATCACGCCGTTCATCTGTTCGCGGATCCAGGTGCCGAGTTCCTGGATCGAGAGCTGGGCGGCGCCGTCGCCGATGACCAGCACGGCGCGGCGGTCGGGGCAGGCGATGCCCGCGCCGAGGGCGGCCGGGAGGGCGTAGCCGATCGAGCCCCACAGTGGCTGGCCGAGGAAGGTGATGCCGGTCGGCATGCGGAGGGTGGCCAGGCCGAAGAAGGCCGATCCCTGATCGGCCACGACGATGTTGTTATTGCCCAGCGCCTCGGCGACCAGCGGCCACAGAGCCGCCTGGGTGAGCGGGGCGTCGGCGGCGAACGGTTCGGCGAAAGCGGGGTCCGCGTGGGCGGGAAGTGCTGCGGCCGGGGCGAATTCGGTGGCGAGTTCGGTGAGGATCTCCAGGGCGGCGGTCAGGGACAGCGGCGCGAACGCCTCCACTCCCCCAATGACGGTGCGCTCCGGGCCGATGTCGATGGTCCGACGGGGATCGATGCGCTGACTGAATCCGGCGGTGATGCTGTCGGTGTACTGCACGCCGACGGTCACCAATCGTTCGGCGTCCTCGACGGCGGCGCGGACCTCCGGCGGCGAGGCCGCGCCGGTGTAGATGCCGAGAAAGTTCGGGGCGGATTCGTCGACCACGGTCTTGCCCCAGGCCAGGGTGGCGTGCGGGAGGCCGTGCGGTTGACCCGCCGACGGGCCGACCAGGGTGCGCAACCGGTCGGTCGCTCCGACCCGGTCGACGAAGATGTCGGCCAGCACCGTGACCCGGCGGCCGCCCAGGAATTCCCGGGCCGCCGCCGCGAAGGCCGCCCGCGCTCCCGCACTGGAGAAGTCGGCGGGCGGGGCCAGCGGTGTCGCGGGCCGGGACACCTCGAGGCGCGCGGTATCGGTGGCCAGCATCAGGTATCCCGGCCGCCGGTGCACGCGCACCGAATTCAGCACCCGGTCGATCTCCTGGCAGGCGTCGGCCGCGCCGAGATCGGCCTGCGCGCAGGTGACTTCGGCGGCGATGCGGCGGAAGTGGTGGAAGTCGCCGTCGCCGAGGGTGTGGTGGATGACGCGGTGATGGGCCTGGATGTCCTTGGCCGGGACGCCCACGATGTGCACCACGGGCACGTGCTCGGCGTAGCTGCCCGCGATGGCGTTGACCGCGCTCAACTCGCCCACTCCGTAGGTGGTGACGACCGCGCCGATGCCGCGCAGGCGGGCGTAACCGTCGGCGGCATAGCCCGCGTTCAGCTCGTTGGCGCTGCCGATCCACCGGATATCCGGGTGCGCGATGACGTGGTCGAGGAACTGAAGGTTGAAATCGCCCGGGACGCCGAAGATCTCGGTGACGCCGAGTTGCTGGAGCCGATCGAGCAGGTAGTCGCCGACAACGTAGCCCATGGATCAACACTGGCACGCCGATCCCCAGTCAGCAACTACTTAGCTATCAGCCGGTTGCTGAGGTCGGTCGACGGTCTCGGACTCCTCGGGCCGGGGTTCCCCGAACATCCTGCCGGTGATCAGGTGCAGATGGGCCGACGGCGGCGGCGCCGGCGGGGCCGGGACCACCGTGCGGCTCAATTCCTCCTCGGCGGCGCGCAGCACGTGTTCGGCATCGGGCTTACCCGCGAGCAGATCCTGCACGAAGATCTTGGCGCGAATGACCGGACGGCGGTAGCGGCGTTCGCGGCGCATAGCGCGGCGCATGAGCCCCTCCCCGTAGCGCCAGCGCGCCCAGGGTGCGCCGGGACGGCTCAGCCGCAGCGCGCCGATGACCAGCAGCGGCGGGAAGAACATGCCGAACAGACCGGTCCAAATCTTGCCCTTGGCGATGACCATCGCCGCGAGCAGCAGATTCACCAGGGCGAAGGTGATCGTGAACAGCCGCTCGGGCACGTTCGGATCCTGCCGGAAATCGCGCACATTGCCGATGTCGAGCAGCCACAGCGGATGAAAACCCAACAGCAGCAAGCCCGTAACCGCGATGGCCACGAACACCGCGTCCACCGAAGTGCGTCCCTGCTCCTCCCAGTACACGTCGCGCAGGTAGTAGATGAGCGCGAACTCGTCGAGCACGAGCGCCGCGCCGACACCGAAAACCGCCGCCAGCGCGCTGATCACGCCGACGCTGCTCTGATACAGCGCGACAAGGCCCATCCCGGAGCCCAGCACCAGGATCACACCGAACACCATGTGGTGGATGTGCACATCACCCGCCCGCACATTCCCCGGCCACCAGCGCACCTGTTTGCGGATGAGCCGCACGCTGATTCGAATCAGCAGAAATCCGATGATGAACCCGAACAGCAGGCATGCCAGCGGCAATCGGCCGTGCGCCACCACGACATCTTCCCACCACCGATGCACATGCATGCCCGTGTCGTCTCCCGGAATCCTCGCGCGAACACCAACCCCAGCCACGCTACCCGCGCCCGCCACCGGCAGGCCGAGATCATCCGCGGCCGCGACGCGATAGGGCAACCATCCAGCCAACGCCATGCCCACCACCCGACGTGACTAGGCTCACATCCATGAAGCTCAGCACTCGCAACCAACTGGACGGAACCGTCACCAAGGTCACCCGCGGCGAGGCCATGGCAGTAGTACGAGTCCGCCTCGCCGGCGGCGAAGAGATCACCTCCTCCATCACCCGCGACGCCGCCGACGACCTCGGCCTCGTCGACGGCAAGCAGGTGAAGGTCCTGATCAAGTCCACCGAAGTCTCCCTCGGCGTCGAATAGCTTCCCCACAGCGAGCGGCCGAGGCGAATCCAACCGGATTCACCTCGGCCGCTTCCGTTTTCGCGGTCGGTTGTCGGTGGGTGGCGGTAGCGTCTGCCGCGAACCGCCGTCGACGAACGGGAGCAGGCCATGCCGGACGAGATCGTCTTCGAGAACGTCGCACCCGTGATTCCGGTCCTGGATCTCGACGCCGCCCTGGACCGCTACCGCCGCCTGGGCTTCACAGCCCACGCGTACGAGGGCGATGCCCGCTACGGCTTCGCCGACCGCGGCGGCATCTCACTACACCTCACCGAATGGTCCGAGCACGACCCGAAGCGCACCGCCTCGGCGATCTATCTCTACGTCTCCGACGCCGACGCGCTCTACGCGGAATGGTCAGCCGCCAACCTCCCAGGCCGACTGGTACCCCCGATCGACACCGATTACGGCCTAAGGGAATTCGCCTACGTAGACCCCGACGGCACCCTCCACCGAGTCGGCTCCCCCTCCAACCCCTCCCCCACCGAGTCCGCCCCCACCTAGTCGCCCCGCCCCACCGAGCGGCACATCCCGGAGGTGTATTCGGCACATTTAGGACAAATCCCCTCCAGAATGTGCCACTCAGCGTCCATCACCTCATGCGCGCCGGGATGCCGCCACGGCCGAGCCTCGAGGGGGCTGGAAGCCGAGCGCACGCACCCGACCCAGCCAGCCCCTCTCCCTTATCCAGGCGTCTTTGATCTTTCCTACTTGCCGAACCCGGCGCGCCGCAGCGCATCCGCCATCGACCCGCTGGGCGCGGACTGGTTACGGCGGTCGTTGCCGCGGTTGCCGCCGCCCTGACCACCCTGGCCGCCTTGACGGTTGCCACCCTGGCGACCGCCGTTGTCACGGCCACCGCCGCGCTGGCCACCACCCTGGTTGTTGCGCGGCCCGCGGTCGCCGCGCTCCTGCTTGGGCTTGCCGGGCTCATCATCGAGGCGCAGCGACAGACCGATCCGCTGCCGCTGAACATCCACCTCGAGGACCTTCACCTTCACCACGTCACCCGACTTCACGACCTCGCGAGGATCCTTCACGAAGTTGTGCGACAGCGCCGAAACGTGAACCAGCCCATCCTGATGGACGCCGACATCGACGAAGGCTCCGAAGGCCGCCACGTTGGTGACGACACCCTCGAGCACCATGCCGGGCTTCAGATCCGCGACCTTCTCGATGCCCGCGGCGAATTCGGCGGTCTTGAACTCCGGACGCGGGTCACGGCCCGGCTTCTCGAGTTCGGCGATGATGTCGGTGACTGTCGGGACACCGAACTGCTCATCGGTGAAGTCGGCAGGCCGCAGCGCACGCAACGCCGAGGTATTGCCGATGATCTCCTTGATCCCCTTACCGCTGGCGTCGAGGATGCGCCGAACCACCGGATACGCCTCGGGGTGCACGCCGGAGGTGTCGAGCGGATCGTCACCCTCCCGGATCCGCAGGAAGCCCGCGCACTGCTCGAAGGCCTTGGGGCCCAACCGCGGCACATCCTTCAGCCCCGCCCGGCTACGGAACGGCCCATTGGCATCCCGATGCGCCACAATGCTTTCCGCGATCGAGTTGGAGATGCCCGACACTCGGGACAGCAGCGGCACCGACGCGATGTTCACATCGACGCCGACCGCGTTCACCGCATCCTCGACGACCGCGCCCAGCGACCGCGCCAGCAGGGTCTCGGAGATGTCGTGCTGGTACTGCCCGACGCCGATCGACTTCGGATCGATCTTCACCAACTCGGCCAACGGATCCTGGAGGCGGCGGGCGATGGACACCGCGCCACGCAGCGACACGTCCATATCGGGCAGTTCGGCCGAGGCGTAGGCCGACGCCGAGTACACCGACGCACCCGCCTCGGAGACCACGATCTTGGTGGGCTTGTTCTCCGGAATGCGCGAGATCAGCTCGGCGGCAAGGGCGTCGGTCTCACGGGAGGCCGTGCCATTGCCGATGGCGATGAGCTCCACATTGAAGCGGGCGACCAGTGCGCCCAGCACCGCGAGCGACTTCTCGGTCTGGCCCTGCGGCTTGTGCGGGTAGATGACCTCGGTGGCGACGACCTTGCCGGTCGCGTCCACGACCGCGACCTTCACACCGGTGCGGTAGCCCGGGTCCAGCCCCATGGTGGTGCGGGTGCCCGCGGGCGCGGCCAGCAGCAGATCGCGCAGGTTGGCCGCGAACACGTCGACGGCGTCGCGTTCGGCGGACTGCCGCAACCGCATTCGCGTATCGATCCCCAGGCTCACCTGCAGCTTGGTCCGCCACGCCCAGCGCACGGTGTCCAGCAGCCACGAGTCCGCGGCGCGCCCCTGATCGGCAATGCCGAACTTGATGGCGATGCGGCCCTCGTAGATCGAGCGCTGCCCGTCCTCGAGCTCCTCGGTGTCGGGCTCGAGGTGCAGGTTGAGCACCTCTTCCTTCTCACCGCGCAACAGCGCCAGGATGCGGTGCGAGGGCAGCTTGCTGAACGGCTCGGAGAATTCGAAGTAGTCGGCGAACTTCGCGCCCGCCTCCTCCTTGCCCGGGCGCACCGACGAGGAGATCTGCCCGCGCTCCCACATGAGCTCGCGCAGTTCGCCGACGAGGTCGGCGTCCTCGGCGAAACGCTCCACCAGGATGGCGCGCGCGCCGTCGAGCTGTTCGGCGTTGTACTGGGCGGGATCGGTGGTCGGGTCGTTCAGCAGCGCGTCGGCCACGGGCTCGTGCCCGGCCTCGCGCGCGATCTGCGCCTTGGTGCGCCGCTTCGGCTTGTACGGGAGGTAGATGTCTTCGAGGCGGGCCTTGGTGTCGGCGAGCATGATCTGCGCGTGCAGCGCCTCGTCCAATTTGCCCTGGCCGCGAATGGATTCGATGATCGAGCCCCGGCGCTCGTCGAGTTCGCGCAGGTAGTGCAGGCGTTCGTCGAGGGTGCGTAGCTGCGCGTCGTCGAGCCCGCCGGTGACTTCCTTGCGGTATCGGGCGATGAACGGCACGGTCGACCCGGCATCCAGCAGTTCGACGGCGGAGCGCACCTGCTCCTCCCGCACCCCCAGCTCGTCGGCGATGCGCCGGCCGACACTGGCGAGGCGAACGGTGCTCTCGGTACCTGTGGCACCGGATGCTGCACCTGCGGATGCTGCGCTGACGGTTTCGGAGGCTGTCGTCACGCCCGCAGACACTACCGGCGTCGCCTGACAGCCGGTGCAAGGCCCAGCCACGTTTCCGTCACCACGTGTGCGAAGAAGCGTCACGATCGGCGATCGCGATGAGTTCGATCACCGGATCCCGTGCGCCCGGCGAGCGGCCGTACCGCCATGATGGGAGGATCGCCGAGTGCCGAGCGCCACTCTCCGCGAACGCCTTTCGCGCATCGCCCCCGATAATCTCGTCCGAGCGGGAGTGCGTGTCGCGCTCGCGGCGGCCATGCTGGCGACGGCCGCGGGCTGCGATTCGCATGATTCGCCCACACCGGGCGGCACGACGCAGGCCGGAGATTTGAACCTGAGTGCCGCGAAGGCACTGCATTTGGAGGCCAACGACGACTGGGACGTCATCGCACCCGGGGTCTTCACACTGACGAACGGCCGCCTCGACGGCCTGGATGTGGCTTCCGGACAACAGCTTTGGTCAATTCCGCCGTCGGGCGAACCGATCGACAAGGACAAGTTCCGGGTGCTGGATTCCGGCCGGGTGCTGCTGGTCGGCCATCGGAACAGTCCGGGGCTCACCGCGTACGATACCGCCACCGGCGCGCAAATATGGTCGACCCCGGCCGAGAAATGGCGCGAGGACGATCATTCCAGCGGGCAATTCGTGCACAGCGATGCGCGCAGCGGCGCGCACTCGTGGACGGTGGACCCGGGCACACTGGGCTGTGCGACACCGATAGCGAAAGATCTCGACTTCGCCCGGGATCCGGACGGCGTGGGCCTCGTGGCGGCGCCGGGCGTCGTGACGTTCCGCTGCCCGGCGACCGGCGGCCGCTTCGCCATCGGCGGGCTGAACGAGACCACCGGGGCGGTCATCTGGCGCCGGGACGTGCCCGACCAGCTCAGTTACCTGCGCAGCCGGACCGGCTCCGGCCGCATCGCGACCGTCGCATCGGGGGACACCCTCGAGACCATCGACGCGCCGACCGGGCGCTCGCTGGGCAGCCGTACCGGAGTCTCGGACAACGCTTTTCGCTTCCCCCTCGGCGATGGGTCGGCCATGGTGCTGGTCGGCGAGAAGCTCGCCGACGCGAAGGAGATCCGAATCGAGGAGCCGGGCGGCGGCACTCGGTGGGCGGCCCCGATCAATACCGGAGACGAACAGGTCAGGCCACAATTGACCAGCGCCGGCAACACGATCCTCGCGACGATGTCTCAACCCTCGAATGGCAAGACCTGGCTGGTCTCCTATGACGCGAAAACCGGCAAGCGCACCGTGGTGATCGGCGACGGGCCCACCGCCGCCGGTGAGAAACCGATCCTCACCATGGCTTTGAACCTGTTGGACCTGGCGACCTACCGCGCGTCGTGGGGTGTGGTGGTGGTCGGCCCCGACAACACCTACGCCGCTATCCCGTTCCACGCCTGATCGGCGGTGATCAGCCGAAATCCCTTGGGGAGGCCTTGAATTCGGGGCAATAGACGGTGACGGCGGCTTGGATGAGGCGCTGTTCGTAGCCCCACTGGTCGGTCGCGACGACCGGAGTGCCTGCACGGAGGCGCTCGCAGACGTCCTTGCCCTCGGCGATCAAATGCTGCCCGTCCTCGGTGTTTTCGTAGCCGGGCTGGGCCACGGTCTTGTCGCCGAGCTTGCTCAGGAACAGTGAGTCGAGGTTGTCGGCTACTGCTTTGCCGCCGCCGAAGATGGCGGTGAAGAGGGCCAGGGCGGTCAGGGTCGCGCCGAGAAAGCCTTTGGGGTTGGGCATGATTGCTCCTTCGCGGCGGGCGCTAGGTCTCCGGGAGGAGGTCGGGGCGGCGTTCGGCGGTGCGTTGCAGGGATTGCTCGCGCCGCCACGCGTCGATCTTGGCGTGGTTGCCGGACAACAGGATTTCGGGGACGTCGAGGCCGCGCCAGCTCACCGGGCGGGTGTAGGAGGGGCCCTCGAGGAGTCCGTCGGAGAACGAATCCTGTTCGTGGGACTGCTGATTGCCGAGCACGCCGGGGATCAGACGGACGAATGCCTCGGTCATGACGAGCACCGCGGCCTCACCGCCGATGAGGACGTAGTCGCCGATGCTGACCTCTTCGACGCGCACCCGCCGCGCGGCGTCATCGAAGACGCGCTGGTCGATGCCCTCATACCGGCCGCACGCAAACACGATGTGCTTCTCGGTGGACCACCGCTGCGCGGTCTCCTGTGTGAACGGCACGCCCGCCGGGGTCGGCACCACCAGCAACGCGTCATCGGGACACACCTCGTCCAGCGCGTCGCCCCACACGGTCGGTTTCATGACCATGCCGGGCCCGCCGCCGTACGGGGTGTCGTCCACGGACTTGTGCACGTCATGCGTCCACCCGCGCAAGTCGTGCACCTCGACCTCGAGCAGTCCCTTGTCGATGGCCTTGCCCAGCAAGGCCGCTCGCATCGGCTCGAGGTATTCGGGGAAGATCGTCACTACGTCGATACGCATGCCGCTACTCCGGGTCCAGCAGGCCCTCGGGCGGGTCGATGACGATCAGCCCGTCGGCGACCGACACGGTCGGCACCATGGCGAGCACGAACGGGACCAGGATCTCCCGGCCCGCGGGCGGGAACGCGTCCCCGGCCTTGATCGAAAGCAGTTCTCCCGCAGCGGAATGCAGCACCTCGTTCACGGTGCCGACGAGCGTGCCGTCACCGAGTTCGACGCGCAGCCCCTCGAGTTCGTGGTCGTAGTACTCGTCGGGATCCTCCGACGGCGGCAGTTCCGTCGATTCCACGACGAAGACCATGCCTCGCAACGCATCCGCGGCCGTGCGGTCGGCAATGCCATCCAGACGCAAGAGAAGCCGGCCCGAGTGCTCCCGGGCCGACTCCACTTCGAATTCCTGCGTCTGCTTGGCGCGCGGCAGCTTCCCCTTCAGGGTGCTGCCGGGCGCGAACCGCAGTTCCGGCTCGTCGGTGCGGACTTCTACGACGAGTTCGCCACGCACACCGTGCGATTTGGCGACCCGCCCGACGACCAGTTCCATCTTCTACTGATCCGTGTCGACCACGTCGACGCGAATGCCCTTACCGCCGATCCCGGCGACCAGGGTGCGCAGCGCGGTCGCGGTACGACCGCCGCGACCGATCACCTTGCCCAGATCCTCCGGGTGCACGTGCACCTCGACGGTCCGGCCACGGCGGCTGGTGATCAGCTCGACGTGGACGTCGTCGGGATTGGCGACGATGCCGCGAACCAGGTGTTCGACGGCATCGGCGACGACGGCGCTCATGATTATTCGGCGGCTTCGGTGGTGGCCTCAGCGGTCTCGGCCTCGGCGGCCTCGTCCTTCTTGGCGGCCTTCTTCTTGGGGGTGACGGCCTCGGCGACCGGCTCGTTGTCGGCGGCGGCGAGCGCGGCGTTGAACAGGTCGAGCTTGGACGGCTTCGGGGCCTTGACCTTCAGGGTGCCCTCGGCGCCCGGCAGGCCCTTGAACTTCTGCCAGTCACCGGTGATCTCCAGCAGGCGCTTCACCGGCTCGGTCGGCTGGGCGCCGACGGACAGCCAGTACTGGGCGCGTTCGGAGTCGATCTGGATGAGCGAGGGCTCTTCCTTGGGCTGGTAGACGCCGATGGCCTCGATGGCGCGGCCGTCACGACGAGTACGGGCGTCGGCGATGACGACGCGGTACTGCGGGTTGCGGATCTTGCCCATGCGGGTCAGCTTGATACGAACAGCCATGATTGCTGCCTTTCCAAATGGTTGGTCACGTCGCAATTCAGCAGCCCACGCGAGGTGGACCCGGTTTTGCGTCAAGTGCTGTGACCGCCGCGCGGTACGTAACCGGAGACGGGCTGACACTGTCCTCGATGAGGACGATCGTCCATTCTGCCAGAGCCCCCACCGCACGAAGAAATCGCCCCGACCACCACCGGAAACACCACAGCCCACCGGGGTCGACCCGATGGGCTGTCGTTCGGCCATGAGCCTACTGCGGGCCGGGGCCGGAGCTCCCCGACGTCAGGAACTTCACGATCACGCCGGCCAGCACGGCAATGGCCAAGGTTTCGATGGACCCCACGGTCATCTCCTCATCACGTTTGAACAGCAAACGTCTGAAGCATGACCGATTCACTTTCCCTGCGCAGCGGAATGGCTATCTCCGGCAGCGGCCGCGTCATCTTCTGCGTAGGCAGAGCGTGCTGCCCGCACCGCCGCCGGTGGTGTAGGTGAGGCTGACGACCGTGCCCGGCGGGCAGACGTTGTCGGGGGCGTCATGGCGGTCGAAGACTTGGTAGAGGGCCTTGGGGTCGGCGCAGTCGATGCGGTGGGTGTCGTTGGCGGAGCCGGAGTGGCGGTTGTTGTCGGAGATGCAGTCGCCGACCACGGCGTAGCGGGAGTCGCCCAGATCGACCGGGCCCATGCAGACGATCAGCACCAGGTCGGTCTTGTCGTTGGACCGGACCATCACCGATTGGAAGCCCAGATCGTCGGGGCACTCGGGGGCCTTGGGCTTCTGATAGGCCAGGCGGACCGACAGCACGCGGGCCGAGGCGGACGGGTCGGCGCAGTCGACCTTCTTCATGGTGTCGCGATTGGCGCAGTCGCCGAGCTTGGCGGAATCCATGGACTTGGGGTCGACCTCGTTGGCGCACACCACGATCGCGCGGCCGCCCAGCGAGGACTGGGCGAAGGCCATGCGGGCCTGCGGGTGGTCCTTGCACGCCTGATCGGTGACCGGGACCTTCGAATGCGATTCGAGGGCAACGATTTTCACGGGCGAAGGGGTCATCGTGCAGTCGACGCGGGTCATCGCGTCACCGGCCTTCTTGACGTCGACGCAGTCGTCGGCCTGGAACGCGCCGGGATCGGTGAGATTGAAGCGAGTGGGGGTCAGGCACAGGATGGTGGAGGCCGCGCCGGTCGCCGGTTCGGGTACGGCCTTCGTCGCATTCGGATACTTGGCGCACGCCGAATCCACCGGCAGCACCATGTCTGCACGGCCCACGATCTTGTAGGTCGACTTGCTGTCGGTGCAGCCGTACACGACCGGCTGGACAGGGGCGTCGATGCACGCGCCGACCGGGTAGGCCAGCGGATCGGGGCGAGTGACGACCCAGCCGACAATCGACGCCGCCACGCCGATGACGACCACCGCCAGCACCGCGATCCACACCCACCAACGCCGCTTCCGGGCGGGAGGGCTCGGCGGCACGGCGAACTGATCCGACGACGGAACCGGTTGCGTCCATGCCGGATTCACAGGATCGACCTGCGGTTCGGGCGGGGGCGGCGGTTGGACGGCGGGGTCGGATTGCTGATCGGTCACGGGGTCCCTCCCACGGTTTCGGGTCGCGGCGATCTCTGCGGCCCGGTCAGGAGGTGATCGTAAAATCCGGCATATCGGGTGTAGGGGTGACGGATTCGGTAACCGATTCGCGGCTAGCGGCTGGCTGTGACCGGGGAGCGGTTGGCGTAGACCCGGCCGCGGAGGACGACGCAGGTGGGGGTGGCGAGGGCGGTCAGGTTTTCGCGCGGGTCTTCTTGGTAGACAACGAAATCGGCGGGGGCGCCGGGTTCGATGCCGGGGTGGCCGAGCCAGGTGCGGGCGTGCCAGGAGGAGGCGGCGAGGGCGTCGTGCGGGGTGAAGCCCGCGGTGGTGAAGGCGGTGATCTCGTCGGCGACGCGGCCGTGGCGGATGGTGCCGCCCGCGTCGGTGCCGGTGTAGATGGGGATGCCCGCCTCGTGCGCCTTGGCGACGGTGTCGCGGGAGCGGCGGTGCAACTCGCGCATGCGGGCGGCGTAGACGGGGAATTTGCCTGCGCCGTCGGCGATTCCGGGGAAGGTGTCGGTATTGATGAGGGTCGGGACCAGGGCGGTGCCGTGGGCGGCCATGAGCGCGATGGTGTCGTCGGTGAGGCCGGTGCCGTGTTCGATGCAGTCGATGCCCGCGCCGAGCAGGCCGGGCAGCGCGTCCTCGCCGAAGACGTGCGCGGTGATGCGGGCGCCCGCGGCGTGGGCGGCGTCGATGGCGGCCTTCAGGATCGGATCCGACCAGAGCGGCGCGAGGTCGCCGATCGAGCGGTCGATCCAGTCGCCGACGATCTTCACCCAGCCGTCGCCGCGGCGAGCCTGATCGGCCACGATGTCGGGCAGGTCGCGTTCGTCCTCGACGTCGATGCCCAGTTCGCGGATGTAGCGCTTGGGGCGAGCGATATGGCGGCCCGCGCGGATGATGCGGGGCAGGTCGTCGCGGTCGTCGATGAAACGGGTGTCGATGGGCGAACCGGCATCACGCAACAGCAGTGCGCCCGCATCGCGCTCCACCTCGGCCTGAGCGACCGCACCCGCCGAATCCTCGTGTCCGCCACCATTTTTGATGCCGACATGGCAGTGGGCGTCGACGAGTCCGGGCAGGATCCAGCCGTTGTCGTGCACGGTGACGGCGTCGCGGATCGGTTCGTCGGAGATCAGCCCGTCGCGTACCCAGAGGTCGCGGACTTCGCCATCGGGTAGGACCACGCCACGGAAATGCAGCCGCATTCCGGCCTCCTCGCCTGGGACGGTATGTCTCGACACAAACCCGGATCCACTATCGCATCAGCCGTCCAGGACGGTGATATCGGTCCGCTCCCGGCACACCCCGCGAATGGCCTCCAGCCCGGCCGCGATCACCGGATGCTCGGCGCTGCCCCGCCGCACCGCGGTCAGGTGACGGCGGACCGGGACCGGATCGTCGTGCAGCGCAACGCGCACCACCGCCAGCGACGGCGGCCAGACCGCGAGCCGCGGCACCAGACTGACCCCGAAGCCGTGCGCGACCATGGCCGCCACGCCCGGGAAATGGAGTGCCTGCCCGGCGATTCGGGGCGTGAACCCGGCCGCGGCGCAGGCGGCCGACACCACCAGGCGATGGGCGATGCGCGCACGCCCGGTGATCCACGGCTCGGCGGCCGCCTCGCTCAGCGCGACGCTGCCGCGCCCGGCGAGCGAATGCCCCACGGGCACAAGCAGATCCAGTGGTTCGGAGAGCAGCGGGCGCTGTTCGAAGCGCAGGTCGTCGGGCGCGGGGGTGCCGGGTGCGGGCAGCACGATCCCGATATCACTGTCGCCGACCAGCAGGCTTTCGAAGCACTCCGCGCTCTCGTCCTCGATCAGTTCCACCGTCAGCCCCGGATTCGCGTCCCGCAGCCGGGCGGCGGCCAGCGCCCCCAGCGCGCCGAGGGCGGTCGGCATGGCGCTGATCCGCAGCACGCCCGCGATTCCGGCCCGATGCGCCGCCAGCTCGGCCCGCGCGCTTTCCGCCTGTGCCGCAAGCAGATCCGCGTGCCGCAGCAGCGCATGTCCGGCGGCGGTCAACTGCACCCGCCGCCCCACCTGCTCCAGCAGCTCGACCTCCAGCTCCCTGGCCAGTCCTCGCAATTGCTGCGACACGGTGGAGGGCGTCAGATGCAGTGCGGCGGCGGCAGCGGTCACGGTGCCGTGCTCGTGCAGCACTCGCAGAGCCTGTAGCCGAGGATCGATCATGTGGATATTCCATACGATTCGCTGCGAAAATATTCGATGGACCGAGACTACCGCCCCCGCGAAGACTGGGCCCATGACCGCATCGGATCGACACTGTAGCCACTGCGGCTGGCCCACAGCCCAACCCTTCCAAGTCCTTTCGCGTCATCGCACCTCGGAGGGCATCGTCACCTACACCCGATGCGCCTGCGGCTCCGTGCGCATGCACCTGTCCCCCGCGATCACGACCGCGTGAACTCGCCCATCAGCCGCGGCAGCCCCTCCCGAATCGGCGCCCCATGCCCCGGCACGAGAATCTCGGCCTCGACGGCACCGAGCGCGCGGGCACTGTCGAGGGTGCCCGCCTCGTCGTGATTGAAGAACCCCGGCAGCAGTTGCAACCCGGTCTCTTTCACCAGCTTGTGCCCGGTCACCAGCGCGTCCCCGGAGAACAGCACGCCCTCCGACGGCATCAGGTAGGCAGTGTGGCCATTGGTGTGGCCCGGTGTCGAGACCGCCACGAATCCGCCCGGCAGCCCCGCGAGGACATCGGCGTCCAGCGGCGCGGCGGTGGGAACGCTCATCTTGATGTGCCCGACGCAGGCGCGCACCGTCTGGCTCACCCACTCGATGCCGCGTCGGGTCCCCAGCCGCTCGACCATCTGTTTCGGCGTGATCTGTTGCAGGTATTCACGTTTGGCGTGCCGGACCTCCTCGGCGCCGGTGTACACCGGCACGCCGTAGCGTTCGACCAAGGTGGGGATCGCGCCGATGTGGTCGAGGTGCGCATGCGTCAGCAGAACCGCGGCGATGTCGCCCGCATCATGCCCGATCTCCCGCACCGACTTCAGCACCGATTCCGTGTCGCGCGGATACCCGGCATCGACGAGCGTCACCCCGCCCGCCCCGGTGACCACCCCCCAATTCACGTTCGTGCCCGCCACCACATACACGGACTCCGAAACCTGCTCGATCTTCACGCCCAAACCGTACCGACAATGCGGCAAACAGCGGTACCGCAACCGAGACTCGGCATCCGGTAGGTTCCCGTGAATGGCCGACGAAGATGTCTCCGACGAGATCCGGGTGCTGCACGCCGATCTGGCGGAATGGCTCGGGAATCCGGACGCGAAGGAAGCACTCACGCGATTCGTCGAGCAGCTCGACGCCGACTTCTCGATGGTGACACTCGACGGCGAGGTCGTACGGCGGGAACAGTTGGTCGCGGGGCTGAGTGCAGCCCAGAATGCCGCGCCGGGGTTGGCGATCGAGATCTCCGACATCGAGATACTGCATCGCTCCGACGAAAGCGCCGCCGTGCGGTTCAAGGAGATTCACCGATCGGGAGATGGGAGTTCCGACCGGTGGACCACAGCGATCCTGGTACCGGATAGCTTGGGGCGCAACGGATTACGGTGGCGGAGCGTACACGAGACCGCAGTGCACTAGACCTCGCCCCGCCTTCTCTCCCCGCCGGATCGGTCACGCGGCACCGTACCGGCAGAACACACGGATACGCAGTGATGTAGCTTCTGCTCGGCCAAGGCACAACACGGGTGGGGCATGGGTAAGAGAGATTATTGGGGTCCGAATAGTTTTCGGGTTCGTCGCAGCAGATGGAAAGCAGCCGCGCTGCGGCCGTTCGGGATTCACACCGCCGTATACCAGGAGATCCGAAACATTCCCCTGGAAATCGACGACGATGGCGAGATAGTCGCACCGCCCGGCGGCCTGTTCGGCCCACTCTCCCCGGAAGACCAGGTCCGCATCGAGGAGCGCGACACACACTGGTCCCGGTTCCGCGAGGCCTTCGTCGAGACACTGTTCACCATGCCGGTGGGCAGCCGCCTGATCATCGGGAACCTGTACAACGAATACGCCCGCGACGCCGGGTCATTGGACCGGTTCGTGTCGTGCACCGTTCTCGACGAATACATATTGGTCGAAACCGCCTCTACATACGACCTCGACTATCTGCCGCCGTCGAAACGTCGCGGCCTGATCGACCTGTCCTATGGAGGATGGGCGCCACCGTCGCCCGAGGAAGGCATGGAGTGCTGGTTCCGGTTCACCGACATGCCCGCACCCGACGCCGAACGCGGGAGATTGGCCAAGACCGTCGAAAGACTGTTCACCCTCTACAGCCAAGCATCGCTACCGGACGACCTGGTGGTCGAGGCGCTGATGGTGGAAACCGGTGGGCCGGTGGCACATCCGCTGCTGGACCAGCTGGACATGAAGAGCGCCGACCTCCACAACAACATCCCACCGCGACGACCCGCACGAGACCCGGAGCCCGACGATGATTGGGACGACGAAGACGACTGGGACCAGGACGACGCGCTACCTCTGCACTTCGCCTTCGAGCCGCATCCGCTCGTCCGAGCCGTGTTCCAGGACAATACGGAACCGGTACGCACCCGCATGGGAGCGTCTGTCGATTCGTTCTGGCGGCCCACGCCGTATCTGACCTTCGCGTTGATCGGTATCCTCACGATCCTGTACACGATCGGCGCCACTCAGGCGCACGATATCCGCTCACCGCGCCATTCCTGGTTGAACGTCCACTCCTCACTCTGGCTGCCGAGAATTGCGCACGGCCAGTGGCACCGCGTGTTCACCAGCCCGTTCGTCCAACCCAACCTGCTCTACCTCCTGGCCGCGATCGTCTGCCTGTTCCTGGTCGGTCGGGAAGTCGAAGTGCTGCTCGGACGGCCTCGCTACTTCGCGGTGCTGCTCACCTCCATACTCGGCAGCGCTGCCGCCGACGTGTGGCTGGTGGATTTCCCCACGGTGGGAGCATTCACCGCTGCAGCCGGACTGCTGGGCGCCCTCCTGGTCGTCCTGGCACTAGCGCCCCTCCTACGACTGCCGCTGCTGATCGGAACCGCCATCGTGGCAGGAAGTTTGGTGGTGAAGTCTCTGAACCATGGCGACCTCGAGAATGAATGGCCACTGATCGGAGGATTCCTGACAGGCGCGATGACCACGACCTGCCTGGTCCATCTACCGCACTGGCTGCGAGCGCGAACCCCCTCAGCAACCCGCATGATCGGCCTGCTCGGCATGACAGCGGTCGCCCTTGCGGCGCTGGCGACAATCGCCGCCGCTGTCGCATGGCACCACCCCTGATCTGAACAACGGCGTACACCGCACCCAACCCATCGGCGACAGTTCACCGATGAGGTTGAACTATTTCCCACCATCAAGATCAGGGAGCTCTCAGCGCTGCTATCCGGACGAATTTCAGCGGTGAAAGCTCCCTGATCTTGGATTGCCGCTGCGTGCCGAGGTCGCGGGGCGGAGTTGCCGGTCGCTAGGCTCGGGCGGTGCAGGTGGATGGGGAGTTTCCGGTCGAGTGGGGACGCACGCTTGTCGGCAAGGTGTCTCTTGATGAGGACGACGAGTGGGTTTTCGACGATTGGACCGAGATCACTTTTCCCAGTGCCGAGGATGGCCGCCACGGGCATCACTCGAGTGGGTATGAGGCTCCGGATACGGTGGCGATCGCGTTCGACGGGGAGGTCGTCGCGCTCGGGGAGACGGGCGGGATGACTCCGACCAATTTGTACGTGTGGGACAACGAGTACTACCAGTTTCTACGATTACGGGAAGTGCTCGACGCTGAGCGGTGGGCAATGCTGCCGTGGGCTCCGTTCCGGAATGGGCAGTTGCTTTACGCCTGGGACAAATTCCACTGCCTGGGCTACTTTCGCCATCCGGATCGCCCGCCCGTGGCCGAAGGCTATGAGGATCGGAGCGAGCCGGGGTATCAGGCGGTCATGAGTTATGGCGGCGACTGGTACGACTTCGCTCAGCAGGTCGAGGCCGAATATCCGCTCGGCTTCCGGGCGGAGCCAGTGACCTCGTCCGAGGCTTGCCTGATTCGGGCGGCGCAGGATGGGGATCTCACCGCCGTGCTCGAACAGCTTTCGCTCGGAACGAATCCCAATACCGGTGCGGAGCCGCCGGGCGTGCACACCGCCTTCTGCTCGGAGCGCGATGCGACGCCGGTGGCGAATTCGATCAACGGGCGCTGGACCGAGATCACGGAGGCGCTGGTCGCCGCCGGTGCTCGCATACCGGCTTATCTGGCGCATCTCTACCCGCCCGCCGCGCCGATATCTCGGCCGCCTGCAAGACCGCGCCCCGACCCGCTGCCACGGGCAGAACCGCTGCCACAACGGACAACCCGGCGGCCGAAACCTCGGGCCGGGAACGGTATTCGAGGTTGGTGGCGGCGGATGACTGGGCACTGACGGCGGAAGCGCCTGAAATCCCCCTCCCCTTTCCACTGTATACGCGAATCCGGCGCCTCATGAGGTCCCGGATCATGGTCCATAATCGCTCGCGAAATGCCGAACCACCAGGTGAGGAGTATCGGAATGGGCTTTGTGCTGAGTTTCGGGGAGATCGACCGGACACAGGTCGCGAGCGTCGGCGGTAAGGGCGCGAACCTCGGCGAGCTGTCCCGGGTCGAGGGTGTCGCGGTGCCGGACGGGTTTTGTGTCACGACGGACGCCTTCGCCCGGACGGTGGCAGACGCACCTGCGCTGGAGGCTCTGCTCGACGAGCTCTCGCGGACGGCACCGGACGATCAGGCCGCCATCCGAACGGTGAGCGCGCAGATCCGGGACACGATCGAGCGGCTGCCAATTCCGGGCGAGGTGGCGGGCGAGATCGTCGGGGCGCATGCGCGGCTCGGGGTGGCGGGGGCGTATGCGGTGCGGTCCAGTGCGACGGCCGAGGATTTGCCTACCGCTTCGTTTGCTGGGCAGCAGGACACTTATCTCAATGTGGTGGGGGCGGCGGCGATTCTCGAGCATGTCAGTCGGTGTTGGGGGTCGCTGTTCACGGAGCGGGCGGTGACCTATCGGCTGCGAAACGGGTTCGGGCACAGGGCGGTTCGGATGGGTGTTGTCGTTCAGCGGATGGTGTTTCCGCGTGCCTCGGGCATTCTGATGACCGCCGACCCGGTCACCTCCGATCGGACGGTGGTGTCCATCGACGCCGGTTTCGGGCTGGGTTAGGCGCTCGTCTCCGGGCTCGTGAACGCCGATGTCTATCAGGTGCGGGACGACGCGATCGTCGCCCGGACCATCGCCACCAAGAAGCTCGCCGTCGAACCTGTGGCCGCGGGCGGCACCGAGGTGCGCGAGATCGCCGCGGAGCAGCGCGACGCGCCGGTGCTCACCGAGGCCGAGGTGCTGACGCTGGCACGGCTCGGCCGCCGCATCGAAGCGCATTTCGGCAGTCCCCAGGACATCGAATGGTGTCTGGACGGCACGGATTTCCGGATCGTCCAGAGTCGTCCGATCACCACACTGTTCCCGATTCCCGAAGCCGATGACGACGAGAACCACGTCTACGTGTCGGTCGGGCACCAACAGATGATGACCGACGCCATGAAGCCCCTGGGCATTTCGCTGTGGCAGCTCACCAGCCGCGGGCCCATGCGGGACGCGGGCGGGCGGTTGTTCGTGGACGTCAGCAAGCCGCTGTCGTCCCTCGAAACCCGCGACGCCCTGATCGCGGGGCTCGGCAGCTCCGATCCGCTGATCGGCGACGCGCTGCGGACCGTGGTCGACAGCGGCTTCATCGATGTTGCGCCGCAACCGGATTCCGCCGCCCCGCCCACCGCCATGCGCGCCGCCGCGGCTCCGCCCCTCGACGCCGATCCCGCGCTCGTCGCCGAGGTGATCGCCGACAGCGAAGCCTCCCTCGCCACCTTGAAACGCGATATCGCGCCCCTGTCCGGCCCGGCGCTGCTCGACTTCATCCGCGCGGATATCCCTGAGCTGCAACGGGTCCTGTTCACCCCGCGTGGCTTGCAGATGATTACCACGGCGATGAACGCCTCGACGTGGCTCAACGATCGGCTGCGGGAATGGCTGGGCGAGAAGAACTCCGCCGACGCACTGACCCAGTCGGTACCCGGCAATGTGACCTCCGAGATGGGCTTGGCGCTGCTGGATGTCGCAGACACCATCCGGCCGTACCCGGAAGTGATCGCCTACCTGCGGCGGATCGAGCACGCACAACCCACGGGAACCGCGTTCCTGGAAGAACTTTCCGCCTACCCGGGTGGCGCCGAGGCGCGGGCGGCGATCGACGGCTTCCTCGACAAGTACGGCATGCGCTGCGCGGGCGAGATCGACATCACCAGGCCACGCTGGAGCGAAAACCCCGCCACCCTGGTGCCGACGCTGCTCGGCAATATCGAGCACTTCGAACCGGGCGCGGGCGCACGGCGTTTCGCCGACGGCCTGCACGAGGCCGAGCAGGCGGCGGCGGACCTGCTCGAGCGTCTGCGCGCCCTGCCCGACGGGGAGCGGAAGGCCGCCGAGACCGAACAGATGATCGCGCGGGTCCGCACCTTCTCCGGCTATCGCGAATACCCGAAGTACCGCATGGTCAGCCGCTATTTCGTCTACAAGCGGGCGCTGCTGGCCGAGGCGCGACGACTGATGGACGCGGGTGTGCTGGCCGACGCCGAGGACATCTTCTTCCTGCGCTTCGACGAACTCGCGGAGGTCGTCCGCACCCGGCGCGCGGACGCGCGGCTCATCGCCGACCGCAGGGAAGCCTTCCGCGCGTACCAGGCGCTGACCGCGCCCCGGGTGCTCACCTCCGACGGCCGGGCTCTCACCGGCGCGTACCGACGCACGGATCTACCGCCGGGTGCGCTCCCGGGGATGGCGGTGTCCAACGGGACCATCGAGGGCCGCGCCCGGGTCGTCTCCGACATCGGCCGGGCCGATCTCGAGCCGGGCGACATCCTCGTCACCGCCTACACCGATCCCAGCTGGACCCCGCTCTTCGTCGCGATCGCGGGCCTGGTGACCGAGGTCGGCGGCCTGATGACGCACGGCGCGGTGATCGCCCGCGAATACGGCCTGCCCGCCGTCGTCGGCGTCGAGCACGCAACCGACCTGATCCGAGACGGGCAGCGCATCCGGGTGAACGGCACCGACGGCTACGTCGAAATCCTGTTGCAGCCAACGGATTAGCCTCCGGCCAACCCGGCCACGAGGGTCCGGGAAAGCAATTCGGCCCCGCCCGGAAAGGGCGGGGCCGAATCAGGTTCTGGGAACTCAGTTCTTGGGAAGTTCAGCTTCGAGAGGTCGACTTACAACGGCCTCCCGGACAAGTCCGAGGTCGAGGTCGTCGCCTGATCCGCTGTATGACCACCACCGCGCTCGCTCTCTTCTATGCTGGCTCGGTGGAAGGTGTGAATCCGACGCCGGCCTGGCGGGTCGGGCTAGGACCCGAGTTCTCGTGGCTAGCGGGACTTCCTCCTTTGCCTCCGATGCCGCCGCTCCCCGCCCCCAACGCCACAGTCGTCTGGAGCGCGAACACCGCATGGGTGCTGACGAGGGCCGCCAACGCGGTCCTGGACGCGGTGCCGCGGTGGCGGGCACTCGCCGGGTGGGTCGCGGTGGCGGCGTGTTGTTCACTGCCCATTGGGTTTCTGGTGCTCACCTGGGGGCCGATCGGGGCCGCCATCTGGACGGCACCGATCGTCCTGAGCATTTTCCTCGCATGGCGGAGGCGACCCTCACGATTCGATCGGCAGTTCGCGCGGATCTCACGCGAGCTGCCACCGGGCACCGTCCAGATGATCCGGTTCGGGCCTGACGCCTGCGATGTGCGGCACGACGACTATCAGCAGGCGCGGATACGGTATGCCGACGTGACCGAGCTGCGGGTCACGCCGTCGATTGTCGTACTCATGCGCGACGGCGACGACGAGGCCCATGTCTACCCCCGAGAGCTGTTTCCTGACAGCGCCATTCACGCGATCAAGGCGGTTGCGCCCGCGCTCGGCGGTCACCCCGAGGCCGCACGACAGTCCATCTTTCCCGCACTACCCCCCTGCCCTCCGCTCGACGAGCCGACCGGCGTCCTGGTCATCGACGAGACCACTGCCGCATGGTGGGCTCGCGCCCGCCGCCGCATCCGCATGCGGTCCATGACGAAAACCCTGCTGCTGTGCGCACTCCCCTACCTGCTACTGCTCTGGCTGGTACGCGGCCGCACCGAGGTCCTCGTGACTTGCGCGGTCCTGGCGCTGCTCTGGCTCACGCTCGCCATGCGGCTGTGGAGGCAATCCCGTACCCACAGGGCTGTCCTCGCCTCGAGCTACCCGCCCGGCACCAGCATCAGCATCCGCTTGGGCCCGGACAGCTTCGACCTCCAAATAGGTTCCGACCGCGGCCGCTTCGACTACAGCACCTTCCGCCGACTGAAGGTCAGCCACGGACTCGTCTTGCTGGACGGAACCGTGCACAACACCCTGCCGGAGAAGCTCTTTGCACCCGGAGTGCCCGACTACCTCGGCTCCTACGCCAATCATTCGGCCTAGCCCGAGCCGACCAAATCGGCCCAAGCGCGAGGCCGTCATCCTGGCGTGAGTTCGACCAGCCGCGCTGGAGCTGCTAGCAGGCGGCCACCGTGGAGATGAGCGCAAGCGTACCCGTCTGGGATCCATTGGCTTGAAACACATTCGGCCCCGCCACAGCGAAGCGGGGCCGAACAGGTTGCGGGAACTCAGTTCTTGGGGAAGTTCAGCTTCGAGAGGTCGAAACCTTCGAGCCCCGGCGGGAGTTCGTTGAGACCGGCGGGGAGGTTGGAGATGTCGGGCATTCCGGCGGGCATGCCGCCGGGGAGGCCGGGCATGCCCGGGAAGCCGCCGCGTGCCGCCTTCGGCGGAGTCGGGCCGCGTCCGCCCTTCTTGCCCTTCTTGCCTTTGCCCTTGCCCTTGTTGGCGCGGGCGCCGGGCATGCCGAACTGGCGGGACATGGCGCCCATCATCTTCTTGGCCTCGAAGAAGCGGTCGACGAGCTGGTTCACGTCGGAGACCGCGACGCCGGAACCGTTGGCGATGCGCAGTCGGCGGGAGGCGTTGATGATCTTGGGGTTGGCGCGCTCGGCGGGGGTCATGCCGCGGATGATGGCCTGGACCCGGTCGAGCTGCTTGTCGTCGACCTGGGCCAGAACGTCCTTCATCTGGCCCGCGCCCGGCAGCATGCCGAGCAGGTTGCCGATGGGGCCCATCTTGCGGATGGCCAGCATCTGCTCGAGGAAGTCCTCCAGGGTCAGCTCGCCCGAACCGATCTTGCGGGCGGCCTCCTCGGCCTGCTTGGCGTCGTAGACCTGTTCGGCCTGCTCGATCAGGGTGAGCAGGTCGCCCATGCCGAGGATGCGCGAGGCCATGCGGTCGGGGTGGAAGACGTCGAAGTCCTCCAGCTTCTCGCCGGTGGAGGCGAAAAGGATGGGCTGGCCGGTGATCTCACGCACCGACAGCGCCGCACCACCGCGGGCGTCACCGTCGAGCTTGGTGAGCACGACACCGGTGAAGCCGACGCCGTCGCGGAAGGCCTCGGCGGTGGAGACCGCGTCCTGACCGATCATGGCATCGAGGACGAACAGGGTCTCGTCCGGATTGACGGCGTCGCGGATGCCCGCGGCCTGCCGCATGAGCTCCTCGTCGATGCCGAGGCGGCCGGCGGTGTCGACGATGACCACGTCGTACTGCTTGGCCTTGGCCTCTTCGATACCGGCCCGCGCGACATCGACCGGATCCGACGCCGAGACGCCGAGCGGGTTCTCGCCGCCGCCGATGGAGGTGCCCGGATGCGGCGCGAACACGGGCACGCCCGCGCGCTCGCCGACGACCTGCAGCTGGGTGACCGCGCCGGGACGCTGGAGGTCACAGGCGACCAGCAGCGGCGTATGCCCTTGGCCCTTCAGGTATTTGGCGAGCTTGCCCGCGAGGGTGGTCTTACCGGCACCCTGCAGACCGGCCAGCATGATGACGGTCGGCGGGTTCTTGGCCAGCCGCAGCCGCCGGGTCTCGCCGCCGAGGATGGCGATGAGCTCCTCGTTGACGATCTTGACGACCTGCTGGGCCGGGTTCAGCGCCGCGGAGACCTCGGCGCCCTTGGCGCGCTCCTTGATCTTGGCGACGAAGCCGCGCACGACGGGCAGCGCCACGTCGGCCTCGAGCAGGGCCAGGCGGATCTCCCGCGCGGTCGAGTCGATGTCCGCCGGCGACAGGCGTCCCTTGCCACGCAGATCCTTGAGGGCACCGGCCAACCGGTCGGAAAGGGATTCGAACACCGATGCGCTCCTGATCTCGAGGGACTGACACTCGAGATACCAGGGTAGTGGGATCCGCGCGCGGCCGTTGCGCCAGGCTCGGACCTGCGCGAACCGAGGCTTCCCGCAAGCGTTTCCGGAGGGTCGCCGAGCGAGCGCGGGCGCGCTCTACGAGCGAGCGCGGGCGCGCTATTCGAGCGAGCGCGGCCGCGGCCCCGGACGGCGCAGATCGTGCTTCTCCGTGGTCACCATGCCGATCGCCTCACGGGCGGTGAGCCCCAGTGCCAGCGCGAGCGCATCGAGCATCGCCCATTCGGCATCGGTGGGAGTGTGCTCGGTGACCGTGGAGGCGATGGTCATGGCGGTCACCGCCTGCTGACCGGTGAGCGTGCGGCCCGGTAGCCAGGAGACGACCCAGCGGTCGCCGCCGACGCAGCGAGCGATATGCGAGGTCAGATCACTCGTCATCATTGACGCGGATACGACTTCGATTGCCACCGACCGCTCCCCTCATGCTCGCGAGGACACCTGCACGCGAATACTAGGGTGTGACACCAATCACTCGACCGGTATTACAGCAAATTGTCTGCAACATTCTCATTAACTGGCAAACGTGCGGTTTGCCAGTTAATTCCATTCCGTGGCGATCGATCAGAAAACTGCCGACAGATCCGATTCAGCTGTCCGATTCGAGTGGTTTCTTTGGTTGTTGCGGCGGCACCACCGCTAATAGCGCGGCCTCGATCTCCGCCCGCCGCTCCGGCGTGTCGCTGGCGCCCAGATCCAGGCAGAAGGTGTCGATGACCGCCGAACCCATGGTCACCACCTTCGCCCAGCCCACATTCACCCCGGCCTCGGCCAGTGCCCCGGCCAGCCGGTTCAGCAGCCCGATGCGGTCCTCGGCGCGCAATTCCAGCAGCACCCGCCCGGGCTCGGCGGTCGAATGCCAGAACACCCGCGGCTGCGCCTGCGCGAACGGACTCGGCTGCGTACCCCCGGCATCGCGCTCCTTGCGGGCCAGCACCGAGGCCAGATCCAGATCGCCGTTGATGGCGCGGATCAGCTCCTGGCGCAGCAGGCCCGGGTCCGGCGGATCACCGAAACGCGGTGCGACGACGAAGGTGTCGATGGCCGAGGAGCCCACACTGGTCAATTCGGCCGAGAGCACCCGCAGCGAATGCACGGCCAGCACACCCGCCGCATCCGAGAGCAGACCCGGATTGTCGGGCGCGACCACCGTGACGATGTGGTGGTAGCGGCCCTCCCCCGGCTTCAGATCCACGTGCACGCCACCGGATTCCGCGCGCTCGCGCAGCTCGTCCGGGATCGGCGTCGGCTCGGGCGGCTCCTCGCCCGCCATGGCGCGGCGGCAGTTGCGCACCAGTTCGCCGATGAGCGAGGCCTTCCAGTCGTTCCACACCCCGGGCCCGGTGGCCAGCGCATCGGCCTCGGCCAGCGCGTGCAGCAGCTCCAGCAGGTGCGGGTCGCCGTCGAGGGCGTCGATCACCATCTTCACGGTGTCGGAGTCGGTGATGTCGCGCCGCGTGGCGGTATCGGGCAGCAGCAGGTGGTGGCGCACCATGGCCGACAGCGTCTGCACGTCGGAAGGCCAGAGCCCCAGCCGTTTTCCGATCGAGGTGGCCAGCTCCGCGCCGACCACGCTGTGATCCTCGGTGCGCCCCTTGCCGATATCGTGCAGCAGCGCGCCCAGCAGCAGCAGGTCCGGGCGGGCGACGCGGGTGGACAGCGCGCCGGCCTGAGCAACCGCCTCCATGAGGTGACGGTCCACGGTCCAGGTGTGCATGGCGTCGCGCGGCGGCAGGTCGCGCACCACACCCCATTCCGGAAAGAGCCTGCCCCACAGGCCCGTCCGGTCCAATGCCTCGATGGCGTCGACGGCGCCGCG
>NZ_BAFX01000100.1 GCF_000308815.1 Nocardia concava NBRC 100430
CGGCTGATCACGTGCACATCCGCGCCGGAGGCGATGAGCAGTCCGAGCCGCCGCTGCGCCACCGTGCCGCCGCCGACCACGACCACGCGGCGGCCGTTCAGATCGAGGCCGACCAGGTAGTTCGGGTCGCCGGTCGGGGCTTGCGAATCCGGAACCGGCTGGTCATCGGGGGTGGCTGACGCGTTCTGCACAAGGATTCAATCTACGGCGTGGCCGTCGGCGCACGACAATCGCCCGGCATCCGTGCGGCAATCGATAGGAACTTCACCGGGGTGACGGTCATGTTGTGACGAGGAGTCGGTGACAAGTTCCGCCGAAACCCAGCCGGTCGTTTCTATGCTGGATAGCTATGACCCGCTGCGCCGTGTTGATCCGCAGTTGTCTGCTCGCCGCGCTGATGGTGTTGGGGGTGCCCGCCATCGCCGGCCACGCGGAATCGACAGTGGAGGCGGCCTATTCGCAACCCGGTCCTTGGGCGGTCACAGCACAGCGCGACTTCGCCTGTTGCGATTCCAAGGGGTCTGCCTACGACATCTGGTACCCGGCGAACCTGGGCGCCAACGGATTCCGGCATCCCGTCATCACCTGGGGCGACGGCACCAACGCGCATCCGAACCAATACGACTACCTGCTGCGGCATTTCGCGTCCTGGGGCTTCGTGGTGATCGCCACCGAGAACTCGGCCACCGGGTCCGGCGTCGATATCGCCGGGGCGGTCGACAAGCTGCTGGCGCTGGCCGCCGATCCGAGCAGCGTGTTCCATGACCGGCTGGACGCGGATGCGGTTGGCGCGGTGGGGCATTCCCAGGGAGCCACCGGCGTCCTCAACGCCATGCTGAATTCGGGCAGCCGGATCAAGACCGCGATCCCGATCGAACTCCCGGCGCAGTTCTGGTGTTTCAACGGCGGTTGCACCGATCCGAGCCGGATATCCGGCGGTTCGGTGTTCTTCGTGAACGGTTCGGCGGACACCGTCATCTCGCCATCGGAGCAGGCGCTGCCGCCGCAGATGGTCGGGCCGCAGTCGCTGCGCGCCTTCTACGACGCGGTGCCCACCAGCGTCCCGAAGGCGTGGGGCACGCTCGCGCGGCTGGACCACAATGACGTACAGGGCCAACCGGATTGCGCGAGCGCGGGCTTCCCCTGCACGGCCGGTGTCTACGGCTATCTCGGCTATCCGACCGCCTGGCTGGCCGCCCGCCTGCTGGGCGACGCCACCGCCGCGCGGGCCTTCGCCGCGGGCGGTGAGTTCCTCGCGCCGAATCCGGCCTGGGGCAACCAGATCAGCGATATCGCTACCCCATGACCTTGCCGAAGTTCGCGTCCTCCTGAATGAGGTGCAGGCCGCGACCGTGACGCAGGGGAAGTTGATCGAGGTCGACACGGTCCAGGGTGATGGTGACCGGCTGTCCGTCCAGCCGACCGTCGAGCACCAGCCGGTCGGGAGCGGGCCGCGTGTAGCCGAGGTCGCCCAGCTCCGTCGCCGGGTCGGTCCGCAGCACCAATCGGTGTGCGCCGGTGTCGATCTGCGCGCCCAGCGGCATCAGCTCGTCGTCCATGCGCTGGGCCACGGCCATCTTCGGTCGATCGAAAACCAGTCGCCGCCAACGGCTCTCATCGGTCAGCAGGGGCGGCACCGACTGGCCGTCGCGAGTGAAGTCGGTGACGGTCCAGATGCCGTACAGCTCGGATCTCGACTTGTCGCCACGCAATTCGCGCCAGTTGTCCGCCCCGATCCAGGCATAACCCGCACACAACCACGCGATCAGCAGCACCTGGACGGCGGCCGCCCAGCGCACCGCACGGCGGCTCCGGAACGGCTCCGGCGTCGCGGCGGGTCCGGCGGCCCGGCCGGTCAGCACCGCGACCAGCCGCGGCAGCTCCGGCGCCAGCAGGACCAGGCAGAGCAGCATCAGATGGAACGACAGCAGTTTCACCGGCACGTCGAAGGTCATGTTCAGCACCCACACCTGCGCCATGCTCACCAGGCTCAGCAGCACACCCGCGAGCTGGGTGCGCGGGAGCAGCAGGAGCACGCCGCCCAGGATCTCGGCGGTGCCGAGCAGGATCTCGTACGTCGGCGAGACGCCGACCTGGTTCCAGAGCACGCTCATGGGCGCGAAGTCGCCGTACGGGGTGAGCAGCGTGGCGAGACCGGGCTCGACCATCTGCGTCGGAATCGCCTTGGCGAACCCGTATCCGAGCATCTGACCGGCCAGGCACAGCCGGATGAAGAGCAGGAACCACCCGGCCAGGCGGCGGTATTCGGTGCGGCGGCGGTCCAGCACCGACCAGAGCACGGCCCCGGCCACCGCGATCACCAGCATGCAGAACACCAGGACCCAGAGCACCGCCTGATCCCCGCTGCCCGTCTCGTGCAGCGCCACGTCCGTGCCGAAGACGGTGCGGCCCACCCACTTCACCAACGGCAGCGACGGGCTCATCCAGAGCCGCGGCCAGTCGTCGGGAAGCAAACGCTGTAGCAGTCCCGCGAAGGCGATCAGCATTTGCGGATAGAACACGCAGAAAAGGCCGAAATACAGAAAGCTGAAACGAAACAGAATCCGCGTGGCCGGATTCCAGCGCGGTGTGGAATCCGCCGCCCTCCCGTCCAGATCGGTCGCGGATTCGGCCGTCAGCACACTCATCGCACTACCCCTCGCTTCATCGATCCGGAATCTCCAAGGTTAGGAATCCCAGGTCCCCGAGCGCCTCCGTGATGACCCTGAGCCGACCCGGAATATGCCTGATAGGAAGTACTTCTCGCGGCGTACGTGCCAGCACGACCGGCCCTGAGCGACCAACCCCCATCCCGGTGACCGGAACTGCTGAAACGGGTCTTCCCGATCCCCTTACGGCGTGATTTAGAACGCGTTACATTTCACCCATCAGCACCCGTGCAGGGAGGACCACATGACTTCGGCCAACGCCGATCCCAACCAGCGGATGGAACTCACCGTCTCCGATCAGAATCTCGACGAACTCGCGGCGGAGCTCGCGCAGTGGCTCGGGACCAAGGTCGAGGCCGACGAGCCGCCGCGGGTCACCTCGATCACCCGCCCGCAGGCGGGCGGCATGTCGAGTACGACGCTGCTCTTCGATGCCGAATGGACCGAGCAGGGTAAGGCGGCGGGCGGCTCCTTCGTCGCACGGCTCGCGCCGGACACGAATTCGTTCCCGGTCTTCGAGAACTACGACCTGGCAACGCAATACGCCGTGATCGCCGGGGTCGCCGAGGCCACCGACCTGCCGGTGCCGCCGCTGTGCTGGCTCGAGACCGGCTCCGACAATGTGCTGGGCGCACCCTTCTTCGTCATGCGGCGGGTGAGCGGCCGGGTGCCCGAGGACAATCCGCCGTACGTGTTCGTCGGCTGGCTGCACGAGGCCAGCGCGGAGGATCGGTACAAGGTGACCCGCCACACCGTGGACATCATTGCCAAGATCCACTCGATTCCCGATCCGGCACAACGGTTCCCGATGTTCGACGGCGAGGGTTCGGCGCTGCGCCGGCACTTCGACGCCCAGAAGGCCTGGTACGACTGGGCGCTCGCGAACGACGGCTACCGGATTCCGTTGCTGGAGCGCACCTTCGAGTGGCTGGAACAGAACTTCCCCACCGATACCGGGCCCGACGTGCTCAGCTGGGGCGACGCCCGGCCGGGCAATGTCATGTTCGACGAATTCGATCCGGTCGCCGTGCTGGACTGGGAGATGGCCGCCATCGGGCCGCGCGAACTCGACATCGCCTGGACCATCCTCATCCATCGGTTCTTCCAGGACATCGCCACCCGCTTCGACCAGCCGGGCCTGGCCGACTACATGCGCCGCGCGGATGTGGAGAAGCTCTACGAGGAGGCCACCGGGCACGCGCCGCGCGATATGGACTGGTACCTCATGTACGCCGCGCTGCGCCACGGCATCGTGATGGCCCGCATCCGCCGGCGGATGATCCACTTCGGCGAGGCCGCCGACACCGATGACCGCGACGACTACGTGATGCACCGGCCACTGCTGGAAGCCATGCTCGACGGCACCTACTCCTGGGATTGAGATGACGCAGAATCAGATCATCGCGCTCGACGAATACCCGATCCACCAGACCCCGCTGTCCATGTCGCGGGTCGGGACCAGCGATCGGAACTTCTACGACCGCAACTACTTCAACGCCCTCGACAAGGGCAATGACATCTTCCTGGTGACCGGGTTCGGCGTGTACCCGAACCTGGGCGTCACCGACGCCTTCGCCACCGTGCGCCGCGGCGACACCCAGCGGGCCGTGCGGTTCTCCGACGCGCTGGGCGAACGCAACCTGAACCCGAAGGTCGGCGGCTACCGCATCGAGATCGTGGAGCCGCTGCAGAAGATCCGGGTGGTGTGCGAGCACGAGGACCTGTCGTTCGACCTCACCTGGGAGGGCGCGTTCCCGGCCGTCGCCGAGCAGCCGCACACCATTCTCACCGGCGTGCACCGGCCCATCATCGACGCGCAGCGCTTCGCACAGGTCGGAACCTGGTCGGGCACACTGCATGTCGACGGCGACGATATCGCGGTGGATCCGTCCGCGTGGTGCGGCACCCGCGACCGGTCCTGGGGTATCCGCCCGGTCGGCGAATCCGATCACCCGGGGCGGCTGGCTTCCGAACCGTCCGAAGGGTTCTGGTGGCTGTACGTGCCGCTGCTGTTCGACGAGTTCTCCATCATCGTCATCGTGCAGGAGGAGCCCAACGGGTTCCGCACCCTCAACGACGCCACCCGCATCTGGAAGGACGGGCGGATCGAGCAACTCGGTTGGCCGCGTGTGCATCTGACCTACAAGCCGGGCACCCGCATTCCGACCAAAGTGCGGCTGGATCTCACCACGGGCGAGGGCAAGCCGCTCGAGGTCGAGGTCGAGGCGGGCACCTTCATGGCGCTCAATGTCGGCTGCGGCTACGGCGGCGACCCGGACTGGCAGCACGGGCAGTGGAAAGGTCGCGAATGGGTCGAGAGCAAGCTCTACGACCTGAGCGATCCGGGGATCGCGGGACGCATTCCGTTCGGCGTCATCGACCATGTCGGCAAGGCCCGGTGCGGGGACGCGGAGGGCTGGGGGCTGTTCGAGCACGGCACTATGGGCCGCCACGATCCGACCGGGTTCGCCGACTGGGGTTCGGTCGCGCCCTGAGTCTCTGACACACCCGCGCTGAGTACTCGCGGTCCGCGCCGGCCCCAACCACACGGCGCGGATCGCGTGGCCGGGCGTCGTACCAGTCCACTACGACGCCCGGCCTTCTACTGCATCCGCAGTACGGCCCACGGCCTCCCCTCGGACGATGCGGACTACAGAGCCGCTCGACGAGCCTTTTCGCATGGCCAAATTCCTGTACCGGCTGGGCCGCTTCGCCTTCGAGAAACGCCGCCTGGTCGTCCTGCTCTGGTTGGGCATCCTGGCCGCCTGCGCGATCGGCGCGGCCAACGCCCCCAGCGCCCCACCCGACTCATTTTCCATTCCCGGCACCGAATCCCAGCAGGCGTTCGACCTGCTGAGCGAACGCTTCCCAGGCACCAAATCCGATGGGGCGCAGGCCCGCATCGTGTTCGTCGCACCGGACGGGCAGCAGATCGGCGCTGATACCAACCGAGCAGAGGTTCAACAGGTCATCGCTGAGGCAGCGGGTGGCGGGCAGGTGAAGGGCGTGCTCGATCCGTTCCAGACCGGGGCGGTGAGCAAGGACGGGACCACCGCCTACGCCACCATCAGCTACGGGGCGACCCCGCAGGATCTCACCGACGCGACCAAGGACGCGCTGACCACGGCCGTCGACAAGGGGCGAGCCGACGGGCTGAAGGTCGAGATCGGCGGTACCGCCCTGCAGGCCAAACCCGAAATGGGCGGGGCGACAGAGGTTATCGGCATCGTGATCGCGGCGATCGTGCTGATGATCACCTTCGGCGCGGTGGCGGCGGCCGGGTTGCCGTTGATGACCGCGCTGATCGGGCTGGGCGCCGGGGTCGCGGCCATTGTGGCGGTCGGAATGTCCACCACCACAACCACACTCGCCATGATGCTCGGGCTCGCGGTGGGCATCGACTATGCGCTGTTCATCGTGTCGCGGTATCGCGCCGAACGGCTCGAGGGGTACGGCCCCGAGGAGGCGGCGGGGCGTGCGGTCGGAACGGCCGGATCCGCAGTGGTTTTCGCGGGATTGACGGTTGTCATCGCGCTGGCCGGACTGAGCGTGGTGGGTATTCCGGTGCTCACCAAGATGGGCTTGGCGGCGGCCGGAACGGTCGCGATCGCCGTCACCGTGGCTTTGACGCTGCTGCCCGCGCTGCTCGGCTTCTTCCAGCGAGCCGTGCTGCCGCGCGCGTTCCGGAAGAGCCTGGGCGACAAGGAGGTTGCGTTCACGCCGGACGCGAAGCCGAATATGGGCACGCGCTGGGCGCGGTTCGTGGTGCGGCGGCCGGTCGCGGTGCTGCTGCTGAGCCTGCTCGGGCTCGGTGCGCTGGCGCTGCCCGTGACCAGCCTCGAAATGGGTATGCCGAGCGATGAATCGCAGCCCACCTCGACGACGCAGCGACGCGCTTACGACGATCTGGCCGCCGGGTTCGGTGCGGGTTTCAACGGGCCGCTCACGGTGGTCGTCGATGCCAAGGGTGTCGCCGACCCGAAGGCCGCCGTGGAACGTGCGACCGAAACCCTGGCCGCCACTTCGGGTGTCGTGTCGGTGTCGCCCGCCATGTTCAATCAGGCCGGTGACACCGCCATGCTGACGGTGATCCCCAAGACCGGTCCCGCGGCGACCGAGACCAAGGACCTGGTGCACACGCTGCGCGGCGAAACGGACGGGCTGCGGGCGGCGACCGGTGCGACCGTGCTGGTCACCGGCACGACCGCGATGAACATCGACCTCTCGCAGAAGATGCAGGACGCACTGCTGCCGTATCTCGCGGTCGTGGTCGGACTGGCGATCATCCTGCTGATGCTCGTGTTCCGCTCGATCGCGGTGCCGATCAAGGCCGCGCTCGGCTTCCTGCTCTCGGTGGGCGCCGCGTTCGGTGTGATCGTGGCGGTCTTCCAATGGGGTTGGCTGGCCGGGCTGCTCGGGGTGCATCAGACCGGGCCGGTCATGAGCATGATGCCGATCTTCCTGATCGGCGTGGTGTTCGGCCTCGCCATGGACTACGAGGTGTTCCTGGTGACCCGCATGCGGGAGGCGTTCGCGCACGGTCAGAGCGCGGAGGACGCCATCGTCACCGGGTTCAAGCACAGTGCGCGGGTGGTGGTCGCGGCGGCGGCCATCATGATCGCGGTGTTCGCCGGATTCATCGGCGGCGGTGAACCGATGATCAAGATGATGGGCCTGGGCCTCGCGGCGGCGGTGTTCTTCGACGCGTTCATCGTACGCATGACCCTGGTCCCCGCGGTGCTGGCGCTGCTCGGCGACAAGGCGTGGTGGCTGCCGCGCTGGCTGGACCGGGCGCTGCCGAATGTCGACGTGGAGGGCGAGAGCCTCGCGCGGCGGGAACCCGAGAAGGAGCTCGAACCCGCACTGGTCTGAGGCCGATCGACCCGGTAGGCCGTCCCGCGTGGGCGGCCTACCGGCTTGTCGGGAGGGCCGCGGATTAGTGTCGGGACGACAGGATTGGAGCAGCATGAGCGCGGGATGGTCACAGTGGCCGGAACGACACGGCCGATTCGTCGATGCGGCGACGGCCGTCCTGCTCTGCGCGTTGGCCACGTACGCGAGCATGATCGTCAACCACGCCGGGGAGGGTGGGCCGGTCGTCTATCGGTCGCCGTCGTTGGCGGTGTTCGGGTGGTCGGCGCTGGCCTCGCTGGCGTTGTTCTTCCGGCGGCGGTACCCGCGGGCCGTGCTCGCGGTGACCACGGGATGCGGGATCGCCATCGCCGCTTCGGGTTTCGAACTCTCGGCGATCTCCGTGGGTGCCGCATTGGTGGCGGTGTACTCGCTGGGCCGGTGGGAGGATGCGCGCCGGGCGAAGATCGCGGGGCCTGTCGCGGCGGTGACGTTGCTGGCCGCGTCGTTCTTACACGATCCGTCGCCGGTGCTGACCGGGGCCCGGATCAGCATAATCGCCGGACTCCTGGTGGCCGGGGCCTTGGCCGAGGCGACCCGCAACCGCGCCAACTACCTCGCCGCTCTGCGCGCCCGAGCCGAACTCGCCGAACGCACCCGCGAGGACGAGGCGCGACAGCGGGTCGGCGAGGAGCGGGTCCGCATCGCGCGCGAACTGCACGACATCGTCGCCCACCACATGGCCCTCGCCCATGCCCAAGCATCCACCGCCGCATACCTTTTGCAGAGCAAACCCGACCAGGCGCAGGAGATGCTGGACCAGCTGGCCGACACCACGGCCGCCGCGTTGCGGGAACTCAAGGCGACCGTCGGCCTGCTGCGCGAAGACGACAGTGACGCACCACTGGAACCGACACCCGGACTCGATCAACTGCCCGAACTGCTGGCATCCTTCGAACGCGCCGGGCTCACCACCACTTTGACCCTGACCGGTGCCCGCCGCCCCCTCTCCCCCGGAACCGATCTCACGGCCTACCGGATCATCCAGGAGGCGCTGACCAACGTCACCAAACATTCCCGAACCACCACGGCGACAGTACGACTCGTGTACTCGCGACTACTGTTGACCATCAGCGTGATCGACGACGGACCGTCCGAACCCGTACGCGCCGAAGCGGATTCAATGTCCGAACCGGACTCCGAGATCGCCGGCTACGGCCTGATCGGCATGAACGAGCGAGCCGCCTCCGTAGGCGGTCACCTGCACGCCGGCCGCCGCCCCGACGGCGGATTCGAAGTCACCACCGAACTTCCCCTGGAGCCGCAATGACCATTCGAGTGCTGCTGGCCGACGATCAAGCCCTGCTCGCCGGAACCTTCCGGCTGCTGATCGACTCGGCCGACGACATGGAGGTCGTCGGCATCGCCGGAAATGGCCGGGAGGCAGTCGATTTGACCCGAACCACGAGGCCCGACGTAGTGGTGATGGACATCCGCATGCCCGGAGTAGACGGCCTGACCGCAACCCAGGAAATCTGCGCCGACGAATCCCTGCGCGACACGCGGGTGCTGATCCTCACCACATTCGAACTGGACGAGTATGTGGCACAAGCACTCCGAGCCGGAGCCAGCGGCTTCCTCGGCAAAGGCGTCGGCCCCGAAGAACTACTCCGCTCCATCCGATCCATCGCCGCCGGAGACGCCCTACTCTCCCCCGCCGCCACCCGCACCCTCATCTCCCGCTACCTGGCACGCCCCGAAAGCCGAGTGGCGGCAGCCGATTCCCTGGACGTGCTCACCGCCCGCGAGCGAGAGGTGGTCGCGATGGTCGCCGAAGGGCTGTCCAATGAGGAGATCGCCGAGAAGATGTACGTCAGCCCACTGACCGTTCGCACTCACGTGCAGCGGGCGATGTCGAAAGTTGGGGTACAGAACCGGGCGCAGTTGGTGGTGATCGCGTTTCAATCCGGGCTGGTGCGGGTGGAGCCGCCTCGGCGAGATCAGGGTTCGGGCCACCAGTAGTTGGCCACCAGGTAGAGGCTGAGGATTACGCCGGGGATGTAGATCAGGGCGGCGATGCCGATTCCCCAGATGGGGGTGCGGCGCTGGCGAAGGGCTATCCGACCCAATTGCCAGGCCAGGGCTCCCGCGATTGCCCAGATGTAGATGGGTAGCATGCCCAGGCTCAGCAGGATCAAGGGTGAGCAGGGGTGGCGCCAGCCGCAGAACTCGGGGACGCCTTCCATATCGCTGATGATCAAGAACGATAGGAAGAAGGTCAGGCAGAAGCCGATCAGGCCGAGGAAGCGCCACCACATGAGGTAGGTGCGCCAGCGGTCGGGGGCGAGGGTGGGGTCTGCCACATGTCAAAAGATAAAGACCCAAAGAGCAAGAACCAAAGACCAAAAGACAAAAGACGCCTGGAGAAGGGAGAGGAGGTGGCTGGGTTGGGCACCTCGGTGGCGGCACCAGCCTCCTCGAGGCTCGGGCGCGCAGCGGCCCGGGGTAGAACACTCAAAGACACCCGTCGCGTGTCCGATTCGCCCAGTTGCTGTCATCGAGCGGCACATTTTGGAGGCGGGATTAGGGAGGAACCGGACAAACACCCTCCGGGATGTGCCGCTCGGTGAAAGGGAGGGGGGATGACGGGGAGGGGTTTTGGGTCTTTGTCCTTTTTGGTTTTGTCCCTAGAGGTGATGCGTGCAGTCCGTGGGCCGGGATCGGCGAGTGACGGCTCCCGGCCCGGCGTCAGCCCAAGTCCGGCAGGGCAGGCGACGCAACCACACTTCGTAGTTTGCTCTGCGCACGCCCGGGTCGCAGGAGCGGCCGGGTCAGGCTGCGCGAGTACCCCACTCCCGGCAGCGTGCGGCGATGCTAGTGGCGACCCCCTCGCCGAGGTGATGTTTCTCGTTGACTTGCACCGCGGCTGCGGGATCGAGTGCCTTGGGTGCGATCCACCCGACGCGACCCGGATGAGCGGAGTGCTGATCACCCATCACGGTGGTCCAGCCCTGGGCGCTGTCGTTGACGAGGGCGTGGTGGTGGTCGCACACCAACGTGAGGTTGTTGATGTCGGTGGGACCGCCCTTGGCCCAGTCGATCACGTGATGGGCAGCGCACATCGATGCCGGGGCATCGCAGTCGGGGAAGGTGCAGCCCCGATCGCGGGCGATCAGCGCCAAACGCTGCCCCGGGGACGCGAGACGTTCCTGACTCGGGTTGGTGAGCGGCTTGCGAGCCTTACTCATGTAGAGCGGCATGCCATCCCCGTCGAAGACCACCAAGACCGGGCGGGTCCCGTCGGCCATCTTCATTGCTTCGTTGAGCGACATGTGGCCGCCGGTGGCGGTGGTCGCGATCCCGGCGCCGCGCTCGAGATCGGCCAGGCTCATGGTCAACGTGACCTGGACGGGCATGCCACGGTGGTGGCCGAGCTTGCCGAAATCCACATCGGGCTGCAGCAACGCCAACAGGGCATCATGGTTGCGCTGCCCGACATCACGGCGGTCACGACGCGCGGCCGCCTCCAGGATGTCCGAGTCGACAACCGCGCCGACGGCGGGGCTGTCGACATCCTCGATGTTGCACATGCCCGGGCGCGCCAGCTTCGCCAACGCCGCATCCAGGCACGCCCGCAGCTCCGGGGTCAGCCAGCCTTCGATCCACGACATGCCGTCCACACCCGGACGCCCCAGCACGATGCCGCGCTTGCGGCGACGGTCGGCGTCGTTGATCACCTTCCCGTCGGGATCGAGGCGGGCGAGGATCTCGCGTCCGATCTTGGGCAGGTCATCGGGCCAGAGCCCTTCACGCGACTTCTCCACCAACAACGCTTCCGCGTGAGCGCGGGCGTCGGCGGGGATGTCGGCGGGCAGATGGGTCATGATGTCCACGATGTGACGCACGTGGTCACGCGAAATCGCGCCTGCTTCAAACGCTTCCGCGGCCACCGCCAACGCGGCGGGGCGCAAGTGCCCGGTCGGCTCATGCACCGCCGCGCACTGGCGGGTGATCTTCACCCGCACCGACGCGTCATGGGCCGACAAACCCAGAGTGTGGCGCAGGAACGGCACCAGCTTGCCCGCACCGGACTGCTCGGGCAGCGAACGGTCAGAGGCTTCCAGAATCAATGTCGAATCCAACGCCGCCAACTGACGCTTACAGGTCTCCAGCTGCCGCATCAACACCACGACATCGGAATCGGAAAACTGAGTCAGCCCGCCAGGCCGGATTACAGCCGAAAGGGTCTCCACCGCGGCCGCCAATTCAGCGATCCCGCAGTCATCGAGAGACTTCCCCTTCGAACCCATGTGCTAATTCTACCGCTATATCCAACAGCCGGGAACCCGAAATGTCCGGTGCCACTTACCTTTTCAGAATGTCGGTGTTATCTGATTGTTGCCGCAGCAATGACCAGACCAGAAACAATTGTTTTCGAGCAAACCAATTCCCGACCCCCGCTTGCCAATATCGCCGCTGCCTCAGCGACGCTCCCCGTTCCAATCGCCGCCGCGACCCGCTCCGACGGCCTGGAAACCGATATCGACGCCAACTCCTCAGCCGCGAATCCGACGCCCACCGCTCCCAATTGCTCAGCGGCACGCAGGAATCCAGGCTCCGCCGCCCGCCGGTCGATCGTGGCGAGACGGTCGACCACAGCGTCTCCGACCGCAACCCGCACGGCCGCGACAATCTCCTCTGCCGACGTACCCGGACGGAACCCGACCCCGACCGCCAGCTCAGGCAAGGGCATGGGACCGGGCGAAATCGGCTGCGGCGGAGACGAAGCCGCCGACGGCGGCGGGATTCCCGGCGGGATGGGTGTGGAGATAGGACGCGTGGACGTTCTGAAGACTCGCCCCTTCGCGGACTGTTTCTCCGGTCGGCGAACGCCAAGCCCACGCAGGTGCCGCCGAGCCGGGGGTAGTGAGGCGGGTGCGGTGGAATTCGTGACCTCGTACGCGTTCGCCAGCGCTCCAGAGTGGAGAGTCGTTGAGCGCCACGGCGTCTCGATAGCCGAGGGTCAGGCGCGGGCCGAACTCGGCGTCGGCGTCGAGCACTCCCGCCATGCGGTGGCCGTCGAGCGTGCGGGTCAGGTAGAGGAGGCCCGCGCATTCGGCGTGGATGGGCAGGCCACGGGCGGCGAGGTTGGCGATCGAGGCGAGCAGGCCGGTGTTGGCGGCCAGGTCGGCGGCGTGTTCCTCCGGGAATCCACCAGGAACGACCAGACCAGCTGTGCCGGAAGGCAATTCATCGTGGAGCGGGTCGAAAACCTGAACCTGCGCGCCCGCAGCGGACAAGAGTTCGCGGTGTTCCGCGTAGCCGAAGGTGAAGGCCGGACCACCGGCGATGGCGACGACCGGGCCGGACTCCACAGCGGTCACCTCGTCGGCCGGGTTCCAGGCCTGCCCCTGCGCACCCGATGCGGCCAGCGCTGCCACTGCCTCCAGATCGATATGCGCCGCAACGAGATCCGTCATGGCGTCCACAGCCGACTGTGCGGCGGACCCGTGTTCGACAGCCGGGATCAAACCGAGATGCCGTGACGGTACGGCCAGTTCGGCCATCCGAGGCAGTGCGCCCAGCACCGGCAGGCCGACCCGCGCGCAGGCCGCGCGCAGCACCTGCTCATGCCGTTCGCTGCCGACCCGGTTGAGAATCACTCCGCCGAGGCGAATTCCGCTGTCGTAGGTAGCGAATCCGTGGAGCAGCGCCGCGAGGCTCTGGCTGTGGCCGCGGGCGTCGACCACCAGGATCACCGGTGCGCCGAGCATGGCGGCGATCTGGGCGGTGGACCCCTCGGCGATGGGGTCGGTGTTGTGTTCGTCGATGCGGCCGTCGAACAGGCCCATGACGCCCTCGACCACCGCTAGATCGCATCCCGCGCTGCCGTGCAGGTACAGCGGCACCACCCGCTCAGCACCGACCAGCACCGGATCCAGATTCCGTCCCGGCCGCCCGGCCGCCAACCCGTGATACCCCGGATCGATGTAATCCGGCCCCACCTTGAACGGCGCGACCCGATGCCCGGCCCGCCGCAGGGCGCCGATCAATCCGGTGGCGACCGTGGTCTTTCCGCTCCCCGAGGCGGGTGCCGCGATGACGACCGCGGGTGTGGTCACCATTCGATGCCGCGCTGGCCCTTGCGGCCCGCGTCCATCGGATGCTTCACCTTGGTCATCTCGGTGACGAGGTCGGCCGCATCGATCAGAGCCTGCGGGGCATCGCGGCCGGTGATCACGACATGCTGGTTGCCGGGGCGATCGCGCAGGGTCTCGACGACCTCGTCCACGTCCACCCAGCCCCATTTGAGCGGGTAGGTGAATTCGTCCAGCACGTAGAACCGATGCTCCTCGGCCCCGAGCCGCCGCTGGATCTCCTTCCACCCGGCCAGCGCCGCCGCCGCATGGTCCTCATCGCTCCCCTGTTTGCGGGTCCACGACCAGCCCTCGCCCATCTTGTGCCACTCGACGGCACCCCCGACGCCGGTCTCGTCGTGCAGCTGCCCGAGGGTCCGGAAGGCGGCCTCCTCGCCCACCTTCCACTTGGCGCTCTTCACGAACTGGAACACCGCCACATCGAAGCCCTGGTTCCAGGCCCGCAGCGCCATCCCGAACGCCGCGGTCGACTTCCCCTTCCCCGGCCCCGTGTGCACCGCCAGCACGGGCAGATTCCGACGCTGCCGCGTCGTCAGCCCGTCATCCGGAATGCTCTCCGGCAGCGGCACACCCTTCGGCATCGACCCCAACTCCTTCCACGACAACCTGTCCGGGGATTCACGGTGCCATACCCCTCGAAAGCGGCGGCTCCCGGCCCGGACTGCGGTCGTCAGGAGTTATTGGAGATGCCTCGGAGCAGGGTGAAAAGGCTCTCGACGACGAAGGTTCCGGCAGCGTACGCCACCTCGCCGTAGCCGGGGCCGCGCCCGGCCGTCGAATTGCCAGGTCCCGCAGTCCCGCTGCTGCTCGGCATCTTCAGCAGCGCGCCGTAACCGGGACCCCCGGCCTCGGCTATCTCGCGTGCTGATTTCCCCTCGCTGGATGCATTGGGCTGTTCTTTCCAGCCGTGCGTGTAGTAGCCCATTGCCGCCCCCGTTGCTCGGACGATCCCGGCGCTCACGGCACCGGTCGGATCCACCCAATTGTAGGCAGCCACAGCGCCTTTCGGCGGGTCGCCGTCAGCTCAGTGCGTGCGCGATGGCTCTCACGGCTCCGACGACTCCTCGGGCCATGGCCTCGAGGAGGGTCTCGGCCGCGGTCTCGACCGCGATATCGCGCGCGCCGTCGACGGCCCGTGCCCGGAGCTTGCGGCGTCGGAGGAAACGCACCGGGTCACGCCGCCCTGGCGCCGCGGACGACGTCGGCGACGGCGTCGCCGGTCAGGTCGGTCAGCGGGAGGTAGCCGCCACGTAGTTCGGCGGCGAGGTCGCGGGCGAGGCCCAGGCGGATCATGCCGCGTTCGCAGTCGACGACCATGGCGGTGACCACATCGCGGGCGAGCATGCGAGCGGCGGCCCGGGCGCGCAGAACCGGGTCGGTGCCGCCGGTGGCACGGCCGTCGGTGAGCAGGACCAGCAGCGGGCGGCGGTGCGGATCGCGGACCCGCTCGCGGCGGAGCAGGTCTCGGGCCTTCAGAAGCCCCTGGGCGAGCGGGGTTTTGCCGCCGGTGCGCAGGTCCGCGAGGCGGCGTACGGCGATATCGACCGAGGACGTCGGAGGCAGGACGAGTTCGGCGTCCTGGCCGCGCATGGTGATGACGGCGACCTTGTCGCGGCGTTGATACGCATCGCGGAGCAGGGCCACCACCGCGTTGGTGACGGCGGAGAGGCGGTCTCGGGCAGCCATGGAGCCGGAGGTGTCGACCACGAACACGACCAGATTGCCTTCGCGCCCTTCGCGATACGCGCCGCGCAGGTCGGCGGGAGCGAACGCGAGTGGGCCGGTCAGGCGGCCGCGCTCGTACTGATGGGGGATCGCCGCGAAGATGGTGCCAAGAAGGTGCAAGCCGGTCGAGGTGTCCTCGGTGGCGTGCACGACGCGGCCCTGGCGGGTGCGGGCACGGGAGCGGCGACCGGGTGCGCCCTCGCCTACGCCGGGGACCTCCCAGCGCGGAGGTTTGGGTAGGGATGCGGTGGGAGCGGCTACCCGGCCCTCGCGGGCGGGGCGGTCGGCGGCGGGGTTGCGCTCGCCCCGGCCGCCGTCCAAGTTCGGGGGCGGGTTCTGGCCTGCTCCGGGCGAATCCGGGCCGCCGTCCGGGAGGTCAGGGCCCGAGTCCGGACCATGGCCGTCGGAGTCCGGGCCCTCCGGCCGAGGGTCCGCGCCGCTGTCGTGCGAATCCGGCCCGGAGGCAGGAGAATCGGCGGCTTCGGAGTTCTGGCCGGTGTCATCGCCCGACCCGCTTGCCGGATCCTGCGGCCCCGCACCGTTGTTCGGCGGGACCGCTTCACCTTTTCCCAGGCGGTCGTCTCCCTCGGCGCGCGCGGCTTCCTCGGCGGCCTGGTTCATGGCGTCGTCGAGTTGTTCCTCGCTGATGCCGGGTTCGTCGAACGGATCCCGCCGACGGCGGTGCGGCAGGGCGAGTTCGGCGGCTACACGAACGTCGGCCTCGGTGACCGCGGTCGCTCCGCGCCAGGCGGCGTGGGCGGTTGCGGTGCGGGCCACCACCAGGTCCGCGCGCATGCCGTCGACGTCGAAGGCCGCACACAAGGCCGCGATGCGGCGCAGCTCCACATTGTCGAGCGCGACCTCGGCCAGGCGGTCGCGCGCGGTCAGGATGCGTTCGGCCACTTCACGATCGGCGGCCTGATAGCTCGCGGCGAAGGCGTTCGGGTCGGCCTCGTAGTCGAGGCGGCGGCGAACGACCGCCATGCGGACGTCCACGTCACGGGAGGCGACCACATCCACGGTCAACCCGAACCGGTCCAGCAGCTGCGGGCGCAGTTCGCCCTCTTCGGGATTCATGGTGCCGACCAACACGAATCGCGCGGGGTGGGTATGCGAGACACCGTCACGCTCGATGTGAACCCGTCCCATGGCAGCCGCGTCCAGCAGGACGTCGACCAAATGGTCATGCAGCAGGTTCACTTCGTCGACGTAGAGCACCCCGTGATGCGCGGCCGCCAGCAGCCCGGGCTTGAACGCCTGCTCCCCGTCCCGCAGCACCCGCTCCAAATCCAGCGAACCAACCACCCGGTCCTCGGTAGCGCCAACCGGCAACTCCACCAATCGCGCGGGCCGCGCCCCGGACTCGTCGACAACCGGCGGCAGCAACTGCGCCAGCGCCCGCACCACGGTCGATTTCGCGGTCCCCTTCTCCCCGCGCACCAGCACGCCCCCGATCCCGGGATGCACCGCACACAGGATCAAAGCCAGCTGCAGCCGCTCCTGCCCCACTACAGCGGAGAACGGAAACCCGGCCTCATCACCGGCCGTATGGACGCTTTCGGAGTAAGCCACAGGAGAAACCGACACGCCCCAACTCTATGCGCGCCCCGAACTCCCCCGGCCCACCCCCCTCGCCGAACGGATGCGCAGATACTCGGGGAAGGAGGTACCGATGAGTTCACCGCACGCGCCCACCCCGGAAGCTGTTCTCTCCCTGCTCGCCACCGCGCTCGCCGAAGGCTGCCCCGACGACGCGGCCTCGCTCTACGAGCCCGACGCCGTCTTCTTCTATTCCCCGACCACCGCCCCGGCGACCGGCTCCGACGAAATCCGTTCCGCGCTGGCCGATCTCGTCTCGATCCACCCGGTGATGCGCAACAACATCCTGCGCACCGTCATCGCCGGCGACATCGCCACGGTCGTGAACGCCTGGCACATCGACGGCACCCGCCCCGACGGTCAGCCCATCGCCATGTCCGCCACCAGCACCGACGTCCTCCGCCGCCGCCCGGACGACTCCTGGGCCCTCCTCATAGACGACCCCTGGGGCGTCCGCCCCACTCCCTGACGGCCGGGAAAGCAACCGCGCCCGCTGTGGGTTTCACAGCGGGCGCGGGGTGTTCCAAGGGGGTGCGGGTTAGCCGCGGCGCATCGGGATGTGGGGGATGCCGTCCTCGATGTACTCTTCGCCGTCGACCTTGAAGCCGTGCTTGGTGTACATGTCGACCAGGTAGGTCTGGGCGTTGAGGCGGACGGTGGCCGAACCCGCTTCGGCCAGGGCGGCCTGGAGGAGGCGGGTGGTGTAGCCGTGGCCGCGGGCCTCGGGGGTGGTGCAGAGGCGGCCGATGCGGAAGGACTTCACGCCGTCTTCGTGTTCTTCCATGAGGCGGAGGGTGCAGATGACCTCACCCTCGTCATCGAGCCAGAAGTGGCGCGTTTCCGGCAGCAGGTCGAAACCGTCCAGTTCCGGGTAGGCGCACTTCTGCTCGACGACGAAAACCTCTACGCGAAGTTTCAACAGCTTGTACAGCGTCGCGGTGTCCAGGTCTTGGGACCACGACCGTTTGAGAGCAACCGTTGACATCATCGCGTCTTGCTATCACATCTAGGCGTGCGAGGCCATACCGGCGTGCTTCGGCGTGTTGTCGGAGTCCAGCTGCAGGGCCTTGGTGGACCAGTCCCAGACCTCGCGGTACAGGGCCTGGTTCTCCGACAGCTTGACGCCCAGCGACGGCACCATTTCCTTGAGTTTCGGCTCCCACGTGGAGAATTCGCGCGGGAAGCACTTGCGCATCACGTCGAGCATGGCGCTCACACAGGTGGACGCGCCCGGCGAGGCGCCGAGCAGACCGGCGATGGTGCCGTCCTCGGCCGCGACGACCGCGGTGCCGAGCTCGAGCACGCCGCCCGCACCCTTGCGACGGATCACCTGCACGCGCTGACCGGCGATGATCAGCTCCCAGTCCGAGCCGTCGGCGCGCGGGATGAACTCCTCCATCGCGCCCACCCGACCGGCCTGCGACTTGAGCAGCTCACCGACCAGGTAGTTGACCAGGCCCATCTCGGTGACGCCCACGCCCAGCATGGAGAACAGGTTGTTCGGCTTCACCGACTTGATCAGGTCGGTCAGCTTGCCGTCCTTGAGGAACTTCGGCGTCCAGCCGGCGTAGGGGCCGAACAGCAGGCCCTTCTCACCGTTGATGACGCGAGTATCCAAGTGCGGCACCGACATCGGCGGCGCGCCGACCGAGGCCTGGCCGTACACCTTGGCCTCGTGCTGGGCGACCAGGTTCGGGTTGGTGGCGCGCAGGAACAGGCCCGACACCGGGAAGCCGCCGAAACCGGAGATCTCCTTGATGCCCGACTTCTGCAGCAGCGGCAGCGCACCGCCGCCCGCGCCGACGAACACGAACTTGGCGTTGATCACCCGCACCTTGCGGCTGCGCAGATTGCGCACCTTGACCAGCCAGGAGCCGTCGGACTGCTTGGTCAGGTTGAGCACCTCGTGGCCGAACGCGATATCCGCGCCGGACGCGCCCAGGTAGGCCAGCAGTTCCTTGGTGAGCTCGCCGAAGTCGATATCGGTGCCGTGCGAGGACCAGTTCAGCGCGATCGGATCGGAGAAGTCGCGGCCCTTGGCCATCAGCGGTAGTCGCCGGCTGAATTCGGCTGCGTCGTCGATGAATTCCATCCCCTCGAACAGCGGATGCCGCGACAGCGCCTCGTAGCGCTTGCGCAGGTATTCGACGCCGTCCGCGCCGTGGGTGAAGCTCACGTGCGGGATGGGATTGATGAAGTTCGACGGGTTGGCCAGCACGCCGTTCTCGACCGCGTAGGACCAGAACTGCCGCGAGACCTGGAAACGCTCGTTGATGTCGATGGCCTTGGCGATCTCGACCGAGCCGTCGGCGTTGCGCGGGGTGTAGTTCAGCTCGCACAGGGCCGAGTGGCCGGTACCGGCGTTGTTCCAGGGATCGCTGCTCTCCCCGGCGGCCTCGTCCAGTCGCTCGAAGATATTGATCGACCAGTCCGGCTGCACCTGACGGAGCAAGGCGCCGAGGGTGGCACTCATGATGCCGGCACCGATGAGTACTACATCGGTCTTTTCAATCGTGGCAGCGTTCGACACGGCGTTCGTCGACTTCCTTGTCCTTTGTGGGTCACCAGGTGGGGGTTAGGTTACCCGTCGTTCACTTGAGCTCAATTCTGCCCCTGACCATTCCCGAATCCCGCGCCGAAATCCCTGAATGTGAGAGATCCCTCCCAAATGGACAGCGTTGTGCCACGGTCTATCTTGGCCTTGTGACCTCCGATACGTCATCCACCACTTCGTCGACCACCACCTGGCAGCCCGACGTGCTGGGCGACGACTACCAACAGCTCACGATCCCGATGGGACCGGACCCGGACGGCGAGGGCGATGTGGTCGCCACGCTGGTCCGATACACCCCGGCCAAGGCCCCGGTCGCGACCAAGGCCGTGCTGTACGTGCACGGCTTCACCGACTACTTCTTCCAGGAACACCTGGCCCAACACATGGCCGCGCGCGGATACGCCTTCTACGCGCTGGACCTGCGCAAATGCGGCCGTTCGCAGCGGGCCGGGCAGACGCCGCACTATGTGAGCAGCCTGGAGCTCTACGACGTGGAGCTGAACCGCTCCCTGAAGACCATCCGCGAGGAGACCGGTCTGGATGTGCTCGTCATGGCGCATTCGACCGGCGGCCTGGTGACCTCGCTGTGGCTGAACCGGCTGCAGTCCGCGAACGGCGCACGCGCGCAGGGCATTACGGGCCTGGTGCTCAACAGCCCCTGGTTCGATCTGCAGGGGCCGGGCTACTACCGCTCGATCGGCACGCCGCTGCTGGAGGGGCTGGGCCGGTTGCGCGGGTTCGCGAAGATCCCGCTGGGCGTCTCCACCGCCTACGGCGACAGCCTGCACAAGAGCGTCTCCGGTGAATGGGACTACAACCTGGACTGGAAACCGTTGAGCGGCTACACCGTTCACGCGGGCTGGCTGCGGGCCATCCGGCGCGGGCAGTTCCGGCTGCACAAGGGCCTCGACATCGGGGTCCCGGCGCTGATCCTGCGGTCCAAGATCACCAAGTTCATGCGCAAATACGGGCCCGCCGCCGATCTGGCGGACCTGGTGCTCGACGTCAAGCAGATCCAGCGCTGGTCGGGCTGCCTGGGCGACCGCACCAATATCGTGCCGATCGAAGGTGCGCGGCACGACGTGTTCCTGTCCGCGGAAACGCCGCGCGCGCAGGCCTTCGGTGAACTGGATTCGTGGCTGGAGTGGCTGGCGAAAGCACCGGAGACCGGTGCCTGATCACCAGAAGCTGGTGCGCAGCACCACTTCGGTGGCTAGTTCGTGGCCGGCTTCCGAGGCCACATCCGTGACATCCATGGGGACCAGCCGGAATTCGCCGTAGACGAACCGGCTGGAACCCTCGGCCACCGGGCGCGGCAGGCGCTTGGTGGCCAGCAGGGTGGTGGGGATCTCCACCGGCGGGCAGGAGGCATCCTTGACGC
>NZ_BAFX01000099.1 GCF_000308815.1 Nocardia concava NBRC 100430
CTGCGGAGCGGCCGGACGCGGGGCCGGTGCGGCCGGACGCGGCGCAGTCGGTCCGCGGCTGCTGCGGCGGGGGTTGCCGGGGCGGAAGACGCTGCGGGAGCGGCATTCTCGCGCACGGCGGGCGTTGGGCGCGGGACCCGGGCGGGCCGCCGACGCGGGGCTGGGCGACTCGGCGCGGGCGGCCGGAGCCACCTGCTCGGCCGCGGGGGCCGGGGTCGCGGGCTTCGGCGCGGGCGCCGGAGCCGGGGTGGGACGCGGACCCGGACGCGGGCCGGCACCGGGGGTGGCCGGCTTGGCGGCCGGACGCGGGGTGCTGTCACCGCTGGGCTTGGGGGTCGCCGACTTGGCGGTCCCATTGGACGGGGCGCTCTTGGGTGCGAGCGACTCCCGCAGGCGACGCGCGACGGGTGCTTCCACCGTCGAGCTCGCCGACTTCACGAACTCGCCCTGCTCCTTGAGCCGCGCGAGTAGTTCTTTGCTCGTGACACCGAGTTCTTTAGCCAACTCGTGCACGCGGGCCTTGCCTGCCACTGCTCTCCTCACTCAGAGGTCGAGCGCGGCAGCCCGTTTCACGACGGGACGCGCGCACGACCTCGACTAATTTCGAAGGCCGATCATTTCTGGGACTTCACGGTGTGCTCATGAGTGCTCGTGCCTGTTCTCTACGTAATGCTCCAGGGCTGAGATATCCAGATTTCCGGACACTCGTAGTGCTCTGCCGATTGCTCGGCGCCGAACTGCTTGACTCAAACAAGCCGAAGAGGGGTGCAACCACGCACCCCTTCCCGGAAGTCTGCGCCGCGGATCCGGAACGACCACAACCGTTTGCCCACTCTCGGCAGAAGGTTGCGCCACGACCCGCATCAGATCGGCAGCCAGCTCGCGTCGGCGACATCCGATGCAGGTCCGGACGGGTGCTGATCTTGCTGACACCCGCTCGGCACGCGGAGAAGCCGTCGACTCGCGCTGAGCCTGCGTCCACTCTACCGCTGTCACGTCCCGATCTCCGCATCCGTACCCCTTGGAAGTTACCAACCTGTCATCCCGGGGGTCTGTTTCACAAATCTCGGGGCGGACCGGGCCGGATGGATCCGGCAAGATCAACCCCGGTGGGCCTCTCCCCCGCCCGCGTTCGCCGCCGGACGCACTCCGCCCTGGTTATCGGGCGCCGCGTCGGAGCGGATGTCGATGCGCCAGCCGGTGAGCCGGGCGGCCAGACGGGCGTTCTGGCCCTCCTTGCCGATGGCCAGGGAGAGCTGGAAGTCGGGAACCACCACCCGCGCGGCACGAGCCTCGGGGTCGACGATGGTGACGGATACAACTTTCGACGGGGACAGCGCATTCCCGACGAAGCTCGCGGGATCCTCGGCGTAGTCGATGATGTCGATCTTCTCGCCGGCCAGTTCGCTCATCACGTTGCGCACGCGCTGGCCCATCGGGCCGATGCACGCACCCTTGGCGTTGACGCCCGGGACGGTGGAGCGGACCGCGATCTTGGAGCGATGCCCGGCCTCGCGGGCCACGGCCACGATCTCGACCGAGCCGTCGGCGATCTCGGGGACCTCCAGCGCGAACAGGCGGCGCACCAGGTTCGGGTGGGTGCGCGAGAGGGTGATCTGCGGGCCGCGCGGGCCGCGGGAGACGCCGACCACGTAGCACTTGATGCGGTCGCCGTGCTCGTAGGTCTCGCCCGGCACCTGCTCGGCGGGTGGGATGACGCCCTCGGCGCCATTGGCCTCCGAGCCGATGCGGACCACGATGGTGCCGCGGGCGTTCATCCGGGCGTCGCGCTGCACGACACCGCCGACGATATCGCCCTCGTGGGTGGAGAATTCGCCGAAGGACTTCTCGTTCTCGGCGTCCCGCAGGCGCTGCAGCACGACCTGGCGGGCGGTGGTGGCGGCGATGCGGCCGAAACCCTCTGGTGTGTCGTCCCATTCGGAGATGACGTTGCCGTCGGCGTCCAGCTCGCGCGCCATCACGCGCACGACGCCGGTCTTCTGGTTGATGTCGATGCGGGCGTTGGGCTGGTGGCCCTCGGTGTGCCGGTAGGCGGTGAGGAGAGCGGACTCGATCGCGGAGATCACGGTCTCCATCGAGATCCCCTTGTCGGCGACAATCGCGCGCAGGGCTTCGATTTCGATGTTCATTCCACGATCCCTTCGGTCAGTGAATCGGATTCAGTTGCTTCGTCTTCGGTGTTCGTGTCGAACTCAGTGGTTTCCTCCCGCGCGCCGGGCGTGGGGCGGCCCGGTGCGACTCCACCTGCCAGTTCCAGCTCCGCGGCGCCGGGTGGATTGAATTCCACCTGGACCACCGCGGACTGGATGTCGGCCAGCGGCACCGTCACCCGGTGTGGCTTCCGCTTGCCGCCGAGGACCAGGGCGACATCGGTGTCGGTGGCGACACCCACCCGGGCCTCGAACGTGGTCTTGCCCTTCTCCTCCGGTGATTCGGCGCCGGGGCGTAGGACGATCTTCACCTTGCGGCCCTGGGCGCGTTGCCAGTGGCGTAGGGCGGTGAGGGGCCGGTCGATGCCGGGCGTGGTGATCTCGAGCAGATACGGGGTCTCGCCGAAGTCGCCGGCGTCGTCGAGGGTCTGCGAGATCTCCGAGCTGAGTTCCGCGACCGCGTCGAGGTCCGGGGAGCCGTCGCTGTCGACGGTCACGACGAGCTTCGTGTGTGCTGTACCGGCAGCCGAAAGCGCGACGCCTTCGAGGTCGAATCCTCGGCGTTCGACGAGCTCAGCAACTAGCTGGCTCACCCTTTCCTCGGTCGGCATCGGCATGTGGGGCGGCTCCTGGTTCAGTTGTCACGGGTTGAGTTGTCGGTTTCGGCGAAATGCCGCGCCGAAGGTCTAGCGTAACGCGCGGAAAGAGTGTAAAGGACCAGCCGACTGGCTCGAGTTCGGCATGGTCGGCGCTGTGCTGCCAACGGCGTGTCAGCCGCGACGCGCCCGTGACGGTTACCCGTCGTTCCAGATCACAGCCTATCCGACGCCCCTGGCGCAGCAAGCGGTCGGCGACGGCTGGCACCATGTATGCCGTGCCCAGCAGTCAGAGCGGCCGTCGCGCCGGTGTCGTCGGTCTCACGGTCCCGAGGGATCGAACCGGGTCCTCCCCCAGCCCCATTTCCGTACCCGCGGTGAACCGCCGCGGCGCGCTGCGGCTGGCGGGTGGCGGCGCGCTGGCGGTGGCCGCGGTCGGGGCGCTGGCCGCGTGCTCGAAGGACGACGCCCCGGCGGCACCCGATCCGCTTATCGCCCAGGAGACCGCGGCCCGCACCGATGCCGCCGCGGCGACCGCCGCCATCGCGACCAGCCCCGATAAGGCGGGCGCGCTGCAGGTCATCGCGACCCAGCGCACGGCTCACGCGGATGCGTTGCGCACCGAGATCGACCGCGCCGTAGGCGTTTACGGCGATGGCACCACGCCCAGCCGCCGCACGCCGCCGGTCACTCCCATCGCCCCGGTCCCGCCGCCCGCGGTCTCGGCGCTGCGCACCCAGCTCCAGCAATCCCAGCGCTCGGCCGCCGACCTGTGCGCCCAGCTCTCCGGCTACCGCGCCGCCCTCCTCTCTTCCATCAGCGCGTGCTGCGCCACCCACGCGGGAGTTCTCCTCGGATGACCACCACCGACCAGCAGGCGCTCATCGATGCCCTGAGCGCCGAATACGCGGCTGTCTACGCCTACGGCGTGATCGCGGCCTACGCCAACCACGACCGTGACAAGCTCGTCGCCGAGTACACCGCGTCCCACCGTGCCCGCCGGGACGCCACGATCGACGCCCTGAAGGCTTCCGGCGCAACGGTTCCCGAACCGGCCGCGGCCTACACCTCCCCCATCGTCGTCAACGACCCGATCCCGGCCGCCAAGCTCGCCGTGACTGTCGAATCCGACACCGCCGCCGCCTGGCGCTCGGTGGTCGAACGCGCCGATGCCGCCGAGTTGCGGCGCACCGGCATCGAGGCGCTCACCGAATGCGCGGTCCGGCTCGCCACCTGGCAGTCGATCCTGGGCGTGAACCCGGCGACGGTCGCGTTTCCCGGCCAACCCTGACCCGCGCCTCCGGCCGGTCACCGGGAATTCGCCAAGGGCGCACTTGCCGTTCGCGTGCGCGTCCGTGGTTGGGCACTCGGCGGGCATAGGGTCCTCGGCGGCGCGGCTTTTCGCATTTTCTTGCCGTGCAACGGAATTCGGTGCGAGGGCGAGGAGATGCTGTGGCGGTGGATGCTGCGAGGGGTGAAAAGGCTGCGCGGGAAGAGAAGGCGCTGCGGGACGTGACCGATCGCCTGGTCGAGGACTATGGCGAGGCGCATCCGGCGGAGCGGGTGGAGGCCGTGGTGGGGGCGGTGCGCAAGCGGTTCGAGGGGCATTCGGTGCGGGAGTTCGTACCGATTCTCGTCGAGCGGATTGCGCGGCGGGAGTTGGATCCCACGCGGGGGAAGAACGGCGCGGTGGAATTGAGCAAGTCGGCCGCGGGAGCCGGTTCGGGCTCGCCCGATGGTCAGGCGGACAACACGAGTGTGTTCGCGGCGGTGGCGGGGCGGTTCGTGCCGGCGCGGCTGGTGGAGAACAAGCGGGCATTGGGGGCGGTCGCGGCGGGGGTGGCGGTTGTGTTGGCGGCGGGGGCGGTTTTGGCTGTGCAGCAGTCGGATTCGCCGTCGGCGACCACGACGGCCGCGCCCGCGCTGACCATGGTGCACGGGGTGGTGGGGTCGGAGAAGTCGGCGTTCTTCGATGATCCGAAGGTGGTCGTCGCGCTGGCCAAGCACGGGCTCAAGGTGGTTGCCGAACCAGCCGGGTCGCGGCAGATCGCCACGTCGGTGGATCTGGGGAAGTACGATTTCGCGTTTCCGTCGAGTTCGGCTGCGGCGGAGCGGATTCAGCGGCAGCGCGGGGTGAGCGGGAAGTACGTGCCGTTCTCCTCGCCCATGGCCATCGCGACGTTCCAGCCGATCGCCGATCTACTGACCCAGGCCGGGATCGTGACGCCCGGCGCGACAACGACTTTCGACGTCGACAAATATCTCGCGCTGGCCGAGAAGGGCGTGCAGTGGAATCAGCTGGACGGCAATTTCACCTATGCGGTGCCGAAGAACGTGCTGGTCTCGACCACCGACCCGCGCACCTCCAATTCGGCGGCCATGTACCTGGCGGTGACCGCCTATGTCGCCAATGACAACACCGTCGTGCGCGGCGCGAAGGCGGAAGACTATGCGGTGTCCCGGGTTTCGCGGCTGTTCACCCGTCAGGGCTTCACCGAGTCCAGCAGTGACGGGCCGTTCAAGGACTATCTCGCCAATGGCATGGGCACCATCCCGATGGCCTGGATCTACGAGGCCCAGTACGTCGACGCCGCGGCCCACGGCCAGCTCAAGCCGGACATGGTCCTGATGTATCCGACTCCGACGGTCATGTCCCAGCACACCGTGATCCCCTTGAACGACAAGGGCGATCAGCTCGGCAAGCTGCTCACCACCGATCCGGACCTGCAGCGTCTGGCCGCCGACCACGGCTTCCGCCCGACCGATGTGAACCTCTTCACGAAAGTCACCGTAGCCCACCGGATCCCGGTGGATGTGAACCTCGTGAACCAGGTGACCCCGCCCGACTACGACACCCTCGAGCACCTGCTCGACGGAGTCGCCAAGTCCTACAACTGACGCCACGCCCGGCGGTCGGCGCGATACCCGGGCCGCGCGATACCCGGGCCGACCGCAGCCGGGTCGATCATCCGGCCCTGGTCACCGACGCCATCGGCGTCGCCGTTGTCGTGGGCGCTTCCGTGGTGGTCGGGGGTGCGGTGGTGGTCGGCGCTTTGGTGGTTGTCACCGTCGCCGCCGCCGAGGTGGCGGTCGGCAGGTCGATCACGCTCGGCAGGCGGCCACCGCCCAGCATCGGGACCGACGTCGTGGTGGCCGGTGGGGGCAGGGGGCTGTGCTGGGCGCCGCAGGCCGCCGACGCGAGGGCGGCCGTGGCAAGGGTCACCAGGGTGATCGGGCGCTTGAGCACATCTCACCTTCCGCGTGAATCGCTCGAAACAGGACCGTCCGGACAGCGAATCAGCGCCGGACTCACCGATTCTCGTACACTCGCGCCGGTCCCACAGCGCGACAGCAAACTCCGGCACAGCCTGTCACCCGCCCCGGGGGCGATACGGCATCGCACCCGCTACCCGGTCGGGATCGTGACGGCTATTTCGCCGCCCAGGTGGTAGTCCCCGGAGAGGGTGAGGTTGTCGCCGCTCCAGAAGCTGCCGGGGTCGTAGCGGTTCGGGCGCTTCTGCGGGAGCAGACGCATCGACTGATAGGTCATGGCGACGATTTCGGCGCAGTACGCGTCTTCCAGGGCCGCTTCGGTTTCGCGCGGGGCGCCGCGCTTGGGCAGCGGCACGCGACCACGCAGCCAGCGTCCCGCGAGGGCACTGGTGGAGGGGAAGGGCATGCCGTCCAGGCGGGCCACCATACGCAGTGCGGAATCCTCCATCTCGCGGGTGACCGGCCGATTCAGCTGTCGGATCCACGCCTGCTGGCCATAGACATTCGCCCAGCGCATTGTCGCCGAGCGCAGGTCGTGCAGTTGCGCGCCGCGATGGTGGTTGCCGGACCAGACATCCGGCAGTGCGCGCCCGAGTTCGGCGTGCCAGATGAGGGCGGGCAGATCATCGATGACGATCGCCATGCCGACGTGATTGACCGGGCTGTTCGTCAGCCCCCGAATCGCCCGATCCGCACCGGAATGCCCGCGAAACAACCACAGATCACCGGTCCGCGTGAGCTCCACCGCTTCGTCCAGCTCGAGCCTCGAGATCACTTCACGTGCCACGCCGACTAGCCTAGGCCCATGCGATGGTGGAAAGTCCTCGGCTTGGCAGGCGCCGCAGGCGTCGCCGCAACCGGCGTGGTCATAATCCGCTCCGAGCGCAAACGCCGCGCCTACACCCCCGACCAGATCCGCGACCGCCTACACGCCCGCCTCACCGAATCCCCCGCCCCTGATGGGGAGCCAAACCCCTGACCCATGAGTCGGGCTGCGGCGCAGAGACGTTCGCCTCCGCGCTCAGCGCCGCTGCTGCGGCGCAATAATCGGCCCCGTGGTGCCATCAGGCCGCCGCTGCGAGACAGAACTGTAGCTACTCAACCCTGTCGGCCGATCCCGCATCAGTCCCCCAACCCACTTCCACAGCCGCACAACCAATCCCATAACCCCATCATGCGCACCGAGAATGCACTGACGCACCCCATTTCTCGCACTTTGCCTCCACCAGCGCATTCTCACCGCACTGCCGGGGTTGGGCAGGATGGCGGCGTGTATTTCCGAGGGCGTCTTCCGGTTCGCGGCCGGATCATCTGGCTCACACCCGAACAGGGCGGCCGCCGCTCGGGGCCGCCCAACACACCGGTCGATCAGGACTACGCCTCAACGGCATTCGTGCCGCCGTACACCGTCCACACGGGCCTTGCGTCCTTCGTCCTACGGGTAGAAGACCGGAAGGCATGGAACTCCCCCGCCACCGCTGGCTGGCTGATAGTCGAGAACACCGGCAGATTCCGGATCCAGGCCGGGACGGTGGTGGTTGTTACCGAAGGCTTGCGCACGGTCGGCCACTTCTATGTGGACGACGTGCTCGACGCCGAGGTTGCGGTGGGCACAGCCGACGAGGTGATCGGGTCACCTGGATTTGGTTGTGGTGGGGATTGAGGTGGCGGTGGGCACTTCGATCACTTCGGGGACCTGGCCGCCGCCGAGGACCGGGACCGAGGTCGCCGGGGTGGGTGGGGCGAGGGGGGTGTTGCGGTGGTCGGCGCAGGCGGGGGCTGCGACGAGGGTCAGCGCGATTGCCGCCGTTGTGATCAAGCGTTTGGGCACGTTTCACCTTCCAGGAGTTCGGGAGGTCCGGGCAGCGAGATTGCGCCGGACTCAGCAATTCTGGCGCATACCGGCGGAATCACCGTGTGGGAGATCAAGTTAGGCACGGTTGGTCAGTTGCGCTGGCACAATCGGCAAGGGGGCGGGGGCGCGGGGGTCGAATTACGTACTTATTGGTCGATTTTCGCGATGTGAGTTACCCGACAGCGATGAATGGGCTTGGCGGGTGAGGCGGATCGCGGACAGAATGGGAGGGGGTGTTGGATCCGAGTTGAAGGGGGCTCGTTGACCGGCTCTGCTGTCTCGACGCGATCGGCGGGCGTCGTTCCCGGTCGTGCCCTCGCCGGATTGACCGCGGTCGCCGTGGCACTCGGCTTCGCCTTCGTTCTCGTGCCGGGGCCGCTGGCCGATAGTGGGTCCGATGGGTTTGCCGATCAGAGCAAGCTGCGGCGGGCCTTGCGGGATGGGTTTGTCGCCTACTGGGATTCCGGGGATCAGGGGCGGCCGCCCGCACTCACCAGGGTGATCGATTACTGGTTCCGGTACCACCTGGTCAAAGGGGCGATCGCGGGTGCGTTGCTCGTGGTGCTCGTGGTTTTGGCCGTACTGCTCTGGAAAGCATTCGTGCGTGGGGCGATGCTCGGTGCAGCGCAGCGGATTTGGCTAGTGGCGGCGGGAAGTCTGGTCGGGCTGTTCGCGTTCGCGGCATTGCTGGCGGTGATCGCGAATATTCAAGGGGCGGTGGCGCCGTTCTCGTCGCTGCTGCCCATGTTGCCGTCCGGGGCGGGCGACCCACAGCTATCGGCCGTCTTCGATCAGATCCGGCAGCAATTGGCCGGTAATGGCGGCACCTCGGCGCCGGTGAACGACATGGTCGATGATTTCGCCCGGTATCACGTCGCGGTGGCGGTCATTGCCGCGATATTGGCGATTACCGCTATAGGGCTCAGCGTGGTGTCTTGGCGGAAATTCACACGATCCGACAACGCACGCGTGCGACGTGTTCTGTGCGCGGCGGGCATTGTCAGCGCATTGATGGGATCGGCCGCGGTCGTGTTGCTCATCGCGAACACGACCGCGGTGATCCATTCGACCTCGGCGTTGGCCGCGTTCTTCAACGGCAGCTGGTGAGATCAGGGGTACGCCTGGATGACCTCGACGTTGACCAGGGCGTTCCACGAGTCGCAGCTGGCCCAGGATTGGTTCTGGCCGTACTGGATGGGGCCGTACTTCCAATAGGTGAAGGGCACTGGCCAGGCGATACAGGTGAGTTTCACCTGATGCCAGGTGGGGAGTTCGCACAGGGACATTCCGCCGGTGTTGAAGATGTTGTACACGTGGCAGTTGGCCTCCCACACGGGGACATCGGCCTGGGCTGTGCCGGTACCGGCGAGCATGGTGCCCGCGGTGGCGGTGACGACGACAGCGCCTGCAGCAAGCCGCTTCGCAGATAGCATTCCGACCTCCTGAATAGGTGTTGCCCGGAACATCGCGCCCACAGCGAGCGCGTTACTTTCCCGCAAATCGTCTTTTCACGATATTCGCGCCGCGCGGACTATGCGCGGTGAGTCGCCCGACGAACCGGCTCGCCGCGTCCGGACGGAGCTGCGAATGGTCGATCTCGATTCCGGCGTAGCGAAACAGTCCGTCACTGACGAGTTGGTGCAGCCGTGGTTCCTCGAGGGTGTGGGCCGAGAATTGGTACAGCTCCGGCAGTTTCGGCAAGATGAGTCCGAAATCGATGATTCGCGCCACCTTCCCTTCGGCCGCGATGATCTCCTCCAGGGAAATCCGCGTCAGCGGATACCCCTGCGGAAACACGTTGTGCAGATCGAGAAACACCCCGACCGAGCTGCGCCGCGGATCCGCGACCGACCGTGTCGCCCACCCGAATCGCCCCAGCGCCAACGCCGGCCGCTCGGCGAGGACGTGCGTGAACACCACCCGCGCCAGCGTCACGTTCATCATGAACCGCTCGACCTCGGGCTCGGCCCGCGCCTCCTCCTCATGATCGAGAAACCCGGAGATGATGCTGCGATTGTGCGCCCGATACCAACTCACCGGCGACGGCGCCGCCAGAAACCTGCGCCACCACATCGGCCCCGACCCGATCTCGGCATACTCCGCCCCGGCCTCGAATTTGTCGAGCAACAGCCGATCGTTCACCGCCCGCCACCACGGACTCCCCGAATGCGGATGCATCACCCCGCGCTCGATCTCCCACCGCAGAAACCGCACCTCGGCCCGCGCGAAATCCCGCAATCGCTCCGGATAGAACGCAACCGCCGCCCGCACCCGAGCCTCAGGATCCTCACGGATCCCCTTCAGCTGCTGCAACGCCCACTCCCGGGCCGCGCCGGAGCTCATGCCAGCGACTGTACTCGAGAAGCGAAGTCGCGCAGGGTCGTGGCGGTGAATTCGTCGAGTGGGTAGAACAATTCGATGGCCAGTTCGGAGAGGGTGACGTCGGAGGGGGCGCCGAAGGTGGCCATGGTGCTGAAGAGGGAGAGGATGCCGGCGGGGGTGCGGATGCGCATGGGGACGGCGAAGGGGCCGGATTCCATTGGTTCCGGGTCGGGTTCGGGGGGTTGGGGATAGGCGGAGACTTCTTCGAGGAGGGCGGTGAGGTGGGGGTCGGCGGTGGCGGCGGCCTGGCGGGTCAGGGTATCGAGGAAGTGGGTTCGGATCTGGTGGGCGTTGACCAGGTGCTGGATGAGGCCTTGCGGATGGAGGACCAGGCGGTAGACGTTGGGCTCGGGGGTGCGCAGGTGGTCGGGGGTGCCGGTGGTGAGCACAGCCATTGCCTGGTTGCCCAGGACGACGTTCCAATGCCGGTCGACCACCACCGCGGGGAACGGTTCATGGGCGGACAGGATGGCGTCCAAGGTTGAGCGGACCGCTGCGAGGTCGGGGTCGTCGAGGCCGGACTCGCGGTACTCGGGGGCGTAGCCGGCGGCCAATAGCATCGTATTGCGTTCGCGCAGTGGGACTTCCAGCGTCTCGCACAGGCGCAGGACCATGGCTCGGCTCGGGCTGGAGCGGCCGGTCTCGACGTAGGACAGGTGGCGGGCGGAGGTGTCCGCGGCCAGCGCCAGGTCCAGCTGGCTGAGTCGCCGCCGCTGCCGCCACTCCCGCAGCAGCGCGCCCGCCCCGGGCATGGTCGAGGTCATCGCCGCAGCATATCGACGGCCGGGTAGACGCGGCCATGACCTCCGAGGTTATTGAGACCGCGACCTCACCCCGGCACAGTCGAACTCGGCGGCCGACACCGGCGAGCCCTCGGCACCAAGGAGTTTCGAATGACCACGCTGACTGCCCGACGTTCCCTCCTCCGTCTGCGCACCCTCCTGCGCGTAGATTCTTGGAGCACAGGCATTTTCGGCATCGGCCTGCTGGCCACTGCTCCCCTGCTGCGGGATCCCCTCGGTCTGCCCACCGCGGTGTCGATGTGCTTCGGCCTGGGCATGCTCGGCGGCGCGGCGGCACTGAGCTGGATCGCCGCCCGCCCCACCATTCCCACCCCGTTCGCGATGGGCGTGGCAGCGGTCAACGCCGTGTCCGGAGTAGCGATGACGGCCCTCGCCGCCGTAGATGTGCTGCCGCTGACCACCTTCGGCCGGGCCTTCCTGGAGATCGGCGCTCTGGTAGTCCTCGTCTTCGCCACCCTCGAATACACCGCCCGCCACAATGCCTGAGGCCATTCAAGATCAGGGAGCTCTCAGCACGGAAATATGTCCGATTCCCCGCCTTGAGAGCTCCCTGATCTTGTTAGCACCTTGCCGGCACCATCGCCTCGACCATTTACCGCTGGTAAAGCGGAGTGGCGCATCACCTGGAGGTGATGCGCCACTCGGGGTTTCGCGGGAGGGGGGTCAGCCGCGGATCTTGGCGGCTACCGAGGCTACGGCTGTGTCGGCGGGGAGTTCTTCGGCGGTGCCGGCGAAGCGGTCGCGGAGTTCGATTTTGCCTTCGGCCCAGCCTCGGCCTACTACGACGATGTAGGGCATGCCGAGGAGTTCGGCGTCCTTGAACTTGACGCCCGGGGAGGCGGTGCGGTCGTCGAGGAGGACCTCGAAGCCGAGGGAGTCGAGTTCGGCGGCTACCTGTTCGGCGCCGGAGCGCGCGCCTTCGTCCTTGTTGGCGATGACGACGTGGACGTCGAAGGGGGCGACCTCGCGGGGCCAGCGGAGGCCCTTCTCGTCGTGCATCTGCTCGGCGAGGACGGCGACCATGCGCGAGACGCCGATGCCGTAGGAGCCCATGGTGAGGCGGACCGGCTTGCCGTTCTCGCCCAGCACGTCGACCTCGAAGGCGTCGGTGTACTTCTGGCCGAGCTGGAAGATGTGGCCGATCTCGATGCCGCGGGCGGCCTCCAGGACGCCGCGGCCGTCGGGCGAGGGGTCGCCGTCGCGGACCTCGGCGGCCTCGATGGTGCCGTCGGGGGTGAAGTCGCGGCCCGCGACCAGGCCGACGTAGTGCTTGTTGTATTCGTCGGCGCCGGTGATCCAGGCGGTGCCGGACACCACGCGCGGGTCGACGAGGTAGCGAACACCGTTGTCGAGCAACGCCTTCGGGCCGATGTAGCCCTTCTTCAGGAAGGGGTTGGCCTTGAAGTCGGCCTCGTCGAGCAGCTCCACCGCGGCAGGCTCGAGCGATGCTTCGAGGCGCTTCTCGTCGACCTCGCGGTCGCCGGGGATGCCGACGCCGAGCAGTTCGGTCTTGCCGTCGGGGTAGACCAGCTTGACCATGACGTTCTTGAGGGTGTCGGCCGCGGTGACCTCGCGGCCCAGCACCTTGTCGATGCCCGCGCCGTTGGCCCACTCCACGAGAGCGGCGATGGTGGCGGTCTTGGGGGTGTCGTGGACCACGGCCTCGGCCTGGCCCTCGATGGGGATCTCCGGCGGCGCGGCGGTGACGACGGCTTCGACATTGGCGGCGTAGCCGGATTCGCGGCAGATGACGTAGGTGTCCTCGCCGACGGGGCTGTCGGCCAGGAACTCCTCGGACGCCGAACCGCCCATGGCGCCGGAGGTGGCGGCCACGATCACGTACTTCACGCCGAGCTTGTCGAAGATCTTCTGGTACGCCTCGCGGTGGGCGTTGTAGCTCTTCTTGAGCCCGTCCTCGTCGAGGTCGAAGGAGTACGAGTCCTTCATGATGAACTCGCGCCCGCGCAGGATGCCCGCACGGGGACGGCCTTCGTCGCGGTACTTGGTCTGGATCTGGTACAGCGTGACGGGCAGGTCCTTGTAGGAGTTGTACTCACCCTTAACGGTGAGCGCGAACAGCTCCTCGTGGGTGGGGCCGAGCAGGTAGTCCTGGCCCTTGCGGTCCTTGAGCCGGAACAGGCCGTCGCCGTATTCGGTCCAGCGGTTGGTGGTCTCGTAGGGTTCGCGCGGCAGCAGCGCCGGCAGCGAGATCTCCTGCGCCCCGATGGCGTTCATCTCCGAGCGGACGACGTCCTCGACCTTGCGCAGCGCGCGCAGGCCGAGCGGCAGCCACGAGTAGACGCCGGGCGCGATGCGACGCACGTATCCGGCACGCACCAGCAGCTTGTGGCTGGGCACCTCGGCGTCGGCGGGATCGTCGCGCAGGGTACGCAGGAACAGGTGGGAGAGGCGGGTGATCACGGCTCAACACAGTAGCCGCTGCTCATGCGATGCCGCGAAGGCATTACCGTGTTGGCTCGTGCTGGTGCTGCTGCCTCCCTCAGAAACCAAGTCCGACGGCGGTTCGGGCGGTCCCCTGGACCTGGATTCCCTCGCGATGCCGCAGCTCACGGCGGTGCGCGACAAACTCGTCACGCAGGTGGTCGGATTGGCCGCCGATGCGGACGCCTCGCGGACCGCGCTGGGACTGGGCAAGGGGGCTGACGCGGAGATAGCGCGCAATGCCGCGCTGCGCACCTCGGCGACGCGGCCCGCGCTGGACCGGTACACCGGTGTGCTCTACGACGCGCTCGACGCGCCCGGGTTCACCAAGGCGCAGCGGGCCAAGGCCGAGGCCCGGCTGGGCATCGGCTCGGCGCTGTTCGGCGTCGTCCGCGCGGGCGATCCGATTCCGGCCTACCGGCTGTCGGGCGGCTCCAAGCTGCCGGGCCTGCCGACGCTGCAGTCGCTGTGGAAGCCGGTGCTGCCCGAGGCTTTGAAGGCGGAGGCCGCCGGTCAGCTGCTGGTCGATCTGCGCTCGGGCACCTACCAGGCGCTGGGCCGCGTGCCGGGCGCGATCACCGCGACCGTGCTGACCGAGCGTCCCGACGGCAAGCGAACCGTGGTGAGCCACTTCAACAAACACCACAAGGGCCTGCTGGCGCGTGCGCTGGTGCTCTCGCGCACCGAGCCCTCGACCATCGACGGGCTGGCCAAGATCGCCGAGAAGGCGGGCCTGCGCACCGAGATCGCCTCCCCCACCGAACTGCTGATCATCACCTCCTGAGAGGTCCCCCTGCGTCATTCCGGCGTGCTTTTGGCCGGAATCCACCCAGGAAGGCGAGATCCCGGCCAAAAGCACGCCGGGATGACGAGGGGCTCTCATATACGAAAGTTCGCCCGGCCACGCCCTTACCGGCTCGATAGAGTGGCCTGGTGGAACCCAACGATCTGGACCCGGAAGTGCTCGAGCTGGCGAGCAAGATCTTCGACCTCGCCCGCTCCGGCGACGCCGCCACCCTGGGCGCCTACCTCGACGCCGGGGTGCCGGTGAACCTCACCAACGACAATGGCGACACCCTGCTCATGCTCGCCGCCTACTACTCGCATCCCGAGGCCGTGAACGTTCTGCTGGAACGCAAGGCCGACCCCAACTTCGGCAACGACAAGGGCCAGACCCCGCTCTCCGGCGCGGTTTTCAAGGGCTCCGACGAGATCGTCCAGGCGCTGCTGGCCGCGGGCGCGGACCCCAACGCGGGCAGCCCGTCGGCCCGCGACGCCGCCGAAATGTTCGGCCAGACCAAGTATCTGAAGCTCTTCGACAACTGAGTCGACTCCGGGCGAGCCCGGTTCACGAGGTGAAAACACCACGTGAACCGGGCTTTTTCATGTCCGGAGCAGGCGCGCGTCGAATCGGGTGAAAAAAGTTTCGCCGGGCGGGAATCAATCGGAGCTCTCTAACCGTTCAAATCAATATCACCGGTTAGAAGCCGTCAGGTCGGGCCGGAGATCCACTGGGCGAGAAGGGAGTTCCGGCATGACAGGGCACTACGGGCAGGTGACGTTCACCGAGGGTGTGCGTGCGCACCAGATCGCCCATGGCAGCCGACGCGGTTATGAGCGGATGGCGGCGGTGCCGGATGTGCCGGATCGGCTGGGCGAGAACGAAGCCTGGTTCATCGGTGAGCGGGACAGCTTCTACATGTCCACGGTCGGCGAGACGGGGTGGCCGTACATCCAGCATCGGGGCGGGCCGCGCGGGTTCCTGCGGGTGATCGATTCGCGCACCATCGGATTCGCCGATTTTCGTGGGAACAAGCAGTACATCAGCCGCGGCAATCTCGACCACGACGATCGGGTGGCGCTGTTCCTGATGGATTACGCCAACAAGACCCGGTTGAAGATCCTCGGGCGGGCCCGGGTTGTCGAGGCCGAGGATGATCCGGAACTCGTTGCCTCGCTGTCGATTCCGGAATACAACGCCGAGGCCGAGCGGGCGCTGCTGATCGAGATCGAGGCCTTCGACTGGAACTGCAGCCAGCACATCCCGGAACTGTATCCGCGCGACCAGGTGCTGGAGGCCGTCCGGCCGATGCGCGAGCGGATGGCCGAACTGGAGCGCGAGAACGCCGAACTGCGCGCCCGGCTGGACGCGGCCGCGCAGCTGCCGCACTGACTTTCACACACCCTCTTCACACTCGTATTCACTTGGGAGACAACGTCATGCGTCCTGAACGGATCGCGTGGGCGGGGCTCGCGGCCATGACCGTGTCCTTCGGCCTGAATTTCACCATGGGCGTCTTCTTCGCCCCGACCGCCGCCGCATACGGCCTCAGCGCCACCGCGATGGCGGTGGCCGCGGCGCTCGGCACCACCGTCACCGGACTGGCCCAGCACCCGATCGGGCGACTGCTCGACAGCGTCGGGGCCAAGGCGGTGCTGATCGGCGGGCTCACGCTCATCTCCGGCAGCTATCTGGTGTTGTCGATGGTCACCCGCACCTGGGAATTCGTCGCGGCCTACATGGTGCTCGGCGGATTGGGGTTCGCCTCGTCGTCCACGCTCACGGTCACCACGCTGATCGGCAGGGCGCGCGGCGATCAGGCCGGACCTTCGCTGGCCCGCGCCGCACTCGGTATCAACCTGGGGCAGTTGGTCACCCCGTGGGCGGCCACCGCCATGTTCGAGCCGATCGGGGTGCGCGCCACCTACGCGGTGCTGGGCGCGATCGGGCTAGCCGTGACCGCCTATCTGGCCTGGCGGCTGCCCGCCAGCGCCAAGGCAGGCCGACCCGCGGGCGGCGGGGAATCCCTGCGCGGTCGAGGAAAGCTGCTGGTGGCCTTCGGATTACACGCGGCCACGCTCTACGTGGTGATCCTCATGCTGCCCAAGCACGCCACCGAACTGGGCTGGAGCATCACCGATGCGGGCCGCCTGGTCGCCCTCGCGGCGCTCTCGGCGGGGCTGACCTCGGCCGCGATGGTCCGACTGCTGCGCACCTATCGACCCGAAATCCTGCTGCGCGCACTGTATCTCGTGCGCATTGCCGCCCTGGTCCTGGCGGTCTTCGTCCCCGGACCCGGCGTGCTGATCGCGGTCGCGATCCTCTTCGGAGCCGCTTCGTTCCCGATCGTGCCGCTGACCATGGCCGTCATGTCGCGCGGCCTGGATCCGGCGCGCATGGGCCGCACGCTGGCTCCGGCGTGGATCACGCACCAGCTTGCGGCCGCCGCCGGGTTGGGTGTCGCCAGCCTGATCCATGCCCAAACCGACAGTTACCGAGGCTATTTCGCGCTCGGCCTGCTGTTCACCCTCGCCTGCGTGGCGCTCGTGGCTCCGGCTCGCGCGTCCCGGCCCCAACTCGTCCCTGCCCACTAGCAGTTCCCCTCATCACCGAGCAGTTCCCATCACCAAGGAGAGAACGATGACCACCGCAGTGCCTATGACGACCGCAGTGCGCCACCACACCATCAAGATCCAGGACCTGGACGTCTTCTACCGCGAGGCCGGAGACCCGGCGAACCCGACAATCGTACTGCTGCACGGCTTTCCAAGCAGCTCCGCCATGTTCCGCAACCTGCTGCGCGACCTCGGCGACAGCTACCACCTGATCGCCCCCGACCACATCGGCTTCGGCCAGTCCGCCATGCCGCAGGTCGGCGAATTCGTCTACAGCTTCGAGAAACTCACCGAGATCACCCAGGAACTGCTCGACACCATCGGCCTCGACAAATTCGCGCTCTACATCCAGGATTACGGCGCTCCCATCGGCCTGCGCATCGCCTCCCGCAATCCCGAGCGGGTCACCGCGATCATCTCGCAGAGCGGCAACGCGTATCTCGAAGGCTTCACCCCGTTCTGGGACATCCTCTTCGCCCACGCCAAGGACCGCGCCGCGAACGAGGCCGAGGTGCGCAAGCTGCTCGAGCTCGACGCCACGAAATGGCAGTACCTGCACGGCGTTCCGGAGGACCGCCAGTCCCTGGTCAGCCCCGACACCTGGACGCTGGATCAGGCGTACCTGGATCGCCCGGGCAACAAGGAGATCCAACTGCAGCTGTTCTGGGACTACCAGTTCAACCTGGACGGCTACCCCGCCTTCCAGAAGTACTTCGCCGAACACCGCCCGCCGGTGCTGATCGCGTGGGGCGAGCACGACGAGATCTTCGGCGCCGACGGCGCCCGCGCCTACCTGCGGGACCTGCCCGACGCCGAACTGCACCTGCTGAACGCGGGCCACTTCGCCTTGGAGACGCACGGCACGGAGATCGCCGGTCTCATCCGAGAATTCCTCGCCCGGGTCTGACGACCGACCGGTCAGAGGAAGCTGCCGCCGCCGTTGACGGCGACTGTCTGGCCGGTGAGGAAGGCGTTGCCGATCACCATGAGAACCGCTTGGCCGATTTCGTCGGGAGTTCCGATGCGGCCTACCGGGAGGCGGTCGGCGACGCCTGATTCCTTCAGGGGCGCAGCCATTTCCGTGTCGATCAGGCCCGGGGCGACGGCGTTGACGGTGATGCCGTCGGAGGCAAGACGGGCGGCGTAGCCGCGGGTCAGGCCCTCCAGGCCCGCCTTGGAGGCGTTGTAGTGGACGCCGACCGCGCCGCCGCCGCGGGCCGCCACCGAGGAGATGTTCACGATTCGCCCCCAGCCGCGTTTGCGCATCCCCGGCACGACCGCCTGGGTGCAGAGGAAGGCGGACTTCAGGTTGATCGCCAGGGTCTGATCGAAGTCTTCCTCGGTGATGTCGTCGACGCTGCGAATGGTCGCGATGCCGGCATTGTTCACCAGCACGTCGATCGGGCCGAGTTCGGCGACGACGCGCTCGGCCATCGCCTCCACCTCCGCCCGAACAGCGACATCCGCCCGGATCGCGATGGCCCGGCCTCCGGCCTTTTCGATCTCGGCGACCGTCGAGTCGGCCTCGTCGGATCGAGAGCGATAGTTCACCGCGACCGCCGCCCCGGCGTCGGCCAGGGCCAGGGTGATCCCCCGGCCGATGCCGCGAGACCCGCCGGTGATCAGAGCGACGCGGTCGGTCAATACGCTGCGTTCGTCCATGCCATCGACCGTATGCCTTGGAGTGCGCTCCAGGTCAAGGGTTCCCGTGTGCAGCGCCGCGTAGCACACGCGAATGTCCGGTCCGCGTGACGAAATCGCCTCGCGGACCGGACTTTTGCGATCGCCTACTGCGTCCGCTGGTAAGTGCGGAAGGCCGACAGCGCCCAGACGAAGGCGAGCGCTGCCAGCCCCACCAGGTAGGCGAGGTGCGCGGCGACGGAGCCCGCGTCCGCCGTGCCCGCCAGGCCGGTGCGGCCGATGTCGACCGCCCAGGTCACCGGATTGAACTTCGAAATCCCCTGCACCCAGCCGGGCATCAGGGCCGGGGCCATCATGCCCGAGGACAGGAAGGTCAGGGGCAGGATGATGAGCTGGGACAGGCCGATCAGGGCGATCTGGCTGCGGGTGATCAACGCGATCGCCACCGAGCCCGCACAGAGGGTGGCCGCCAGCAGCGTGGCCGCCGCCAGCGCGAGCAGGATGCCGACCACGCCGCCGGGAAAGCGTGCGCCGCCGGCGAATCCGATGAGCAGCACCAGCGCGGATTGCACCAATCCGATGGTGAGCTGGACGGCGAGCTGGCCCGCGACCACCGCGCTGCGCGAAACCGGCGCGGTGAGCAGCTGATTCATGACGCCGTTGTCGATGTCCTCGATATAGCCGGTACCCGCCCAGACACCGGAGTAGAGGACGGTCATCATCAGGACGCCGGGCGTCAGGAAGGTGATGTAGTTGGCCGCGCCGAATCCCGGAATGTCGCCCACGGATTTGAACACCTGGCCGAACAGCAGGATCCAGACGATGGGCTGCAGCAGGGCAGCGAACACGCCCCAGGATTCGCGCAGGGTGTTGACCATCCAGCGGCGGTAGATCTGCCCGGCGGCCACCAGCCAACCGGCCGTTGGGGTTTCGCGCACGGCGGGCACGTCGTAGGTCAGGGTGGTCATGCCGCCGCCTCCTTGTGGTCGCGGTGGTTGTCGGCACGATACGAGCGGCCCGCGTAGTGCAGGTACACATCGTCGAGGGACGGGTGGGAGATGGAGACCGCACCGAAACCGATGGCGGCGGCGTCGAATTCGGAGATGACGCGGCCCACGATGCCGGACGGGTCATCGGTGCGGGCGATGAGTTTCCCGTTGGGGCCGTCCTGTTCGACGACGATGTCCCGCAGCGACGGAATGGATTCGCCGAGCGCGCGCACGGCCGCCACATCCGGCTCGATGAGTTCGACGGTGAGGGTGTCCCCGTCCAGCGTCGACTTCAGTTGTGCCGGTGTGCCTTCGATGACCGCGCGACCGTGGTCGATGATGACCAGCCGGTCACACAGCTCGTCGGCCTCCTCCAGATAGTGGGTGGTGAGCACCACGGTCAGCGCCGCCTCGGTGGACAGCCGCCGGATCTCCGACCACATCTCGGCGCGCGCCTGCGGATCCAGGCCGGTGGTGGGCTCGTCGAGGAACAGCACCGACGGCGTGTGCACCAGGCCGACGGCGACATCCAGCTTGCGGCGCATGCCGCCGGAGAGCTTGGACACCTTGCGATTTCGCGCATCCCCGAGCTGGAACTGGTCGAGCAGGCCGTCGGCCCGCGCCACGGCATCGTGGCGGGTCAGGCCGTGCAGCCGCGCGGCCATCACCAGGTTCTCGAACGGCGTCTGCCGCGGATCGGCCCCGGATCCCTGCGAGACATAGCCGATGCGATGCCGGATGGCGGCCGCGCCGGCGGTGACATCGAATCCGGCCACCCGCGCGCTGCCGGAGTCGGCCTGCGACAGGGTGGTGCAGATCTTGGTGGTGGTGGATTTGCCGGCGCCATTGGGGCCGAGCATCCCGTAGACGGTGCCCGCGGCAATGCTGAAACTCAGGCCGTCGAGCGCGCGGACATCGGGCTTGCGACGGCCGCCGGGATAGGTCTTGACCAGGTCGTGCACCTCGACCGCGGCCGAGGGCATGGGTGTGATGGACATGTTTCGTCTCCTGTTGTCAGGTGAGACGAACGACCAGGCCACCGATCGATATGCTGGGTTTGCGGTTCGAGCATCCGGCGGTGAGCCGTCGGTCGTTCGGATTCGGCGGTGGCTCGGGTGTTGGCGCACTCGGGCCACTGTTGTTCTCGAGCTGATTGCTCACTCGGGTGGTGTCGGCACCCCCCATTCCTCGAAGAATTTGTCGCTGACATCCGGCGGCACCCCGCCGGGATACTTGGTGACCAGTTCGTTCATCCGCCACCAGCCGTCGAGACCGCCCAGCACCCCGGATTCGATGCGCTCGGCGAGCTCGGCGGTGAAGTCGCGCTCGGCCTCGAGCATGCGGATCTCGTAATTACTCTCGACGAGCAATACCTCCGGCAGCCACGACAGCACGGGTTCGACCTCCTCGTTGATCTCGCCGATCCGCTTGTCCAGCATGGCGACCCGGTGTCGCAGCAACCCCACGGCCTCGTCCGGCGCGACCGCGGGCAGGAAGGACAGCGCGGCCATGAACCGCGGATACTCCTTCTCGGGTTCGGAAAGCCAGGCGCGCAACCACTCCCGCGCCTCGGTGATTCCGGAATCGGTGATCCGATACACCGTGCGCGCGGGCCGATTCCCGTCCTGCTCGGCCCCGACTATCTCGATGAAGCCTTGATTCAGCAAGGACTCCACCACCGGGTACAGCGCGCCGTAGTTGATCCGGACGCTGCCCTCTTTGCCGCGCTGCTTGAGCGTCTGCGAGATCTGGTACGGATGCATGGGCCGCTCCCAGAGCACCACCAGCACGGCCAGCGCCAACGGGTTGACCCGCCGGAACGTCCGCTTCGCGACCACGATCGCCTCCTAATACTCTGACCAGAGTACTCCTCTACTCTGATCAGAGTAACCCTGTTTCCGCGATGCTTTCGGTGTGACCGTTTTTCTTCGCCGCACCGCGAGCCGCCGCAGTGTCCTGGCCGGGGCCGGAGCCCTCGCACTGGGCGCGGCGGTCGGCTGCCAAGACCAGCAACCCGCCTCCGAACCGCAAGCCACCGCTTCCGCACTACCCGCGCCCGCGGACTCCGGGATCGACCACATCGTCGTGGTGATGATGGAGAACCGCTCGTTCGATCACTATCTCGGCTGGCTGCCGGGCGCGAACGGCAAGCAGTCGGGGCTGAGCTTCACCGATCGAAACGGCAAGAAGCGCAAGACCTTCCATCTGGACACCACCACCCAGGGCTGCCAGTACAACGACCCGGACCACTCCTTCGACGGCGGCCGCACCGCGTTCAACGACGGCAAGTGCGACGGCTGGCTGCGCGCGGGCACCAATGACGAATTCGCGATCGGCTACTACCAGAAGAGCGATCTGGACTTCTACGGCAAGGCAGCCCCGGCCTGGACCGTGTGCGACAACTACTTCTCGGCGATCATGGCCGAGACCTACCCGAACCGGTGCTATATGCACGCCGCACAGACGGACCGCATTCACAACTCGACGAAAATCTCTACGCTGCCGACGATTTGGGACAGTCTGGCGGCGGCGGGCATTCAGGCCCGCTACTACTTCCACGATGTCCCATTCCTGGCGGCTTGGGGTGCGAAGTACCTGTCCATCAGCCGATTCTTCTCGAGCTTCCTGTCCGACTGCGCGGCCGGGACGCTGCCCGCCGTCTCGTTCGTGGACCCGAAATTCCTCGACGAGGCCACCGGCACCTCTGCCGACGACCACCCGCACGCGGATATCCGTGCGGGGCAGGCGTTTCTGAACCAGGTGTATCAGGCGGTTACCAAGAGCCCGGTATGGTCACGCACGCTGCTGATCATCAACTACGACGAGTGGGGCGGGTTTTTCGATCACGTGCCGCCGCAGACCGCGCCGGATGCCAACCCGGACTGGGGATTACGCGGATTCCGGGTGCCATGCCTGGTGATCTCGCCGCTGGCGCGTCGCAAGCACGTGGCGCACGAGGTCTACGACCACACGTCGGTCCTCAAGGCCATCGAATGGCGCTGGGGCCTACCGTCTTTGACGCCACGGGACGCCGCAGCACGCAACATCGCCGAAGTGCTCGACTTCACCGGAAAGCCGAATCTCGATGCCCCGCAATGGGATGTCCCCGCCTTTACCTCGAAGTCGTGCAACTCGTCCGTGGTGGCCGATTTCGAACAGTGGATCGGCCTGCGCAAACTGGCGGAGTCGGCGGGCTGGAAGCTCTGACGGGCTATTGCGCGGAGTGCCCCGGGAGGACGCAGACGGCGTCGAGGCCCAGGACGTGGTTGAGGCGGCCGAAGGCCAGCCAGGAGCCCAGGCACATGGAGAGTTCCACGATCTCGGTGTCCGTGTACAGCTTCTTCATGCGCTCGAAGAATTCGTCGTCGAGGCTGTGGTGGTCGAGGGCGTAGACCTCGGCGTATTCGGCGGCCATGCGGGTGCGGTCGTCGAAGTTCTCGGTGGTGCGCCAGTTGGTCACGTCGTCGGCGAAGGACTCCTCGACCTTCTCGCCATTGCGGTCGGTGCGCCAGTCCAGGCAGAACAGGCAGCCGTTGATCTGGGCGATGCGCAGCCGGGCGGCCTCGAATTCGCGCAGGCCCAGGGTGGAGTGGGAGTAGACGGCGAGGGAGAAGTTGGAGGCGGCCACGCCGATGCCGGGCACCATTTCGCCCCAGACGTAGCCGATCGGGTCCTTGCCCTCGGGGATGTCGATGATCATTTCCTGCTCCTTTGGAATATCACTGCCGGCCGAGCGTGCCGAAGGGCAGCGGGACGTCGAGGGCGTCGTAGAGGCCGGGTTCGGCATCGGCCAGCCAGGGGATGGCATTGACCAATCTGCCCACGGCCGTGGCGTTTCCGCCCGCCGAGTGATTGCCGTCCTCGTCGGTGGCCTGGACGGTGATCTCAATGCGCGGGCGGCCCTCGATCAGGACGCGGTGCGCGCCGGCACCACTGGGCGGCTGCGGCCAGTCCGGCGCGCAGCTGGCGTGGATGCGGGTGATGTGCTCGATGACGATGCGCGGGCTGCCGTCGACGATGCCCTGCACCTCGAAGCGCACCGCGCCCTGGGTGCCCGCCTCGAACTTGCCCATGAGGTCGGTCTCGACGGTGTCGTCAAGGGCGCGGCGCTCCACCACCTCACGAATGTCGGTGAGCGCCACGCCGAGTCCGCGCGCGATCATGCGAATCTGCCCGCCCCACACCATGGTCGGGATGGTGGGCGCGAGCATGGGCGGCTGATAGTCCATGGGCTGGCCCATGCCGACCAGGTAGCGCACCGAATCGGGCTGGTCGTAGGTGGTGTAGTCGAAGATCTCCTGGCAGCGCAGGACATCCACGGTGCTGCCGAGGCCGGACATGAGCAGCGGCAGGATGTCGTTGCCCCAGCCCGGATCGATGCCGGAGACGAACAGGGATCCGCCGCCGTCATCGATGGCCTTGGCGACCCGGTCGCGGAGTTCGGCGGGAGCGCTGCGGTGGTCGTAGAGCGCGTAGAGCGCGGGCGTGACCACTACGGCTCCGGTGCGCAGGGCGCGTTCGATATCGGCGAGGGCGTCGTCGGGGCGAATGTCGCCGGAGGCGGCGTACACGATCGCCCGGGGTCCGGCGGCCAGGGCAGCATCGATGTCGTCGGTGGCCGCGACCCCCAATTCGGCGTCCAGCCCGGCCAATTCACCGGCATCGCGCCCGACCTTGGCCGGATTGTGAACCAGGACGCCGGTCAATTCCAGCCCGGGGTGGGCGGCGACGGCCCGGATGGCGGCACGGCCCACATTGCCCGTACCCCAGACCAGGGTGGAAATCATGGGCGAACCGTAGCAAATGCTTGGTAGGTAAGGGTCCGATTCGGCTACATTGCGGTGATGGATTTCGAAGCACTCGAAGCGATTCGCGCACTCAAGCACCGCTACCTGCGCGGCCTGGACCTGAAGCAGTGGGACGTGTACGGCGACACCATGTGCGAGGACATTGTCGGCAAATACGGCTCCCCCTCCGGCGGGCTGCCCGCCGAGTTCCGGGGCCGCGAGGCGATCGTCGACTTCATGCGCAAGTCGCTCGACGGCAAGAACATCATCACCGTGCACGTGGCCAACCACGACGAGATCACCGTCGACGGTGATACCGCCACGGGCAGTTGGTTGCTGGAGGACACCGTCATCGCCGCCGACTACGGCATTCTGATTCGCGGCGCGGCCTACTACACCGACACCTACCGGCGCGAGAACGGCGTGTGGCGCATCGCGACCACCGGCTACGAGCGCATCTACGAATCCTCGCAGTCGACCGGCGACCTGCCCGGCTACACCCTCACCGCCAACCGCTGGGCCGAGTTCGCGACGCCCCGCTGATCACTTCCGATCGGAAAGTCCTGCGCCCCACCGCATCCAGCGGTTAACGCGTTCTCGGCGCCTGTCGATCATGACTGCGATTGGTTCGAACAACGCTAGGAACAACATGCGCAAGACACTGTTCACCCTGACCGGCCTGGCCGTCGCCACCGCCGCCGCCGTGCTGCCCGCCGCCCCCGCGAACGCCGCCGGGGCCTGGGGCGCGATCGCGGTGTCCGACAACGGCGATCTGGGCTGGGCCTGGAACTACGACACCGAGGGCGGCGCCAGCCAGGCCGCGATCGACAAGTGCGGGCGGTTCAGCTGCTCGGTCATCACCACCTTCACCGGCTGCGGTGCGGCGGCGTTCTCGAACTCGATGAACAAGTACACCGGCGGCTACGGCGCGACGCCGGACGCGGCCGAGAGCTCGGCGCTGTGGTACTCGGATTCGTACCTGGTGCGCACCGCCATCTGCAACGACTGAGGCGGCGGTAGCACCCGTCATCGCGGCACACCACCGTCATCCCGGCGCGCTTCTTGGCCGGGATCCACTCCAGCAGTGTGGATTCCGGCCAAAAACATGCCGGAATGACGGGGTTGACGACGGAGTGGACCCTCAGCGTTCGGCTGCCTCGACCGCCTTGCGGATCTTCTCGGCGTCGGCCGGGGCCGCCGGGTTCTCCCAGAACGGTTCGGCGACCGCGTAGGGCGCGCCGTAGACGGGGGTTTCGGGCTGGGTGCGCCAGCCGTCGGCGAGCGCGCCGATATCGATTGTGTCGTAGCCGATTTCGCTGATCAGCTGGGCCGCGACCTGCTTGGCCTCGGCGTCGTCACCGGCGATGGGCAGCGCGGTCCGGCCATCGGCCCCGGCGGGGCGGCCGAGCACGGCCAGATGCTTGAAGTAGATGTTGTTGAACGCCTTCACGACCCGCGAGCGCGGCAGATGCCGTTGCAGCAGTTCGGAACTCGTCGCGACACCCGCCTCGATATCGGGGAATTCGCCGTCGCGGCCCGGGTAGTAGTTATTGGTGTCGATGACCACCTTGCCGACCAGCGGATCCACCGGCACCGACTGATACGCCTTCAACGGCACGGTCACCACCACGATGTCCCCCGCGGCGGCCGCCTCGGCCGGGGTGGCCGCGCGCGCCTTGTCCCCCAGTTCGGCGACCAGATCGGCCAGGGTTTCCGGCCCCCTCGAATTGCTCAGCACCACATCGATTCCCGCGGCCACGGCCAGCCGGGCCAGCGTGCCGCCGATATTGCCACTCCCGATCAATCCAAGCGTCGTCATGCCCGCTCCCAACACCCCGCGGCCAGGCAATGTTCCCGACCTGCCGCGCGGGGGCTCAGCCGGCAGCGAACGCGGTTCGGGCGTCAACGCGCGCGATCCAACTGGGGCGGACATGGTTCAGCCGTCGACGGGCAGGCGGTCGGCGGCGGCGAGCGCGGCGTCCAGTATGCCCGGGAAGCGGCCGTCGAGGTCGTCGCGGCGCAGGCTCACGAAGCGGTTGCGGCCATCCTGGCGGGTGCTGATGAGGCCGGATTCGCGGAGTACGCGGAAGTGGTGGGACATGGTCGATTTGTGCACCTCGATGCCCTCGGCCGCGGCGGCGCAGGAGTGTTCGGCGTCGTCGGCGAGCGCGGCGAGCAGGCGCAGGCGCACCTGGTCGGAGAGCGCGTGCATGACGGCGACGAACTCGATATCGCCGGTGGCGGGTTGGGGCAGGTACCGCATGGCATCACCCTAACGATTGTTGGATTGTTTGACATCTATCGAACCGTCTTCATAGTATGACGATCGTCAAACTAATGCGGATTCCCGCTCATCCACCACGAGGAGTCTCGGGTGAATTCACGACTGATTACCTTGGCGCTGGGGACATTTGCCATCGGCATCGACGCCTTCGTGACCGCGGGGCTGGTCGCTCCGGTGTCGGCGGATCTCGGCGTGTCGACCTCGGCGGCCGGGCAGCTCGTCACCGTGTTCGCACTGTCCTATGCACTGTTGTCGCCGATCCTGGCCACCGCGACGGCGCGGCTGTCCCGAAAACAGGTGCTGCTGATCGCTTTATCGCTGTTCACGCTCGGCAATATCGTCACCGCGCTGGCCGGAACCTTCGCGCTGGTGCTGGCCTCGCGGGTGATCGCGGCGGCGGGCGCGTCCATGTACACGCCGAACGCGACCGCCGTGGCGGCCGCGCTCACGCCACCCGAGCGGCGCGGCCGCGCCATTTCGGTGGTGATCGGCGGGCTCACGGTGGCGACCGCGCTGGGTGTGCCGATCGGGTCCTGGATCGGCGGCGCATACAGCTGGCGGGCCACACTGTGGCTGGTGGCGGCGCTCGGCGCGGTCGCTCTCGCCGGTGTCGCGGCGATCGTTCCCGCCGTTCATCTCCCCGCGCCCGCGCGGCTGCGGGATCGGCTGATGCCGTTGCGCGACAAGACCATTGCCACCGGACTGCTGCACGCGGTGCTGCTCTTCGGCGGCATGTTCACCGTCTACACCTACCTCGCGGCGGCCATGCACACCGCGACCGGCGGCAGCACCGGGCGATTCACCGCGCTGCTGTGGGTGTACGGCCTCACGGCCGTGGTGGGCAGCACGCTCGGCGGCAGATTGGTCGACCGGCTGGGCTCACGCCGAATCATGCCGCTGACTCTGATCGGCGCGGGCGTCGTAGTGGCGCTGGCGCAGGCGGCCGGAGGACACTTCGCCACCGCCGTCGTCTGGTGCGTCGCCTTCGGCATCCCCGGCTGGATCTGGGCTGTGGCACAACAGCATCGGCTGGTGGAACTGTCGCAGCAGGGCTCCCCGCTGCTGCTGGGACTGAACGCCTCGGCACAGTATTTCGGCATCGCCATAGGCGGCGCGGCCGGAGGTCTGGGCCTGCGGTGGTGGGGTGCGAGCTCGCTGGGCTGGATCGGTGCGGCGCTGGTCGTAGCCGCGCTCGGCCTGCTGGCCGTCAGCCTCCGGGGCGCTGGAAGCCGAAACCCCGGCACCGCACCGACAGTCGCGCAGGGCGCGGGCGCTACCGCCTGACGGAGTGGCCCGGTGTGGCCCCTTCGTCCTGCCCGCTGAGCGCTTTGGTGGCGGTCCAGCTCGTCATCCCGGCGCGCTTTTGGCCGGGATCTCGCCGCCCGAGGTGGATTCCGGCCAAAAGCACGCCGGAATGACGGTGGGAACTTTCGACCCGGGCGCTCCGTCCGCGCCGTCCCCACCCGGCTGGAAGGGTCGCCCCCACGGCCGCCGCTTCGACGGCCGTGGGAACTCGCCGGATGGTCTATTTCGCCGGAGATACTGCTGGCCAGGGGATTTCAGCCCAGGGTGATGGCGTCGAGGCGGGTGCGGAGGAACTCGGCGGAGACGACCGGTTCCAGGCCGTCGATGCGGCCGATGGGTGGGGCGAGGGGGGTGACGCGGGCGTCGTGGTCGAGTTCGTAGAAGTAGATGAGCGAGACCAGGTCCTCGTCGGGGGCGGATTCCTGGGGCGGGAGGACGCGGTGGCGGCCGGCGGGCCAGCGCTGGCCGCTCCAATAGGCCAGCAGGTCACCGATGTTCACGGTGAGGGCCTCCGGATCGTAGGGCGCGTCCTCCCAGCCGCCGTCCTCGGTGTAGACCTGCAGGCCGCCCGCGCCGGGCTCGCGGTCCAGGACGGTGACGGTGCCGAAATCGGTGTGCGGGCCGATGCGGAACTGGCCGGGTTCGGGCGGGCCGACCTCGGTCAGGGGCGGGTACCAGTTGATATTGCAGGTCCAGGTGGGACGACTGGCCAGACCCTGAAAGGGGTTGTGCGGCAGGTCGAGTGCCTCGGCGAAGAGTGCGAGCAGCTCGTCGGAGAGGGTGTGCACGGCGTCGGTGTAGGCCAGGAACAGCTCGCGCAGTTCGGTCACCTCGGCGGGCCAGACATTGTCGAGGAACCACACGTCGTCGACGAGCGCATCGCCGGTGCGGGTGTCCGCGCCGATGGCGAAGGTCTCCTTGAGGTCGGGCGGGGTCTCGGTGCCCTCGGAGTAGCCGTTGGCCTCGAGGCCGGGGCCGATCCAGCCGCGGCCGCCGACCGACACCGCGTAGCGCTGCTTCACCTCTTCCGGCAGCGCAAAGAAGCGCCGGGCGGCCGCGCGCAGGGCGGCCGGAAGCCCTTGCGGCACACCGTGTCCGCGCACCAGCAGGAATCCGGCGCGCTGCATGCCCGCGTCCACCTCGCGCAGCACCTGCGCGGCGTCGTCACCGCCCGCGCGCCAGCGGTCCAGGTCGATGGTCGCGATCGCCGTCATTCCGCCACTCCTATGTCCTCGTTCCACAGCTCCGGCCGCTGCGCGATGAAGCTCGTCATCATGTCCACGCAGGCCGGATCGTCGAGCACGGTGACCGAAACCCCGTGCGCGGCAAGCCAATCGTGACCGCCGGTGAAGGTGCGCGACTCCCCCACGATGACCGCGCCGATATTGAACTGCCGCACCAGCCCGCTGCAGTACCAGCACGGCGAGAGCGTGGTGACCATGATGGTGTCGCGGTAGTCGCGGCGGCGGCCGGCGTTGCGGAAGGCGTCGGTCTCGGCGTGCACGCTGGGATCGTCGTTCTGGACACGGCGATTGTGGCCGCGCCCCAGCAGGTTTCCGCTGCTGTCGAACAGGGCGGCGCCGATCGGGATGCCGCCCTCGCGCAGTCCGAGCATGGCCTCTTCGTAGGCGGTGGTCAGCAGCTCCTGTGCGTTGATCATTCCGATCATGCTGCCACCGGAGTCTGAGAAATCCTGGCGCGGTTGACGAGCAGGTAGAGCGCGCCGGAGAGCAGGAAGCCGACGAAGAAGGTGATGTCGCCGAGCTCCGGGACCGCCTTGGCGATCGCGCCGACGAACTTCTGCTGATTGGAGAACAGCAGCACCGAGACCACCAGGCCGATCAGGAAGGCCGCGACGCCACCCCAATTGGAGTAGGACCGGTTGTAGAGCAGGTGATCGACGCGCTGCCCGCGCCGCAGATACTCGTCGGCGAAGACCACGCCCAGCCACGGGCCGATCCAGTACGCCACGATCAGCAGGAAGCCCTCGTAGCTGGCCGCCGCGTCCGGCAGCGCCCACCAGGCGACCAGGAACCCGACCACGCCGAAGGCCGCCGACACCACCGCCCGCTGGGTGCGCACCGAGAACCGGAAGCCCATGGTCACGAACGCCATCGCGCCCGAATAGACATTGAGCGCATTGGCCGCGACCGCGCCGACCGCGATGGCCAGCAGGGTCAGATCCGCCAGCGGCGTGGGCAGATTGGCGGTGAACACGTCGGTCGGGCTGCCCTGGGCGGTGCTGGTCACGGTGGCCGAGGCCGCGCCGACGACGGTCAGCCAGAAGCAGGACAGGAACAGTCCGGCCGAGGCGTAGCCGCCGGTCGCCAGGCGCGAGGCCGAGGCGGGCAGGTAGCGGGAGTAGTCGGCGGCGTAGGGGTTCCAGCCCGCGCCGTAGCCGAAGGCGGTGCCGACGGTCAGCAGGAATCCGCCCATACCGCCCATGCCGCCCTCGGGTGCGGGCGCGCCGAGGTTCGCCTTGCTGAAGATCACCACGGTCACGATGGCGAACACGATCGCCAGCAGTGGGAAGGCGATGCGCTCCACCGCCTGCACCAGGTTGTGCCCGAAGAACGCGAAGGCGGTCTGCACCACCACGATCACCAGCAGGGCGGGCAGCTTCGGCAGCCCGGTCAGGGAGTTCAACGCCCACGCGCCGCTGACGGAGTTGGTGGCGAACCAGCCGACACCGCACATGATCGACATGAACGCGGCGGGCAGCGTGTTCCCGCGATAGCCGAAGGCCAAGCGCCCCAGCACCATCTGCGGAACGCCGTGCAGCGGCCCGCGCGCCGAGAGCAGGTAGTGCGCGGCCGCGCCGAGCCCGGTGCCGACCGCCAGACCGAGCGTGGCCTGCCAGAAGTTCATGCCGTACGCGGTGACCGCGAGCACGCCCACGAACACGGTGGCGAACTCCATGTTCGGGGACATCCAGGTCCAGAACAGCTTTCGCGGAGTCCCGTGGCGGGCTTCCTCGGGAATGTAATCGTCTCCGCCGGGCTCGACGGCGATCACCCGATCGCCGTAGGCCGACCGCATCTGGATCTCGGTCATGGGAGGAATTGTGCGGTCCGGAATGTTGCCTGGACATCAAACTGGGTTACCAGCACATACCAAGTATGTGACGCGATCCGCGCCCCAATCTGGCTACAGTTCGCTCAACTCAGACACTAAGGTGTGGGCCATGGACAACGCGTTCGCCCGCGATATGTGGCGCGTGCTGGAGCCGCTGCACGCGGTCTCCTACTTCGCCCCCGACTGCATTGCCGCCAATAAAGCGGTTGGCCTGCGCGGATTCTGGATGGGGTACTTCGCGTCGCGTTCGGCGCCGCTGGGCGCGGTCGGGCCGTCGGTGGTCGAGGCCGCCTTCTACAACTTCCATCCGGCGATGGTGCGGCGGGCCATTCCCGACGCCTGGACGTATGCGACGCCGGACGCGGTCATCGCGACCCGGACGATTGCCGCGGCGGCGGTGCTGCGGAATGTGGTGCCCGACATCGTCACCATCGCCGCTCGGGCGGTGCCGCATCTGCGGGACGCGATCAATGCCGCGCCCGCCGGCGGCCGTCCGCTCTTCGCCGCCAATCGCGATCTGCCGACGCCGGGCGATGCGGTGCACGCGTTGTGGCAGGCCGCCACCGCGCTGCGCGAGCATCGTGGCGACGGACACGTGGCGTGCCTGCTGACCGAGGGCATCGACGGGTGCGAGGCGCACGTGCTGTTCTCGGCCTCGACGGGGACTCCCGAGCAGATGTGGCGCGACAATCGCGGCTGGAGCGAAACCGATTGGCAGGCGGCGCAGGATCGCCTGCGCGAACGCGGTCTGCTCGATGCCACCGGACTCACCGACGCCGGGCGCGCATTGCGCCAGCACATCGAGGCTCGCACCGATGCACTGGCCATGACAGCTTATCGCGATGTCCCGGGCATGGTCGAAACTCTCTCGATCCTGGCCCCCGCCGCCCGGGCTGTCGCCCGCAGCGGCGAGGTGCCCTACCCCAATCCCATGGGAGCCGACCCCGCCTAAGTCGAAGTACGTTCCGTCACAGTACTTTTCAGGCAGGCCTCAGACCCTCGAACTGCAACGCGAGCAGCCGCCGCCAGTCGCCGCTCCCCGTGCTGATTGTGGCGGACAATGCACCGACCACCATGTACACATCGGCGACGGTGAGATCCGCACGCAGTGCGCCTGCGGCGCAATCGGATTCGATGATGTCGCCGATCACGACCTCGAGACCGGCGAGGGCTTCGCCGCGCGGCGCACTGCCGGGTGAATGCCGGGCCGCCTCGATGGCGGCCGACAAACCACTGTCGGCGGCCAGGGTTTCACCGACATGGTTCAGATAGCGCCACAGACCCCGACCGGGCTCGCCGACCAGACAGGCGGTCCGCGCGTATTCCTCGATCTCGGCGAAGCGTTGCGCCGCAGCGGCTTCGATGAGGTCGGCCTGGGTCGGAAAGTGCCGGTACACCGTGCCGATCCCGACCCCGGCGGCGCGCGCCACCTCCGGCAGCTGGACCTGACTTCCGCGCTCCGCGAACAGGTTTCGCGCGACCTCCAGAATGCGATCGCGGTTGCGCGACGCATCGGCGCGCGCCTTGCGTGACGGCGATGACGGGCTTGACACCAGACTTCCCTTCCGGCCTACACTCGAAACGGATCCGGATTCCGGTTCCGTTTCTCTTCGGTCGAAAGGGTACCACCATGTCCCACAATCGATTCCTGCTCCTCGACCCCGGCGCCGTGCGCCCCGGCCGTGTTCCCCTGCCGCCCGCCTTCGCCGTGAAGGCCACCACCTCCGATACCGAGGGCCGGTTTTCCCTGCTGGAAGTGACCCTCGCCCGCGATATCCCCCGCCACACCCATCACGTGGCCGACGAGTGCATCTACGTGCTCGAAGGCACCCTCGAAGTGGAGTTCGACGATCGCGTCGAGCACGCCACCGAGGGCATGTTCGTACTACTCCCCCACGGCATTCCGCATGCTCTGCGCTGCGGGTCCACACCGCCGCCCCGGCTCATCCAGATCTCCTCGCCGGGCGGCTGGGAATGCTATCTGGAGGATCTGTTCGAGGCGGGACCGGCGGTGCTCACCGACGGGGCGCTGGATCCGGTGAAGATCAATCCGGTCGCCGCGAAGTACGAGATCCGTTACGAGGAAACCGGAGTCGGGGCTCAGTAGACGCCGGGAACCAGGCGCTTCGTCCCGAGGCGGTAGGTCTCGTACGGAGCGCCCAGGGTCGCGACGAGGGTCTTCTCCTCCAGGTTGATGCGGCGGAGGAAGGCGTAGGTCGGGATGACGGTGGTGAGCAGCAGTGAGGGCAGGGTGGCGGTGGCTATGCCGAAGCCCAGCGTGATGAGCAGGACGCCGGTGTAGGACGGGTGGCGAATCCAGTGGTAGGGCCCGTGTTCGATGACCGGCTGGTCGACATCCACCTCGACGGTGGTGCGGAAATGCTTGCCCAGCACCGCGATTGCCCAGGCACGGATCACCAGGCCCAGCCACATGAGCGCGATACCGGCGATCTGCCAAACCACCGCCGGGCCGGGAAACCGCAGCGGACTGTCGGCGGGCAGGAGCACCACCACCACATTGGCGGCGATCATCGAGCCCGCGACCAGCAGCATGATGGTGAATCGGGTGCGGCCGTCGCCGGCGGTGGAGCCGGTGCCGCGCACCCGATCCCGCACGCGCAGAGCGATTTCGAAGGCCAGCCACACCCAGGTGGTCAGCACGGCGATATTCACGTCGGGGAGTTCCTTCCGCGGTCCGAATCGACTGGCACGAGAGTCCCATCCAACGGCATGCGCGCACATCGGGGATCCACCCGGAGGATGAACGCTCCGCCCCGGGGGTAATCCCTGGGGCGGATTGCCCGGAATTTCCGGTATCGCCGACTACAATCGCATCGCTACCTTCTGGCTACCGCAAGCTCGACATCAGATGAACCGGCCCCGGGACGGAGCGGACGATGGTCACAGCGGAAAAATCATTGCCGGACAATGCCTTTCACCCGGGCACCCTGGTTCGCAGCGAAGAACTCCCGGACGCGCTGCGGCCCGCGCACACCGGCGTGGGCTATCGCGTCTGGTATCAGGGCATCGGATACGACGGCTCGGGCCGGATCGTGTCGGGATCGGTCTTCCTCCCGGAAGGCGACGCACCCGCCGACGGCTGGCCCGTGATCAGCTACGCGCACGGCACGACCGGACTGGCCGACCACACCGCCCCGTCGATAGCCGGATTGTCGCGACCGGAGAGCCGGCACGTGGCCGGGTGGCTGGCCGCCGGTTACTGCGTAACGGTCACCGACTACGAGGGCCTGGCATCCCCGGGGCCGCATCCGTATTTCAACGGTGAGGCCGCCGCCGACGACGTGGTCGATATCGTGCGCGCCGCGCGCGGGCTCGGGCACCGGTTGAGTCCGCGCTGGGTCGCGGTCGGCTTCTCCCAGGGCGGGCACGCCGCGCTGTTCGCCGGACTGATGGCCACCAAATACGCCCCCGACCTCGACTTTCGAGGCACCGTGGCATTGGCCCCGCCGGTGGAGCTGCCGCTGATCGTGGGCCTGCAAACCGCCGACGACACCGCGCCGGTCACCCTGTTCCTGCCCTATCTGCTGGCCGGGCTGCGCATCACCCGAGGCTTGGCGACCGAGGAGTTCATGACCGGCCTGGGTCAGCGCCTCCTCGGACTCGCCGAGCACGCCCCCGTCCGCGATGTCCACTATGCGGTCACGGTGTTGACCAATGCCGATATCGGCACCACCGAACTGATCCGGCGTCCCGGTGTCGAGGACATGCTGCGCGCCTGCCGGGTTCCCGCCGCCCGCTTCGACCGGCCGGTCCTGCTCGCGGCCGGCACCGCGGACGCGGTGCTGCCCATGGCCGCCGTGGAGCGATTCGCCGCCGCGGCCCGGCGCGCGGGATCCGACATCAGCCAGGTCACCTGCGTGGAAGCGGACCATACGGGGATGCTGTCGGCCGTCCCCGATCTGCTCGACTGGGTCGGCGAACGGATGGCCGCCGCGGCGGCGGCACCGCGAAACGGGTTCGGGCTGCTGGACATCACCGGCGACGGCTATCTGACCGTCGACGACTTCGATGCCTTCGCCCTGCGGCTGGCACAGGCCTACGGCGAACCTCCGGGTTCGTCCCGGGCGCTCGCCGTCCGCGCGGGATACCGGGCGCTGTGGCAGTCGCTGGCCGAGCGGGCCGACGCCAACCGGGACGGGCGGATCACCGAGACGGAATTTCGCGATTGGCTCGAAACACACCGGGACAACGACGCATTCGACCGGGATATCGCGCCGCTGGCACAGGCGGTCATCGAGCTGGCCGACGCCGACCGCAACGGGGTGCTCGATCGCGAGGAACTGGTTCGCCTGCTGGTCGGCTGCGAGCAGACACCCGCGGAGGCGTCCGAGATCTTCGACCGGCTCGACCTCGACGACTCCGACACCATCACCACCGACGAGCTCATCACCGCCATCCGCGAGTTCTGCCTGAATCCCACGCCGACCCAGCCCGGGGCCTGGCTCTTCGGCCGCTTCTGAGCCGGGCATGCCCGACACGCGAACCGGCCATGGGATCCTCGCAGCGGTTATTTCCACTTGCTATCAATGGGGGATGGCTCTGCGACTGCTCCACCCGGTGTCGGCCGCTCTGAGTTCACTGCTACTGCTTGCGGCCGCACCGCTTCTCTTGTGCGCCAAGGCAATTCTGCTGCTTCCCGGTACGCCCAACCGCGTGCGCGCCCGCGCGCGGTTGGTGTTGCTGGCGGCGGTCTTTCTCGCGGTCTTCGAGGTGCTCGGCGATTTCGGCGTCACCGAGCGCCGGCCCGGCCGACAGGGCGGATGCGATCTGCTGGCCGCGCAGAACCGGCGATTGCGCCGCTGGGGCTTCGCGCTGGCAGGTATGCGCCTGGTGCCCGACCGGAAACCGACAGTGCCGCGGGACCGGCCCCTGATCGTGCTCGCCCGCCACGCCGGGATGTTCAACAGCCCACTGGTCGCCCATCTCATCAGCACCGACCTCGGGCGCGACATCTATTGCGCCGCCAAAACCACCTCGGCGCTCACGCCGGGCCTGCGGCGGTCCTATCTCGGTTCCGGGGTGGAGCTGTTCCGGTTCGGGAAGGCGCGCGGCCGGGCGGCGGCCGCGCAATGCATGCGCGACCAAGCCGCACGTGCGTCGAATTCGGATGCGCTGCTGATCTTTCCGGAGGGCACCAACTACACCGCGACCCGACGCCGCGCCGCGATCTCCGCCCTGCGCGATCGAGGACGGCATCGACTCGCCCACCGCGCCCAGCGTTGCCGCCACGTCCTACCGGCCCACCCCGCCGGAGCCTGGACGCTGGCCGAGGCCGCACCGAACGCGGACGTCCTGATCCTGGCCCAGACCGGCCTCGAGGATCTCTCGGCCACCGATGGCCGGCTCGACTATCCGCCGATCCACACCGGCACCGTGCATTACACCTGGTGGCACATCCGGGCCCAGGACGTGCCCCGCGATCGAGAACAGTTCGCGCACTGGCTCAACGAGCGGTGGTACGAGGTCGATTCCTGGATCGCCGCCGTACGCGGAGGGCCGCAAGATAATTCCACCACCGTCATCTGGACCGGCACGGAACCCGCTCACACACCGCCCTTTTCGGATCTCCAAGCCCTGGAGCAGCCATGAGCGCCACACCCTCGCCCACGCCGGGCACCGCGTTCGTCCTGGGTGGCGGCGGCCTGCTCGGCGGCTATCAGGTGGGCATGCTGCGCGCCCTGGACGAACACGGCATCACCCCCGACCTGGTGATCGGAACCTCCGTCGGCTCCATCCAAGGCGCGATCCTGGCGACCTATCGATCCCGCGACGCCGTGGACGCGCTCACCGACTTCTGGCACGAGGCGCTGACCCGCAAGGTGATGGGCGTCCCGCTCCGGGCGCTGCTGTCGAATCTGGTCCGGCTGCGGCCCGCGCTGGCCACCCAGGACGCGCTGCGCACGGTACTCGAACGGCATGTCGGCGCCCGCACCCTCATCGAGGACCTGGAAATCCCGTTCCAATGCGTCGCCGCGTCCGTGGAACGTTCCACCGCAAGGTATTTCGACCATGGACCGCTGATACCCGCGTTGCTGTCCTCGAGTTGCATTCCGGGCCTGTGGCCGCCGATCGCGATCGGCGACGAGCATTACATCGACGGCGGCGTGGTCGAGACCGTCCCGCTGACGCGCGCGGTCTCCTATGGCGCGACCGAGATCTACGTGCTGCGCCTGCGCCAGCGCGAACTGCCCCTGCGGGTGCCGCGGCTGCCCTGGCAGCTGGGCCAGACCGTCTTCGAGGTGTCGCGCCGCCATCGCCTGGGCCAGGTGATCAATATGCGGCCCGCCGGGGTGCGCGTGCATCTGCTGCCGACCGGCGAGGACCTGCTGGAACCGCCCGACACCGGTCTCTACACCACGGTGAAGGAACAGCTGGAGGTCTTCGAACGCCGCGTCAGCGCCGGATACCGCAGCACTGTCGAGTACCTGCGGGCCCCCGCCGACCGCAAGGTCGCGACCATCCGCTCCCGCACCAGAACACATTCGACCTCCGATCACGCGATCCGCTTCGCGCCGAGTCCGCCACCGGTGGTTTCCGGCTTCGTCCGATCGAAACTGCTGAGGTTCTTCGAGCTCCTCGACACCGACCACGACGGGCGGATCGACGCCGCCCATTTCGGCGCCGTCGCGGATCGGGTCTGCGTGGCCTTCGGGCATCCTGTGGACAGTCACGTGGACCATCGCCTGCGCACCACCTTCGCCGACCTGTGGTCGGGACTGTGCCGCACGACCGGCACCGCGGCCGAATCCGCCATGACCGCAAACGATTTCGTCGCGGCCATGGGCGCACTGGCCGCGGCCCCGGCCGCCTACGACGACACCGTGCTGCCCGCCGTCGCCGCCATCCTGACCGCCGCCGACCACGACCGGGACTCGGTCCTCAACACCGTCGAACTGGCCACCCTGCTGACCGCCTTCGGGGTCGGATCAGCCGAGATCGGCACCGCCGCACTGCGGCTGGACACCAACAACGACGGTGTACTCAGCTTCGACGAACTCGATGAGGCGTTCCGGGACTACTTCACCACCGATGAGCGCGGGGCGGCGGGGAATCTGCTGTTCGGGCGGCTCGAACCCGATGCCGCCCGATGACGAGTCCCACTCGGGGCCGAGGCCCTCAGCGCTCGTGGGACTCCTCCAGCACGGTCCGGCCCAGCAGCGCGTAGCGCGACGGGTCGGTGCGCTTCAGATACAGCGCGTAGCCGACTCCGGCCAGGGCCACGGCGGCGACCAGGTAAGGCGTCGCCTTCAGGATCAGGGAGCCCGCTTCGGTGCCCGCCGCGGTGTCCATATTGAGGACTAGCAGCAGGACCACGCCGATCATGGCCACCCCGCCGATCAGCGGGGCCACCAATGTCCGGAACCAGTGCCGGGTTTCGGGGTGGTTGTTGCGGAAGTAGGCGATCACCGCGAACGAGCAGGTGGCCTGCACGATCAGGATGGCCATGGTGCCCAGCACCGCGAGCAGGGTGTAGAGGCCGGCGTAGGGATCCTTGCCCGCGAGGCCGAAGGCCAGCACCAGCAGGCCCGCGATCACGGTCTGCACCACGCCCGCGATATGCGGGGAGCCGTGCTTCGGATGCGAGGATCCGATGGTGCGCTGCAACGCCGGAACGACGCCCTCGCGGCCGAGTGCGAACAGGTAGCGGGCCGCGCAGTTGTGGAAGGCCATGCCGCAGGCCAGCGAACCGCTGACCATGAGCCACTGCATGACGTCGACCGCCCAGTGCCCGACATAACGTTCGGTGGGACCGAAGAAGACGTTCATCGGATTATCGGATCCGGCCAGTTCCAGGGCCTTGTCCTGACCGCTGCCGGAGATCGCCATCCAAGACACGAACAGGTAGAACACGCCAACGCCGAGCACCGCGATCATGGTGGCGCGCGGGATGATTCGCTTCGGATCCTTGGATTCCTCGCCGTACATGGCGGTCGATTCGAAACCGACCCACGACCAGAACGCGAAGAACAGACCCAGGCCCGCCGAGGGACCGTGGAAGGCGTTGACCGGGTTGATCGGCGCCAGCGAGAAGCCGTCCGGGCCGCCGCCGTGGAACAGCACCGAGACGGCCATGATGAACAGCACCGTCACCTCGGTGGCCAGCAGCACCACCAGCAGGCGTTCGGCCAGCGCGACGCCGAACCAGGTGCCGACCGCGTTGATCACCAGCATGAGGATCGCGAAAACCCACCAGGGCACGTCTTTTCCGAGCTGATCCTGCACCGTGTTGTGGGCGAAGCTGGAGAAGATGCCGATCAGCGACGGCTCGAACACCGCATAGGCGAAGGCGGCGAGCAATCCGGCCGCCAGCCCGGTGGTGCGGCCCAGGCCGAAGGAGATGAATCCGTAGAAGGCGCCGGTGGCGGTGATGTGCTTGGCCATGGTGGTGAAGCCCACCGTGAAGACGGCCAGGACCACCATGGCGATCAAAAACGCTGCGGGCGTGCCGATTCCGCTGCCCGCCGACATCATGAACGGCACATTGCCGGTCATGGCGGTAATGGGCGCTGCCGTCGCGACGGCCATGAATACCACGCCGAGCAGACCCACCACATTGGGTTTGAGCCGCGACACCCCGGGTTCTGATGCGTTGGTTTCCCCCGAAAGTACGGTTGGTGTACTCGGTTCCATTGTGAAGCTCCTCAATCTCGGTCGTGCGACCTGCGAGGAATTGTGCGGGCCGGATTGTTGCGTGGATATGAAACGGAGTTACCGACCGTGATCAGCAATGTGACTCAGGTCACTTTGCTTACGGTCGGCTCGAAAAATCCTCCGCGGCTTTACGAATCGTCAGGGGTACGGCGCGGTCGCGGTTCAGTAAGTCCGCAGTCGAATGGCGTTGGCGGCCTTCTCGATCGGCTTGATGATCGGGCGCAGGGCCAGGCCCTTCCACGGCATCCAGCGCAGCATGCGCATCATGGTCATCTGCATGCGCAGGGCCTTGGCGTCGGAGGCGACCATCTGGGTGGCGTTGTTCCAGCCCAGGGTCAGGTTCTCGGAGACGAATTCGGCCATGCGGTCCTGGTAGGCGTCGAAGGCGACGCGGTGATCGCCCGCGGCGGCCCGCAGTTCACCGGCGAGGACGTACGCGCCGACCAGCGCCATGCTGGTGCCCTGGCCGGACAGGGGGGACGGGCAGTAGGCGGCGTCGCCGACCAGGGCGACGCGGCCGGCGGACCAGCGCTCCAGGTGGATCTGGCTCACGGTGTCGAAGTAGAAGTCCGGGGAGTTCGGCATGGCTTCCAGGAGATTCGCCACTTCCCAGCCGCCGTCGGCGAAGGTGTCGGCCACCAGGCGCTGCTGGGCAGCGATATCGCGGCGGTCGGGCAGCTGCTCCGGGGCGGGAAAGATGAACTGCGCCTTGGCCGTCGAGCGCTGGGTGCTGTACATCTGCACGACCTTGCCCGGCTTGGCGTGCAACAGCTCCCAGTGGTCGAGCTCCAGGTAATTGGGGACGGAGATGACGCAGGCGGCCATGCCGGTGTGCTTGGCGAACTGCTCCTCCGGGCCGAAGACGCTGCGGCGCACCGTGGAATGCATGCCGTCCGCACCGATCACCAGATCGAACACCCGGGGCGCGGAATTCCGGAAATGCACCTCAACCCCGTCCGCGTGCTCCACCAGCTCGGTGATCGAATCCCCGAACCGGTACTCCACCCCACTCTTGCTGGCATCGAACAGGATTCGCGCCAGATCGCCGCGCAGCACCTCGTCGTCGCCGGGCGACCGCATCCCGATCAGATCCGGCCCGAGGGTGGCGATCGCCTTCCCGTCCTCGTCCACCCACGACCCGCCGCGCATATCGGTCGAGGCCTTCCGGATCTCCTCCGAAAGCCCCATCCGCTCGATGACCTCCATCGCGACGCCCCGAAGATCAACCTTGTACCCGCCCTCCCGCAGCGTCGGCGCCTGCTCCACGACGGTGACGGTGAACCCGTACTCCCGCAGCCAGAAGGCAAGCGCCGGACCGGCAACGCTGGCCCCGGAGATCAGAATGGTCTTGTTGGCGAACTGCTGTGCGTTTGTCATGAGCAAAGCTTCGGCGGAGCCGCTCACCAAACCCTCACCATCGCCTCACCACCCCTCACCAACCCCCTGACCTGCACAAATACATCTCAAAGCACCCTGCCACTACACCTCAAAGCACCCTGCCACGCCCCGACGTGCGCGCCGATGGGCGACCCGCGCTCACGCACCGTCGAGTAGCGCGAGGCCCCGCTGTGCGCGTTCGTGTGCTTCGAGCAAAGTGGGCGAGCCACCGGCCGGAACCTCCAGCACCGTCGCGTAGTACGCACGCGCCTGCGCCGGATTCTCGGTGCGAGCGATATCTCCCAATCCGCGCAGCGCATTCGCGTACATATCGACCGCACCGTGCGTGCGCGCCAGTTCGGCGGCGCGCTGATAGTCCGCCCGCGCCGCCTCGAGATCGCGGACCGCTCCCGCACCGAGCCGGATATCGCCGCGTCTGGTCAGCAGATCCGACGTGTCGGCGGCCCAGCCCAATTCGGTGTTCACCGCGATGGCCTCGTCGATCAGTGTCAGTGACGCGGCCAGATCCCCGTGCCGTTCGGCCACCGCCGCCAACTTGTCCAGACTCGTCGCGATCGCCCACCGATCCCCGATTTCCCGAAATCCCGCCAGCGCAGCCGCGAACTCCGGCTCGGACTCGTCGACGTGCCCGGCCATGAACAGGCCCATGCCATCCCCCAACCGCAGGAACGCCTGAGACCACGCATCCTCCCCGAACAACCGGCGCAACACCGCCGGATCCCCGGGCACCATGGCCCCCGCTACGGCCAGCAGCAGCACCGTATACGGCTGTCGCAGAGGCCGATCCAATTCCGCGACGCCCGCCGCCGCCCGCCCGAGCTCCGCACCGAGGTCATGGCGTCCCCGTGCCGCCACCCCCGCGCACAGCGCGTAGACCTCGGCATCCAGCTCAACCAGCACTCCCGATCGCTGACCCGGCACCTGTCCATCCGCCTCCGCATCGTCAGCGACGCCCGGCGCGGGGTCGGTGCCGAAAATCCTCGAACTCAGCTCGGGGAGAATGCGATTGGCGAGGGCCGGGGCTTCACCCGGGCGGCCGGTGAGCCACCAGTACCAGGATTGGGCGGCGATGAGGCGGGCGGCGAGGGCTGGGTCTGTGGTGGCGGACCAGCGTAGGGCGGACTGGAGGTTGTCGTGGTCGGCGGCGAGGCGGGCGAGGTGGTCGAGTTGGGTTCGGGTGCGCAGCAAGGGTTCTGCGGCTTCGGCCACGGTGGTGAAGTATGCGGCGTGGGCGTGGTGGGTGGGGGCGTGGGCCTCGGATTCGGCGAGGTGGCGGGCGGCGAATTCGCGGATGGTTTCGAGCATTCGATAGCGACCGCTGTGCACGTTCAGCAGAGATTTGTCCACCAGATCGGCCAGTAGATCGTCGATCTCATCCAGCGGCTCGGCGACCACGGACGCGGCGCACACGCCGCGGACTTGGTCGGCAGTCGCGCCACCGGCGAAGACCGAGAAGCGTTGAGCCAGGTGTTGTTCGGCGGGTGAGAGTAGGTCCCAGCTCCAAGCGACGACGGCTTGGAGGGTTTGGTGGCGGGGTTCGGCGGTGCGGTCGCCGCGGGCCAGGAGGCGGAAACGGTCGTCGAGGCGGGCGTCGATCTCCGTGAGATCCAGGGTGCGCAGGCGGGCGGCGGCCAGTTCGATAGCCAAGGGCAGGCCGTCGAGGCGGGTGCAAATGCGGGAGACCATGGCGATGGTGCCCGCGTCGACGGTGAAATCCGGGCGGACGGCCGTGGCGCGTTCCGCGAACAGGCGGACGGCGGGGCTCGACAGCTGGGCCGGCAGGGGTGCGTCGGATGCGGCGATGGGCAATTGGGATACGGGGACCACGGTTTCGCCGGTGATGCGCAGGGCTTCGCGGCTGGTCGCGAGAATGCGCAGGCCCGGGCAGGTGCGGAGCAGGTGGTTGGCGAGGCGGGCCGCGTCGAGGACGACCTGCTCGCAGTTGTCGAGGATCAAGACGAGCGCGCGATCCGCAAGCATCGTTGTCAGCCGCTCCACGGGGTCGCGGTTTGATTGGGCGGCACCCTGATTCACGCCGTCGGCACCCGGATTCATGTGGGCGGCAGCTGGATTCATGTGGGCGGAGCTGTCGCGTCCGCCGAGTGCGGCCTCCACCGCCTGGGCGATCTGCGAACCATCCACCAGGGGCGAGAGGTCCACGAAGTACACCTCGCCGCGCACACGGGTTCCCGCCGCCAAGGCGAGCCGGGTCTTCCCGGTTCCGCCCGGACCGAGCAGGGTGACCAATCGTGAACTCGCCAATAGCGGCACCAGTCGCGCGAGGTCCTCTTCTCGGCCGATGAAGCTGGTGAGCGGTGTTGGCAATCGCCGATTCGATACCGCCGCAACCTCATCCGCGCGCAGGATGGCCAGGTGGGCGTCCATGAGCTCCGCCGACGGGTCCGCACCGAGCTCATCGGCGAGTAGTCGCCGTCCCTGTTCGAAAGATTCGAGGGCCTCGGCCTGGCGTCCGGCCGCATACAACCCGCGCATCAGCAATGCGCGGGCACGTTCTCGAAGCGGATGCGCCGCAACGAGTTCCGACAGGGCGGGCAGTACGGCATCCGGCTCCCCCACCGCCAGCGCCGCCTCGGCCCGATCCTCCTCAGCGGCCAATCGCCGCTCGTCCAACCGCGCGGCCTGCGCTTCCGCGAACGGTGCATCCCTGACATCGGCCAGCGCGGTTCCCCGCCACAGCTCGAGGGCCTCATCCAGCAGAGTCAGCGCAGCCCCGGGATCACTGTCCCGCAGGGCTTTCCGCCCCGCCTCCGCCAACCGCGCGAACCGCAGCGCATCCACTGCCTCCGTCTCAACCGCCAACCGATAACCCGCACCGGCCGATTCGACGATCTCCCTTAACTCCCCACCCCCACGCAACGCCCGCCGCAACCTAGAAACCTGCGACTGCAACGCATGCCCCGCATCCCCCGGCGGCTCCTCCCCATACAACTCATCGATGAGCCGCTCCCGCCTCACAACCCGCCCGGCATCCAACGCCAGCGCCGCGAGCAACGCCCGCACCTGCGGCCCCCCGACCGGAAACGGACTCCCATCCCCGCGCCGCGCCTCGACCGGCCCCAAAATCCCGAACTCCACGCGGCCAGTATGCCGCCACTCCCCGCCCTCACCCCGGCCAGCAGCCCGCCCCGCGAGAATGCGTTCACGGACATGGCTTCTCGGCCGATGTGTCCGTCAGCGCATTCTCGTCGCCGGGTCAGCGGGTGGGGGTGGTGACTAGGTCTCGGATTAGGAGGGCGGTGTGGAGGGAGGTGCGGGTTTCGCCGTTGTCGAGGTCGAGGTCGAGGATGCGTTCTATGCGGGAGAGGCGGTCGTAGAGGGTGGGGCGGGAGATGTTGAGGCGTTTGGCCAGTTCGGTTTTGTTGCCTGCCAGGTCGAGGAATTGGCGGAGGGTGCGGGTCAGGTCGGTGGCGTTGCGGATGTCGTGGCGGAGGAGGGCGGAGAGTTCGGTTTCGGCGAAGCGTTGGACGCCTGGTTCGTCGCGGATGAGGGAGAGGAGGCCGCGGAGGCGGATGTCGCCGCTGCGGTAGAAGGGGCGGGGGGTGGAGGCCGTGAGGGAGAGGGCTACTTCGGCTACGTGGGCTGCTTGGGCCAGTTCGCGGGCGGTGTCGAGGAGGGAGTCGGATTCCGCGCCTACGCCGATGACCGCGTTGTCTACGCCGGGGACGCGGCGGACTTCGGCGAGGATGGTGGAGCAGATGGTGGTGAGGGCCTTGTCCAGGTCACCGGTGCGGGATATGGCCAGGATCAGGGTGACTCGGGTGCCGTGGTCGGGGGCGGCGAGGGCGGTGGCCTTGGCGAGGGCCACGCCGTGGAGGGTGGCGTCGAGGAGAGCGGCGGTGTGGCGTTGCTGCGCCACCGGATCCGCGCTTTCGAGTGTTTCAGTGGCCGCGGCGGCGACGTCGATGGCCAGGGGGACGTATCGGGCGCGGCGGGCCAGGCCGAGGGCGGCGGCCAGCGCCACCGCGTCACGTTCGTCGGTGAGGCGGCCGTTGACCATATCGTCGATGAGGCCGGTCTGGGCCTGGCGGTGCAGGCCGAAGCGGTCGCGTTCGATCATGCGGTGCAGGGTGAGGGTCTGGGCGGCGCGTTCGAGCACCATGCGGGCGCGGGCGGTCGGCACCCGGTTCGAGCGCAGCAGCAGCCGGCCCCAGCGCTGTGTATGCGGGCCCACCGGAACGACATTCGGGTCGGTGTCGGGCAGCAGGCGGGACAGCGATTCCCAATGCTCGAGCAGGGCGGGGGTGCTGGTGTGCCGGGCGGTCAGGGCCAGTACGCGGTGGGTGAGGTCCTCGAGCACGACCGAGGCGTCCAGCATCCCGGCAGCGGTCTTCACGATCTCGGCGAGGGAGGCGCGGCGCACGCTCAGGTCGGTGAAGGTCTCGTGCACGGTGCGGGCGAATTCCAGTTCGTCGTACTGGTCGGCCACGATCACCCGGTGCACCGCCTCGGTGACCTCCACGAACCGCACCACCCGGTGCAGCGCCACCACGGGCAACCCGATCCGATCGGCGGTATCGACCACGAGCTTCGGCATTTCCCGCAGGTAGGTGCCCAATTCGACGACCAGCCCCGAAACCCCGGCGGCGGCCAGTGATTCCAGATAGGCGACGGTCGCCGCGTCGCTACCGGCCAGCGCCTGCCCGGTGGTGAGAATCAGTTCCCGGCCGACCAGCAGCTTGGCGACGTCGGCGAGCTCGCTGACGTGCACCCAGCGCACCGGCCGATCGAGGGAGCCGCCGCCCATGATCTCGGGTTCGCCGGCCCGCACGACCGGCATGGCTACGACGTCGGCAACGGTGAGGAGCACCGACGAATCGTAAAACGAATCGCGAAATCACGCACAGAATGTCGGGAGCGAACCGGCGGGTAATGGCGCAGAGTAGGGACCGGATCGAAAGCATCAGGGAATCGAGGAGACATGCAGACCATCGCACATTGGCTCGACGGCAAGCCCTTCGCCGGTTCCAGCACGGCGACCGCGCCCGTCACCAATCCCGCCACCGGTGTGGTCACCGGACAGGTCGCCCTGGCCTCCGCGGCCGACGTGCGCACCGTGATCGAGGCCGCCGCGGCGGCCTTCCCTGCCTGGCGCGACGCCTCGCTGGCCAAGCGCACCCAGGTGCTGTTCCGGTTCCGCGAGCTGCTCAACGAGCGCAAGGAGGAGCTGGCGGCGATCATCACCAGCGAGCACGGCAAGGTGCTGTCCGACGCCCTGGGCGAGGTGACCCGCGGCCTCGAGATCGTCGAATTCGCCTGCGGCATCCCGCATCTGCTCAAGGGCGGCTACACCGAGAACGCCTCCACCAAGGTCGACATCTTCTCGGTGCGGCAGGCGCTGGGCCCGGTGGCGATCATCTCGCCGTTCAACTTCCCGGCCATGGTGCCCATGTGGTTCTTCCCGCTCGCCATCGCGGCCGGGAACACCGTGGTGCTCAAGCCGAGTGAGAAGGATCCGTCGGCGTCGCTGTGGATGGCGGAGCTGTGGCAGGAGGCCGGACTGCCCGACGGCGTGTTCAATGTCGTGCAGGGCGACAAGGTCGCGGTCGACGAGCTGCTGGAAAACCCTGCGATCAAGGCGGTTTCGTTCGTCGGCTCCACGCCGATCGCCAAGTACGTCTACGAGCGCGGCACCGCCAGCGGCAAGCGGGTGCAGGCGCTGGGCGGGGCCAAGAACCACATGGTGGTGCTGCCCGACGCGGACCTGGACCTGGCCGCGGACGCCGCGGTGAACGCGGGCTTCGGCTCGGCCGGGGAACGCTGCATGGCGATCAGCGCGCTGGTGGCGGTCGGCTCCATCGCCGACGATCTGGTGGCGCGAATCGATCAGCGCGCCAAGACGATTCGCACCGGCGACGGCACCCGCGGCACCGATATGGGCCCGCTGGTCACCGAGGCGCACCGCGACAAGGTGGCCTCCTACATCGCTGCGGGCGAATCCGCCGGAGCCACCATCGTTCTCGACGGCCGCGCGGTGGCCCCCGACGGCGAGGCCGACGGATTCTGGCTCGGCCCCACGATTCTCGACCACGTCACCACCGACATGAGCGTCTACACCGACGAGATCTTCGGCCCGGTGCTCTCGGTGGTCCGCGTGGACAGCTACGACGAGGCGCTGGCCCTGATCAACTCCAACCCCTACGGCAACGGCACCGCGCTGTTCACCAATGACGGCGGCGCGGCCCGGCGCTTCCACAACGAGGTCGAGGTGGGCATGGTAGGGATCAATGTGCCGATCCCGGTTCCCATGGCCTACTACAGCTTCGGCGGCTGGAAGAACTCCCTGTTCGGCGATTCGCATGCGCACGGCACCGACGGCGTGCACTTCTTCACCCGCACCAAGGCCGTCACCACCCGCTGGCTGGACCCCAGCCACGGCGGGCTGAATCTCGGCTTCCCGCAGAACCACTGACCCCCGAGGCCAACCCGACAAAAGGACATGCGATGACTCTGCCCAATGGCCTCACCCCCGACGCGGCCCGCGACAAGGCCGCCCGCGCCTACGAATTGGATCGTGCGCACGTCTTCCACTCCTGGTCCGCCCAGAAGTCGCTGAACCCCATGACGATCACCGCGGCCCAGGGCTGCTACGTGTGGGACGGCGACGGCAACCGCCTGCTGGACTTCTCCTCGCAGATGGTGAACACCAATATCGGGCACCAGCATCCGAAGGTGGTGGCCGCCATCCAGGAGCAGGCGGCCACGCTGTGCACCATCGGCCCGGCCTTCGTGAACGACGCCCGCTCGGAGGCGGCGCGGCTGATCGCCGAACGGACCCCCGGTGAGCTGAACAAGATCTTCTTCACCAATGGCGGCGCGGACGCCGTCGAGCACGCGGTGCGCATGGCGCGGCTGCACACCGGCCGGTACAAGGTGCTCTCGCGGTACCGCTCGTATCACGGCGGCACCGAGACCGCGGTCAACCTCACCGGCGACCCCCGGCGCTGGCCCAATGACCACGGCAATGCCGGGGTCGTGCACTTCTTCGGGCCGTTCCTGTACCGCTCGCAGTTCCACGCCACCACCGAGGCCGAGGAGACCGAGCGGGCGCTGCAGCATCTCGAGCAGACCATCGTGTTCGAGGGACCGAGCACCATCGCGGCCATCATCCTCGAGTCGGTGCCGGGAACGGCCGGAATCATGGTTCCGCCACCGGGTTACCTGGCCGGGGTGCGTGAGCTGTGCGACCGGTACGGGATCGTGTTCATCGCCGACGAGGTGATGGCGGGCTTCGGGCGCACCGGAAAGTGGTTCGCCATAGAGCATTTCGATGTCGTACCCGATCTGATCACCTTCGCCAAGGGTGTCAACTCCGGCTATGTGCCGCTGGGCGGCGTCGCCATCGCGCCGCATATCGCCGCGACCTTCGATGATCGCCCGTATCCGGGCGGGCTCACCTACTCCGGTCATCCGCTGGCCACGGCCGCTGCCGTCGCGACCATCAATGCCATGACCGAGGAGCGGATCGTCGAGAACGCCGCCGACATGGGCGAGCGCGTACTCGGCCCCGGCCTGCGCGAATTGGCCGAACGCCACCCCAGCGTCGGCGAAGTCCGCGGCCTGGGCGTGTTCTGGGCCGTCGAGCTGGTCGCCGACCGCACCACCCGCGAACCCCTGGCCCCCTACGGCGGCAGCAGCCCGGCCATGACCGAGGCCGTCGCCACCGCCAAGGCCGCCGGTCTGCTGCTGTTCGTGAACTTCAACCGCCTGCACGTGGTGCCGCCCTGCACCATCTCCGAGGCCGAGGCCAAGGAGGGCCTCGCGATTCTCGACCAGGCGCTCACGGTCGCCGACGGTCATACTGTGTGACCCGGTGACCTCGACGATCTCGACCAGCTAGGAGCACGGTGCATCCTCAGGAATTGCAATTCATCAATGGCACACGGCAATCCGGGTCGGGTGCGCCGCTGTCGGTCATCGCGCCCGCCACCGGAGCGGAGATCGTCTCCGGTCCGGGCGCGAACGCCGCCGATGTGGAGGCGGCCGTGGCGGCGGCCCGGGCCGCCTTCCCGGGCTGGGCCGGGCTCACGCCGGGGGCGCGATCGGACATCATGCACGAATGGGCGCGGATCCTGCGGACCCGCGCCGAGGAGCTGGCGTCGGTCGAAAGTCTCAACGCGGGCAAGCCGATTCGGCTCTCCAGCGAATTCGACGTCCCCGGCACCATCGACAACACCGCCTTCTTCGCCGGCGCCGCACGGCATCTCGACGGCAAGGCGTCGGCCGAGTACTCCGGCGACCACACCTCCTCCATCCGCCGCGAGCCGATCGGCGTGATCGGTTCCATCTCGCCGTGGAACTACCCGCTGCAGATGGCGGCCTGGAAGATCCTGCCCGCCATCGCGGCCGGAAACACGGTGGTGCTCAAGCCTTCCGAGCTGACCCCGCTCACCTCCCTGATCTTCGCGGAGGCGGCCACGGAGGCGGGCGTGCCGCCGGGCGTCATCAATGTCCTCACCGGCACCGGCCTCGAAGCGGGGCAGCCGCTGGTGGAACACCCCGCGGTGGCGATGGTTTCGTTCACCGGCTCCACCGCCGTCGGCAGACAGGTGGCCGCGACCGCCGCCGGTGCGGTCAAGCGGGTCCATCTCGAACTCGGCGGCAAGGCCCCGTTCGTGGTGTTCGACGACGCCGATCTCGAGGCCGCCGCACGTGGTGCGGTCGCGGGCGCGCTCATCAATGTGGGCCAGGATTGCACCGCCGCCACCCGCGCCTATGTGCAGCGGCCGCTGTTCGAGGAATTCGTGGGGCGGGTCGCCGATCTCATGGATCAGGTCCGGGTCGGTCCCGTCGAGGACCCGGAAACCGATCTGGGCTCGCTCATTTCCCGCACGCATCGGGACAAGGTGAGCGGCATGGTCGAGCGGGCCCGCGAATCCGGCGCGAAAATCGTGCGCGGCGGCCGAATTCCGGAGCACACCCCGGAGGCCGGCGCGTACTACGAGCCCACTCTGATCACCGGCGCGGCCCAGTCCTCGGAGATCGTGCAGCAGGAGATCTTCGGCCCGGTGCTGGTCGTGCTGCCCTTCGACACCGATGACGAGGCCATCGCCCTGGCCAACGACACGCCCTACGGGCTCGCCGCGTCGGCCTGGTCACGCAGTGTTTTCCGGACCCAGCGAGCCGCTCGCGAAATCCAGGCGGGCTGCGTGTGGATCAACGACCACATTCCGATCATCAGTGAAATGCCGCACGGCGGATACAAGTCCTCCGGGTTCGGAAAGGACATGTCCGCGTACGCATTCGAGGAGTACACGAATATCAAGCACGTCATGTCCGATATCACCGCGGCCGCCAGCAAACCCTGGCACGAGGTGATCTTCCGGGCCGAGTAACGGCGGCGACACGGAATAACCCGGTTCCGACATTCCACCTCGAGGTGAGTTATTCTCACCGCACACGTCACGTTCTGAGGTGGTTGACCGTGGAAACCCGCACCGCCGGGTTGGACCCGAGGCTGCAGCACGCAGCCATGAATATCGCCGGGCAGCTGCGCATGCGCCGCCGCTGCGACGATCGCGCCGCCACCAGCTGATCCCGTCCTCGACCGCCGGTCGTCCGTTCACGCGGACCGACCGGCGGTCTTTTGGCATACCCGGACGGGGTTCTCGCATATCCGCACACCGTGACCACGCATACCTGCACAGGGACACATCACCGCCGAGCGGCCGGACCGGTCGGCAAGAGAGAAGGAGTTGATCGGCCATGTCGGCCAAAGGAAGCAAACTGTCGGCGTCGGCGCTCATCGATGCGGCGCCGACGCCTTACTGGACCGACCGGCCCGAGCGGCCGGCCCCGACAGACCCCTTGACCACCGCCACCGAGGCGGATCTGGCCGTCATCGGCGGCGGCTACAGCGGACTGTGGACCGCCCTGCTGGCCAAGGAACGCAATCCCGGCACCGATGTGGTGCTGCTGGAATCCGGGCTCTGCGGGCACGCGGCCTCGGGCCGCAATGGCGGATTCTGTTCCGCCAGCCTCACCCACGGGCTCGCCAACGGGATGGAGCGATTCCCCGACGAGATCGCCGAGCTGGAACGGCTCGGCCGCGCCAACCTCGACGATATCGAGAAGGCCATCCTGCGCTACGGCATCGACTGCGATTTCGAGCGCACCGGCGAGATGGAGGTCGCCACCGCCCCGCACGAGATCGACTGGCTGCGGGAGAGCCACGACGCGGCCGAATCCCTGGGCTACCGCACCGAATTGCTGGACGCGGGCCAGGTGCAGGGGATGGTGCACTCCCCCACCTATCTGGGCGGGTGGTGGGATCGCGACGGGGTGGCCATGCTGGATCCGGCACGGCTGGCCTGGGGATTGCGCAGGGCCTGCATGGAAGCCGGGGTGCGCATCTACGAAGGCACTCCCGTGCAACGGATTTCGAAATCCTGCGGCGGCACCCTGACCCTGCACACGCCGCACGGTGAGGTGCGCGCGCCCCGGGTCGCGTTGTGCACCAGCGCTTTCGCGGGGCCGGTGCCGAAGGTGTCACGGCATGTGGTGCCGGTCTACGACTACGCGCTCATGACCGAACCGCTCACCACCGAACAGCTCGACAGCATCGGCTGGCACACCCGCATGGGCTTGGGCGACGCGTCCTATCGCTTCCACTATTACCGGCTGACCAGCGACAACCGCATTCTCTTCGGCGGTTACGACGCCATCTACCACTTCGGCAATCGCATCGCCCCGACCCTGGAGTACAACGAGGCCACCTTCGAAACCCTGGCGCAGCACTTCTTCCAGACCTTCCCGCAACTCGACGGCCTGCGCTTCACCCACCGCTGGGGCGGCGTCATCGATACCTGTGGCCGGTTCTGCGCCTTCTTCGGCTCTGCCTACAAGGGCAAACTCGTCTACGCCGCCGGGTACACCGGGCTCGGAGTCGGGGCGACCCGGTTCGGCGCGGAGGTCATGCTCGACCGGCTCTGGGGTCTCGACACCGAACGCACCCGGCTGCGAATGGTGCGCTCCCGGCCGTTGCCGTTGCCGCCGGAACCGTTGCGGTCGGCCGGAATTCACCTCACCCGCTGGTCGCTGGCCCGCGCCGACGCACATCAGGGCCGCCGGAATCTGTGGTTGAAGACCCTGGACTACACCGGATTGGGCTTCGACAGCTGAGGTTTCACGGTCGGACGCCGAGGCGCTGAGACAGCAGTTTCAGCGCCTCGACAACCTCTTCGACGGCGGCGGGATCATCGCCGCCCACGGCCGCCGCGACGGCATCATCGATTGTGGTGGCACGGACTTCGGCCACCCGGCCGGAGAGTTCACGCGCGGGCTCCAGCAGTGTGCGCCGGGCATCGCGCGGATCCTTCTCCGCCACCACCGAACCGGCCTCGCGCAGCCGTGCCACCGCCCCGGATACCGCGCTCTGCGGTAGGCCGGTGCGGGCGGCGACCTCGCTGATCGTGGTGCCCGGATGTTCCAGGACATCGCTGAGAACGACCAGGACAGCGCGGTTTCCGGTGCGCGCGCCGGTGTCGGGCAGCGCCTGTTCGCCGATCTTCATCAGCGCGCGCCCCAGCAGGAACAGCTCGACTCCGTTCATGCCCCGACAATACATCACTTCAGATACATCACTCTTGATACATCAGAATTGATGGATTATGGTTGGTGTCATGACCACGATCGAGAACGCCACCCTCCCCGTCGACGGCGCGGAGCTCTACTACGAAATCCGCGGCACCGGACCGATGCTGCTGCTGTCCCAGAGCGGTGAGGGCGATGCGGGCCGCAGCGAAGCCCTGGTGCGGAACCTGGAGGACGAGTTCACCGTCGTCACCTACGACCGACGGGGCCTGTCGCGCAGCCTGATTCACGACACGAACCGGCGGCCGAGCATTGCCGCCCACGCCGATGACGTGCACCGGCTGCTGGCGGCGGTGACCGACGAGCCGGTGCTCATGGTCGGCTGCAGCATGGGCGCGTCCATCGGATTGCACCTGGCCACAACGCATCCCGAGCAGGTGCACACCCTCATCGCCCACGAGCCGGTCTCGCCGTGGCTGCTCGCCGCCACCGACCGTGCCCATCACGTGCGCGAACTCGAGCACTGCCAGGACGTGTGCCGTGCCGAGGGCTGGAAGGCCGCGCTCGCGCCGATGGTCGAGACGCTCGGCATCAACCCCGCCGATCAGGAGACCGAGCCGGGCGTCCAGCTACGGCCGCTGACCCCCGAAAGGGCGCGCAACTTCACCTATTTCATCGAGCAGGATTTCACGGCCGTGTGCGAGGACTGGGTCGATGTCGCGCGGCTGGCGCGCACCACGACCCGGATCCTGCCCGGCGTCGGCCGCCGCACGCCCACCCAGGTCTTCGATCGGCACTGCGCCATCGAACTCTCCGACCTGCTCGGCGTGGAGCTCACCGAATTCCCCGGCGGCCACAATGGCAACCTCACCCATCCCGCCGCCTACGCCGAAACCATTCGCCGAGTGGCACATCCGCGTGGAGATTTGTCCGAAACCGCCGCCCGCATGTGCCATTCGGCGGTCAGCTAGCGGGATGCAGTACCAGGACGGTGATTTCGCTGGGTGCGAAGAGGCGGAGCTGCGGGCCCCAGAAGCCGGTGCCCCGGCTGGTGTAGAGCTGGGTGCGCTCGCCGTGCCGGGACAGGCCCGCGACCACCGGCTGATCCAGGCGGACCAGGTAGCGGAAGGGCCAGATCTGGCCGCCGTGGGTGTGGCCCGAAATCTGCAGTGCCACACCGGCGGACACCGCGTCGGTGACCTGCTTGGGCTGATGGGCCAGCAGGATCACCGGCAGGGACGGGTCCGCGCCGGCCAGCGCCTTGGTGATGTCCGGGCCGTGGCCGGACAGGGCGGCGCCGGTGGGGTCGTCGATGCCCGCAAGGACCAGGCTGTCGCCATTGCGGGTGATGACCTCGTGCTGATTGCGCAGCGGCTGCCAGCCCAGGCCGGACATGTGCTCGATCCAGCCCGGGGCGTCGCCGAAGTACTCGTGGTTGCCGGTGATGTAGAAGCGCCCGTACTCCGACTCGACCTTGCCCAGCGGATCGACCTGCGCCCGGCGCTTGACCACCGAACCGTCGGCGAGATCGCCCGCGTGGCAGGCGATATCGGGACGCTGCGCGTTGACCTCCTCGACTACCCGCTCCGACCAGCGCAGCCGATCGGTCGCGGCGTAGTGGGTGTCGGTGACGACCACCAGCCGGAAGCCGTCCAAACCCGCTCCGAGACCCGGGATTTCGACATCGACGGTGCGGATGCGCGGAACCCGCCGCGCCTCGTAGATCGCCCACGCGGTCAGCACGACCGAGACACCCAGCACGCCGAGTGCCACGATGCGTGAGCGCACCGGATCGTCCACGCCCGCGACCGCGAGCGCTCCCCGCACCACGGCCCCGATCACCGACCAGGTGAACAGCACCCACATCACGCCCAGCAGGGTATCGCCGACCAGCGACGCCGCATCCGACTCGCGCGGCCCGTGCCCGAGCACCATCCCCGCGGGCAACGCCAGATAGCCGAGCGCGAAGATCGCGGTGCCGAGCCAGAACCACGGGCCCGACAGTGTCGTGTAGACCAGCAGCCACCACGGCAGGGCGAACAGGAGGGCGGGAATGCCGAGGAACAGAACCGCGCGCGGAACGTACTTCACGGGAGATCATCCTTATCGGACCGAAAACCGCCGAACCCGGCGACTTCGAACCAACATACCCGCGCACGCGCGGCAGGCGGCGGACCGTTCGTCCGGACGGCTTCGATCAGGGAGGATGATCGCGTGACCGACCAGACATCCGGCCGGGGAACTCCGATCCTCGACGACATCTCCAAGCAGATCATCGCCCAGCTCCAGGAGGACGGGCGGCGCGCCTACTCCACCATCGGGAAGGCGGTCGGCCTGTCCGAGGCGGCGGTGCGGCAGCGGGTGCAGAAGCTGGCCGACGCGGGGGTCATCCAGATCGTCGCGGTCACCGATCCGCTGCAGGTGGGTCTGTTCCGGCAGGCCATGATCGCAATCACCGTGGACGGGCCGGTGCAGCCGGTGGCCGACACCCTCGCCGCCATCGAGGAGATCAACTACGTGGTGGTGTGCGCGGGGCGCTACGACATCCTCGTCGAGGCGGTCTGCCCCGACGACGAAGCCCTGCTCGACCTGGTGTCCAACCGGATTCGGGCGCTCGGCGGAGTCCGCCACGCCGAGATCATGGTGTACCTGAAGCTGCGCAAGCAGACCTACAAGTACGGCACGCGCTGACCGGCTCGCCAGGTCCGCCCGTCATTCCGGCGTGTTTTTGGCCGGAATCCACGATGGATCCCGGCCAAAAACACGCCGGGATGACGAGGAAAATGGCCCCTAATCGCTTGTGAGAGCACTCAATTCAGCCGCGAGGTTGGCGCGGGCGGCGGCCTCGTAGCGGGAGCGGGCGGTCGGGGTGCGGAAGAGGTTGGGCTGGTCGGCGAGGGCGGCCAGGACGGCGGCGCGACCGGCGCGGAACAGGTCGTCGGGGACGTGCGCGTATTCCGCGCGGACGGCGGCGGTGTATGCGGCATAGGCGGATTCGTCGGCCGCCAGGATCGCCAGGTCGGCGTCGCAGAGCACCGCGCCATTGCGATCGGCCGGGTCCGGGTGATGGCCGCCGGTGAGCCGGACCAGGCGCGCCACCTCCGCCACGGTCTCGGGGTCGATTCCCAGTGTGGGCAGGGTGGTTTCGGCCAGGCGGGCGCTGGCCTCCTCGTTGTCGCCACCGTCCATGGCGTAGACGGCATCGTGGAAGAAGGCGGCGTAGCGGACCGCGTCCAGGTCCTCGGCATCGGCGGCCAGGTCGTCGATGACGCTCAGCATGGCGGCCAGATGTTCGACGGTGTGATAGCGGCGGTGCGGCTCGCTGTAGCGCCGGACCAGGTCCTCCCCCACCGCTTGTGCTTGCGGCCCGGCCAGTTTCGTCCAGCGGTCCAGCAGGTCCGCGTGCACAGATTTCCCCATCGGGGCAGTGTGCCGAATGGTCGGGCCGGGGTCAATCGGTGCTGCGGGTCATTCGGCGGTGCCGAGCGTGAGGTAGCGCTGAATGGTCGGCCCGATATCGGCGACGATCTGCTCCTGCGTGAGCGCGACCACCGGCGGCAGCCGCAATACGTAGCGGCACAGCGCGAGTCCGAGGATCTGCGTGGCGATCAGCCCGGCCCGGTGCGGCGCGTCCGACGGATCACCGAAGCGCAGCACCGCGGGCATCAGCTGCTGCGCGAAGATGCGCTGGGTGCGTTCGACCACCATCTCGTCGGTCAGCGCCGAGCGCATGAGGGTGAGCAGGATGTCGCTGGTCGGCTGCTGCTCCCACAACTGCAGGAACCGCCCGGCGACCAGCTCACCCAGCGAATCCGGTTCGGCCGCACCCAGATCCGGCAGCTCCAGATCGATATCCAGTGCGGCGTCGAACAATCCGTCCTTGTTGCCGTAGTACCGCATCACCATCGAGGGATCGATCCCGGCGTCCGCCGCGATGGCCCGGATGGTCGCCTTCCGATAGCCGTCCTCGGCGAACCGATGCCGGGCGGCCGCCAGGATCGCGGCGCGGGTGGCATCGGAGCGGCGCGGACTCGTCTCCACAGTCATGCCCACAAGTGTAGGCCAACAGGTGTTGACACCCAAGCGTCCGTGTAGCCGCTAGTTCTTCTGCGCCTCGTCCTGCGCGTGCTGGGCCTGGGCCAGCTGGGCCGGGGTGTAGCGCAGGGTGAGCGCGAGCAGGCCCATGATCGCGGTGCCGATCGCGCACACCAGCAGGACCAGCGTGTAGCCGCTGCCCAGCGCGTCGATCTGATGCTGGGACATCTCGCTCACCTTGCCCGTCGCGCCCTTGTCCAGCGACAGCGTGCGCGACAGGGCGACCGGGCTCAGCACGCCGACCGCGAACGGGGTGCCCATGTTCATGAACATCTGGCCGACCGCCGAGAGCGGGCCGATGTGGGCCATGTCCACGCCGACCAGCACGCACAGCGGCAGGATCACGATGGCGGTGCCGATGCAGAAGCCCACGATCGACATCATGACCAGCAGGGTCGGGAAGTAGTCGGCCGAACTGTCCAGCGTGGAGCCGAAATACAGCGCGGCCGACAGCACGACCGCGGCCGCCAGCAGCAGCCAGCGCGCCCGGATGTACATGCACGCCTTGGAGGCCACCGCGGTGCCGACACCCGCGCCCAGGGTGAACGGGATGCTGGCCAGACCCGCCTGAAGCGGGCTGTAGCGCAACACGTTCTGCAGGAACTGGGCGACGAAGAAGGTGGTCGCGCCGAGCACGCCGGAGGCCAGGAAGATGGCGGCGAAGGTGATGACGCGGTCGCGGCTGTCGAACAGCGACCACGGCAGCAGCGGGTTGTCCACGTCGCGCTCGGCGAAGATGAAGACCAGCAGCAGCACGAAGCCACCGATCAGCGCGCCCAGGATGACCGGTGAGCCCCAACCCATTTCGGGCCCCTCGGTGGCGCCGAAGACGATCGAGACGCAGGCCAGGGTGCCGAGGATCGCGCCGCGCACGTCCATGGACATGCGCTGGTGCGCGGTGTCGCGGAGCTGGTAGATCGCGCCCCACACGATGAGGATGCCGATCGGCACATTGATCCAGAAGATCCAGCGCCAATCGACCTGGGTCAGCGCGCCGCCGATGACCAGACCGCCGACCGAGCCGATGCCGACCATGGATCCGAAGATGGCCACCGCCTGATTGCGGGCCGGGCCGGGCGCGTAGGTGCTGGCCACCAGGGCGAACGCGGTCGGCGCGGCAATGGCGGCACCGGTGCCCTGCAGCGCGCGGGCCGCGATCAGCCACGCCTCGTTCTGCGCGGTGCCGCACAACGCGGAGGCCACCGTGAACAAGCTGACGCCCAGAATCAGCATCCGCTTGCGGCCGAACGAGTCACCGAGCCGACCGCCCAGCAGCATGAGTCCCGCGAACGGCAGACCGTAGGCCGTCACCGTCCACGCACTGCCCGCATTGGACAGTCCGAGCTGCTCTTGTAGTCGGGGCAGCGCAAGGATCATGACGGTGCCGTCGAGCACCACCATCAGCTGCAGCCCGCTGAGCACGAGGATCGCGAGCCCGAAAGCTCGCTTGGTCACCGGATACTGCATCGTCGCAGCGGGGTTATCGAGCACCCGGCCACTGTAGTAGATGCGGCGACCGGGCAACCGATCTCGTCGCCCCGGCCGGAACGCCGCCCCGTCGTCCCGGCCTGGCCCCACCCCGTCATTCCGGCATGCTTCTGGCCGGAATCCACCTCGACCCGCAGGTCAACCGCATGGCGTGGATCCCGGCCAAAAGCGCGCCGGGATGACGGGATTCACCGCGATGACGAGATTCGGCAGCGAGCGGCGCGGGCAAAGCGATCAGTCCTGGTCGGGTGCGCCCGCGGTGAAACCGGCCGTCGGGCCGATGACGATGATCGCGGGTGGGCGGATGCCTTCGGCGCGGACGCGTTCGGCGATGGTGGCCAGGTCGGCGCGCAGGACTCGCTGGGTGCGGAGGCTGCCTTCCTGGATGACGGTGGCCGGGGTGTCGGCGGAACGGCCGCCGGACATCAGGGCGTCGGCGAACTTCTCGATGCGTTCGACGGCCATGAGCAGGACGATGGTGCCGCGCAGTTTGGCCAGGGCGGGCCAGTCGACCAGGGAATCCGGGTGATCCGGGGCGACGTGGCCGCTGACCACCACGAATTCGTGGGTGACGCCGCGATGGGTGACCGGGATACCGGCCAGGGCGGGCACCGAGATGGCGCTGGTGACGCCGGGGACGACGGTCACCGGAATGCCGGCGTCGACGCAGGCTTCCAATTCCTCGTAGCCGCGGCCGAAGACGTAGTTGTCGCCGCCCTTGAGCCGGACCACGAACTTGCCCGCCTTCGCGCCCTCGATGAGCGCGGCATTGATGTGCTCCTGCGCCATGGCCCGGCCGTAGGGGATCTTGGCGGCGTCGATGACCTCGACGTCCGGTCCAAGCTCGGCGAGCAGCTCCGGCGGCGCGAGCCGGTCGGCGACAACGAGATTCGCACGGGGCCAGCAGGCGGCGGCCGCGCACGGTGATCAGATCCGGATC
>NZ_BAFX01000098.1 GCF_000308815.1 Nocardia concava NBRC 100430
AGGCGGCGATGGTCGCCAGCACGGCGAGCCCGAGCGCGCCGCCGAACTGCCTGGTGGTGTTGATGATTCCGGAGGCCAGGCCCGCCTCGGCCGGCGCCACACCGCTGGTGGCGGCGATGACCAGCGGCACCATCAACAGTCCCGCGCCCAGGGTGATCAGCACCTGCGGAATCAGCAGATGCACCACGTACGAGCCGTTGTCGGGAACGAACGCCAGCCAGACCAGCCCGATGGCGCTCAGCGCCGGGGCCCCCGTCAGCAGCGGGCGCACACCCTTGAACACCTTCACCAGCGGCGGCCCGCCGTACGCGCCCACGGTCATGGCGACCGCGCCGGGCAGGAAGGCGATGCCGGTCTGGAAGGCGTTGTAGCCCAGGATGTTCTGCATGTAGAGCGACAGGAAGTAGAAGTGCGCGATCACCGCCGCGCCGATCCAGAACATGACGGTATTGGAGAAGGCGATGGAGCGAATCTTCAATACGTACAACGGGATCAGCGGCGCAGACGCCACCCGCGACTCATGGAAGGTGAACCAGGCCAGCAGCACCGCCGCGCCCAGGATCGGCCCCCAGGTGGACGGCGCGGACCAGCCGTGGTTCTGCGAATCGACCGCGCCGAAGACCAGCGCCACCAATGCGGTTGTGACGAGCACGGCCCCGACACCGTCGAGCCGCTTGCCCTCCGCGCCCTTGCTCTCCTGCAGCAGCGGGTAGGTCAGGGCCAGCGCCACCGCGCCGAGCGGGATATTGACATAGAAGATCCACGGCCAGCTGGCGATATCGGTGAGCACGCCGCCGAGCACCGAGCCCAGCGCCGCACCCGCGCCGGAGATGGCGCCCCAGGCGGCGGTGGCGCGGGCGCGGGCCTTGCCCTCGGTGAAGGTGGTGGACAGGATCGCCAGCGTCGCGGGCGAGAGCAGCGCACCGCCGAAACCCTGTGCGACACGGGCGATCACCAGCCACTGCGAGGACTGGGCCAGTCCGCCCGCGAGGCTGGCGAGGGTGAAGATGGCCAGTCCGAGCACGAAGATGCGCCGCCGTCCGACCAGGTCGGCAATGCGGCCGCCGAGCAGCAGGAAGCCGGCGAAGGTGATGGCGTAGCCATTGACCACCCACTGCAGTCCGGCGTCGGAGAAGTCCAGCGAGCCCTTGATGGCGGGCAGTGCCACATTGACGATCGACAGGTCCAGCACGACGATCAGCTGCCCCAGGCAGAGCAGGCTGAGCACCGCCCAGTCAGGTGGCCGGAAGCCCCGGTTCGGTGCGGTGGATTGCGGGGGTGAGGACGGTGTGGTCATGGGGTGAGCTCGATTCAGGTGAGGCGCAATGGGATTCCGAGTCGAGTGGACTCATGAGTCCAATTTCTGGACTCGGGAGTCCAGAGTCAATGGCGCTCCAGCGGGACTCCAGCGGTTCTCCAGCGCGGCCCCAGCGGCGTTGCAGATCGGCCGAACAAGCTGGGAGGCACACGTTCGCAGCTGGAAGGGGCCGCACGGTGTCCGAGAAAACAACGGCGTCCGGGAAAACGACCGAATACGTCTTCGTCAATGTCTTGCGGCTGACCGGGGACGCGGACCGCTTGGAGGAGATCTACGCGGAGGTCGCCGACTACTTCTCGCGGCAGCCGGGCTTCCGCCACTACGAACTGCTGCGCTCCGAGGGCGATCCGGACGTCTACATCAATATCGCGAGATGGTCCGACCGGGATGCCTTCCGCCGCGCGACCTCCGATCCCGAATTCCGCAACCGCACCCGGGTCGGCGAGGTGGCCGAGGGCGATCCACAGCTGTGCCGGATCATCCGCTCCGGCGGCGCGCCGGCGTGAGCGAGGTGGCGACGTGAGCGGGCTCGACGAGGTCGCCGACGGCGTCTTCGCCTATATCGAGCGCCCCGGCGGCTGGTGCGTGAGCAATGCGGCACTGATCCGGAAGGGCCGGGAGACGATCCTGGTGGACACCCTGGGCACCGAACGCCGAGCCCGCGGATTGCACTCGGCGATAACCTATTCCGGCTTCGAGATGCCCGAAGCGGTGGTCAACACCCACTGGCACGGGGACCACACTGCCGGAAATGCCCTGTTTGCTCCGGCGCCCGTGGTCGCGCACCGGGCCTGCCAGGCGGCCATGGCGCGCAACGGCCTCGCGGTCCGCGCGCTGTGGCCGGATATCGAGTGGGGCGAGCTGCCCTTGACCCTCCCCCGGCTCGGGGTGGGTGATGAGGCGGTGCTGCACATAGGTTCCCGCGAGGTTCACCTGCTCACCGGTGGTGTCGGGCATACGGATGCCGATCTGGCGGTGTGGGTGCCCGATGCCGCGGTGGTGGTCGCGGGTGATCTGGTCATGCCCGGCTGCACACCGTTCCTCCTGTCCGGATCGGTGCTGGGCAGCCTGAACTGGCTCGACCGGCTCACCGAACTGTCCCCCGTGACCGTCATCGGCGGCCACGGTGAGGTCGCCGATCACCACGTACTGGCCGAGACGCGCGCCTATCTCGATTGGCTGCTGGCCGTGGCGCGGGATGCCCGGTCGTCGGGCGCGACGCCGCTGGAAGCCGCACGGCAGGTCGATCCCACCCGACACGACCACCACCCCTGGTCCTCGTGGAGCGAGCCGGAACGCCTGGTGGCGAACCTGTATCGCGCTTACGCCGAGGTCGCCGACGCGGCCGAATTCACGCACATCCGCTCGGGACCGGTACTCGCCGACATGGCCGCCTACCTCGGACGCAAACTCGCCACCTCGGCGTGAATTGTCGTATTCACCTGCGCCACAATATATTCCGTCCGCGATCGATTCCGATCAGCCTGAGCGCGAGGGTTCGCGGCGACCTGGGCGGGGCCTAGACTCCGAAGAACACTCGCATTTCGATCACCAACGAAAGGAGTGTGCGCATGGTGTCCGCCCCAACCCGGGTGACAGTCGCGCCCGACGCGCGTCCCACGGACAAAAGGTCCGTGATCATCGAAGCCGCCACGACCGTGTTCCTCGAATTCGGTTACGAGCGGACCAGTGTCGAGACCGTCGCCGAGGTCGCCGGGGTGTCCAAGCAGACGATCTACAACTACTTCGGCGACAAACGCACCCTGTTCCGCGTGGTGCTGGCCGGGGTGCGGGCGGCGGCCGACACCGCCGAGGAACTCGATCCGCGGCTGCTGCGCGATCCGGCGTCGGTGTTCGACGATCTGGTCACGGTCGGCCGGTTGTTCCTCGAGGTGACGCTGTCCGAGCGGGTTTCGGCGGTGCGGCGGCTGATCGTCGGCGAGGTGGCGCGGCATCCGGACCTGCATCAGGTGTGCGCCGATCAATCCGTCGCGCAGGGGCCGCGCATTGCCGGGTGGCTGACCCATCGCATCGAAGTGCTCGCCGCGGCGGGCATTCTCGACGCGCCGGATCCCGCGGAGGTGGCCGGGCAATTCTTCGCCCAGCTGTCGCACGACGGGCAGCAGGCCTCGGCCTTCGGCACCGTCCGGCTCGACCCGCGGCAGGCCACCGAGATCTCCACCCGCGCGGCCCGGCTCATCCTGCGCGCGTACGCGACCGAGCGTCCGGCTTGAAAACTGCATACGAGCTCGAGAGGTAAGCATGATCAACTTCGGGGTATTGGGACCGCTTCAGTGCTGCATCGACGGTGTCGGTGCGGCGCCGAGCGCGCCGAAGCAGCGGCAACTGCTCGCGCTGCTGCTGATGAACGCCAACCGCGTCATCTCCACCGACTACTGCATCGAGGAACTGTGGGAGTCGACGCCGCCGTCCTCCGCGGCCTCCACCCTGCAGACCTATGTCATGCAGCTGCGGAAATGCCTCGGCGAGCACAGCTCCAATCCCGACCGCGCGGCCTCGCGGCTCGAGACCCGCGAACGCGGGTACCTGCTCAATGTGGCTCCCGGCGAATTCGATGTCGATGTCTTCGAGGACCGCGTCCGGTTGGCCCGCCAGGCCCTGGCCGCCGAGGACGACGCACGCGCCGACACCGCCCTGCGCGCGGCCCTCGCGGTGTGGCGCGGTCCGGTGTTCTCCGACATCAAACCCGGTCCGGTGCTGGCCATGTGGGCCACCAGCCTCAACGAGGTGCGGCTGTCCATCCTGGAACATCGCATCGAGGTGGATCTGCGTCTGGGCCGCCATCGCGAGCTGATCGGCGAACTCAGCGGCATGGTGCAGCGCTCGCCGCTGCTGGAAAGCCTGCACGCCCATCTGATCATCGCCCTCTATCGCTCGGGGCGGCAGGCCCATGCCCTGCAGGTCTACGAGCGCCTGCGACATCGCCTCGCCGAGGAACTCGGCCTGGAGCCGACCCCGGCCCTGCAACAACTGCACCACAAGGTGCTGCGCAGTTCCCCGGAGCTGGCCCCGCCCGTGACGGTCGGTGCCGCCGCACGTTATTCGGCCGAACTCATCGCGGGCCGGATCAGACCGAGCCTGGATTCGGCCTGCGGCTGATCCGATTCGACCGGCTCCCGCGCCGAGTCCGCTCGCGGCCGACCCCGGTCCGCCGCGAGCAGGGCCCGGGTGACCGCGTGTTGTGGTGCGTCGAAAACCTCGTCGACGCCGCCGTATTCGACGATCCGGCCCCCTGACATCACCGCCACCTCGTCACTGAGATGCCGCACCACCGCGAGGTCGTGCGACACGAACAGCATCGACAGTCCGCGTTCGGCCTTCAGATCGGCCAGCAGATCCAGGATCTGCGCCTGCACGGTGACATCCAGTGCGGACACCGGCTCGTCGCAGACGAGCACGGCCGGATCGGTGGCCAATGCGCGCGCGATGGCGACCCGCTGGCGTTGCCCGCCGGACATCTCGGTGGGGCGGCGATGTTCGAAACCGTGTGGCAGGCCGACGGAGTCGAGAAGCTCGCGAATGCGTCGCGGTTGCACCGCCGCGGTGAGTCCGTCGCCGTGCAGTGCTTCGCCGATGATGCGGGTGACGTCCCAGCGCGGGTCGAAGGATCCGGCGGGGTCCTGCCAAATCATGCCGAGTCGAGGGCGCAGTTGGCGGCGTTGCCGTTCCGGTACTCCGCTCCAGGGGCGGCCGTCGAATTCGACCGTCCCCGTGTCGGGTTCGAGCAGGCCGAGGATCAGCGCGGCGGTCGTGCTCTTGCCGGAGCCGGATTCACCGACCAGTCCCAGCGTGTGACCTGCCGCCAGGTCGAAACCGACATCGATGACCGCGTCGAAGACGCCGTGCGCGGTCTTGAACGACTTGTGCAGGCCCTTGACTGAAATCGCTGTGCTGGAGGTTGTTTCGATCGTGCGGGCGGGTACCGGCGACGGTTCGACCCGGCCCTCGCCGACCGAGAGTCGCTGGCCTCGCTTCTCGGGGGTCGGGACCGCGGCCAGCAGTCGCTGCGTGTAGGGGTGGGTGGGGGTGCCGAGAACCTGTGCGGTCGGGCCGGATTCGACGATTCGGCCGTCGTGCATGACCGCCACCCGGTCGGCGATGCCGGCGACGGCGGCCAGGTCGTGGCTGATGAGCAGCAGTGCGGTGCCATTGTCGCGGAGGGTGCCCAGCAGGTCGAGGATGCGGGATTGGACGGTGGCGTCGAGGGCGGTGGTGGGTTCGTCGGCGATGATGACTCGCGGGTTTCCGGCCAGGGCGGTGGCGATGAGGACACGCTGCCGCTGGCCGCCCGAGAGTTGGTGCGGGCGCATGGTTTTGCGGACGGCCGCGTCGTCCAGGCCGACCGAGGCCAGCAATTCCTCGACGCGGCGGGCGCGCGCCGCCCGGCCTCGAACCAGGCGGTGGGCCCGTAGAGTGTCGACGATCTCGGCCCCGACCGGGCGCAGCGGATCCAGGGAGATCAGCGCGTCCTGGAGGATCAGTCCGATCTCTCGTCCGCGGATGCCCCGCCAGGCCCGTGGGGACAGGCTGGTCAGATCGGTATCGCCCAGCCGCAAGGCCGCCGCGCTGACGGTGGAGCCGGGCCCGGTCAGCCCGAGCAGGGCGCGGGCGGTGACGCTCTTGCCGGATCCGGATTCGCCGACTATGGCCAGGCATTCACCGGCCTCGAGCTGGAATCCGATGCCGCGCACCACTTCCGAGCGGTCGTCACCCCGGCCGAAAGAGATGTGCAGATCATCGACGTGTAGAACGGGCAAGGCCGACCTCCGAACGCTGGCGCAGTGCCCTGCCGAGCACGGTGACGGTGATGACGGTGACGGTGATGGCCGCCCCGGGCGGGATGGCCACCCACCACGATTTGGACAGCAGGTCGCGGCCCGAGGAGAGCATCGAACCCCATTCGGGGGTGGGCTCTTTGGGGCCCAGACCCAGGAAACTCAGCGCCGAGCCGATCATGATCGCGCTGCCGACGCCGAGCGTGGCCAGGACCACCGTCGGGCGCAGCGAGTTCGGGACGATGTGGTGCAGGATGCGATAGCCGGGTGCGCGGCCGAGCACGATTGACGCGCGCACGTAGTCGGCATTGCGCACGACGAGGGCCTGGGAGCGGACGAGCCTTGCGTACGAGGCCGATTCGGCGATCGCGATCGCCGCCACCACACTGCCCGCGCCCTGTCCGAGGGTGGCGATGACGAGCAGGGTCAGCAGTACTCCCGGGAACGCCATCACGATGTCAATGCCGCGCGCGATCACGGTGTCGGCCCGGCGGCCGCCCAGCGCCGCGCACAATCCGATGACCGTGCCGCCGAGCACGGCCAGCACCGTCGCGGTCAATCCCATGAGGATCGAGTAGCGCGCGCCGAACACTATGCGCGCGAACATGTCCCGGCCCAGCTGATCGGTGCCGAAGGGATTGCGCGCACTGGGCGAGGCCAGCACATGCCCGAGGTCGACATCGGTGGGCGAATGCGTCGCCAGCACACCGGGCGCCACCACGGCGATGACCAGCAGCGCGGCGACCGATCCCGCGAGGAGCACGCCCGGCCGCGGCAGCCGCTCCCGCCACGCGCTCACGCGACCACCGCCGACCGTGAATCGATGGCCCGGTACGCCAGGTCCACCGCGGTATTGATCACGATGAACAGCAGCGAACCGAACATCACCAGGGCGATCACCACCGGGAAATCGTGAGTCACGACCGCCGACAGCAGGATTCGCCCCAGCCCCGGCCGGGCGAACACCGTCTCGACCAGCACCGCCCCGCTGAGCAAACCGCCGAACAGCCACCCGCACACCGTGATCGCCGACAACAACGTATGCCGCAACGCGTGATGCACGCGCAGGTCCAGCTCATCCAGCCCCCGCGCCCGAGCACTGAGCACGAACGGCGACCGCATGGCCGCGTCGACACCGTCGCGCATCACCTGGGCCAGAATCGCGGTGATCGGTACCGCCAGTGTCGTCGCGGGCAGCACCAGTGCCGCGAGTCCCGGCCCGGTCGCGGGAAACACGTGCAACCGGAACGACAGCCCGGCCAGCAGCAGCGTGCCGACCCAGAACGTCGGCGTCGACACCGCCACCAACTCCGCGGCATTCGCGATCACCCTGGGAATGCGCCGCTCCCCGGAGGTCGCGATCACCGTCACCAACGCCCCCACGACTCCGAGCACGATGGCCGCCCCCGCCAATTGCAGTGTGGGCGTGAGCTGTTCCCCGATCACCACCAGCACCGGCCGCTGCCGCTGAAACGATTCCCCGAAATCCCCCCGCGCCAGCCGCCCCAAATAATGCAGAAAGCGCAGCGGCAGCGGCTCATCCAGCCCCATCTGCGTCCTGATCGCGGCCAAGGCGGCAGGCGTGGCAGGCGCATTGCCCAGCATCGCGTACGCCGGATCCCCGGGCACCAGCGACATGGCGACAAACGTCAGCGTCGCCACCCCGGTCAGAATCCCGACGATCCCCGCCACCCGCCGCACAACGGCCACGGCGACGCGCAGCGGCCACGAGGTCTCCTGATCAGCCATCACTTCAGCCATGCGTCGTAGAAGACCGGGTAGGACGAGGGCGCGGCCGCGACGCCGTGGACGCGGGTACTGGTGGCGACCTGGCTGGCGGGGACGAAGACCGGGATCACGACGGCCTGGTCGATGGCCCATTTCTGGGCGGCGGCATAGTCGCGGCGTTGGGTGTCGGGGTCGAGGGTGCGGGCGGCATTGCTCACCCAGCCGTCCACCTGGGGGTCCTGGACCCACGAAATGTTCTGTCCGGCCATGGGTTTGGCGGTGGAGAGCAGGAAGCTGCGCAGGATATCGGGGGAATTGGAGGACCAGCTGGTGTCGAACAGGTCGTAGTCACCGGCCGCGACCTGTTGAAACAGCTGGCCGGTTTGGACGTTGTTGCGGACGATCTCGATGCCCGCCTTCTTGGCCGACGCCGTGATGGCGAGGCCGACCAGTCCGCGCGAGTTGGATTCGTCCTGCGCCTTCGTGGTCGTCCAGCGCGCGGTCAGCCGGACCCCGTCCTTGACCCGGTAGCCCTCGGAGTCGCGCTGGTTCCATCCGGCCTCGTCGAGCAGCCGGTTGGCCTCGTCGATGTTGTAGTTCCACGAATTCTCCAGTGCCGCTTCGTAGAACTGGGTGGCCGGGGCGAGGATGCTCCAGGCGCGGGCGTAGGTGCCGAAGTAGATCGAGGACAGAATGGCGTCCACATCGGTGGAGCGCTGCAGCGCGCGGCGCACCCGCGGATCCTTCCAGGGACCGCGCTGGGTATTGATGTAGACGGCGTAGACCGCGCCCTGGCCGTCGTAACGGTTGTAGGCGAGGCCCGGATCGGATTTCAGGTCGCCGACATTCTGCGCGGGCACCGACAGCAGCCCGTCGATCTGACCGCTGGTGAGCGCGCCGATGCGGGTGGAATTCTCGGGCACGAAACGGAATTCGACGCCGTCGAGGTGGGCGGGCCCGGTATGGGCGGCGGTCTCGGGGGCCCAGCGATAGCCCGGATTCTTGGCGAGGGTGACGTTCTGCTGGGCGATATGCCCGGTGAACGTGAACGGCCCCGAGCCGACCACGTGATCGCAGAGCTTGCCCGCGTTGTCGGCGAAGTTCTTCGGCGACTGGATCCCCAGCGCGGTGGTGCTCGCCGCCGCCAGGAACGGCTGGAACGGCTCGCTGAAATCGACCTGGACGGTGTGCTCGTCCAGCACGGTGGAGCGGGCGTAGGGGCCGAGCAGGGTGGCGGCCCACTGGGACTTGGTGTTCGGATCGGCGATCCGGTCGAAGTTGGCCTTCACCGCGGCCGCGTCCAGCTTGGTCCCGTCGTGGAACACCACGTCGTCGCGCAGGGTGAACACATAGGACTTCAGGTCGTCGCTGATCTTCCACCCGGTCGCCAGCCACGGCTTGAACGCATTGTCCTTGCCCTGCGCCACCAGCGAATCCACCACGCCGCGGTCGATCAGCGCGGTCGCGTCGGCCGGACTCACGCCCGGGTCGAGGCAGCTCGGCTCGCTGGGCAGCGCGAAACGGACGGTGCCGCCCTCCACGGGCGGTCCCGCCGAGTCCCCGCCCGCCCCGGTCGCGCCGGAGGAGCAGCCGGCGATCAACGCGACGGTCAGCGCGGCGGCCAGCGGCCACCCGGATCTAGCTGTCATGTCCCGGAGTCTTCCCGCCCCCGATCCAGACCCGATCCCAAGCCGCTGGAGGACCGCTGGAAGCCGCCGGAGCATGCTGGACAGTGCTGTGCGGCAACGGTTTTGCTGGGTCGATGACCGAACGAGTGAGAGCGGGTGCGGAATGCGCGCGGTAGTGACCACCGGGGACGAGCGGACCCCGACCCGGCTGATCGACGTCGACGAGCCGACGCCCGGACCCGGCGAGGTACTTGTGCGGGTGCGGGCGGTCGGGGTGAACCGCGGGGAATTGACCCGGGCGCAACGGCTGCCGCCGGGATCCCGGCTCGGATGGGACATCCTGGGCACCATCGAGGAGGATCCGGCCGATCCCGAGGCGGCCAAGCGCACCGTGGTGGCGCTGTCGGATGGCAGCGGATGGGCCGACGTCGTCGCCGTCCCCCGGCGAAATCTGGCCGTGGTCGAAGATCCTGGAGCCGCATTGGATCTCGCCGCGCTGCCCGTCGCGGGTCTCACGGCGTTGGCGGCCATCCGCCGGGCCGGGCCGATTATCGGCAAGACCGTATTGATCACGGGCGCGAGCGGCGGCGTGGGCGGCGTACTGCTGCAATTGGCAGCGGCCGGAGGGGCCGAGGTGCTGTCGGTGCCGCATCGACTGCACGGCACGGAATTGGAATTGACCTCCGCCGCTGGCGAACCCGCGCAAGCGCGCCCGGTCGACGTGATCATCGACAGCGTCGGCGGCCCCACGCTCGAGGCGGCGTTCGAGCTGCTGAACCCGCGCGGCGCGCTGGTGAGCATCGGCAATACCGTGCGCGAACCGCTTCGCCTGCCCGTGGATTGGGGCCACCGCCGCCCCGGAGTGACCCTGAGCTATCTGTCCCTGTTCGACGAACTCGACCACAGCGGCACGGCCGCCGAGGATCTGGCCTGGCTGGCCCGGCGCTGGGCGGCGGGCAGCCTGGACCTGCGAGTCACGCACACCGGCGACGCCGAGTCGTTGAACGCCACACTGGCCGCGCTGCGCGACCGGACGTTCAACGGCAAGGCGGTGCTCCGCTGGTAACCGGTGGTCCGGCGGCCCGTCAGAACGACAGGCCGCCGTTCACCTCCAGCACATGGCCGTTGACATATCCCGAGTCCGGCCCGGCCAGGAACCGCGCGACCCCGGCGACCTCCTCGCCGCGCCCCGGCCTGCCCGCCGCGATGGTCGGCAGGTACTTGTCCCACACCTGCTGATTCGCGATCAGATTGCTCCCCATCCCCTCGTCGATGAACCCGGGCGAAAGCGCGTTCACCGAAATCGACTGCGGGGCAAGCTCGATCGCGGCGACCCGAACCAGAGTCTCGATGGCCGACTTGCTGATCGAATACGCGCCCGCACCGGGTGCGATCCGCTGCGCCAGCGCCGAGGACAGCGCGATGAACCGCCCGGCACCGGAGGCCGCCAGGTACGGTACAGCCGCCTGCAGCGTGAGCAGCGTTCCGACGACATTGGTTTCGAGCACCGCGCTGAAATCAGCCGGTGCCGTCGTGGCGAGCGGTCCCGGTCGGCTCAACCCGGCATTGGCGAACACCACATCGATGCCGCCCAGCCAGGCATCGGCCTCGGTGAAGGCGGCCGCGAGCCGATCTCGATCGGTGACATCGGCGCTCACCGCGTGCCCGGAGGAATTCTCCCGAATCCATTGCGGTACTTCGCTATCGCGTCCGACGATGACTACACGCGCCCCATGCGCGAGCAGATCCTCGGCGACAACGCGCCCCAGCCCGCGCCCGCCCCCGGTGATCACGATCCGTCTCCCGGCCAGCCCGGCATCCTCCGGTCTCGCCTGCGCCACTGACGTATTCGGCTGTGCTACTGACTTACTCAGGTGCGCGGTCATAGCTCTCCTCAACAGGTAGGCGGTAGGTGCCACGACTCTGCCCGGCCGCCACGACGCCGCCCTACAGGATCGCTGGAGCAGTCGATTCCAGCGGTCCTGTAGCGGTCATCGGCATTGCCTCCAGCAGCCGGTGCGACGCTCGGACAGCAGTTGCTCCGGACTGAAAGGTCGAACATGGCCAACCTTGGGACACAACGGAATACGGCGGATTCTCCCGGCCCGCGCCGGGTCGCGATCACGGGCGTGGGCGTGCTGGCTCCGGGCGCGGTCGGCAGCGGCCAGTTCTGGGACCTGCTGACCGCAGGGCGCACCGCTACCCGCGGCATCACCGCGTTCGACGCCACCGGTTTCCGTTCGCGCATCGCCGGCGAGATCGACTTCGACGCCGCGGCACACGGTTTGCGCAAGCGCGAGGAGCGGTCCTGGGATCGGGTCACCCAGTTCGCGGTGGTCACCGCGCGGGAAGCGGTACGCGACAGCGGATTCGACCTCGACGCCATCGATCCGGGCCGGATCGGCGTCAGCATCGGCACCGCCGTCGGCTGCACCACCAGCCTCGAACGCGAATACTCCCTGGTCAGCGACCAGGGCCGGGAATGGCTGGTGGATCCGGCCTGGGCGGTGAGCCAGCTCTTCGACTACCTGGTGCCCAGTTCCATTGCCGCGGAACTGGCCTGGGCGATCGGCGCGGAGGGACCCACCGCGGTGGTGTCCACCGGCTGCACCTCCGGCCTCGACGCGGTCGGCCACGCCGCCGACCTGATTCGCGAGGGCGCCGCCGACATCGTCATCACCGGGGCCAGCGAGGCGCCCATCTCACCGATCACGGTGGCCTGCTTCGACGCCATCAAGGCCACCAGCCCCAATAACGACGATCCCGAACACGCCTCGCGCCCCTTCGACCGCGACCGCGACGGCTTCGTGCTGGGCGAGGGCTCGGCGACGCTGGTCCTCGAGGACTGGGACCGGGCGCGGGCCCGGGGCGCGCACATCTACGCGGAGTTCGCCGGATTCGCCACGCGCGGCAATGCCTTCCACATGACCGGGCTGCGGCCGGACGGCGTCGAAATGGCGGCGGCCATCGATGCCGCTCTGGCCCAGGCCCGCGTGGACCCGACGGCCATCGACTATGTGAACGCCCACGGGTCCGGCACCAAGCAGAACGATCTGCACGAGACGGCCGCGGTCAAGAAGGCGCTCGCCGCGCACGCCTGGGATGTGCCGGTGAGCTCCATCAAGTCGATGATCGGGCATTCGCTCGGGGCCGTCGGCTCGCTCGAACTGGTCGCCTCGGCGCTGGCCATCGACACCGACGTCATTCCGCCCACCGCCAACCTGCACAATCCGGGTCCCGGCTGCGATCTGGACTATGTGCCGTTGACCGCGCGCGCCCGGCGCACCGACCGGGTGCTCAGCGTCGGCAGCGGATTCGGCGGATTCCAGAGCGCCGCAGTGCTGGTCGCCCCGTGAACGCCACCGCGACCACGCCCGACACCACCGTGACCACGCGGGTGGACCCGGTCATCACCGGCCTCGGCGTGCACGCCCCGACCGGCGTCACCGTCGCCGACTACTGGCGCAACACCCTCGCCGGGCATTCGGCGATCGCCCGGGTGACCCGGTTCGATCCCAGCCGGTACCCCGCCACCCTGGCCGGGGAGATCCGCGACTTCGACGCCTCCCAGCTCTCGGGCCGGCTGCTGCCGCAGACCGATATCTCCACCCGGCACGCCCTGGTGTCCTCCGACGCCGCACTGCGCGATGCCGGGATCACCAGGGACGACCGCGACGATTTCGAGATCGGCGTGGTCACCGCCAGCACCAGCGGCGGTTTCGAATTCGGGCAGAAGGAGTTGCAGAAGTTATGGTCCCAGGGCAGCCGCCATGTCAGCGGATACCAATCCTTCGCATGGTTCTACGCCGTGAACACCGGCCAGCTCGCCATCCGGCACGGGGCGCGCGGACCCTCGAGTGTCGTGGTGGCCGACCAGGCCGGGGGGCTCGACGCCTTCGGTAAGGCGCGCAGGCTGATTCGCGGCGGCACCGGGGTGGTGCTGACCGGCGGCTTCGATTCGGTGCTGTCGCCGTGGGGCTGGCTGGCCACGCTGGCCGCCGGAAACGTCAGCACCAGTTGCGATCCCGCGCGGGCGTATCGGCCCTTCGCCGAGGACGCGGCCGGATTCGTGCCCGGCGAAGGCGGCGCGCTGACGGTGCTCGAGCATCCGGATCGGGCGCGCGAGCGCGGGGCGCGAGTGTACGCGCACCTGCGGGGCTACGCCAGCGGGCTGGACCCGCGACCCGGATCGGCCCGGCCACCGGCGCTGGCCCGGGTGATCCGGGCCGCGCTCGCCGACGCAGGTCTCGAACCCTCCGATATCGGGGTCGTGTTCGCCGACGCCGCCGGTGTCCCGGAGCTGGATCAGCGCGAAATCGACGCCGTGAACTGTGTTTTCGGGTTCGGAGCCGTGCCGGTGACCGCACCCAAGACCGGGACCGGGCGGCTGTTCGCCGGTGGCGGCGCGCTCGACGTCGCGACGGCCGCGCTGGCCGTGGACGGCGGAATCATCCCGCCCACACCGGGAATCGAGGACTATCCCGAATCCGGCCGCCTCGATCTCGTCCGCACGCCGCGCGACCTGGCCGAACCGAACGCGCTGGTGCTCGCCCGCGGCGGGCGTGGCTTCACCGCGGCGCTGATCCTCGGCCGACCGCGCTGAATATCCCACCGCCCCAAAGCAATCCGTACACACGACAGGAGTTCCACCGTGTCCGCAACACCCTCAGTGACCGTCGACGAGCTGCGCGAGGTCTTGCAGCGCGTCGCCGGGGAGGACGAATCCATCGACCTGAGCGGTGACCTCACCGGCCGCTCCTTCGAGGACCTCGGCTACGACTCCCTCGCGGTCCTGGAACTGTCCAACCAGATCGAAATCCGTTACGGGATCAAGCTTCTCGACAGCGCCGTGGTCGACGCGGTCACCGTCGGAGACTTCCTCACCCTCGTCAACACAACCCTCTCCGAAGGAGCAAGCGCATGAGCCGGCACGCCATCGTAACCGGAGCCACCAGCGGCATCGGCCTGGAAATCGCCCGCACGCTGGGGCAGGCCGGATACAAGATCTTCATCAATGCCCGCAATGCCGACAAGGTGAAGGAGACCGTCGCCGAGCTGGGCGCGAGCGGGATCGAGATCGACGGCATCGCCGCGGACGTGCGGTCCACCGAGGATGTGCGCGGCTTCGTCGCCGCCGCGGTGGAACGGTTCGGGCCGGTGTCGGTACTGGTCAACAATGCCGGACGCAATGGCGGCGGCGTCACCCAGAACATCGACGACGACCTGTGGCAGGACGTGCTCGACATCAACCTCACCGGCACCTTCCGGGTCACCCGCGAAGTGCTGTCCAACGGCGGGATTCTCGACGCCGAGCAGGGTCGCATCATCAATATCGCCTCCACCGGCGGCAAGCAGGGCGTGGTGCTCGGCGCGCCCTACTCGGCGTCCAAGCACGGGGTCATCGGGTTCACCAAGGCGCTGGGGCTGGAACTGGCCAAGACCGGCGTGACCGTGAACGCGGTGTGCCCCGGATACGTCGAAACCCCACTGGCCGAACGGGTTCGGCGCGGCTACGCCGAGGTGTGGCAGACCACCGAGGCCGCCGTGCTGGAGAAGTTCGAGGCCAAGATCCCGCTGGGCCGGTACTCGACGCCGCAGGAGGTCGCGGGACTGGTCGGCTATCTGACCACGGCCGCCGCGTCACCCATCACCGCGCAGGCCATCAATGTCTGCGGCGGGCTCGGAAACTACTGAGCCCCAACAGGACTGGAGACGATCGATGAGTCAGTATCACACCGAACACAGCATCACCATCGCGGCACCGGCCGAGGTCGTGCACCGGGCCTTGCGCGCGGTCGCCGACTGGCCCAATGTGTTTCCGCCGACCATTCACGCCGAGGTCATCGAACAGGACGCGGCCGGCGACCATATTCGCCTGTGGGCCACGGCCAACGAGTCGTTGAAGACCTGGACCTCGCGCCGCAGTTTCGAGGGGCGGCGGATCAGCTTCCGGCAGGTGGTTTCCGCGCCGCCGGTGGCCTCCATGAGCGGGGTCTGGGAGGTCGAGGAGATCGACGCGAGCCGCAGCCGAGTCGTGCTGTCGCACAGCTTCTCTCCCGATGGCAGCGCGGGCGCGCGGGAGTGGATCGAGGCCGCCATCGAGACCAACTCGACGCGGGAACTCGAATCGCTGAAGTCGGCCGCCGAGGCGCTCTCGCGGCAACCCGAGGCGCACTTCACCTTCGAGGACTCGCTGTGGATCGACGCCGAGCCATCCCGGGTGCGCGAGTTCATCGATCGCGCCGACCTGTGGGCCGAACGGCTCGCGCACGTCGACGCGGTCACCCTGACCGAACCCGTTCCGGGACACCAGTTCCTGAGCCTGGACACCCGCACGCCCGACGGCGATGTGCACACCACCGCCTCCTGGCGCGTCGCGCTGGAATCCGGTGACATCGTCTACAAGCAGACCCGATTGCCCGGACTGCTCTCGCTGCATCGGGGCCGCTGGAGTTTCGCGCCCAGCGACGGCGGCACACTGGCCACCTCGGAGCACACCGTCACCCTCATCACCGAGGCCATCCCGGCGATCCTGGGCGCGGACAAGACCCTCGCGGACGCCCGCGAGTTCATCCGAAACGCCCTGGGCCGCAACTCGTCGGCGACGCTGGAGTACGCCAAGGAGTGGGCCGAGAAGGCGGATCGGAGCTCCGATGTCCGAGCCTGAGCGCACCCGGCACCTCTACGCGGATCTGCAGCACTTCTACGCCGCCCAGATGCGCTTGCTCGACGACGGTTTCGCCGAAGAATGGGCGGCCACCTTCGAACCCGACGGCTCGCTGGTCCAGAGCCACCGATCCTCGGCGCGCAAGGGTCGCGCCGATATCGCCGACGGCCTGCGCCGCACCGTCGAACGACTGCGTGCGTCCGGCACCGTGCGCCGCCACTGGATCGGCAATATCACCATCGAGAACGACAGCGCCGCAGCCGATGTCATCCACACCCGCTACTACGCCCTGATCGTCGAATCCGATGGCGAGCAGGCGCCGCGCGTGCATCTGAGCGCCGATATCCGCGACCAGCTCGTCCCGGACCGCCACACCTGGCTGGTCCGCGAACGCACCATCACCCACGACCCCGTTCCAACCACTACACCAGGAAAGTAAGGCTTTGAGGAACACCATTGGAACCGTCCTGTCCGCGGCCGCCGCCCTGACCATCCTGCCCGGCACCGCCACAGCCGCACCCGCCGACAGCGATCGGGTCTACTACACCGCCGCCCTGACCGACAGCGGATTGAACATCACCACCGACGCCGGCACCCTGGTCGAGGACCAGGGCGTCTTCAAGGTCAAGGCCGCCGACGGCACCGTCCTCGCGGGCACCGAATTGTCCTTCCGCGTGGACGATTTCGTCTTCCCCATCACCGCCGCCATCAACGGCCACAACGCCACCCTCACGCCGCGCTTCGATCGCGACCACGCCGTCTACCAGCCGGTGGCCCTCCCCTACGAGAACCAGGCCCCCTGGAAGAACGAATACGACCGCGAACTCGCCGCCTGGGCGCGCCTGGGCACCACCATGCAAACCGGCGCGGCCATCGGCACTCTCGTGGGCGGCATCGGCGGCGCGGCGGTCGGCTGCGTCCTCGGCGGCATCGCCGGCGCCACAGTCGCCTCCGCCACCCTGGTGGGCCTCTTCGGCCCCTTCGTCCCCGCCGCCGTCCTCGGCTGCCTCGGCGGCATCGCCGTCATCGGCCCCCTCGGCACGATCGCGGGCCAGATCCTGATCACCGCACCTGTCACCATCCTCGCCGCCATCCAGTACTTCACCACCATCAACTCCCCGCTCCCCAACACCGCGAAGTGACCCAACCTGCTGTTTCGCCACACTAGCGGGCCGCCGACCTGCCCATCTCGGCCAACGTGATTCGCGTACGACAAGACGCCGTCCGGAGCGGTGACATCCGGACGGGGTTTCGTCGTCGGGTCGATCGGTCAGTGGTCGGCGACGGGGGTGTTCTGGCAGAAGGTGAGCAGCCAGCGGCCGTCCTCCTTGGTCATGCCGTACAGCGGTGAGCCCTGTGCCTGAAGCTCATCGGCGTGGTTGAAGTACTGCTGGCGGACCTTGACCGCGGCCACGTCCGGCCGGATGAAGCGAATGAAGAACGGCTCGTAGGTGGCGTAGCCGTCCTTGGTCGCGCCGGGCAGTACGGCGCGGGTGAACTCGGAGATCTCGTTGAGCCCGTCATGACCCCACAAGCCACGAACTTGCCAGCGCGAGCCGAGCTGGAACTGCGCTGTCACACATCGCGGCATCCAGGAATTTGACCTCGAGCATTGTTCAGGTTTCAGGATGGTGGCCATGACCGCAACAACATCCGGACGGCCAACCGTCAAAGACACAACAACCGACCACGCCGCCGACATCGCCGCGATCGAAAAGTTGATAGCCGACGTCGAGACCGGCTACAACACCAACGATGCCGAACTGATGGTAAGCGGCTTCACCGCAAACGCGTCGGCAGGCAACGCAGTGGGCATGGTGATCACCGGGTACGGCTCGCTGCTCGAGGCCGCTGAACATGGTCTCGGGGGATTTCTCGCAAACGAGTATGTGCGTTACGACATAGGCGACATCGGCTTCCTGCGTCCAGATGTCGCGGTCGCCCATAAGGTCGCCCGTGCGACCACCGCCGAGGGCGAACTCATAGACAAGGACCCCGCGATGGTCGCCCTCTATGTGCTGGTCAAGGAAAACGACCGCTGGTGGGTCGCCGCCCGCCACAACACCCCAGTGCCGAAGGCGTGACCGGTCCCCGCCGATCGCGCTCCGACTAATGCCGCAACGCAGCGATGCGAGTGGGTGGCCGCGCCGTCGGCAGTGGGACAACCGACACCGACGAATCCAGCGGGAGCAAAACCGGTCGGCCCCATCGATCTTCAGGGCCGACCGGTTGACCACCTCGAACCACGCGGCTCGCGGCGGTTGAAGATGTTCCCTCCAACCTCATGGTGGGCACGTGTTCCGCCGGAGCGGCCTGCCGCGAATTACGCTCGCTGCCATGGATGTCGCTGAGGCTCAGCGAACCTCAGCCCTCCGGGACGCTGTGCGATGGCCGAGGTGTCCGGCGGACGTTGTCGGGATAGGTTGAGCCCAGTTCTGTCGTGAGATCAGGGGAGTTATGGCCACCATCCGTCATGAGGTCGCGATAAAGGCTGCACCGCAACATATCTGGGATGTCATTCGCGACATCGGGGCCGTACATGAACGTCTGCTTCCCGGACGTGTGGCCGACACCAGAATCGAAGGCGCGGAACGGTTTCTGACCTTCCCTGACGGGCACATCATTCGTGAACTCATAGTCACGATCGACGAGGATTCGCGACGGCTGGCGTACACCGTTGTCGAAGGGGCCCGGCCCGAACTGGACTACCATCACGCATCGTTCGAGGTCCGCGCGGACGGCGAGCACGGCCGACTGGTCTGGATCACCGACGTCCTGCCCGACACAGTCGCGCCGGAGATCCACATCCGCACACAGTTCGGAATCGCCGAGATGAAGCAAGCGATCGAAGCCGCCTTCCCGAATCGCACAGAACCCAGCTGACCGCACGCGCGTCGGCCTTCAGTGCGCTAGGCCAACCTCGGATCGACACTGCCCGTTGATCTTCCACCACTTCTCGCTGGCCGGTTCGATCAACGCGGGAAGCGGCAGGATGGGACGTTGACACGACGGAGTCAGTCGGCGCTCAGAGTTGGCCAGATCTCGCACTTTCCAGGGGAATTGGTCGAAAATTGCCGATTCCGAGGTGTTTGTGCGAGGTATGGCCAATCACTCGGCATTCGGCAATGCAGGATGTTGCATTTGACAATCGTTCTGGCCGGGTTGTCATGCGCGCCTTCCCGCGTGCTTATCGAGGTGACCGGATGCGGCTTCGCAACCGATTCGGTTGCGGCGTCCTACTCTGTACGCGTCAAAAAGCTCAGAATCGCCGCTGCCGCCGCCTGTGGCTGATCCTGCACCAGGAAGTGCTTCGCCTCGGCGATGGTCTGCCTCTCAACTTGTTCGGCGACTTGCGCGATCGAGGCGTGGGAGAAGTCGCCGAACCCCTGTTCGGCCGCGAGCGAAAGCACCGGGAGGGCGAGCGGTTTCACGGCGAGCTTATCGCGGTTGACTTTCGCATCGTCCAGCAGCGTCCGGTAATAGCCGAAGCTCGCTACGAGTCCGCCTGCCGCATAGCTGCGCGCATATTCGTCGATGTCGGCCGGCGTCAGCGCGTCCGGGTGCAGCGTGCCGCGGCGGTAGAAATACTCGATGAACGGCCGCTCGCGCCCGGCGACCAGCAGCTCGCTGATTCCCTGTGCCATGTTGAAACCCATGTGCCAGCTGCCGCCGTGGGCCACATCCATCGCCGCTTCCAGGCCGAACCCCGGGGACAGCGCTCTCGATGAAGACGAGGTCGCGCACATCCTCGAGAAAGCTTGCCGCATAAGCGAAGCCGACGGGCCCGCCCATGTCCTGGACGACGAGGTGAACGCCGCCGAATCCCAGCGATCGCATCAGCTCGTGCAGGTCGGTTGCGACCGTCACCTTGTCGTAGCCGTCGGCGGGACGCTCGGAATCGCCGTAGCCGCGCATATCGGGCGCGACCACGGTGAACCGGTCTGCCAGTATCGGAATGACCTTGCGCCATGCGTACCAGGTCTCGGGCCAACCATGAAGCAGGAGAACCGGATCGCCGCTACCGGCGATCACGTAATGCAGCCGCACGCCGTTGACGGTCGCATAGCGTGACACTGCCCCATCCGGCACCGGCGCGGGCAATGCCGACCGGCCGTCACCGGGCTGCACGAGCGTGCCTCAATACCATCGGCATCGCCGTCATGCCAGCTGTATTTGTGCGACGTGGCATCAGCATGTCAGCACCGCCTCCTCGGGGCACGTCTCGAACACGAACTGATCTTCGGCGAGCGTAGCGCGCCGAAGACGCCCGTGCCGTGGACAAGTTCGCGATCATGCACGACGACCGATCATCCGATGACAGTATCCAGAACGCACGCATCTCGGCAGATCAGTGCGTTCGCCGGCAGGTGCCAGATCTGCTCGGCCCGTTGATCTTCGCCCCGCCGACCCTGGCCGGTTCGGTCAGCGCGGGAAGCGGCAGTACAGTGCGTTCGGAGGCGGTGCGGAGGGCGTCGGCAGCTTGATGAAATGCCGGTTGTGAACGGAGCCTGCCTGACCAAGTCCCGTAATCCAGAGGCCCTTCCAGCTATTAGGACGGTCAGTCGGAGTCCTGATCTGCACGTCGCTCTTTCCACCGCCGCGGATTCACGATTTCCAGCAGCAGGCATCTGTTATGGGTTACGACGTTGATCACCACATCGGGGTACTCCCAACCGATCTCAGCCCCCGGCTTGCTCTCAATGTGGTTCGGGGAACCAAGATCTCGCGTCAACCTCTCCGCCAACTGGTCGAAATGATCGGAGAGGGCCGCAGTGAGAGCTGGCGTGACATCGCGAGTTAGATCAGTGATGTAGGCCGTAACCCGCTCGAGCGACTCGTCTCGTCCTGTCCGTCCTCTGATATGCCGCCGATTGCGGTAGGCGTCGGCGCGGTTGAAGTTGACGGTCAGGTCCGTCGACAGCGAAGTACGGCCGTAGTCACCTCGTTCGAGCAACGTCCATCCAACATCCAGGCAGAACCGATCGATGTCAGTTTGTGCCCAGGTCCACTCGAAAGCCCTGGCTCTACTCACTACGCGTATAGCGCCCGCGATGTCGGCTTGCATGGTCGAAAGGGTACTTCCGAAAGATTCAGAGCCACTGCGGGACAATGCCGCAACGCCAGCTCCAAGCCAAGCCGACCTGCTCGGAGTATCTGTAATCGGCAATGCAGGACGTCGGCCAGCCTCAGATCGGCTCGGCCCGTTGCTCCTCGGCTCGCCCGCGCCGGCCGGTTCGCTCGGCGCGGTTATGGGCGAGCCTCTGTCGGGGATCTGCTGGTCGGCGTTGGCTTTTAAGCTTGCGAATCGTGGAAATGATTGTGCACGACGCTGAATCGGTACCGGTTGCGGTCGGTGGATACACCAATGGGCTGGAGGTGGTTGGAGCTCGGCGCCTACTGTTCGTCAGCGGTCAGATCCCCGAGGACCGGGCGGGGAATGTGCCCGACGACGCTGCGGGTCAGTGCCGATTGGTCTGGGCGAATATCGTTGCGACACTGGCTGATGCCGGGCTCACGGTCGCGAATATCGTCAAGGTCACCACCTATCTGAGCGATCGTTCGCTCGCTCCGATCAATACCGCGGTGCGCAGTGAGGTTCTCGGCGACCACAAGCCGGCGCTGACGGTCGTACTGGCCGGAATCTTCGACCCACGGTGGCTGCTCGAGATCGAGGTCATCGCCGCGACAGGGTAAACGTTCGGTCTGCCTGCGCCGGCGCGGCACCACCGGCATTTCACGCCCATCCGCAATGCAGGAGCTTCTGCCGACCTCGGAACGACACCGCCACTTGATCTTCCGCCTTGACCTGCTGGCCGGTTCGATCAGCGCGCCACGCGGCGGAATCGTGTGTTCGAGCCGAATGGCCGTTCCGGTTCACGAACCGCCAGGGGACCTTTCGTGCTCGAATGGCGATCCATTATCGAAGTGCTTGCGTATCCGCGCTCGCTGAAGTATCCTCCGTCCTTTGGCTTTTCGGGCCCGCGCGGCCTGGATTCCTCGGGTTTAGAGTCGCGATATGTCGCTCGAATTGATCGTCGTCTCCCACCGGCTGGAACCGATCAGCCGTGCGGAAGTCACCGCACTCGAACTGCGGCTGGGAGTCGCGATGCCACCCGGGTTCGCCGAGCTGGTGACCGGCTATGGCGAGGGGACAATTTGCAACGAACTCGATGTTTGGGGACCAACGCGCATTCTCAACAGTCTCGACGAGGCGCGAGAGCAGTGGGCCGAGTACTGGTTCTGGGAGCATCCAGACTTGGTACAGGCCGATTTCGCCGCTGCGGTGCAGGTCGGGGGCACGGCGAACGGCGACCAGATAGTGCTGGTGCCTGGGCGTGGTCTCGTAGTTCTGCCCCGTCACCGAGATGACGCGATCGATATTGGCACCTCGTACGACGACGCCGTGCGATGGTTCTGCACTTCGGGACATCTGATCGCCGCGCGGAGCCTGCTGTGGTTCGAATCCTGGGTGCAGCAAAGCTGCTACGAGAACTGGGGCGGCGGCGAGTACCGCCAGGTGCGAGATGCGATCGCCGCCTTGGACATGCATGTCGCAGTCGATGAATCTTTCGAGCCGGTGTGCACGTTCCTGATCCCGGGTATGGGTGGTCACGTGTACATCCTGGGGACCCGTGGCGCTCTCGGTTTGTACGTGCATATTCGGTTCGAGCCGGAATACTCGGCGCAGTACGCACGGATCGAGAAGGCGCTCGTCAGTGTCGGCGTAACCAAAGCGACTCGCTGGGGCGCGGAACCGGCGGACTGATCGTTCAGATGTTGTCGGCGAAGGACCGGCTTGCACGCCATTCGGGTAGTTCGATGCGAGTAAATGCCGCGTTGTGTGAACGCTTCGGACTGTTCATGCCGCGAAAGTTCGGTGGTCCGGTGTCGGTGGGTTTCTTTAGGCTGCCGTGCATGACGTGTTCCCGAACCAGACCGCACCATGCTCCTGAGGCTCCCGTCGCCCTCGAATCGGTGAGCATCGACTCCGGCGAGGTGAACGCTTCCGCATCGGGTAGCGCACTGCCTGGCGACCGACACCTTCGTCGTACCCGCCGACGATCGGGTCAATTACATCGAAGCGTTCCTCGAACAGATCGGTGAGCACGCCTTCGCCCTCGGCACCGTCCTGGCGTCGTTGGAATCCGGGCAGAACTACTACCTGGCCTTCGTGACACCGACCGAGTTCGAACAACTCTCGCGGCTTCTCACCAAACACAGGATGAGCGCTGAAAGCGTGCGACACGGTCGGCTCGCCTGACGCATCGGACCGGCACCGAACGTCTTGGCTGGACCGCGAAGTGACCCCACCCCCGAATTGACACTTGTTCTATTTCGCGGCAGTGCCTAGCCTCGGGCGAGAGACCCTCGAGCACGGAGGCTGCTGATGAGTCAGCGTTATCGGTCCATCGATGTCGGCGAACCCATGACGAGGTTCGCCCGCGGCTGGCACTGCCTCGGACTGGCGGAGACCTTCCGGGACGGCAAACCGCACTCCGTCGAGGCCTTCGGCACCAAGATCGTGATCTGGTCCGACAGCAAGGGGGAACTGCACGCCCTCGACGGCTACTGCCGCCACATGGGCGCGGACCTGTCCTACGGCAGCGTCAAGGACGACAACATCGCCTGCCCGTTCCATGATTGGCGTTGGCGCGGGGATGGCAAGTGCGCGGCCATCCCCTACGCGCGACGTGTTCCGCCGTTGGCGCGCACCAGATCCTGGATCACCTGCGAGGAGAACGGGCAGTTCTTCGTCTGGAACGATCCCGAGGGCAATCCGCCGCCGCCCGAGGTCGCGATCCCCCACATCGAGGGCATCGAGACCGATGAGTGGAGTGACTGGGACTGGAACTCGCTGCTCATCGAGGGCGCGCACTGCCGCGAAATCATCGACAACAACGTCGATATGGCGCACTTCTTCTACATTCACTTCGCCTACCCGGTGTACTTCAAGAATGTGTTCGAAGGGCACGTGGCCACGCAGTTCCTGCATTCCAAGGGGCGGCCCGACATTCACGCGAAGTCCAACTATTCGCAGGAGATGTCGCTACTGCGTTCGGAGGCTTCGTATTTCGGGCCCTCATACATGATCAACTACCTGCACAACGACTTCGGCGACAACACCGTCGAGGTGGCGCTCATCAACTGCCACTACCCCGTCACGCACAATTCCTTTGTCCTGCAATGGGGTGTGAGCGTGCAACGGATCAAGGGCCTGCCGCCGGAGAAGTCCGACAAGCTGGCCAAGGCCTTCGGCAAGAGCTTCGGCGTCGGGTTCCTGCAAGACGTGGAGATCTGGAAGCACAAGACCCGCATCGACAATCCGCTGCTGACCCAGGAGGACGGGCCGGTGTACCAGCACCGTCGCTGGTACGAGCAGTTCTACGTCGATGTCGCCGACATCAAGCCGGAGATGACCGACCGCTTCGAATACGAGGTCGACACCACCCACGCCAACGAGAACTGGCAGGCCGAGGTCGCCGAGAACCTCGCCAAGCAGGCCGCCGCACAGGCGAACGGCGCGGCGGAGTAGCGCAGCGGCGGGACGGACCACGCCGTCCGTCCCGGCGTCTCGGCCCCGACACGTGAATCACGCGTCCGCGAGCAGGATTTCGGCGACGGCCTCCGGAGCCTCACGCATGGCGTTGTGCACGGTCGGGACATCGTGGACCCGCCAGTCCGGGTCGGCCAGCAGCCGGGTGCGCTGCGCGGCGAACGGCGTCGCATCCTCCCATCCCGAGCAGTAGACGAACTCCTTGCGCGGCACCTCCAAGAACGCGCCGGACAGCCGGATCGTCTGCACCAGCGAGGCGAGCGGATGCGGACGGCGGCGGGGATCGCCGCCGTCCGGTGGCCGCACCGCATATCCGGTGCTCGCCGCACCGGCGGTGAACTTCTGGCGGTAGGCCTCCGACGTTGCGGACCAGCATGATTCGCCGTCACGCGGCACGTAGCCGTCGAGATGCACCACGCGTGCGACCCGGCCACCGGCCCGATCGGCGGCAGCGGCGATCACCATTCCGCCGTAGCTGTGACCGACCAGGGTCACGCCGGTGAGGTGCTCACGATCGAGCAGCCGCAGCACATCCGCGGCATGCGTGTCGAGGTTGGCGGTCGCGACCGTCGCCTCGTCGTCGTCGGGCCCCAGACCGGTCAGGGTCAGGGCGTGCACGGTGTGAGCGGCCAGCTCCAGCGTCGGAACCACCTTCTCGAAGCACCAGGAGCCGTGCCAGGCACCGGGCACCAGAACGAATGTCGCCATGTGTTTCTCCTTCACTCGAAACCGTTCGTAGACAGTCTCATTCGTGTAAGGCATGGCGTGCTACCGATGGAATGCCATCTGATGCCTCTTCGCCGCCAATCTGATCACGCCGTTCGCCCGGGCACCTCGGCCCCGACGCGCGCCCAGCGGCCGGACAGAGCCCGCCAGCTGACGGCGATCAGGCGTAGGAGCATGAAGGCGACCAGGCCGGTCCAGATTCCGCCGATGCCCCAATCGAATTCGAGGGACAGCCAGATCATGGGCAGGAAGCCGATCAGGGCCGAGCCGAGGGTGGCATTGCGCAGGAACGGGGCATCGCCCGCGCCGAGCAGGACACCGTCGAGGGCGAAGACCACACCCGCCACGGGGATCATGGCGACGAAGTACCACCAGACCACATGGGTGCGATCCAGGACCGACGGATCATCGGTGAACAGCTGCGGGATCACCGTGTAGCCCGCGGCGAAGATCGCCGCCAGCGCCACCGCGAACGCCGTCGACCACGCGGTGATCCGCCGCGCCAAACCCTCTGCGCCACGGGCATTTCCGGCCCCCAGCGCCGCACCGACCAGCGTCTGCGCCGCGATCGCGAGCGAATCCAGCGTCAGCGCAAGGAAATTCCAGATCTGCAGCACCAGCTGATGCGCCGCCACCGACGCCGCACCGAACCGCGAGGCCACCGCCGCCGCCGAGACGAACGACGCCTGGAACGCCAGACTCCGCACGATCAGATCCCGACCGAGCACCAACTGCGCCTTCATGATCGCGATATGCGGCGCGAGCGGCGCCTTGGCCCGGAACAGCGCGGACACGAACAGCGCACCGGAAATCGACTGCCCCACCAGATTCGCGACCGCCGACCCCTCCAACTCCAGGCGCGGCGCACCCAGCAGGCCGTGCACCAGCGTCGGGCAGAGAATCCCCGAAACCACCAGCCCCGCAAGCACATACAACAACGGCCTCCGGGTGTCCTGCACGCCTCGCATCCACCCGTTGCCCGCCATCGCCAGCAGGATCAGCGGCACCCCGAACAAGGCGATCCGCACCCACGACTCCGCCGCCCGCGCGATATCGTCCCCGCCCGCGATGGCCCGGGTGATCGGTCCCGCGAACACCTGCACGACCAGCACGATCGCCAGCCCCACCCCGACCGCGATCCAACTGGCCTGCACGCCTTCGACGACGGCCCCGCGCTCATCCCCCGCCCCGTGCCGCCGCGCCGCCCGCGCCGTCGTCCCGTAGCTCAGGAATGTCAGCTGCGAACTGACCTGCGCCAGAATCAAACCGCCCACCGCGAGCCCGGCCAGCGCCAATGCCCCCAGCCGCCCGACGACGGCCATATCGAACAGCAGATAGATGGGCTCCGCGACCAGCACCCCCAGCGTCGGAATCGCGATGCCCAAGATTTTCCCCGGTCCTGCGGCGGCGGCCTCGGTTCCCCGGACCGCCACGAGAGATCCGGGGTCCTCCCCCGCGCCGTCGAACACCTCAGCACTGCTCATCCGCTCACCATCCCATATCGGACGGACACCCCAAGCCCGGCCGCGTCGACCGAACGGTCGGATTCATAGCCGGAGCAATATATGTCCGTTTCACTATTGGTGTGCGCGACCCGCCATGACCGAGCGCAATCTCATCGACTCGCGCCGCCCGCTCGGGCAGGCTGGACGCCATGGTGGATCTCGAGACAACGATCGCGGCGGTGACGGTCTATCCGGATCGGGCCCGGGTGACCCGGTCCGGCAAGGCGACCTTGGAGGCGGGTGAGCATCGCATCCGCGTGTCTCCCCTACCGCTGGAACTGCTGCGCGATTCGATCCGCGTGGCCGGGCGCGGCGACGTGACGGTCCTCGGCGTGGACATCGTCACCGAACGCCAACCCGAGCCCGGCGACGAACAGGTCGCCGAACTCACCGCCCGCCGAGACGAAGTCGATGCCGCGCTGAGCGAGCTCGCCGACGCCGACAAGGCCGCGGACGCCCGCATCGAATTCCTGGAGCGCCTGGTGCAGAAGTCCGCCGGGCACCTGGCCAAGGCCTCGGACGAGCGGGTCGCCGCCTTCGGCGACAATCTCGAGGCGCAGTACGCGGCCGTCCACGCCGGGCGCCGCGACCGGGCCCGCCTGCGGCAGGACAAGATTCGCGAGAAGAACTCGCTCGAACGGCAGCTGGCCGACCTCGGCCGCAAGAACCGCCCCGACATCCGGGCCGCCGTCATCACCGTCGAGGCCGCCCAACCGGCCACGACCGAACTGGAACTGACCTATGTCGTGCCCGGCGCGAGGTGGTCCAGCAGCTACGACCTGCGCATCGACGACAAGGGCGTCAATCTGCGCTGGTTCGGCCTGGTCAGCCAGTCGACCGGCGAGGACTGGCCCGAATGCCGCCTGGAATTGTCGACCGCCCGCCCGGCCGTCGCCCTCGACGTGCCCGAACTCGATCCGTGGTACCTGAGCACCACTCCCCCCGAACCGAAGCGCCGCATGCGAATGTCGCGCTCCCCCGGCAACGCCGACGGCAACGACATGGTCCTGGCCGCCGCCGCACCCATGGCCGCACCCGCCGGGGCCGCTCCGCCCCTGCCTCCCCCGGCGCCGGTCCAGGAAGCGGTCAGCACCGTCGAGCACGGCGCCACCGCCGCGACCTACTCGCCGCGACGCCCGGTCGCCGTCGCCTCCGACGGCACCGAACACCGCACCCTCATCACGGCTCTCGACCTCGAGGCCGATCTCGATCACGTGGCCGCCCCCATCCGCTCCCCCGAGGCGATCCTGCGCGCCACCGCCCGCAACACCTCCGAGCACACCCTCCCCAAGGGCCGCGCCTCCCTGTTCAACAACAGCGAATACGTCGGCGCGACCACCCTCGACATCTGGGCCCCCGGCGAGGAACGCGAACTCGCCCTCGGCGTCGACGACCGCATCCGCATCGAACGAGAACTGGTCCGCCGCAACGCCTCCAAGGCCACCCTCGGCTCGGCCCGCCGCATCGACTGGGAATACACCATCACCGTCGCCAACCACGGCGCCCGCCCCACCACCGTCACCATCCTCGACCGCCTCCCCGTGGCCCGCGACACCACCGTCACAGTCAAAGAAACAACCCTGAAACCCCCGCCCGCCGACCGCGACGACCTCGGAATCCTCACCTGGAAACAGGATCTCGCCCCACAGGCCGAAACCACCATCACCCTCGGCTACCGCGTCGAGGCCCCGAAGGGAGTCACCATCTACGGTCTGCCCGACTGACCGGCAGTCACCCGCGAGTTCTATGCTGACGGCGACCAAAGGCGCTCCAGGACATCAGGATTCGGATAATGGCTATTTCTCGCGACACACTGCTGGAGCTACGCCGGGCCGCCTCGGCGGGGCTGCTCGAGCTCGAAGGGTCGGAGCCCGCCTCGCCGGAGGCGGTGCGGGCGCGGGAAAGGCTGGTGGAGCCGTACTTCGGCGCTGTCGCCTGGGCGGTGCCGCCGAGCTATCGGGAACTGCTGGCGGAGCACAATCGGCTGCGCTGCCTTCGGGAGGAGGACGAACGCGAGTTCGTGCTCGTGGACGAGGCTGAGCTCCTCGGGCTGAACGCCGAGCTGGTGCATCTGCCCGAGGGGGTCGAGCGCGAACCCGGGCGGCAGCTGTCGACCAATCATCTGGTCGGGTTCGCCGAGGCCGGGTACGAGGCGGTGTGGTGTTTCGATGTCACACAGGCGAACTCGGACGGTGAGTATCCGGTCTACTACCACCATCAGGATGAGCCGCGGGCGCGCTATGTCGCGGACGATGCGTGGGAGGAGCAGGCCGATGCCGTGCCCGACTTCCCGTCGTTCTCGGCGTGGTTCGAGGCCATGGCGGCGGCCTTCACCGCCGCCGAGCCACCGGCGTGGTTCGACGAGCTGGGCACCCCGACTCTGGTCTGGCTCGCCCGCGAGGGGATTTTCCGGAACTGATCAGCCGAGTTCGCGCAGCAGGTTCGCGAGCAGATCTGGGGCGGCACCGGCGGTGGAATAGCCTGCGGCATAACGGTGTCCGCCACCGCCCAGCGCGGTCGCGACCAGGGAGACGTCCACGCCCGGGCTGCCGTCGGCATTGGCGTGGGAGCGCAGGGAGACCGTCCAATGGTCGGGGTCGCTGCGGGATTCCTTGAAGACCGCGGCGACCTGGGCCTCGTCGGTGGTGCGGATGAGGTCGATGATGCTCTCGACCTCTTCGGAGCGGACGTGTTCGGTGTCCTCGCGGCGGACCACGGCGTAGACCAGGCCCGCGCCGTTCGCCGCATCGGGAAGCAGCTGGGCCGAGGCCAGGACTCGCGACAGCATGGGGAGCCAGGCGAAGGGGTGGGTGTCCATCAACGTGCGGGTGATGGTCGCGCCGTCGATGCCGGTGGCCAGCAGGCGCTCGGCCAGGGTGTGGGAGCCGGGGCGCACCCATTTGAAAGAGCCGGTGTCGGTGACCAATCCGGCGTAGAGGCAGTGCGCGATGGCGGCGTCGATGGGCTCGCCCCAGGCATCCAGGATGCGGGCGATGACACCGGCGGTGGATTCGGCGGCCTCGTCGACCACATTGACCCGGCCGAAACGGGTATTGGAGCGGTGGTGATCGATCACCAAAGTTGTTGCAGCGCTGTCCAATCGGTCACGCAGCACGCCGAGCCGCCCGGAGCTGCCGCAGTCCACGCACACCAGGACATCGACCTCGCGCGGCACCTGATCGGCACGCACGAGCAAATCGGTGCCGGGCAAGGATCGCATGGAGGCCGGCAGTTCGGCCGGTTCGGCGAAGGAGACGACGACCGGGACCCCGCGTCGACGCAGCACCTGCGCCAAGGCCAGCCCGCTGCCGATGGTGTCGGCGTCGGGCTGGACGTGGCAGAGAATTGTCACCGATTTCGCGGCATCGAGCACCTCGACGGCCGGAGTGACATCGACGGGGGTCACGGCTCGTCAGGCTTCGTCGTCGTCTTCGTCCTCGTCCGACTTGTACGGGTCCGCGTCACCGGCATAGGACGCACCGACCGACACCTGCGCCACGCGCGCGTCGACGGCGCGGGCCTTGGCCAGCAGCTCTTCCATCTCGCGGGCCGCTTCCGGCACGGTGTCGAGCTTGAACGCCAGCGTCGGGGTGAACTTCACCCCGGTGCCCGCGCCGACCTTGGAACGCAGGATCCCGGCGGCCTTCTTCAGACCGGCCGCGGCCTCCGCGTAATCGGGTTCGGCGTCGATGGTCTCGCCCATGACGGTGTAGAAAATTGTCGCCTCACGCAGGTCACCGGTCACCTTGGCATCGGTGACGGTGACGAACCGCAGTCGCGGATCCTTGATCTCGTACTCGATCGCGGTCGCGACGATGGACGAGATGCGCTTTGCGAGTCGACGAGCTCGGGCCTGGTCAGCCATGGCGAGCCCTCCTCACTTCTTCAGTCTTCGGGTCCGAAGATGCGGCGGCGTACTGCCAGCAACTCTAACTCCGGACGATTGGCGACGTGCCGTTCGCATTTGTCCAGCACCTCGGTCAGGTGATTCATGCCGTAACTGACCATTGCCACACCGAGCAACGATCGCCGATACCGGTCATGATCTCCGCCCTCGGTCACGCTCACATCGAACCTTTTCAGGTCCGCGATGATCGGGCGGATGACAGAGCGCTTCTCCTTCAGTGAATGCACATCACCGAGCAAGATATCGAACTCGAGCGCTCCGAAAAACATCTTTTCAGTCATATGAACGCGCCCCGGGGAATGCGCGCACGGTTACCCGGAAGGGGTTGGGGCACAACCCCGCCGGACCTCGAAAGGCCCGGCGGGATCGTGTACTGCAACCTAGTCGCGCGGCTTCTCCCGCAGCTCGTAGGCCTCGATGATGTCGCCTTCCTTGATGTCGTTGAAGCCGACGGTCAGACCGCATTCGTAGCCCTCGCGGACCTCGGTCACGTCATCCTTCTCACGACGCAGCGACTGGATGGTGGTCTCGGCGACCACGACATTGTCACGGAGCAGGCGCGCCTTGGCGTTGCGCTTGACCGAACCCGAGAGCACCCAGCAACCCGCGATGTTGCCGAACTTGGAGGAGCGGAAGATCTGGCGGATCTCCGCCCGGCCCAGCTCGTGCTCCTCGTAGATCGGCTTGAGCAGACCCTTGAGGGCCTTCTCGATCTCGTCGATCGCCTGGTAGATGACCGAGTAGTAGCGGATGTCCACGCCTTCGCGGTTCGCCAGCTCGGTCGCCTTGCCCTCGGCCCGGACGTTGAACCCGATGATGATCGCGTTCGACGCCGACGCCAGGTTGACGTTGGTCTCGGTGACGCCACCGACACCGCGGTCGATGACGCGCAGACGCACCTCGTCGCCGACATCGATACCGAGCAGCGCCTCTTCGAGGGCCTCGACGGTACCGGAGTTGTCGCCCTTGAGGATCAGGTTCAGCTCCGAGGTCTCCTTCAGAGCGGCATCCAGATCTTCCAGGGAGATCCGCTTGCGGCTGCGCGCGGCCAGGGCGTTGCGCTTGCGAGCGTTGCGGCGATCGGCGATCTGACGCGCGATCCGGTCTTCCTCGACCACGAGCAGGTTGTCGCCCGCACCGGGGACGGAGGTGAAACCGATGACCTGGACGGGCCGCGACGGCAGGGCCGCCTCGACGTCGTCACCGTGCTCGTCGACCATGCGGCGCACACGACCGTAGGCGTCGCCCGCCACGATCGAGTCACCGACGCGCAGCGTGCCGCGCTGGATGAGCACGGTCGCCACGGGGCCACGACCGCGGTCGAGGTGAGCCTCGATGGCCACACCCTGCGCGTCCATGTTCGGGTTCGCCCGCAGATCCAGCGAGGCATCCGCGGTCAGGACGACAGCCTCGAGCAGAGCCTCGATGTTGGTGCCCTGCTTGGCGGAGATGTCGACGAACATGGTGTCGCCACCGTATTCCTCGGCCACCAGACCGTATTCGGTCAGCTGCTGGCGAATCTTCTGCGGATTCGCGCCTTCCTTGTCGATCTTGTTGACCGCCACCACGATCGGCACATCCGCGGCCTGCGCGTGGTTGATGGCCTCCACCGTCTGCGGCATGACACCGTCGTCGGCCGCGACCACGAGGATCGCGATATCGGTGGCCTTCGCACCACGGGCACGCATGGCGGTGAACGCCTCGTGACCGGGGGTGTCGATGAAGGTGATGAGACGGTCTTCGTCGTTGACCTCGGCCAGCACCTGGTAGGCGCCGATGTGCTGGGTGATGCCGCCGGCCTCGCCCTCACGGACGTTGGCCTTACGGATGGTGTCCAGCAGTCGGGTCTTACCGTGGTCGACGTGACCCATGACGGTCACGACCGGCGGACGGACCTGCAGGTCCTCCTCGTCGCCGTCGTCCTCGCCGTAGGTGAGGTCGAAGTTGGCGAGCAGCTCGCGGTCCTCGTCCTCCGGGGAGACCACGTTCACGACGTAGTTCATCTCCGAACCCAGCAGCTCGAGGGTCTCCTCGTTCACCGACTGGGTAGCGGTGACCATCTCACCGAGGTTGAACAACGCCTGCACCAGCGAGGCCGGGTTGGCGCCGATCTTCTCGGCGAAGTCGGACAGCGACGCGCCACGGGCGAGACGCACGATCTCACCGTTGCCGCGCGGCAGCCGCACGCCACCGGCGATGGGCGCCTGCTGGTTCTCGTACTCGGCGCGCTTCGCCCGCTTCGACTTGCGACCCTTGCGAGGCGCGCCACCCGGACGTCCGAAGGCACCCGCGGCACCGCCGCGACCGCCACCCGAACCGGGACGGCCACCGCCGCCACCACCGGGACGACCGCGGAAACCACCGGGCGCACCGGCGCCACCGGCACCCGCGCCCGCACCCTGACCGGCACCGGGAGCACCGCCGCCGCGGTAGCCACCGCCACCGCCGCCACCGGGACGACCGCCGCCGGCGCCCGGACCACCCGGACGCGCCGGACGGCCTGCGCCACCCGGACCGGCCGGACGCTGAGCGCGCGCGGGCATGGCACCCGGGTTCGGCCGAGGCGGCATCGAACCGGGGCTGGGACGCGGACCGCCGGGACGGGGACCGCCCTGACCGGCAGCGGCCGGACGCGGACCGCCCTGGCCCGGACCCGGACGGGGACCGCCCTGGCCGGGGGCCGGACGCGGACCACGC
>NZ_BAFX01000097.1 GCF_000308815.1 Nocardia concava NBRC 100430
CGGCCACCATCGGCATCCGCGAGGACCCGCCGACCAGCAGCAGCCGATCCACCCGCCGCACCCCGCGCTGCTCGGCCGCGGCCAGCACCGCCTTGGTGAGGTCGAGGGTGCGCCGCATGAGCGAGGCGGTCATGGCCTCGAGCTCGGCCCGGGTCAGTTCGATGACGGCCCGCGCGCCGTCGTGCGCGATCACCACCTCGGTGACCTCGGCGGTGGTGAGTTCGTGTTTGGCCTGTTCGGCCGCCAGCACCAGCAGCTGCGATCCGACCGAATCGTCCAGGGGGTCTTCGGCATCCGGGTTGGCCTCGCAGAACTTCTGGGACAGGTGCAGCGAGAGCCGCTCGTCCCAGTCCGCGCCGCCGAGCTGATGGTCGCCCTCCACGGCCAGCACCGAGATGCGCCGATCGGCCAATTCGATGACGGTGGCGTCGAAGGTGCCGCCGCCCAGGTCGTAGACCAGCACGGTCTCGCGGGCGGGCCCCTTGTCGATGTCGATGCTGCCGTCCAGCCGCCCGAACCCGTAGGACAGCGCCGCCGCGATGGGCTCGGAGAGCACGCCCGCCACATCGAATCCGGCATAGGTCCCGGCCTGGATGGTGGCCCGGCGCTCCTCGTCGCCGAAGTAGGCGGGCACCGTGATCACCACCCGCCGCACCGGGCCGCCGCCGGAGAACTCGGCGTCGGCGGCAAGGCTTTTCAGGATGAGCGAGGACACCGCGGGCGCGGACCACCGCTGCCCGTGCGCACCGAACCGCCATTCGGCATCGCCCATGCGGCGTTTCACCAGGGTGCACACGTGATCGGGATCCAGGCGGGCCTGCCGCCGCGCTCCCTCACCGACGACATGATCGTGCGCCGAGGCGAACAACACCACGGAGGGAACGGTCGGTTCGCCATTGAGCCCGATCAGCACCTGGGGACGGCCGTCTGCGTCGATTGCCGCAATTGCCGAATTCGTTGTGCCAAGATCGATTCCATAGACCCCCACGTGGGCGATGGTAGCAGCCGTGACGGACTGCTGGGTCTATCGTTCCAGCATGACCGATCCAGCCCCGGCGGCCGCTGTAACCGACGTCCCCGTTCCCACCGAGTCGCCCGCAGCGCCACTCGAACCCACAGCGTCGCCCTCGACCCCCGCCGTGCCCGCGCAATCCCTCGACCGCATCACCGAGCGCATCGATGATCTGGCGCGGGTCATCGCCCGGCAGGCCGCCACCATCGAGCGACTAGCCGATGAGGCGAAGGTGCAGATCCGCGATGAGCGCGCCGAGGCCGACGCGCCCTTGATCCGGGACCTGTTCGCCCTGCACGGCCTGGCCCAGACCTTCGCCTCCACCTCCAATTCCGAGGCCGACCGCCCGGGCTTCGAGGCCATCAGCCGCCGCGTGGAGCGCATGCTGACCGAGCGCGGCGGGCAATTGGTGACGCCGTTCCGCGGCACCGCCTTCGATCCGGACGTCATGGAGGCCGCCGAGCTCACCGACACCGATGACCCGACCATGGATCGGACCGTGGAGTCGGTCATTCAGCCGGGCCTGACCGTCGGAGACCGCTCCATCCGCCCCGCGAAAGTCGTTGTGCGCCGGTATCGCCGGGCCTGATCAGCCTCTGCAACCGGCGCGGCCGTCGTTCCAGCGGCCCTGTAGCGAACTCGTAGGGAGAGTCGAGCCGGGATTCCTACGTTTTCGATATGGCAATTTCGACTCATGACACCGCGGTGACCTTCGACGGCACGGAGCTAGCGTTCGAGGCGATCGGGTCCGGGCCGCCGCTGGTGCTCGTTCCGGGCGGGCCGCGGGATTCGCGGTACCTCGAGGATCTGGGCGGGCTGTCCCGGACCCGGACCCTGATCCGCTACGACGCGCGCGGGACGGGCAAGACGCTCCCGCCGGACGATCCGGCCAAGTACGCCTATCCGTCCCTGGCCCGGGATGTGGACGCCCTGCGGACCCGGCTGGGCGTGGACACCATCGATGTGCTCGGGCATTCGGCGGGCGCGGTGGTGGCGGCGGTCTACGCCGGGCATCATCCCGACCGGGTGTCGCGGCTGGTGCTGGTCGCCCCGGGGCCGGACTTCTTCGGCGGCGGCACCGATGTGGGGAGCCTGCTGAACGCGCGCTCCGACGAGCCCTGGTTCGATGAGGTGCTCACGGCCGCGGGCGGTTTGGCGGCGGCCGGACCGCAGGACTCCCCCGAGTCCATCTTCGAACTGCTGGATCGATACGTCCCGGCGGCCTACGGGTCCTGGGGCGAACGCCAGCGCGAGCATGCCGCCACCCAGCGCACCCAGTTCGCGCTCGAGGCGTGGAAGCACTTCCACGGCAACGGCGATCGCACCGAGCCGGAGCGTTTCCTGCCGACCTTCGGCCGGGTCCCCGCGCCCGTGCTGGTCGTGACGGGCGCGTCGGATGCGCTGACCGGGGTCGAGGCCGGGAATGCCGCCGCCAAGCTGTTCCCCGCCGCGACGCATGTCTCCATCGCGGGCGCGGGGCACTACCCGTGGGTCGACAACGCCGCGGATTTCAGCGCCGCCGTCGAGACCTTCCTGTCCCGCGGACAGTAGCCCGAACAACGGAAAAAGGGGTGGCCACCGTGGTGGCCACCCCTTTCGCATCGGGTCGAAACCCGTTAACCAGCGGCCTTTTCGGCGTCCCGGGTTGCGAACTCGTCGACATCGAAGCCGCCCGGGTCCGACAGCGGGAAAACATCGAACTCCAGATGCGAGGACAGCGGATTGCCGTACAGCGCGTCGGTGAGTTCCTCGTGGCTGGACACCTCGTAGACGTTCAGCCCGCCGGACTGTCCGGCAATGATCCAGCTGTGCTTGATGATTCCGCGCTTCACCAGATCGACGTGATGCGCGAACCCCTCCGGCAGCCGGTGCCGGAACTCGTCGGCGCTGATGCCGACCGGATGCTGCTTGGTGATGACCGCGAACAGTGCCATGCTCGATTCCTTCGTGAGAGTGATTTTCTATCGGCCCGTCGTGACGGCGGCCGCCGCGACGCCGGGGTCTGGCTCGCCGGCGGGCTCCGCGAAGTGCGGCAGCACCTCCTCGGCGAAGAGTTGCACCGAGCGCCGCACCACGTCTTCGGGTGCGATGCTGGGTGGGGCCTGCAGGCTGATGGTGACCTCGCCGAACGCCTCGCGGATGCGGGCGATCTGATCGCTCACCTGCGCGGGTGTGCCGACAATCGTCTTGTCGGCGGCGAGCTGACTCGCGAAGTCCCCCTTGGCGACCCGGCCGACGATGTTCTCATAGCCCGCGTACTGCGTGCTGCGCGTGGTCGACCACCCGGCCACGGCCTGCGCGAGCGCCCGGTGATTGTGGTCCGCGAACTGCTCGCCGAGCCGCAGCGCCGTGTCCGCGTCATCGGCGAGGAAGGAGCTGTAGCTGAGATGCACTTCGCCGCCGGCCGGGTCGAACCCGGCCCGCTCGCGCGCCACGCGGTACCGCTGGATGATGTCGCGGACCTTGTCCGCGGGGTTGATCGAGGGCACC